>NZ_JAAXLA010000024.1 GCF_012911935.1 Pseudonocardia acidicola | reverse complement strand
CCCCGTAACCCCCCCCGCGACTCGCGGGAAGGGAGGGATTACGGGGTGGGGGAGACCCGCTCCAGCAGCGCCTGGGTGTGGGCCTCGGCCGGCAGGGTGCCCGCCGTGCGCCACGGGCCGTCCGGCAGGAACCGGGAGGACACGAACGCGCTCGCGACCTCCTCCGGAGCGTGCCGCAGCAGCAGCGAGCCCTGCAGACACAGCGCCAGCATCTCGGCCAGCCGGCGCGCCCGGCGTTCCTCCCGGGCCCGCAGTTCGCTGCGCAGCTCGCGAACGGCGCGGTCGAACCACTCGTCGGCGCCCGCGGCGGCGT
Organism: Pseudonocardia acidicola; assembly: GCF_012911935.1. Classification (GTDB taxonomy): domain Bacteria; phylum Actinomycetota; class Actinomycetes; order Mycobacteriales; family Pseudonocardiaceae; genus Pseudonocardia; species Pseudonocardia acidicola. The sequence goes on along the minus strand of NZ_JAAXLA010000024.1, from coordinate 87,444 downwards.
CGATCTCGGTCAGCACCGCGTCGACGGACGCCGGCTCGCGGGCCACCGCGCGCAGCACGTCGAGCGCGGTGACGTTGCCCGACCCCTCCCAGATCGAGTTCAGCGGGGCCTCCCGGTAGAGCCGCGGCAGCCCGGACTCCTCGACGTAGCCGTTGCCCCCCAGGCACTCCAGCGCCTCGGCCACCACGGTGGGGGCCCGCTTGCACACCAGGTACTTCGACGCGGGCAGCGCCAGCCGCAGCAACTCACGCTCACCGCGGTCGGCCGCGCCCGCCAGCCGCAACGCCAGCGTGGTGGCCGCCTCGGACTCCAGAGCCAGGTCGGCGATCACGGTCTGCATCAGCGGGGCGTCGGCCAGCCGGGTGCCGAACGCGCTGCGGTGCGCGACGTGGTGCGCCGCCTCGGTGAGCGCCGCCCGAATCGTCCCGGCCGAACCGAGCACGCAGTCCAGCCGCGTCATCGACACCATCTCGATGATCGTCGCGACGCCGCGGCCCTCCTCGCCGATCCGCCAGCCGGTCGCGCCGTCGTACTCGAGCTCGGCCGACGCGTTCGAGCGGTTCCCGAGCTTGTCCTTGAGTCGCTGCAGCCGGATCGGGTTGCGCGTGCCGTCGGGCAGCACCCGGGGCAGCACGAAGCAGGTCAGCCCGCCGGGCGCCTGCGCGAGGGTGAGGAACAGGTCGTTCATCGGCGCCGAGGTGAACCACTTGTGTCCGATGAGCTGGTAGGTCCCGTCGCCGGACGGGGTGGCCACGGTGGCACCGGACCGGACGTCGGAGCCGCCCTGCTTCTCCGTCATCGACATGCCGGCGAGCAACCCGGCCTTCGACTCCGGTCGGGCCAGTCCCGGTTCGTAGCTGCGGGACATCAGGCCCGGCTCGTACAGCGCCGCCAGCGCCGGATCGTGGCGCAGCGCCGGTACCGACGCGTACGTCATGGAGATGGGGCAGCAGTGTCCCTGCTCCAATTGGCTGACCAGGTAGAACCCCGCGGCACGGGCAACGTGCGCGCCGGAACCGGGGTCGGCCTGCCACGGCGACGCGTGCAGCCCCCAGCCCACGGAGATCTCCATCAGCCGGTGCCAGGACGGGTGGAACTCGACCTCGTCGATGCGGTGGCCGTAGCGGTCGTGCGTGCGCAGCACCGGGGAGTTCTCGTTGGCCAGCCGGGCGTGCTCGCGGGCCTCGGCCGAGCCGACGACGCGGCCCAGCCCGCGCAGCGCGGGCAGCGCCTCACCCGCTCCCTCGCGGCGGACGGCGTCGACGAGCGCCGGGTCGCAGGCCATCGGATCGAACCCGGCGAGCGGCGGCGCCTGGTTGGTGACCTCGTGGGTGCCGAGATCGGTGCCGACGGGTGCGGCGGACGGCGTCGGCAGGGACCGGGTCGTCACCCCGTCGGACGGGAAGCCGTTGCGCGGCCGGAACCCGGCCGGTGCGGCGGCGGTGTCGCGCTGCTGCGTGCCCTGTGGGCTCCGATCGACCACGCCAGGAGAGTAACCGTGCGAATGCCGATCGTCGCCGCGTCGCGGCCGTGACAGGCCGCAGACCTGCGCGGCGGCGCGCGTACCGTTGCGGCGGACTCGATCTCGAGACCGAATCCGACCGCACAAGGAGAGCGCATGCCGCGGGTGGCCGCCATCGACTGCGGGACCAACTCGATCCGCCTGCTCGTCGCCGACGTGACATCGAGCTTCGACGGCTCACTCGCCCTGCGCGACGTGCACCGGGAGATGCGCATCGTCCGTCTCGGCAAGGGCGTGGACGCGACCGGTGTACTCGCCCCGGACGCCCTGGAGCGCACCCGCGTCGCGCTCGCCGACTACACCGCGGTGCTGCGTCGGAAGGGCGCCGAGCGGGTCCGGATGGTCGCCACCTCGGCGACCCGCGACGCGTCGAACCGCGAGGACTTCTTCGGCATGGTGCGCGACACGCTCGGCACCGACGCCGAGGTGATCTCCGGTGACGAGGAGGCCGGGCTGTCGTTCGTCGGCGCGGTCGGTGACCTCGAACCCGAGGACGGCCCGTTCGTGGTCGTCGACGTCGGCGGTGGGTCGACCGAGCTCGTCGTCGGTTCGCTGGTCGACGGGGCGGCGAAGGTTCACGCCGCACACTCGGTCGACGTCGGCTCCGTGCGGCTCACCGAACGGTGCCTGCCGGGCGACCCGCCCAGTGCGGAGGACGTCGCCGCCGCACGCGAGGTCGCGGCCGGCATCCTGGTCGATGCGTTCGCCGCCGTCCCGCTGGACGGGGTGCGCACCTGGGTCGGGGTCGCAGGCACGATCACCACGCTCTCCGGTGTCGCCCAGGAGCTGCCCGCCTACGACCCCGACGCCGTGCACCTGTCCCGGCTCTCCCGTGCCGATCTGCACCGGGTGGCCGGCGAGCTGCTCGTGATGCCCCGCGAGGAGCGAGCCGCGCTGGGCGCGCTGCACCCCGGGCGGGTCGATGTGATCGGCGCCGGCGCGCTGATCGTGGACGTGCTGGCTCACGAGCTGCACGACCGCGCCGGCATCGACGAGCTCGTCGTCAGCGAGCACGACATCCTCGACGGCATCGCCCGCTCGATCGCCTGAGTCGTGTTACCGCGCAGTCCCCGCAGCATCCCGGAGCTCGACGCCGTTATTGCCGACTGCCGGGCCTGTCCCCGGCTCGTCGCCTGGCGGGAGAAGGTCGCGCAAGAGAAGCGCGCCGCCTTCCGCGATCAGGAGTACTGGGGTCGCCCGGTGCCTGGCTTCGGCCCAGGCGACGCCGCGCTGCTCATCGTGGGCCTCGCGCCGGCCGCGCACGGCGGCAACCGCACCGGCCGGATGTTCACCGGTGACCGCTCGGGTGACGTGCTGTTCGCCGCTCTGCACGCGGTGGGACTCGCGAACCAGCCCACCGCGATCCACCGGGACGACGGGCTGGCGCTGCACCGGACCCGGATCACGGCGCCGGTGCACTGCGCCCCGCCGGACAACAAGCCGACCCCTGCCGAGCGGGACACGTGCGGGCACTGGTTGCTGGCTGAGCTGGCGTTGCTCGCGCCGACGGTCCGTGCGGTCGTCGTGCTCGGCGCGTTCGGCTGGCAGGCGCTGCTGCCGGTGCTGGCCGAGTCGGGCTGGGCGATTCCGCGGCCCCGGCCGCGCTTCGGGCACGGCGCGCACGTGGAGCTGGCCCCCGCGGCGCCGAGACGTGCACCGCTGCACCTGTTCGGCAGCTACCACGTCAGCCAGCAGAACACCTTCACCGGGCGGCTCACCCCTGCCATGCTCGAGAACGTGCTGCGCACGGCTGCGCGGCAGGCGGGGATCGGGTGCGGGTGACGTCACGAACATCACTCGTGACGATTCACCCGATTTGTCGGTATCTCGCCATCTCCCGGGCCCTTGTGTGCGCCGCCGGATCGAATCGGCCGAGGCGCATGCCCAGCGGAGCCGGGTCGGGGTGCGGATTTCACGACACGGTTTCGGCTGCTCAGGGCCCTGCGGCTGCACCTGATCGGTGATCGCCGTCACCGGTAGGTGCGCGATCCGTCGATCGATGGTGTGCCCTGCCACGAATGGGCCTCCTCGATTGGGATGCACGTGGGCCGCAGTGGGAACATGAGGGTCATGGCGCGCAACACCAGGATCGTCGTGGTCGGCGGCGGTTACGTCGGCATGTACACCGCTCTGCGGTTGCAGAAGAAGCTGCGCCGCGGCGAGGCGTCGATCACGGTGATCGACCCGCAGTCCCACATGACCTATCAGCCGTTCCTGCCGGAGGCCTCGGCCGGCTCCATCGAGCCCCGGCACGTCGTCGTGCCGCTGCGCCGGGTGCTGCGCAAGTGCCACCACCTCACGGGGCGGGTCACCGAGATCAACCACGCCAACCGCGAGATCACCGCGGAGATGGCGGCCGGACACATCACGAAGATCGGCTACGACATCCTCGTCGTCGCGCCGGGTTCGGTGGCCCGCGTCCTGCCGGTCCCCGGCCTGGCCGAGCGCGGCATCTCGTTCAAGAGCGTCGGTGAGGCCATCTACCTGCGCAACCATGTGCTGTCGCGGCTCGACGCGGCGTCCACCACGCTCGACCCGAAGCTGCGCCGCAAGCTGCTCACGTTCCTCGTGGTCGGCGGCGGGTACGCCGGTGTCGAGGCGCTGGCGGAGCTGGCCGACATGTCGCGCTACGCGATCCGCTACTACGAGAACATCAACCGTGAGGATCTGCGGTGGGTGCTCGTCGAGGCCGCGAACCGGATCATGCCGGAGGTCGGGCCGAAGATGGGGCGCTACACGGTGGAGCGACTGCTCGACGCCGACATCGAGGTCAACCTCGACACCCGGGTGCTCTCGATGGTCGACGGGCACGTCAAGCTCGATGACGGCACCGAGTTCGACACCGACACCATCATCTGGACCGCCGGCGTCAAGCCCAACCCGATGCTGGAGAACACCGATCTGCCCCGCGACGAGCGCGGCCGGATCAAGTGCACAACTGCCCTGCAGGTCGTCGGGATGCCCGAGGTCTGGAGCGCGGGTGACTGCGCCGCGGTGCCGGACCTGACGAAGAAGGACCCGAACGCCACGACCAGCCCGTCGGCGCAGCACGCGGTGCGTCAGGCCAAGGTGCTCGGCGACAACATCGTCGCGTACCTGCGCGGCAAGTCGCTGAAGCAGTACAAGCACTCCTACGCCGGTTCGGTGGCCAGCCTCGGGCTGTACAAGGGTGTCGCGGAGATCTACGGCATCAAGCTGCGCGGCATCGTCGCGTGGTTCATGCACCGCACCTACCACGTGAGCCGGATGCCCACCTGGAACCGCCGGATCCGGATCGTGTTCGACTGGACGGGCGCGCTGGTGTTGGGTCGCGAGGTCGTCTCGCTCGGCCAGATCCACGACCCGCGGGCCGAGTTCAGCAGGGTCGCGGGCAACCCCACGCCGCCCGGGCCGCCGGCGGAAGAGGCGCGAGCCCGCACCACCGAGGTCGCCGCCGGACGGGCCAGCGCCTGAAGGCGAGCGGGGGAGCGGGGGGCCGGCCCGTAGGCTGGCCCGGCGCCCTCGTAGCCCAATCGGCAGAGGCAGGCCCCTTAAAAGGGTCACAGTGTGGGTTCGAATCCCACCGGGGGCACACCTCGCTGACGAGCGAAATCCAGCCCTGACCAGCGGGAACGCCGTGAAGGTGCGATCTTGGGCTGTCCGGTGATGTCCAGCTGGCACCTACGCTCACCGGGTGGTCACGCTGAATACGCGCTGAAGTTTCAGGCACCACGGCCCGCCTCCAGCACTGCAGCGATGCGCTGCCGAGCCGCGTCCTCCTGGCCGACGACGCACTTGGCGTAGATCTGGTGCAGCACCCCGACGCTGTGCCCGGCCCACTCCGCGACCTGAGTGGATGGCACGCCGGCGTTCAGCCACGTCGACACCGCGGCCACCCCGGCGACCGCGAACGCCCATTCGAAAGCGACCCTCTTGAAGGGCACCGACCTGTCCGAGCACAGCCCGCTGCGCTCCAACGGGTCGAGCACGAGCTCAACCACCGGTCCCGCGGGGTCCTCGGATACCGCAGCCCCGCAGCACTACTTGATCAACTGCTAGCGTCCGGATCCCAGCCGGTACCTCGTGTTCCGCGATCGGCTGCGCGCCGACCCGGGCGACCGACTCCTGTACGAGGAGACCAAACGGTCACTGGCCAACCGGGAATGGCGCGACATGAACTACTACGCCGAGGCGAAGCACCCTGTGATCGACGACTGAGGCTCAGCGGGGGAGGATCGAGAACCGGCACCGTTGCCGTCAGTGTGACCACCCCGATCCCCACCTGGACAGTGGCGACGCTGACTGCAGGGAGCCCGGGCGGCGACACGAACCGGCGCAGGTACACGAACGCCACCCCACGGCTCGCGGTGGCGAGGAGCCGTCGGGTATCGCTCTCGACCATCCGATCGTGAGCACGATGGTGTGCACCGTCAGGGGCGAGATCGACATGGCCACCGGGACGGCGTTGCGGACCGCTCGGCGGTCTGAGCCGACGACCAGGTGGGGCGTCGCGGTCCCCGGCCATTCAGCCTCGATGGCCTGCGGCCAGGCGGCCCGCCAGGACGGCGCAGAGATCGACCTCGACAGCGTTTGCGCCGCGGCGGCCCCCGGCCGGGAGATCAGCGCAGGGCGCGCCTGGCGGTATCGGTGGTGGGGTAGATGTCGAACAGGCCGGCTGCACAAGTGGTGACGAGGGTCCGGATCACGGCGCCGTCGACGGTCACGAGACTCAGCCCGATATCGGCCTCCCGGGCGCGGCGTGCGACGTGGTCGAGGGCCTGGACGGCACCCGGCTCGAGTACGGACAGCGAGCTGAGGTCGAGCACGATCCCCCGTGGTGCTGTGGCGAGCCGGTCGTCGAGCAGTTGTCGGAATCCCGGTGCTGTGCCGCCGTTCAGACGCCCGCTGACCTGGATGACCAGCACATCGCCGTCCCGAATGTGATCGAGCCGAATCGTCATCGTGAGGTCTCCCGGCGCGCCCGCACGTCCATTGTCATTCCTTCCCATCGCAAGCAACTTTTCGTGTGTCAGAGCTGGTGGCTCTCCATGAGGCTCGGCTGGCCGGGCCGATCTACTTGTGGCCGCATGGCCGCAAGTTGCCAGCGGGACGGACCGCCCGCCTCGGCCTGGCGTGTCGAAGCTGAGGTGCGCGACCAGGCCACTCAGGCGAGTGCTTCGGCCCGGCAGGCTGAGCGTGCCCCGATCCGGCGACCGCAGACTTCGGAGATCGGGAGGTTCCGCGGCCGCCTCGACGACCGCGGGACGGTCCCGTCTCACCCATTGGGGATGAGGACACCTCCGCCGGCACGGCGCACGGTGGAGAACCTCGGTGCAAGGTGCCCGCGGTGCCGCAGCTGGACGTCTCGCATCTCCGCCCGGCCGCGAGGCGGCACGTCGCCGATCCATCTCGAGCAGCGAGGGAATACGGACATGTCACAGACGTCGGATCGACGTCCGCTGCGGCGCGTACCGGACGAGGCCGAATCGCCGATGGTCATGATGGGGCGGGCGACCCGGACAGCGGGCCGAGCCGTGGAAGTGGTGCTCGACGCCGCCCTGCGCCTGCCACGGGACACCGCGGGCCTGGCGACGGCGACCGGTCGGGCCGCGCTGGCGGCGGTGCGGCACCCGGAGGCGGTGCTCGACCGGGCACGTCGGCTGCCCCTTGCGGCGCCGATGCTTCGCCAGGCGGTGACGCCGATCCTCACCAGCCGGGTCGGCGATTGGCGCGCCGAGTACGCGTACACCGCGGGCGTGCAGGCGTTCATCTACGGCTTCCCCTACATCTACAACGCCCAGCTCCGGCATGCCTGGGTGACCGAGCCCCGGGACCCGGCCTCCGTGCCCTATGCCGCGGTCAACCACTTCTGGCACGCCTCACACCTGACCGATGAGACCTATCGGGACGGCGGCTGCCCGAACAGCGACACGCTGTACTCGGCGGCATGGCTGGACCTGAGCGACGAGCCGGTCATTCTGTCGCATCCGGACATGGCCGACCGGTACTTCACCTTCGAGTTGATGGGGTTCACTTCGGACAACTTCGATTACGTCGGGCAGCGCGCGACCGGGAAGAAGGCCGGTCATTTCGCCATCGCGGGACCGGGTTGGCAGGGGCAACCACCGCCCGGGGTCCAGTCCGTTCAGCCCGCGCCGACCCCGTGGATTCTCGTGCTGGGGCGCACGGTCGTCGACGGCGCCGCGGACGTGCCGAACGTACGGGCGCTGCAAACGCAGTACCGGCTCACCCCACTGAGCCTGTGGGGTGAGCCCCAGGCGGTGGTGCCGCCGCGCCGCGACGTCTACGCGCCGGCCGATGTGGCGACGGATCCGCTCGGGCCGTGGAAGACGCTCAACGCGATGCTGGCCGAGAACCCACCCCCGCCGCATCACGCCCTGCTGCTCGACCAGTTCGCCCGCATCGGCATCGGGCCCGGCCTGGACGTCGGGGACCAGCCCGACGCGGTCGAACAGGGTCTGATCCGGGCCGCCGCGATCGGCATGGCGCTGCTCAAGGCGCAGTTCCTCAGCGGTGACTGGGCCACCGTCGTGAACGGCTGGCGCTACCCACCGCCGGAAGAAGGGCGCTTCGGCGACGACTTCCTGCGGCGCGCCGCCGACCAGTCGCTGGCCGGCATCGCCACCAATGACCCGGCCGAAGCCGTCTACCTGGTGAATTTCGATGACGCCGACGGCGCCAAGCTGTCCCCCGAGGGGCGCTACGAATTGCATTTCGACGCCGACAATCTGCCTCCCGTGGACGCGTTCTGGTCGCTTGCCGCCTACACCGCGGCGGACATGAACCAGATCCCCAACCCCGACCACCGCTATTCGGTCGGCGACCGGGCCCCGGATTTGCGACGCGACCGCGACGGCGGGCTGACCATCCATCTGCAGCCCCGCTCACCCGGCGCGGATCGGGAGTCCAACTGGCTGCCGACCTCGGCGGAGAACGCGTGGTTCGTGATCCTGCGGATGTATCGGCCGCACCCCGCGGTGGTCGAGGCCAAGTGGGAATGCCCCGGCATCACCCGAGTCGGCTGATCGCCGGCGATCAGGTTCAGGCACGAGGGGAGAAGAAGAGCAGATGACGGTCCAGCCCGATGGAACATTGCAGGCCGGCGACCTGCGCGACGCCCGCTACGGTGAGATCTTCCTCATCAAACCGGAAGGAGGTCGGCTCAGGGGCGCGATCTACAACACGACAGGCCTCAACGACTGCCCCGCCGGGAAATGGCGTTCACTGGACCCACAGAAGATCGCGAAGGAGTTCGACGTACCGGCGGTCTATCTGAACGGCCCGCGGTTCTGGACGATGGACCGGCTCACCGCATACGAGTTCGGTGAGGTGCGGAGCTTCGACGGCCTCGAAGCCCGGCTGGTCGCGGACGTGCTGCTCCCACCGGGTACGAATCTCGCCGGCCGCGATCCCGGAAGGTTCTACAACGACGTCGTCGTCGAGCGGAAGACCGAATGGCTCTTCTCGGGCGGCAGGCCGGTGTACGAGCTGGTGACGCCCGACGGGAAGACCTATGTCCTACAGGCGTACTCGCACATCGTCGACGACAGTCTGACCTGGGATTCCCTGCCCACTCTGGCGGATCGGCTGAACCTCCCCGAAGGCTGGCAGTACCGCGTCCGCACCCTCGACCGGGATCTGCCGATGCGGCCGGAGGCCGGCGAGGCCCACGTGCTCCAGGACGAGCTGGAGAACACCTACATGCTGCTGGTGACCGCGTGACGACCAGGTGACACGCCGTCGCCCACCCCGGCGGCCCGCCCACATGCCGCTCTGAGCTGTGTCAGGGCCGGCCTGGTTCCGATGACGACGGTGGCGGTCAGGTCGTCGCATCTGGCCACCCGGGGAATCAGCCCGGCCCGCGCGAGGGTGTCGACGGTCTGCGGCGCCTGTCCTTCGCTCGTCTCGAGCAGCAGGTGGCCGCCGGGTGCCAGCCACCACGGCGCCGCGGCGATCACCCGGCGCAGGACGTCGAGTCCGTCCGCCCCACCGTCGAGTGCCACCCGAGGTTCGTAGACCCGGGCCTCAGGGGGTAGCAGCCTGATCGCCTCGGTGGGTACGTAGGGCGTGATGGCGATCAGGATGCCGACGCGGCCCCGCAGCGAGTCGGGAAGCGGCTCGTAGAGGTCACCGTCGTACACGTGACCGGTGGCGAGGTTGCGGCGAGCGCACCGCACGGCGGCGGGGTCGATGTCGACGGCGTGCAACTCGACGTGCTCCAGGGCGGCGACCAGCGCCGCGCCCACCGCGCCCGAGCCGCAGCACAGGTCGACGACGACCGCCGCCTGCCGGGCAAGAACATGCCCGGCGGGGCCGTCGGCGATGCGGGTGAGGGCGGCGGCCTGACGGACGAGGAACTCGGTGCGGCGGCGCGGAACGAAGACTCCGGGGCCCACGGCGATCCGCAGGCCGCAGAACTCCGCCCAACCGAGGACGTGTTCGAGGGGTAGGCCGGCGGCTCGCCGATCCACCATGGCGGCCAGGTCGGCCGGTGTCTGGGCCGCGGAGATGAGCAACTGCGCCTCATCCTCGGCGAAGACACAGCCGGCGGCCCGAAGCCTGGCGACGATGACGGATCGACCGAGAGGTGACAGGGAAGACGACAAGGGAGCCTTTCGGAATGCCGACGGGCGCTCCTTCGGTCACCTATGCCGGGTGAACCGCACGGCTGCGAGGTAGGGGCACCCAGCCTGAACGAGCGGTAATGGGTCCCACCTCCTCGGTCGGCACTTCCGGTGTCGGATGCGGCGATACTATCCGGTGCGCGGACAGTGCCACACCGATATCTCGGTACCGGAATGCACTCCGGACGTCGAGCGGGAGTCGGCTCGCCGCCACGTCATTCCCCAGCACATTTCCCCTCCGCGGGAGCCCCGGCCGACGACGTGCGACACGGGCCGCCTGGCCTTCCGGCTCACGCCGGGTCTGCGCCTGGCCGGGGAGGATCCCGCAGGTGGCGTTGACGAAGGTGCCGGTGATCGCCGCTGCGCGGTCCGAGGCCAGGAACACCGCGGCGCCCTCATCGGTGAACGTGCGGGCGACGGCGATCGCGCCCGCCGGCCCCGTAGGCCACGGCGTTCTACTGCTCCAACAGCATGCTGGTCCTGCCTCGTCGACGACGCGGGATCCGTCCGTGCGACGGTTCCCGAGGAAGACCGGGCCGGCCCCTCGAGCTCATCGGCGCGCCGCCGCATCAGGAATGGCGATCTTGCACGGGGGTGACTAGTGTACTCGCCCGTCACTCGAAAGGATTACAGAACAGGAAGCTCGTCACTGTCCGTCACTCAGGAGCTCGTGGGGGTATCTGCCGTGTCGCGTGGCTCCGCCCGCCCTCTGCCCGACGACGTGTTCCGGTCGTTCGTGCGCGAGTTGGCGGCACGAACGGACAAGCTGGACATGCTGGGCCGGCTGCGCCGGGGACACCAGCCCGACCGGCACGGTTGGTGTGAACACCCCGAGCACGCGCACCGCTGGGAGCGGCACCCGTGCCCCGTGCTGCGGCTCGCGGACCTGGTGGAGGCGACCGACGAGCCGGACTGACCACGTCAGTCGCCATCGCCGACGTCGCGGACCGCTCCGGCGTCGGTGGTGTCGTATCCGCCGAGCCGGGTGATCGACGCACATAGGTCCCGGTCGTGGAGCGCCGCGATCAGGGGCGCGGCTGCGTCCAGGGCGGTGTGACCGAGGACGATGTCGTAGTCCTCCCAGGTGAGCGGCACGAACCCGAGGCCCAGGTCGAGCGCGGCCGACCGGACGCCGAGGCCGGCGTCGACGATTCCGGTGGCGACGGCGAGCGCCACCTCGAGGTGCGAGCCGACCTCGGGGCCGCGGATGCGGTCCGGATCCTGGCCGGCCGTGATGAGCAACCGGTCGAGCAGGACGCGGGTGCCGGTGCCGTGATGCCGCTTGACCACGCGCAGCGGCGCGAGCTGTTCGACGGTCGTGACGGCGGCAGGGTTTCCCGCCGCGACGATCAGGCCCTGTTCGCGCCGCCACAGGTGGATCAGGTGTGGTTGCCGGTCGCGGAGCAGGGCGCGGGCGAACGGCACGTTGTAGGTGCCGGTGTGGTGCAGGAGGTGGATGGCGGCGCCGTCGGCGAGACCCCGGCGAACCGCCCGGAGGCCGTCGAAGCTGCCGCCCGCGCTGACGGTGATCAGGTTCGTGCCGAGGTTCCGGGTGATCAGGTCGAGAGCGGGGTCGTCGCTGCCGGCGAGGCGGAAGACCCGTTCGGCGTGCAGGAGGCGGCGGGCGGCGATCACGCCCTCGACGGCCACTCGGGCGCGGCGGCGAGCAGCGAGGGTGACGACACCGGCATCGGCCAGGCAGCGTTCCGCGCGGCCGACGGTCGAGATCGTGGTGCCCCAGCGCTGTGCGAGTTCGCGCACCCCCGGGAGCTCCTCCCCGGGCTGCAGCCGGCCGTCGCTCACCCGCCCGGCGATGTCGGTGCAGATCTCCCGGTACCGGGTCATGGTCCGACACCATATTCTTCTTGCGTTCTGTACTACTTCAGATGGAGTCAGAGCATGGGCGCCCTTCGTCGAGCCGCCGGGGCGGTGGCCGCTGTGCTCGCCCTCGTCGGGCCGGCTGCCTGCGGTGGTGCGGCGCCTGCGGCCGGACCATCGGCGGAGAAGTCCCTGATCCTGGCCACGACGACGAGCACCCAGGACTCCGGACTGCTCGACGAGCTGCTCCCGGCCTTCACCCGCGACACCGGGTGGCAGGTCAAGACGCTGGCCGTGGGCAGCGGGCAGGCGCTGGAACTGGGGCGGCGCGGCGAGGCCGATGTGCTGCTGGTCCACTCCCCGGCGGCCGAGAAGAAGTTCGTCGCCGAGGGCTCCGCCGGCCGCCGTCGCCTGGTCATGCACAACGACTTCGTGCTGCTCGGCCCGCCCGCGGATCCGGCGGGCATCCGCGGCGTGCCGACCCGGGAGGCGATGACCCGCATCGCCGGGGCGCAGGCCGTGTTCGTCTCCCGGGGTGACGACTCGGGCACCGACGCCCGGGAGAAGGACCTGTGGGCCGCGGCCGGCGTCACCCCGGGCGGCGCCTGGTACCAGTCGACCGGGCAGGGTATGGGAGCCACGCTGCGGGTGGCCGACGACAAGGCCGGCTACACCCTCTCCGACCGGGCCACCTACCTCAGCCAGCGCGACAGCCTGCGGCTGGAGATCCTCGACGAGGGTGACCCGAACCTGCTGAACGTCTACCACGTCATCGAGATGACGACCCGGGCCGGCGCCCGGGTCCAGCCCGACGGGGCGGCCGCCTTCGCGAACTGGATCGTGTCCGCGCCCGCCCAGCAGCTGATCGGGGAGTTCGGCCGGGCCGGGTTCGGCCAGCCGCTGTTCACCCCGGACGCCGGTAAGCCCGAGGACGCGCTCGGCGGCTGAGGTGGACGTTCTGCTCGACGGTCTCACCGAGGCGCTGCGCCTGCTTCTCACCGGTGACGAGGACACCTGGGCCATCACCGCGCTGACCCTGCGGGTATCGACCACGGCGACCGCGCTCGCCATGGTCCTCGGTGTACCGCTGGGCGCCGCCGTCGCCCTCACCCGGTTCCGGGGCCGGCGGCTGGTGCTGGCCGCGGCCAACACCGGTATGGGCCTGCCGCCGGTGGTCGTCGGGCTGTTCGTGACCGTGCTGCTGTGGCGCAGTGGCCCGCTCGGCGCGTTCGGGCTGCTGTACACGCCCACCGCCATGATCATCGCCCAGGGGGGCATCGCCACACCGGTCGTCGTCGCCCTGGTCGCTGCCGCGGTCCAGCAGGTCGACCCGGATTTCCGGGTGCAGATGCAGGCTCTCGGCGCCACCCGGCTGCGCTCGGTCGCCGCGCTGCTCAGCGAGGCCCGGCTCCCGCTGCTCGCGGCCGGCATGGCCGCGTTCGGTGCCGTGGTCAGTGAGGTCGGCGCGGCGCAGATGGTCGGGGGCAACCTCGCGGGGCAGACCCGCGTGCTCACCACGGCCGCCGTGCTGGCCACCGGCCGCGGGCAGTTCGCCCTCGCGATCGCGTTCGGGCTGATCCTGCTGATCATCGCCTTCGCGGTGAACTTCGCGCTCACCCTCGCCCAACAGCACCAGGTCCCCCCACGGTGAACTCCCGAATCGGCTGCCGTGACCTGCGGGTCACCGTCCGCTCGCGGGAACTGGTGCGCGTGACGGCCCTGGACGTCGCTCCTGCGCGGACCCTGGCCGTGCTCGGCCCGAACGGCGCCGGCAAGTCCACCCTGCTGCGCGCGCTCGCCCTGATCAGCCGCCATCGCGTCACCGGGCGCGTCCTGCTCGACGGCGAGCCCGCGACCGCGGCCGGCATGCGCCGCGCCGTCGCAGCGGTCCTGCAGCGGCCCATCCTGCGCCGCGGAACCGTCGCCGCCAACGTCGCCGGCGGACTCCGGCTGCGTGGGGTCGGCCGCGCCGAGGCGGCCCGGCGGTCCCGTCCCTGGCTCGACGCGCTCGGCGTCGCGCACCTCGCTCACCGCGACGCCCGCACCGTCTCCGGAGGCGAAGCCCAGCGCATCAGCATCGCCCGGGCCCTCGCGGTCGCCCCCCGCGTGCTCCTGCTCGACGAGCCCTTCGCCGGCCTCGACGCGACCACCCGCGCGGACCTGCTCGCCGATCTGCGTGCGGCCCTCGTCCACCTCGACGCCGCAGCCGTGCTCGTCACCCACGACCGCGACGAGGCGCGAGCGCTCGCCCACGACACCGCGCTCCTGATCGACGGACGCATCCGCCAGCACGGCTGCACAGCCGAGGTGCTCGACGCCCCCGCCGACCGGTACTGCGCCCGGCTACTCGGCTACACCAACCTGCTGACGCCGCCGATGACCGGGCGGACCCACCTTCTCGCCGCCCGCCCGGAGCACTGCCACGCGCTGCCAGACGCGGCTCTGGCCCCGCCGGGCAGCATCGTCGTTCCCGGAACACTGCGCAGGATCGTCCCGCTCGGTGGCGCCAGCCGGATCGACATCAGCACACCGCACGGCGACCTGGCGTGCCTCACCACCGGTGATCCCGGATCGAGCCGCGGCAACGCCATCGCCGTCGCGGTCGCCGCCGCCGACGTCCGCCGGCTCGACGAACAACCGGCCTGACGCCGGCCGGGTACGGCGCTTCGCTACTGCCTGTTCCCGCCGTCGCGCGCTGTGCAGCCGTGCCGACCGGCGAAATCCGCCTATCGGCCCTATTCGTGCCCGTTGGCGTAATCGATCCTGTCCGCACACGTTCGGAGGGACCGATGAGAGGGCGGATGTGAGCAGCCGAGCAACGCCCGTCGAGCTGGGCCCGGCCGAATGCCTCCGGTTGATCGCCGGCAGCATGATCGGCCGAGTGGTGTTCACGGACTCGGCGCTGCCGGCCGCGCAGCCCGTCACCTACATCCTCGACGGCCACGAGGTCATCTTCAGCACGGCGAACGGCAGCGCCCTCGCCGCCGCGATGCGCGACGCGATCGTGGCCTTCGAGGTCGACGAGATCGACCTCGACACCCGGGCCGGATGGAGCGTGCTCGGCGTCGGCCGGCCCTACGAGATCACCGACGTCGATCGGCTCGCCCTGCTCGGTGCCGGTTCGTGCGTCGTCGACGGTGCCCCGCACACGATCGCCATCCCGCTGCAGCGGCTCACGGGTCGACGGCTCACGCTCACGGACATGGCTGCTCACGTCGTCGGAACATCGACGCGGTCCGGTGCCGCATCGGTCCGATGATCGACGTGAGTCACGGCTCCGGATCGGGGGCGGGGCCGGGCGCGTCGCTCAGATCTCGCGTCAGCCCGCGCATCCGAACCGGGTCCCCGTTCGTCCCGAGGGTGACCCGCCCGGCCGTGTGCAACGTGCGGACCTCGCCGTCCGGCCGGACGATCCGGAAGGCCTCGGTGAACGGGTCGCCGCTGGCCAGACACCAGCGCAGCGCCCGGTCGACGCGCGACCTGTCCTCGGGGTGCACCGCCTCCAGGAGCCGGTCCACGGTCAGCTCGGAGCCGCGCGGGCGGCCGAACATCGCGAGCACCTCGTCGGACCAGGTCAGGGTGTCGGTGGGGACGTCCCAGACCCAGGAGCCGACGAGCACCCGGCCCGCCCGCCGCCGCCCGGTCCCGGTCAGGTCGAAACCCACCGCGAGCAGCAACTCCCGATCCCCGAGGGCCTCGATGTTCCATTGGGTCCAGCGGTAGCTGCCGTCGCGGCTCAGCAACCGGGCCTCGTGGACGAGGCTGTCCGAGCGCCCGTCGAGCAGCCGTTGGCGGCCCTCGACCAACGGATGCCGGTCATCGGGATGGACGAACTCCCAGAACGGGGCCGAGCGCAGTTCGTCGACCGACCACCCGAACAGCCTGTCGTATGCGGGGTTGGAGTACTCGAGGTAGCCGTCGAAGTGCTGGACGCACATCAGCGTGGAGGTGACCTGCCAGAGTCGGGTGAGGACCTGCGGGTCGGGCGGCGGGTCGACGGCGCGGTGCCCGTGTTCGCCGGGCTGCTCGGATTCGTGCGGCTCGCCCGTTTCGCTCACCGTCCGCGCTCCTTCCCGGCCCGGCTGGATTGTGGATTGTGCCCGCATTCCGGTGGGACGTCGATTCACGGCCCCGCGCGTCGGCGCCCATCGGACGTCGGCGCCCATCGGACAGAGCCACGCGCAATCCGTATAGAAGACCGTCCACCGGCGGCCTTGACTCGGGGGTGCCCACCCGCCCGACCGGTTCCCGGGAGTACGCCCCCGTGATGCACGACTACAGCGATGCTCGCGTCTTCGAGACGCCACCGACGCTGACCGTCGAACTCGGTCAGGCCCGCCCGGCGGTGCCGTTGCTGCGCGCCGTCGGAGAGCTGGTGCCGTCGACGGCCAGCACGCTGTTCGGCCCTCTCGGGCGGGAGCTCGGGAAGCGGCCCTGGGCCCTCGTCCTCGACCTGTCGGCGCTGTCGACGATGCACGCCGAGGTCGTCCCCGTTCTCGTCGACGTCGCTCGCTGGGCGGGCGAGGCCGACATCGGCCTCTGCATCGTCGTCACCGACGCCGTCGTGCCGCCCGTCCTGCAGGACGCCGGTGTGCTGCAGCTCTTCGAACTGCACCGCGACCTCGACGGCGCGCTGGACGCCGTGTCCTGACCCGGGCCGGGGGGCACCCGCTTCAGACGAACTCGATCGTCGGCTCCACCCGGACCGGCGTGGCCAGGCTGTTGGCGATGAAGCACTCCCGGTGCGCGACCTCGACGAGATGGCGCACCCGCTCCGGCGTCGGCCCGGCGGCCAGCACGATCCGCGGCCGCAGCACGATCTCCGCGAGCCGGACGGGAGTGTCCGCCTCCGGCATGGACGCCGCGGCCTCGTCGCGGTAGTCGCGGACGTCGAGCCGGGCGCGGGCGGCGACGGCGAGGAACGACAGCAACTGACATGAGGACGCCGCCAGCACGACGAGCTGTTCGGGGTTGAGCAGCGCGGGATCGCCGCCGAACGCCGGATCCGAACTCAGGGGGAGCCCGGTATCGGCGGGCGGTGCGTCCGCGGTGTGGGTGCGGTCGTAGTGGTGGTAGCCGACGGCGGTGGATCCCGACCAGGACACGTGGGCCCGGTAGTGATGGACGGCCGGCTCGGTGCGCACCCTGCTCACGGTCACGCCTGCGACGCTAGCCCGGGGCGGGCACCACGGGTACGGCTCATCGCGCCGGGCGTTCCCGGTCGTCGAGGGACGTGGCCAGTGGGCCCCGGGCGCGCCGGCGCAGCCAGCGGCGCCCGGTCTGCAACCCGCGGCTCACCGCGGTGGGCCCGCGCCGGGCCTCGATCGCGTCACCGATCCGCCCGAGCAGCCACCCCAGCAGCGGCGCCCCGATGGCCAGCAGCAGCCACATCCGTAGCCGTGCCGAGAAGAATGCCCACATCGTCGTATCCCCCGTGTCGACTCGCGGTCCGGTC
Source organism: Pseudonocardia acidicola (assembly GCF_012911935.1). Classification (GTDB taxonomy): domain Bacteria; phylum Actinomycetota; class Actinomycetes; order Mycobacteriales; family Pseudonocardiaceae; genus Pseudonocardia; species Pseudonocardia acidicola. The sequence continues at coordinate 70,025 of NZ_JAAXLA010000024.1, read as the reverse complement.
GCGTGGATTGATCATTCCAGGTGGGCGCCGATCCGGCGCGGCGTGCCCGGCTCGCGGTGCCGGCGGCGACGGCCGCCCAGGGATGTCGATACCCGAGAAACGCCGTGTGTACCGGGCGGATCGGGCAGTGGCCGACCGCGGTGGCGGCCGGGCGTTACGGGAATGTTCGATCCGCCCGCGGGCGCGTAGCCTCGGAACATGACGGGCGACCGTCCGCCGTGGTTGGGGCTGCTGCTCTACCTGTCGATCACGGCGATGCCGACTCTCCTGTTCTGGGCGGCCCTGCGGGTGTCGGCCGTCGTCGCCGCGCGCCGGGCGCGCAGGCTCGCGCCCGTCGGCCCGTCGCTCGAATCCCTCGTCGCCGACCTGCGGCGACTGCGCCGCGAGATGTGCGGCCCGCCGCCTCGGACGCGGCTGCGCCGGGTGGCCCTGTTCGCCGCCTACGACGACGTGTTGACCGATGTCTGCCGGGTGATCGGTGTCGACGCCGCGCCGCTGGTCGAGACGGCCGAAGGCGGCACTGAACGTGCGTTCGCGCGGCTTCTCGTCGAGGCCGACGTCGAGGCCGCCGGGATTGCGCTCGACCCACCCGGAACCGGCAGTGCGGCCGCCTGACGGTGTCCACGGCGGCGCGCCACCCGCACCACCCGCCGGGCACGAGTAAAGTCTTCTTTACTGAACGGGAACCCGGCGTACAGTCGCCGCGTTGAACAGCATGGACGCCCACCCGCGCTTTCAGGAGGATCCAGGTGCGCACGAGTAGCAACCCGGCGTTCCGCAACCTGCCCGGTGGGCAGGGCGGCGGATACGCCACGTTCGACCGCCAGGGCGGCATGATGGGTGGTGGCGCGGCCTACGCCGACGCCCGGGCATCGCAGGTCGGATACGGGCGTGCGGGGGCCGGCGAGCGTCCGCTGACCGTCGACGACGTCGTCACCAAGACCGCGATCACCGCGGGTGTCGCGCTGGTCGCCGGCATCCTGACCGCGGTCAGCGGCGCCTACGCGCTCGCGCTGCCGGCCTTCATCGTCGGCTTCGTCGTGTCGCTGATCGTCATCTTCAAGCAGAGCAGCAACCGCTTCCTGGTGCTGACGTACTCCGCGGCCATGGGTGTGGCGCTGGGCGGCATCGCCGGGCTCATCAACAACGCCTATCCGGGTATCGCGTTCCAGGCGTTGGTCGGCACGGCCGGCGTGTTCGTCGGCATGCTGGTCGTCTACAAGACCGGCGCCGTGCGGGTCACGCCCAAGTTCACCAAGTGGCTCATGGGCGCCATGGTCGGCGTCGTGGTGCTGATGCTCGCGAACCTCGTCGGCAACCTGTTCGGGTTCGACCTCGGACTGCGCGGCGGCAACCCGACACTGTCGATCATCTTCAGCCTGGTCGTCATCGGCGTCGCCGCGTTCAGCCTGCTGCTCGACTTCGACATGGCCGACCAGGCGATCCGGGCCGGCGCGCCGGCCAAGTTCGCCTGGTACATCGCGTTCGGCCTGATGACCACCCTGGTCTGGCTCTACATCGAGATCCTGCGCCTGCTGAGCTACCTGCGCCAGGACTAGCCTCGTCAGGGGTGGGCGGACCCGGGCCCGCCCACCCAGGGCACTGACTCCGAAGGACTTCGACCGGCCGGGGTGCCCCCCTCCCCCCGGTCGGCGGCGCCGCGGACCACCGCCTTCACCCCCGGAGCGGTGGCCGCGGCGCTCGTCGTTTCAGCTCAGCCGCTCGATGAGCATCGCCATGCCCTGCCCGCCGCCGACGCACATCGTCTCCAGGCCGATCTGCTTGTCGTGGGTGCGCAGCCCGTTGATCAGCGTCGTGGTGATCCGGGCGCCGGTCATGCCGAACGGATGGCCCAGGGCGATCGCGCCGCCGTTGACATTGAGCTTGTCCTCGTCGATGCCCAGGTCCCGGGCCGAGGGCAGGACCTGCGCGGCGAACGCCTCGTTGATCTCGACCAGGTCGACGTCGTCGATGGTCATCCCGGCGCGGGCCAGCGCCTGCTTGGACGCCTCCACCGGGCCCAGGCCCATGATCTCCGGCGACAGCCCGGACACGCCCGTGGAGATGACCCGCGCCAGCGGGGTGATGCCCAGCTCCGCGGCCCTGGTGTCGGACATGATCACCAGTGCGGCGGCGCCGTCGTTGAGCGGGCAGCAGTTGCCCGCGGTGACCCGGCCGTCGGGGCGGAACACCGGCTTGAGCTGCGACACGGCCTCGTAGGTGACGCCGGCGCGGGGGCCGTCGTCGGTGGAGACGACGGTGCCGTCGGGCAGCGTGACCGGGGTGATCTCGCGGGCGAAGAAGCCGTCGGCGATGGCCTTCTCGGCCAGGTTCTGCGAGCGGACGCCGAAGTGGTCCATGTCCTCGCGGGTGACGCCCTTGGCGCGGGCCAGGTTCTCCGCGGTCTGGCCCATCGCGATGTAGACGTCGGGCACCTGGCCGGCCTCGCGCGGGTCGGTCCAGGCCTCGGCGCCGGCTTCGGCCACCGCGGCGGTGCGGGCCTCGGCGTCGGCGAAGATCGGGTTGTGGGTGTCGGGCAGCGAATCGGAGTTGCCCTTCGCGAACCGCGACACCGCCTCCACGCCGGCGGAGATGAACACGTCACCCTCGCCGGCCTTGATCGCGTGCAGCGCCATCCGGGTGGTCTGCAGCGACGACGAGCAGTAACGGGTGATGGTGGCGCCGGGCAGGCTGTCGTAGCCGAGCAGCACCGCGACGACGCGGGCCAGGTTGAAGCCCTGCTCGCCGCCGGGCAGCCCGCAGCCCAGCATCAGGTCGTCGATGTCGGCCGGATCGAGCTGGGGGACCTGGTCCAGTGCGGCACGGACCATCTGGGCGGTCAGGTCGTCGGGGCGGATGCTCGCCAGCGACCCCTTGAAAGCACGGCCGATCGGGGATCGGGCCGCGGCGACGATCACGGCTTCGGGCATCGTTGCTCCTCGTACGTCGGGTTCTGCGTCCTCGCCGAGCCTACTTACCGATCGGTAGCAAGTTCGTTGCCAGGTTCTGTCAGGTGAACCGTTCCACGATGACCCTATGACCTCGTGGAACGACGTGGAGATCGCCGAACCGGAGTTCGCCGCCCGGGTGCGCCGCATCTTCGACGCACACAAGCACAAGACGATCGCGACGCTGCGGGCCGACGGCTCGCCCCGGATCAGCGGAATCGAGATCGAGTTCGTCGACGGTGAGCTCACGTTCGGGTCGATGCCCGGCGCGCGCAAGGGTGCCGACCTGCTGCGCGACCCGCGGTTCGCGCTGCACAGCGGCTCGGCCGACCCGCCGGAGGGCGCACCCGGCGCCTGGACGGGTGATGCGAAGGTGGCCGGGCGGGCGCGGTCCACCGGCGATCTGGCGGGCGAGATCCCCGGGCAGGGGTTCGCCGCCGACCTCACCGAGGTCGTCAGAACGGGCCTCAACGAGGCGGGCGACCGGCTCGTCGTCGAGTTCTGGCGGCCGGGGGAGCCGCTGCGCCGGGTCGAGCGGATCTGATCTGCGCCGCATCGTCACCGACGGCCCTACGACGTGCTGCGCCAGGTCGCGCCGTCACCGCTGGTCGAGCTCAACCGGGCCGTCGCGGTGGCCATGCGCGACGGCCCGGTCGCGGGGCTGGCGCTGCTCGACGCGTTGACCGGCGACGGCTCCGACCCGGGCTGACCGGCGTTCACCCGCCCAGTTCGTCGGCCCAGGACCGCAGCCTGTTCAGCGCCCGGTGCTGGGCGACCCGTACCGCGCCCGGGGTGGAGCCGATGATCCGGGCCGTCTCCTCGGCGGAGAACTGCAGCGCGATGCGCAGCACGAGGATCTCCCGGTGCTGCGGCGCGAGCCGCTCGATCAGCACGCGGGCGCGGGCGAAGAGATCGTCGGACACCACGATGTGTTCGGGGTCGGCACCGGGATCCGCGCTCTCCGGGATCGTGTCGGTCGGGCTGCTCCGGTCGCGGCCTGCTGCCCGGAACGCATCCGCCACCTTGTTCCCGGCGATCCCGTAGGCGAACGCCATGAACGGGGTGTCGCCGAGGCGGTAGCGCGGCAGGGCGGTGCAGATGGCCATGCCGATCTCCTGGGCGATGTCCTCCGGGGTCTGGAGGCCGACCGGCCGCCCACCCGTCCGGGCCCGGCAGTACCGGACCATCACGGGCGTCACGGCGGCCAGCAGCCGTTCCAGGGCGCGCCGATCACCGCCCGCCGCGGCATGGGCGAGCCGGTTGAGCTCCGCCTCATCCAGCCGCCCCGTGGCGGGCCGGTCCGCGGGCTCGGACTCGTATTCGTCGTCGCTGTATCCGGCCGACCGCACCGGCGGTGCCACCCCTTCCCTGTCGTGGCACGCGGTGTCGAACCGATCGCCGCACCGGCGGGGCCGGGCCGCGAGGGCCCGTCCCGGCCGGCTCCCCGGGGCGAAGGCAAAGGGCCCCGCGGCGCCCGGCGGTGGTGGGCGCCGCAGGAAGGTCGCCTCTCGCCGCGGGCGAGAGCCGGTCGAGGGATAGGGATCTTCGGGGGAATCCCGGAGCCGAGCCGTCACCCGGTCGGTGTGCCCTCCGACCGGTGCGCTGCCCCGGAGTGGACGAACAGTAGCCCGAACGAGGACCGTTCAGGGCCGTGCAGGCGTCCGAACTGGCGGATCCGTACGGATCCGTACAGGGGGTGATCGTTCGGCCCCGTCGACGACCGACTCTAAGCTTCGATCTTCAACTACCCCGCTGAGGAGCGCCGATGCCGGAGGAAGCCCCGTCCGGAAACGATTCAGGCCGGCCGGATCACGCCGATCCGCGCCGGGTCCAGGACCGTGCCGGACTGGCCGTCGAGCTGACGATGCTCAAGGACCGGTCGGGGCTCAGCTACCGCGCCATCGCCCGCGGCACCGCGCGCTACGGGACGCCGTTGGGCCTTCCGTTCACCACCATCCGGGACTACATGCAGGGCCGGTCGCTGCCCTCGGCCGAGCGGCTCGACCACATCGTGCAGGCGTGCGGCGTGGCCGATCCGGCCGCGCGCGAGGAGTGGCGGCGCGCGCTGCAGCGAGCCGGCGACGTCGCCCGGCGCCCGGCCGGTGTCGACCCGTACCGCGGACTGGCCCCCTACCGGCCCGAGGACGCCGCCTGGTTCCACGGCCGGGAGCGGTTGGTCACGACGCTGCTGCAGCGGCTGGCGGCGCTGGTCGACGACGGCGGCGTGCTGACCCTCGTCGGGCCGTCCGGCGCGGGGAAGACCTCGCTGCTGCGGGCCGGGCTGATCCCGGCACTGCGCCGCGGCGAGCTGGAAGTGCCGGGGTCGCAGGACTGGCCGGTCCGGACGTTCACCCCGGGCAGCGATCCGACGGCCCGGCTCGTCGAGCACCTGGCCGCCGTCCCCGGCCCCGACACCCCGGATCGCGCGGTCCTGGTGATCGACCAGTTCGAGGAGCTGTTCGGCACCGGCGTCGGCGAGGCGGCGCGGGCCGCCTTCCTCTCCGCGGTGGCCCGGGCCGTCGAACCGGGCGCCGACGCCGCCCGGCCGCGACTGCTCGTCGTGCTCGGCCTGCGCTCGGACTTCGTCGTCCAGGCGATGGGGCACGGGCAGTGGCTGAGCCCGCTGGCCGGGCCGCAGGTGTCGGTGGACCCGATGACCGAGGAGGAACTGCGGGCGGCGATCGTCGCGCCGGCCGCCCAGGCGGGATTCCGGGTGGCCGAGGGCCTCGTCGAACTGCTGCTCAGCGAACTGCGGCCGGATCAGGGCGCCGCCTCGACGGGCGCGGCGCACACGGCCGGGGCGCTGCCGCTGCTGTCGCATGCGCTGGCGGTGGCCTGGGCCCGGGCCCGGCACGGCGAGCTCACCGTCGCCGACTACCGGGAGAGCGGCGGGATCCGCGGCGCGGCCGCGAGCATCGCCGAGGACGTCTTCTCCGGGCTGAGCCCGGCACGGCAACAGTTGACCCGGTGCATCCTGCTGCGGCTGGTCCGGCTCACCCCCGACGCCGGCGACACCCGCCGCCGGGCCACCCGCACGGACCTGCTGGACGGCGCCGGAGCGGCGCAGGCGGCCCAGATCGTCGACATCGTCGACCGGTTCGTCGCAGCCCGGTTGCTGACCGTCGACGCGACCACGGTCGAGATCGCGCACGAGGTGCTGCTGTCGGCCTGGCCACGACTGGGCGCCTGGCTGCAGGAGGACCGGGACAGCCGTGCGGTGCGCAGCAGGCTCACCGAGGCCGCCCGGGCCTGGCGCGACGCAGGCCGGGACAGCGGCGCGCTGCTGCGCGGCCGGCAGCTCGCGGCGATGACCGAGTGGGCCACCTCGGATCGGAATCGGGGCAAGCTGCTGCCGGCCGAGCTGAGCTTCCTCGACGCGAGCCGGCAGCAGCACGCCGAGGAACAGTCCGCGCAGCGCCGGCAGACCCGCCGGTTGCGCGCCGCGGTCGGTGTCCTCGCCGTGCTGGTGCTGCTGGTCGGGGCCCTGGCCGGGTTCGCGTTCGGCGAGCGGGCCGCCGCCGACCGGCAGCGTGACATGGCCACCTCCCGGCAGCTGGCCATCGAAGCCGACCGGCTCCGGGCCAGCGACCCGTCGCTGGCCATGCAGCTCGCGCTGGCCGCCTACCGAATCTCCCCGACCGCCGGGGCCCGGTCCAGCCTGCTCGACTCGACCACGTTCGCCTCGGCCACCCGGATCCTGGCGCCGAGCGGCACCGCGCAGACCGTCGCCTTCACCCCGGACGCCGCCACGATGGTGACCGTCGGCGCCGACGAGACCGACACCGTCCTGCGCCGCTGGAGCATCGCCGACCCGCGACGGCCGGTCCCGCTCGGCGCGCCGGTCCCGACCGGCCACCAGGGCGCGGTGTACGGCCTGGCGATCAGCCCGGACGGACGCACCGCCGCCACCGGCGGGGTCGACCACACCGTCCGGCTCTGGGACATCGCCGACCCGGCGGCACCGGTTGCGCTGGGCGGTCCGCTGACCGGTCCGGGCGGCACCGTGTATGCGGTGGCCTTCTCCCCGGACGGCCGCGTGCTCGCCGCGGGCAGCGACGACGGCGGCGTGTACCGCTGGGACGTGACCGACGTGGCGCGTCCGGTGCCGGCCGGTGCCCCGACCCCGGCCGGGTCCGGCGCGGTCCGCGCGATCACGTTCGCCCCCACCGGTGCGCTGCTGGCCGCCGGGTACGCCGATGGCGGCGTGCGGCTGTGGAACCTCAGCGCCCCGGCGGCCCCGTCCCTGGTCGGGAGACCGCTGATCGTCGGCAGCCGTGCGGTCTACGCCGTCGCGTTCACCCCGGACGGGCGGCGGCTGGCCGCCGCCGGCCTGAACCGCACCGTGCAGCTGTGGGACGTGTCCGCCCCGGCGGCGCCGCGGCCCGCGGGCTCCCCGCTGACCGGGCCCACCGCCCAGATCAACGGACTCGCGATCAGCGCCGACGGCACCCGGCTGGCCGCAGCCGCCTCGGACAACCAGGCCTGGACCTGGGACCTCACCACCGGCGCCCCGCCGAGCACCCGGCCGCACCCGGGCCCGGTGACCCAGGCCGCGTTCGTCGGGGGCCGGCTGGTCACGGTCGGCGGGGACGGCACCACGCTGCTGTGGACCGGCGGCGACGCGGTGATCACCGACCCCACCGACACCGTCTTCGCCCTGAACTGGTCGAAGGACGGCCGGTCGCTGGCGGTCGGGGTCGGCGGCACCTCGAGGACCGCGCGCCTGTGGGATGTCCGCACGCGCACGGCGCCGGTCCCGCTGACCCCGCCGCTCGCAGCCCCGCCGCAGGCCGCCGGGCTCTCCGGCAATGTGGCGCTGAGCCCGGACCGGCGCACGATCGTGTCCGGCGCGACGGACGGCACGGTCCAGGTCTGGGACGTCTCCGACCCCGCGGCCCCGGTGCGGCTGCCGCGGCCGCTCGTGGCGGGCAACGCCCTCGTGGAGGTCACCACGTTCAGCCCGGACGGGCGGGTGCTGGCCGTCGGCTCCGACGACCAGCGGGTCCGGTTGTTCGACATGGCCGACCCGCGACACCCGGCGCTGCTGAGCACCCTCGACGGGCCGGCGAGTTACGTCTTCGCGACCGCGTTCAGCCCGAACGGCCGGCTCCTGGCCGCGGCCTCGGCGGACAAGACGGTGCGGCTCTGGGACATCACCGACCCGGGCCGGCCCCGGCCGCTCGGCGCCCCACTGACGGGTACGCGCTACGCCTACTCCGTCGCGTTCAGTCCGGACGGCCGGTATCTCGCCACCGGGTCCGCGGACAAGACGGTGCGGCTGTGGGACCTGGCGGACCCGGACCGGCCCGCGCCCGTCGGTGCCCCGCTGACCGGCCCGAACAACACGGTGCTCGGACTGGACTACACCCCCGACGGCCGGCTGCTCACGGCCGCGGCCGGCGACGGGACGGTCTGGCTGTGGGACGTCGCGGACCCGGCCCGGCCGGAAACGTTCGCCACCCTCACCGGCGGCTTCCGCAACACGGTGTGGACGGTCGGGGTCAGCCCGGACGGGCAGCAGATCGCCGCCGCGGGCGCCGACCACGACGTCCGGCTGTGGCTGACCGATCCGGAGGCCGCCGCGCGCTGGGTGTGCGCGACCGCGGGGGACCCGATCACCCCCACCGAGTGGGCGCATTTCCTGCCGGAGACGCCGTACACCGCACCCTGCTGAGCGGGGCCGCCCAACGGTGGGGTGCGACGATGACGCCATGCGCTACGTCGAGCACATCGCCGACCTGGTCGGGAACACCCCGCTCGTGCGGCTCGGTTCGGTCGCCGCCGGTATCACCGCGCCGGTGTTGGCGAAGGTCGAGTACCTCAACCCGGGCGGCAGCGTGAAGGACCGGATCGCGCTGCGGATGATCGAGGCCGCGGAGCGCTCGGGCGAGCTGCGGCCGGGCGGGACGATCGTGGAACCGACCTCCGGCAACACCGGTGTGGGGCTGGCGATGGTGGCCCAGCGCAAGGGCTACAGGTGCGTGTTCGTCTGCCCGGACAAGGTGGGTGAGGACAAGCGGAACGTGCTGAAGGCCTACGGCGCGGAGGTGGTGGTCTGCCCGACCGCGGTCGCCCCGGAGCACCCGGACTCCTACTACCAGACCTCGGACCGGTTGGTGCGGGAGATCGACGGCGCCTGGAAGCCCAACCAGTACGCCAACCCGGAGAACCCGGCGTCGCACTACGCGTCGACCGGACCTGAGATCTGGGAGCAGACCGAGGGCCGGATCACACACTACGTCGCGGGGATCGGCACCGGCGGCACGATCAGCGGCACCGGGCGGTACCTCAAGGAGGTCTCGAACGGCCGGGTCAAGGTGATCGGCGCCGACCCCGAAGGGTCGGTGTACAGCGGCGGCAGCGGTCGGCCCTACCTGGTGGAGGGCGTCGGCGAGGACTTCTGGCCGACGACCTACGACAAGAACATCTGCGACGAGATCATCGCGGTCTCGGACGCCGACTCGTTCGAGATGACCCGCCGGCTGGCCCGCGAGGAGGCGCTGCTGGTCGGCGGCTCGTGCGGGATGGCGACGGTGGCCGCGCTGCGGGTCGCCGCGGCGTTGCCGGCCGAGGAGGCCGCTGACGCCGTCGTCGTCGTGCTGCTGCCCGACGGCGGCCGCGGCTACCTCGGCAAGGTGTTCAACGACCACTGGATGGCCAGCTACGGCTTCCTGCCGCCGACGGAGGGCGCCACGGTCGGGGACGTGCTGCGGCGCAAGGACGGGTCGCTGCCGGAGCTGGTGCACGCGCACCCGAACGAGACGGTCGCCGACGCGGTGCACTACCTGCGCGAGTTCGGCGTCTCGCAGATGCCGGTCGTGCAGGCCGAGCCGCCGGTGATGGCCGCCGAGGTCGCCGGCGCCGTCGTGGAGCGCGACCTGCTCGACGCGCTGTTCACCGGCCGGGCGCAGCTCACCGACCGGCTGGAGAAGCACATGTCCGCGAAGCTGCCGACGCTGGGCGCGGGGGAGTCGCTCGCCAGCGCGATGACCGCGTTCGCCGAGGCCGACGCCGCGCTGGTCCTGGTCGACGGCAAGCCGGCCGGCGTGGTCACGCGCTCCGACGTGCTGGCCTTCCTCGGGAACGGCTGAAGCCCGTGCGCGGTAGGTGGTGCCGGAGCACTACTTACCGCGCATCGGCGGCACGGTAGCGTGCGGCGCATGCGCGGCTTCTCCACGAACGCCATCCACGCCGGCCAGGAACCGGACCCCACGACCGGCGCGGTGATCGTCCCGATCCACGCCACGTCCACGTACGCGCAGGACGGGGTGGGCGGCACCCGTGGCGGCTACGAGTACTCCCGGACGGCTAACCCGACCCGGACCGCCCTGCAGGAGTGCCTGGCCGCTCTCGAGGGCGGCCGGCACGCCGTCGCGTTCGCGTCCGGCATGTCCGCGTCGGACACGCTGCTGCGCGCGCTGCTCGCGCCCGGGGACCACCTGGTCATCCCGCACGACGCGTACGGCGGCACGTTCCGGCTGGTCGACAAGGTGCTGGCCGGCTGGGGCGTCGACCACACGCCGGTCGACCTGGCCGACGTCGACGCGCTGCGGGCCGCGATCCAGCCGGGCCGCACCAAGGTGATCTGGTGTGAGACGCCGACCAACCCGCTGCTGGGCATCGCCGACATCGCGGCGCTGGCCGGGGTGGCCCGCGCGGCGGGCGCGCGGCTCGTCGTGGACAACACGTTCGCCTCGCCGTACCTGCAGACCCCGCTCGCGCTCGGCGCCGACGTCGTCGTGCACTCCACGACGAAGTACATCGGCGGGCACTCTGACGTCGTCGGTGGCATGGCCGTGACCAGCGACGACGAGCTCGCCGAGAAGCTGCGCTTCCTGCAGAACGCGGCGGGTGCGGTGCCCGGTCCGTTCGACGCGTGGCTGACCCTGCGCGGGGTGAAGACGCTCGCGGTGCGGATGGAGCGGCACTGCGACAACGCCGAGCTGATCGCCCAGATGCTCGCCGCGCACCCGCGGGTGGAGAGGGTGCTCTACCCGGGGTTGTCCGAGCACCCCGGCCACGAGGTCGCCGCGAAGCAGATGCGCCGGTTCGGCGGGATGGTGTCGTTCCTGGTCGCGGGCGGGCGTGAGGCCGCGCTGCGGATGTGCGCCGGCACGAAGATCTTCACCCTCGCCGAGTCCCTGGGCGGAGTGGAGTCGCTCATCGAGCACCCCGGGCAGATGACGCACGCCTCGGTCGCCGGGTCGGCGCTGGAGGTGCCGGACTCGCTGGTGCGGCTGTCGGTCGGGATCGAGGACGTCGACGACCTCATGGCCGACCTGCGCCAGGCCCTGGACGCTGCCGCAGGCTGACGGCGCAGCGTCAGCTGCGGGCCGGGAAGCCAGGGGTGGGGGTGATGACCGGGGATTTCGCGGGCGGCTCGGGAAGCACGATGTCGCCTGGTGCGATACACCCGCCGACCAGCTCGTACCCGTCGGCGCGCAGTTCGTACCGGCCGGGGTTGTCGCACCCGGCCTCGCGCACCGTCAGGACCGCGATCACCGCGAGTGCGGCGGCGGCCAGCAGCGGGACGATCGCCCGCAGCCGCGTCATCGAAACCTCCCCCGGGAACCGAATCGGCCCACACCGAGATTACCGGTGCCGATGGGAGGATGCCGGAATGCTCGCGGAACCGGCAGGTGCCGATCGTCCCGTTGCGCCGGTCGGTTTGGCGGATGTTCAGGCCGCCCGGGAGGTGCTCACCGACGTCATCCGGGCCACCCCGGCGACCCGGTCCCGGGCGCTGAGCGAGCTGGCGGCCGGGCCGGTGTGGCTGAAGTGCGAGAACCTCCAGCGCACCGGCTCGTTCAAGATCCGCGGCGCGTACACCCGGATGCAGCGGTTGAGCGCGGACGAACGGGCTCGCGGCGTGGTCGCGGCGAGCGCGGGCAACCACGCGCAGGGTGTCGCGCTGGCCGCCCGGTTGCTGGGCATCGAGGCGACCGTGTTCATGCCCGAGCAGGCCGCGCTGCCCAAGGTCGACGCCACCCGCGGCTACGGCGCCACCGTGCACCTGGTCGGCGAGACGATCGAGGGCGGCATCGCGGCGGCGACCGAGTTCGCCGAGCGCGCCGGTGCGGTGCTGGTGCACCCGTTCGACCACCCGGACGTCATCGCCGGGCAGGGCACGGTCGGGCTGGAGATCCTCGAGCAGGTTCCCGGCGTGCGCACCGTGCTGGTCCCGACCGGGGGCGGCGGGCTGGTGGGCGGAATCGCCGCCGCGGTGAGAGCGCTGCGGCCCGACGCGCGCGTGGTGGGAGTGCAGGCCGAGGGAGCGGCGGCCTGGCCGGCCTCCCTGGCGGCGGGCGAGCCGCGGTCGCTGCAGTCGATGCGCACGATCGCCGACGGGATCGCCGTCGCCCGCCCGGGCGACATCACCTACCCGCAGGTCGCCGCCCTGGTCGACGAGTTCGTCACGGTCGACGACGACGCCATGTCCCAGGCGCTGCTGCACTGCCTGGAACGCGCCAAGCTGCTCGTCGAGCCGGCCGGCGTGGCCGGCGTGGCCGCGCTGCTGGCGCAGCCGGACCGGTTCGAGACCCCCGCCGTGGCCGTGCTCTCCGGCGGCAATGTCGACCCGCTGGTTCTGCTGCACGTCATCCAGCACGGCATGGCGGTGGCGTCGCGCTACCTCTCGTTGCGGGTGCGGGTCGGCGACCGCCCGGGTGCCCTCGCCGAGCTGCTCGGGCTCATCGGGGCGTTGGGCGCCAACGTCCTCGATGTCGAGCACTCCCGGATCTCCGGCGCGCTGCGGCTGGGCGATGTGGACGTCGCCCTGAGCATGGAGAGCCGGGGGCCCGAGCACTGTGCCGAGGTGGTCGAGGCCCTGCGGGCGGCCGGTCACGCCGTGTTCGACGTGGCCGGCGCGCCGCTGTGACGAGGGTCGGCGTCCGGGTCAGCCGGTGAAGGGCTCGGCCGAGACGAGGGTGACCTTCATGTTGCCGCCGTCGGGCAGCTGGTACTCGCGGGTCTCGCCCACCCGGGCGCCGACCAGCGCGGCGCCGAGCGGGGAGTTCGGCGAGATGACCTGCAGATCGCCGTGGCTGCCCTCTTCACGCGAGCCCAGCAGCACCTGCTCCGTGTCATCGTCGTCGTAGCGGATCGTCAGCACCATCCCGGGGGCGGCGACGTCGGAGTCGGTGGGAGCGGTGCCCACCTGAGCGGTGCGCAGCAGCTCCTGGAGCTGCCGGATCCGGGCCTCCTGCTGGCCCTGCTCCTCGCGAGCGGCGTGATAGCCGCCGTTCTCCTTGAGGTCGCCTTCCTCGCGACGGGCGTTGATCTCAGCGGCGATGACGGGGCGGTTCGCGATCAGCTCATCCAGTTCGTGCTTGAGCCGGTCGTAGGCATCCTGGGTCAGCCAGGTCACCTGGGTTTCCGTCACGGTCATCACTCCTCCAGCCGTCCAGGTCCGTGTCAGCCACGAACCGGTTGCCCGCGCACAAGCAGGCCCTGGTGCGGGCGGCATAGCCCCGAGTAAGGAAAAACACGACCCGCGGGCGGGCCGTGTGAACGCCACGGTAACACGGTGCTTGCCGCTCGTCGCGGTCTTTCGACGAACGGTTGCCGTGTCCCAAAGGTTCCCGGCTTCGATGTATTTGCAGGTAGAAGCTGTGTCCCGGGTGGGAAGGGGCCGGTCGGGCGGATGTGGCGGGTCCGAACGGACGTGTTCGTCGCTGCACTGGGCGGTGGGGCCGGCGCAGCCGCCGCAGCGTGCGGCCGCCGGGCCGGCCGGCCCCTCGCGGGCTGCAGGTGCGGTGGCGCTGCGTGACCGGGCCGCCGGCGCAGCGTGGTCGTTCGCCCGGTCGGGGAAGATCCCGCGGTGACGTGGCGTTGGCAACCGTCGGCAGGCGGAATGTCGTTGTGCTCTGGAACGATCTGCGCCGGCCCGCCGGACGAACCGGCTGACCCAGCTGACGACGAACCGGAAGGACCGCGGTCGACCCATGACCCATCCCGATCCGACGCACATGAATCAGGCCCGCCCGGACGGGGCCCCGGGGTTCCGGCTGATGACCGTGCACGCCCATCCCGACGACGAGTCGAGCAAGGGCGCCGCCACCACCGCGCGCTACGCCGCGGAGGGGCACGAGGTCATGGTCGTGACGTGCACCGGCGGCGAGCGCGGCAGCATCCTCAACCCGGCCATGGACCGGCCCGAGGTGAAGGCCGACATCCCGGCCGTGCGGCGGGCGGAGATGGCGCGCGCCGCGGAGATCCTCGGGGTGCGGCACCGGTGGCTCGGCTTCGTCGACTCCGGGCTGCCCGAGGGTGACCCCAAGCCGCCGCTGCCCGAGGGCTGTTTCGCGCTGGCCGACCTGGAGGAGGCCACCGCGGCGCTGGTCACGGTGGTCCGTGAGTTCCGCCCGCACGTCGTCGTCACCTATGACGAGAACGGTGGCTACCCGCATCCGGACCACATCCGCTGCCACGAGATCTCGGTGGCGGCCTTCGACGCGGCGGGCGACCCGGACCGGTTCTCCGAGGCGGGCGACCCGTGGCAGCCGCTGAAGTTGTACTACTCGCACGGGTTCTCCAAGGCCCGGCTGGTGGCGTTCCACGAGGCGCTGCTGTCGCACGGCCTGGAGTCGCCGTACGAGGAATGGCTGGCCAACTGGCCGGAGGAGCGCCAGGACCCGGGCCTGCGGGTCACCACCCGGGTGCGCTGCGACGAGTGGTTCAGCGTCCGCGACGAGGCCCTCAAGGCGCACGCCACCCAGATCGACCCGACCAGCCGCTGGTTCTTCGTCCCGCACGAGATCCAGCGGAAGGTATGGCCGACCGAGGACTACGAGTTGGTGCGTTCCCTGGTGGACAGCTCGCCACCGGAGGACGATCTGTTCGCCGGCCTGGTGCAACCCGCGCTGCGGGCCGGCTGAGCCGGGCTGCGCGCCGGGCCCGGTCGGGTGGTGCGTAGGTTGTCCACATACGGGCGCGCACGTGTCGCCCGTGGCCGGGCGGCCGGGGTCGGCCGGTTTCCGGGGTGATTAGCGGAGGTGCTGGACGTGGCCGGGGTGCTGGTCGAGCTGGGCGGGACGCCGGGCTCGAGCGAGGTCGTGGCCGCTGTCGCGGTGCCGGCGCAGAGCCCGGCACCGCCACCGGGCAAGGGTGAGGAGTTCGGCGAGTCCTCGCCGATCGCGCTCGTCGTGATCGTGCTGCTGGGGCTGGCCACCGTGCTGCTGATCCGCTCGATGACCAAGCACCTGCGGAAGGTGCCGACATCGTTCGACCAGCAGGGCGATGCCGCTGAGCCTGGCGCGCCGACCGAGCCGGGCACGGACACCGATCCGGGCACGGGGAATGCCGGGAGCAGCAAGGGCTGACAGGCTGGGCGCCATGCCCAACCGGCTCGCCGCGGCAACCAGCCCGTACCTGCTCCAGCACGCCGACAACCCCATCGACTGGTGGGAGTGGTCCGACGAGGCGTTCGCCGAGGCCCAGCGACGGGACGTGCCGATTCTGCTCTCGGTCGGCTACGCCGCCTGTCACTGGTGCCACGTGATGGCCCACGAGTCGTTCGAGGACCCGGCCACCGCGGAGCAGATCAACGCCGAGTACGTCGCGATCAAGGTGGATCGCGAGGAACGCCCGGACATCGATTCGGTCTACATGGCGGCCACCCAGGCGATGACCGGCCAGGGCGGCTGGCCGATGACGTGCTTTCTGACCCCGGTCGGGGAACCGTTCCACTGCGGTACCTACTACCCGCCGACGCCGCGGCACGGGATGCCCGGGTTCCGCCAGCTGCTCGACGCGGTGACGAAGGCCTGGCGCGAGGACGGCGAGCGGGTCCGCAGCTCGGCCGGTGAGATCGCGGCCCGGCTGGCCGACGGCGCAGCCGCCGCGCTGCCCCCGGCCGGTGTGGGCGCGGCCGCGCTCGACCGGGCGGCGGCCACCCTGGCGGAGAACTTCGACCCGCGCTTCGGCGGGTTCGGCGGCGCGCCCAAGTTCCCGCCGTCGATGGCGCTGGAGTTCCTGCTGCGCCACCACGAGCGCACCGGCTCGGCCCGTGCGCTGCAACTGGTGGAGCACACCTGCGAGCGGATGGCCCGCGGCGGGATGTACGACCAGCTCGCCGGGGGTTTCGCCCGCTACAGCGTCGACGCGCAGTGGGTGGTGCCGCACTTCGAGAAGATGCTGTACGACAACGCACTGTTGCTGCGGGTGTATGCCCACCTGGCCCGGCGCACCGGGTCCGCGCTGGCCCGCCGCGTGGCGGAGCAGACCGCCGAGTTCCTGCTGCGTGACCTGCGCACCCCGGAGGGCGGGTTCGCCTCCGCGCTGGACGCCGACACCGAGGGCGTCGAGGGCCTCACCTACGCCTGGACGCCCGCGCAGCTGCGCGAGGTGCTCGGCGAGGATGACGGGCGGTGGGCCGCGGCACTGCTCGAGGTGACCGACGCCGGCACGTTCGAGCACGGGGCGTCGACGCTGCAGTTGCTCGCCGACCCGCCCGACGAGCCGCGCTGGGAGAAGGTTCGGACCGCGCTGCTGGCGGCGCGGGACGCCCGGCCGCAGCCCGGCCGCGACGACAAGGTGATCACCGCCTGGAACGGGATGGCGATCCTCGCGCTGGCCGAGGCCGGGGCGGCGCTGGAGCACCCGGAGTGGGTGGACGCGGCGATGCGGGCCGCGGGCCTGCTGCTGGAGCTGCACGTGGTGGGCGGCCGGCTGCGCCGGTCCTCCCGGAACGGCGCGGTGGGTGCCGCGAACGGGGTGCTGGAAGACCACGCCTACCTGGCCGACGCGCTGTTGGCGCTGCACCAGGCGACGGGTGAGGCGCGCTGGCTGCCGGCCGCGACCGGCCTGCTCGACCTGGCGCTGGAGCGCTTCGCCGATCCGGAGCGCCCCGGCACGTTCTTCGACACCGCCGACGACGCCGAGACGCTGCTGCACCGGCCCCGCGAGCTCACCGACAACGCGACGCCGGCAGGGGCATCGGCGCTGGCCAACGCCCTGCTGACGGCGTCCGCGCTGGCGGAGGGCCCGGCGGTGGGGCGCTACCGGGATGCGGCCGAGGCGGCGGTCCGGGCGGTGGGGACGCTGGCCGAGCGGCATCCGCGCTTCGCCGGGCACTGGCTGACCGCAGCCGAGGCGATGGCCTGCGGCCCGCTGCAGGTGGCGGTCGTCGGCGCGGACGACGACCGGGCGCGGGCGGCGCTGCTCGCCCACACCCGCCGGATCGCACCGGGCGGGACGGTCGTCGTCTCCGGGGTACCCGGTGCCGTGGGCGTGCCGCTGCTGGCGGACCGCCCGCTGGTGGACGGCCGTCCGGCGGCCTACGTGTGCCGGGGGTTCGTCTGCGACCGCCCCGTCACCACCGTCGAGGAGATCACCCTGCTCCTCGGCCTGGCCCCGTAACCCCGCGAGTCGGCAGTTTCGGAAGGGCGAGTCGGCAGTTTCGGGAGGGTCGGCACTCCCCGCAGTGCCGACTCGGTAGCCGAGAAGTGCCGACTCGCGGGGTGGGGGTCGGGTGTGGCGCACCGTGGCTACCAGGTTTGTTGCTGTGTAATCTCGTAATTGACACAGCAGGCGGAGGTGACGTGATGTCCGGACGGATGCACCACGGATGGCACGGACCGGGAGGCAGAGGTGGTCGCGGACCGGGCCGCGGCGGGTGGCAGCAGGCCGACCTGCCGGCGGCCGATGACGCGGCTGCCTGGTTGCAGGGCCGGCTGCCGGGGGACTGGTTCGTCTCGGCGCCGGAGGTGACCGTCGACCGCGAGGAGATCGTGATCGTCGGCGAGCTGCCGCCCGTCGAGGGCGACTTCCCCGACACCGAGGCAGGCCGCGCCGAGCGCGCCGCGGCCGCCGCCGGGCGGATCTCCCGGTTCCGGGAGCAGACCCGTGACGAGCGTATCGATATCGCGCGCCAGGCCGAGCGCCGCTACCAGCGCAAAGTCGCCTGGGGCGCCAGGATCGGCGACACCCAGGAGTTGTTCACCACGGCCTCGGTGCCGGTGATGACCCGGCTGCGCCAGCCGGAGCGCATCGTGCTCGACACGCTGGTCGACTCCGGGGTGGCCCGGTCCCGCTCGGATGCGCTGGCCTGGGCGGTGCGGCTGGTCGGGGAGCATGCCGAGGAGTGGCTCGGTGAACTGCGCGCGGCGATGGCGAAGGTCGACGAGCTGCGCGCGAAGGGCCCGACCGGCGAAGGCAGCTGACGCTGCTCGTGCGCGGAAACAGTCGTCAGAACAGCGTTATCCGCTCACGGGTAGCAGCACCAGCCAGATCGCGATCTGGTGGCACGCCGCGGCGAGCACCGTCGCGGCGTGGAAGAACTCGTGGTACCCGAACGTCCGCGGCCACGGGTTCGGCTTGCGGGTGGCGTAGATGATTGCGCCGATGGTGTAGAACAGCCCGCCGGTGAGCAGCAGCACCAGGGCCGCGACGCCCCCGTTGGTCAGCAGGTCGGGGAGCACGAAGACCGCGACCCAGCCGAGCGCGAGGTAGATCGGGACGCCGACCCACGCGGGCGCCGTCGGCCAGGCCATCTTCAGTGCGACCCCGGCGATCGCTCCGGCCCAGACCACCGTGAGCACCCAGCGCGCGGTGCCCGTGTCCATGGCGAGCACGGCCACCGGGGTGTAGGTGCCCGCGATGAACAGGAAGATCATCGAGTGGTCGAGCCGCCGCATGATCTTGCGGCTGCGCAGCGTGGTCCAGGTGTGCCGGTGGTACAGCGCGCTGATCCCGAACAGCCCCAATACCGTCACGCTGTACACGGTGGTGGCCAGCGCGGCCGTGGTCCCGACCAGCGCGGCCGACACCGAGATGAGCACGGCGCAGGCGGCGACGGAGACGACGAACGACCAGAGATGGATCCAGCCGCGCATCCGGGGCTTCACCAGTGGCTGGCCGGCGGGCGGCGGCGCGAAGGTCCCGGCGGTCACGCCCCGACATTACGGCACCCCGGGTTTCCGCCGGGTTGTGTGCATGTGAACCCCCGCCACCGGGTGGTCGCGAGGTCGAGGTGGTGCGCGTGGCCGTCATCGAGCGGCCCCGGCGTAGGCTGATCACTCGTGGGCGTGCGCGACCTGCTCTACTCGATGTACGAGCGCAAGCTCAGCCGACAGCTGAGTGGTGCGATACGGCCCCGCCACGTGGCGCTCATGCTCGACGGGAACCGCCGCTGGGCCCGTGATGCGGGCTTCGTCGACGTCAACGACGGCCACCGGGCGGGAGCGGCCAAGATCGCGGATCTGCTCGAGTGGTGCCGCGAGGCCGATGTCGAGGTCGTGACCCTGTTCCTGCTCTCCACGGACAACCTGAACCGGCCGGCCGACGAGCTGGAGCCCCTGCTCGAGATCATCGCCGACGTCGTGGACGAGCTGAGCGAGCCGACGGCATCCTGGCAGCTGCGAGTGGTGGGTGCGCTGGAGCTGCTGCCCTCCGAGATCGCGGAGCGGTTGTCGGCCGCGGCGGCGCGGACGATCGGGCGGTCGGGCCTGCAGGTGAACGTTGCGGTCGGGTACGGCGGCCGGCAGGAGATCGCGGACGCGGTGCGCAAGCTGCTGCTGCAGCACGCGGAGTCGGGCACGTCGATCGAGGAACTGGCCGAGGTGCTCGACGTCGACCACATCGCCGCGCACCTGTACACGTCGGGGCAGCCGGACCCCGACCTCGTCATCCGGACGTCAGGGGAGCAGCGGCTCTCCGGGTTCCTGCTGTGGCAGTCGGCCCACTCGGAGTTCTGGTTCTGCGAGGCGTACTGGCCCGAGTTCCGGCGGGTCGATTTCCTGCGGGCCCTGCGCGATTACGCGGCCCGGCACCGCCGGTTCGGTTCCTGAACGCTACTCAATCGTAATCTCTTTGTTGGCTTTTCGTTATAGAGGCAAACGAAAAGGCGCCGGGCACGCGGCCCGGCGCCTTTTCAGTCAGGCGGTGAAGCTCAGTGCTTGTTCGCCTGGGTGTTCACGTCGCCGGCGTTGGAGTCCTGGCCGCAGGCGCGCTCGTCCTTGATGACGCTGTTGGTGTCCGACTTGGCCGGGCCGAGGATGCCCAGGGCCGAGGACAGCGGGACCGCGACCTTCTGGGCGGCCACGGCGGCACCGACGCCGTTGACGGCGACCGGGACGTCGTTGTTGCAGGCCTGGACCGGCACGTTGGCGTTGTTGTCCGAGACGTTGACCAGGCCCTGGTGCAGCTCCTTGTTGCTGTTCACCTGGTCGGCGCCGTGGTGGCCCTCACCGGCGAAGGCGAGCGGGCTCATGGCGAGCAGACCGGCAGCGGCCGCAGCCACGACGATTCCAGCCTTCTTCAGCACAGTTCATCTCCTGTTTAGTACTCTGGCGCCGATTCGAAAATCGGCCCCCTCCAGTGCCAGCGTCTGACCGGGGAGCCCACGCTGACTGAGCAGAATTTAACGCCCGGCGAACCCGATGATCAAATCCCGTACCACCATCGTGTGAGATGGATGATTGACGTTTAGATGCGCATCCGATTGGGCGGTTGTGGATCACGCTGGGTCGTGCATGTGGGTCGACGACCCGGCCCCTCGCTGAGGCTGTTGCACCCGATTGGCGGTCGATGCCGACCTCGAAGCCCGGCCCTCGGGGGCGGCCGGTGACTGATCTGCCGGCGGGTCGCACGGCTCGGCACCACTCGTTATGGGTGCACGAAAATGGCGCCGGGCACAAGGCCCGGCGCCATTTTCAGTCAGGCGGTGAAGCTCAGTGCTTGTTCGCCTGGGTGTTCACGTCGCCGGCGTTGGAGTCCTGGCCGCAGGCGCGCTGGTCCTTGATGACGCTGTTGGTCTCCGACGAGGCCGGGGCCAGGATGCCCAGGGCGGAGGACAGCGGGGTGGCGACCTTCTGGGCGGCCACGGCGGCACCGATGCCGTTGACGGCGACCGGGACGTCGTTGTTGCAGGCCTGGATCGGCACGTTGACGTTGTTGTCCGAGACGTTCACCAGGCCCTGGTGCAGCTCCTTGCTGCTGTTGACCTGGTCGGCGCCGTGGCCCCAGTCGCCACCCTTGTCGCCAGCGAAGGCGAGCGGGCTCACCGCGAGCAGACCGGCAGCGGCCGCAGCCACGACAATTCCAGCCTTCTTCAGCACAGTTCATCTCCTGTTGAGTCATCTGGCGACGATGCGAGTCGTCGCCGTGTACTGCCAGCGTCTGACCGGGGAGCCCGCGCTGACTGAGGAAAAAGTTATCGGCAGGCAGTCCATACACCAAATCCGGCAACACTATCGTGTGAGTGCAGCACTTTACGTTTAGTTACGCATCCAATCGGGGGTATTTCCATCCGGTGGTCCCCAGGTCTACCAGTGGTAACGTCACGCAACGTGAGCTGCTCTCACCCGTTCGGAACCGTATCTTTTTCGATGGTGGACGTTCCGTAGCAAGGGGTCGCGGCTCGATCGACCGCCGCGTCGGTGCGGCGGGGGTTAGGTTGCGCCCGTGGTGCGGGACCTGCTGGTGCGTGACTACCTGTTGCTGGGGTTGCGCCTGGACCGTCTCGTGCCGGGTCTCGTCGACACCTACACCGGTGACGAGTGGCTCCGTCGCCACGTCGCCGCGGAGGGCGCCCCTGATGCCGGTGGGTTGCTGCGGACCGCGCGGCGTTTGTGTCGCGAGCTGCCCGGCGCCGGGTTCTCGCTCCGTCGCGAGCGATTCCTGGCCGGGCAGCTGGCCGCCCTGGAGTGCATCGCCCGGAGGGTGGCCGGGGAGACCGTGGGGTTCGTGGCCGAGGTCGAGGCTTGTTTCGACGTGCGTATCGGCACCGGTGACGAGGACGAGTACCGCCGGGCCCACCGCGAGCTCGACGAGCTGCTGCCCGGGCGCGGGCCGTTGGCGGAGCGACTGGCCGCGTACCGCCGGCGCGACACGATCGCCCCGCCGCGCCTCGCCGCCGCGGTGCACGCCCTCTCCGGGGCCCTGCGCGCCCGGGTCCGGGGGCTGTTCGCGTTGCCGGAGCGGGAAACCGTCTCCTACCGGATCGTCGACGATCGCCCGTGGAGTGGGCTGCACCGCTACCTCGGCGGCTACCGTTCGGAGGTCGCACTCAACGCGGGGGCGGGGCTGCGGCTGGCACAGCTGCCGCGGCTGATCGCCCACGAGTCCTACCCCGGGCACCACACCGAACGCTGTCGCAGGCAGGCGCGGTGGGCGGCCGGGGACCGCCGGGCCGAGCAGGCGATCGTCCTCGTCAACACCCCGCAGGCCCTGATGGCCGAGGGGACGGCGGATCTCGGCCTGCAGACCGTCGTCGGCCCGGGTTGGGGCCCGTGGGCGCAGCAGATCCTGGCCGGCGCCGGGCTGCACCTCGACGGTGAGGTGGCCGAGCGGATCGCCGCGGCATCGCTCGGTCTGCTGCGGGTCCGGCAGGACGCTGCGCTGCTGCTGCACGACAGGCACGCGCCCGAGGAGGAGGTGCTCGCTCACCTGTGCCGGTGGCTGCTGATCGGTGAGCCGCGTGCCCGGCAGATGCTCCGTTTCCTCGGTCACCCGTTGTGGCGCGCCTACACGACGACCTATGTCGAGGGCTACCTGCTGCTGCAGGACTGGTTGACGCGACCCGGGCCGGGCACGCGGGTCGAGCGCTACCGCCGGCTGCTCGACGAACCGCTGGTCCCCGCAGCCATCCGGGCGGACCTGACCGTCGCAGCCGCAGGGCACGGCTGACCCGGATGGCGGTCCGACGTGACGGCCGGACGGTGGGCGGCCGGCCGTGTCACATCTGTGTCGTCTGCGACGACGGACGGTGTTCGGCGAGCGATGAGCGGTAGACCGTTCTGTTAATTCTCGGTTCTGCCGTCCGAGATGACACGGTGTTGCTGTTGACCGCACCCGGGTGACCGCCGGTAGCGTTCGCATCGGCGGTGCGTACCCGATGCGTATCGCTCGGGAGGGCCCTGGTCGTGGTGTCACTAGCACCCGAGGGGGCCGGCACCCGGCCCTCGCGGGCGTGCTCGGCGGCGAGCTCGAGGCCGTCGGGACGTCCCGCTCCAGGGTCAGCCGGCCCACCAGAGTGTGGGCGTGGTGCCGCGCCCACGAGGGAGCATCCGTGACCGAACGTCGTATCGCCCCCACTTCGGAGTGCACCGACACCGCGTCCCGCTGCTACGTGCTCGACACCTCCGTGCTGCTGTCGGACCCGTGGTCACTGACCCGGTTCGAGGAGCACGACGTGGTGCTGCCGTTGGTGGTGATCTCCGAACTCGAGGGCAAGCGGCACCACCCCGAACTGGGGTGGTTCGCCCGCACGGCGCTGCGTCAGCTCGACGAGCTGCGCATTCAGCACGGCCGCCTGGACTCCCCGGTGCCGATCGGCACCGCAGGCGGCACTCTGCACGTCGAGCTGAACCACACCGATCCGATGGTGCTGCCGGCCGGCTTCCGGACCGACAGCAACGACAGCCGGATCCTGGCCTGTGCGCTGAACCTCCGCGCGGAAGCGGCGGGCAAGCGCGAGATCATTCTCGTCACCAAGGACATGCCGCTGCGGGTCAAGGCCGCCGCGGTGGGTCTGCCGGCCGACGACTACCACGGTCAGGACGTCGTTCCCTCCGGCTGGACCGGGATGGCCGATCTGGACGTCACGCAGGACGAGGTCGACCTCCTCTTCCGGGAGGGCGTGATCGACCACGACGCGGCGCGGGACATGCCGTGCAACACCGGGCTGCGGCTGCTCGCCGGATCGGCGTCCGCGTTGGGCCGGGTCACGGCCGACAAACGGGTGCGGCTGATCCGTGGCGACCGCGAGGCGTTCGGCCTGCACGGCCGGTCGGCCGAACAGCGGGTCGCGCTCGACCTCCTGCTCGACCCGGAGGTCGGCATCGTCTCCCTCGGTGGCCGGGCCGGCACCGGGAAGTCCGCGCTCGCCCTGTGCGCGGGGCTGGAGGCGGTGCTCGAACGCCAGCAGCACCGCAAGATCGTGGTGTTCCGGCCGCTCTACGCCGTCGGCGGGCAGGAGCTCGGGTACCTGCCGGGCAGCGAGAGCGAGAAGATGTCGCCCTGGGCGCAGGCGGTGTTCGACACCCTCGGCGCACTGGTCAGCCAGGACGTCATCGACGAGGTGCTCTCCCGCGGGATGCTCGAGGTGCTGCCGCTGACCCACATCCGCGGCCGCTCGCTGCACGACACCTTCGTGATCGTCGACGAGGCGCAGTCGCTGGAGCGCAACGTGCTGCTCACGGTGCTCTCCCGGCTCGGCACGGCGTCGCGGGTGGTGCTCACGCACGACGTCGCGCAGCGCGACAACCTGCGCGTCGGCCGGCACGACGGCGTCGCGGCGGTGATCGAGAAGCTGAAGGGGCACCCGCTGTTCGCCCACGTCACGCTCATGCGCAGTGAGCGGAGCCCGATCGCTGCCCTGGTCACGGAGCTCCTGGAGGGCCCCGGCGCCTAGCCGCCCCGCCCGTTCTGTCACGAACGGCACTTTCGTTCACACCTATTGAGCGGAAGTGCCGTTCGTGACAACGGGGGAGCGGAGCTAGAGGCGGGCTAGAGGCGGGCTAGAGGCCGTGGGGGGTGCCCTCGGTGAAGCCGGCCACCGTCTGGACGCCCATGACGGCGCGCTCGTGCAGCTCGTCGAGGGTGCGGGCGCCGACGTAGGTACACGCCGAGCGCACGCCCGAGCAGATCCCGTCCAGTAGGTCCTCCACCCCCGGGCGGGCCGGGTCGAGCAGCTGCCGAGAGCTGGAGATGCCCTCCTCGAACAGCGTCTTGCGGGCGCGGTCGAAGGCGTCCTCGCCGCGGGTGCGGGCGCTCACGGCCCGCTTGGACGCCATCCCGAACGACTCCTTGTACGGCCGGCCCGCCTCGTCGCGCAGCAGATCGCCGGGCGACTCGTAGGTCCCGGCCAGCCAGGATCCGATCATCACGGCGGACGCCCCGGCGGCCAGCGCCAGCGCGATGTCGCGCGGGTGCCGCGCGCCGCCGTCGGCCCAGACCCGCGCGCCGTGGTCGCGCCCGGCCGCCGCGCACTCGGCCACCGCGGAGAACTGCGGGCGCCCGACGCCGGTCATCATCCGGGTGGTGCACATCGCGCCCGGACCGACGCCGACCTTGATGATGTCCGCGCCGGCGGCGGCCAGGTCGCGCACGCCCTCCGCGGTGACGACGTTGCCGGCGGCGATCGGAACCGGGGACTCCGCGGCGTCGACCGCCGCGCGGACCGCGCGCAGCGCGTCGAGCATGTTGTCCTGGTGCCCGTGCGCGGTGTCGACGACGAGCAGGTCGACGCCGGCGTCGAGCAGCGCCTTGGCCTTCACGCCGATGTCGCCGTTGATCCCGATCGCGGCGGCCGTGCGCAGCCGGCCCCGCGCGTCGAGGGTCGGTGCGTAGATCTCTGCGCGCAGCGCCCCGATGCCGGTGAGCAGCCCGGCGAGCCTGCCGTCGGCGTCGAGCCCGAGCGCGACCTGCCGCGGTCCGCCGAGGGCCTCGAACACCTCCCGCGGCGGGGTGCCCATCGGCAGCGCGACCGGCGACGGGTCGAGCACGTC
Source organism: Pseudonocardia acidicola (assembly GCF_012911935.1). Taxonomy (GTDB): domain Bacteria; phylum Actinomycetota; class Actinomycetes; order Mycobacteriales; family Pseudonocardiaceae; genus Pseudonocardia; species Pseudonocardia acidicola. Next base: position 44,629 of record NZ_JAAXLA010000024.1, on the reverse strand, counting down.
GGCGAGCCGGGTGAACCGGTCAACCCCGAGGCAGGCCGCCTCGTCGACCGTGCCGACGGGGCGACCGGCATCGTCGACGACCACGACGGTGCCGTGGGCACGCTTGGGCAGCAGGTTCAGCGCGTCGGCGACGGCGTCGCCGGTGCGCAGCACGAGCGGGGTGTCCCAGACCGGGTGCCGGGACTTGATCCACGCGACGATCTCGGCCACGGCCTGCGGGGCGACGTCCTGCGGCAGCACCGTGAGCGCGCCCCGGCGGGCGAGGGTCTCGGCCATCCGCCGGCCCGCGACCGCGGTCATGTTCGCGGCGATCACCGGCACGGTGGCGCCGGAGCCGTCGGCGGTGGTGAGGTCGACGTCGAAGCGGGAGGCCACCGAGGATCGCCCGGGGACGAGGAAGACGTCGTCGTAGGTCAGGTCGTGGCCGGGGTGTTGGCCGTCGAGGAAGCGCACGGAACGGAAAGGGTACGCGCCGGAGCCGATCGGCACAGGTCCGAGCGAGGTCAGTCGCGCAGCAGGGCCCGGACGGTGCCGATGGTGTCGGCCTCCGCGGGGGTCTTGTCCGGGCGGTAGCGCAGCACCCGCGCGAACCGCAGCGCGACGCCACCGGGGTAGCGCGGGCTGCGCTGCGCGCCGTCGAGCGCGATCTCGACGACGAGTTCGGGGCGCAGCAGCACGGCGTTGCCGCGCTCTTCCCGCGCCAACCCGGGGAACGTCGCGGTCTGCCAGGCCAGCAGTTCGTCGCTCATTCCCTTGAACGTCTTGCCGACCATGATCGGCTCGCCGCCGTCGGGGTCGCGGGCGCCGAGGTGGATGTTGGACAGGCTGCCGGTGCGCCGCCCGTAGCCCCACTCGGCGCCGAGCACCACGAGGTCGAGGGTGTGCACCGGCTTGACCTTCTGCCAGCTCTTGCCGCGGCGGCCCGCCGCGTAGGGCGCGTCGAGCGACTTGACCATGACGCCCTCATGTCCTGCGGCCAGCGCGTCGTCGAGCACTGCGGCAGCCTCGGCTGCCGTCGGGCGCAGCGCCCCGGGCATCCGCAGCGGCGCGGCGCCGGGCCCGCCGAGCAGCCCGGCCAGCGCGTCGAGCCGGTGCGCCAGCGGCGCGTCGAGCAGGTCGGTGCCGTCGAGGTGCAGGACGTCGAAGAAGAACGGGCTGAGCAGTTCGCCCGGTGCTCCCAGATCGCTGCCGAACCGGCTCATCGTGTCCTGGAAGGGGCGGGGCCGGCCGTCGTCGTCGAGGGCGAGCGTCTCGCCGTCGAGCACGACCGACCGGCACGGAAGCGCGCGCACGTGCTCGACGATCTCGGGAACGCCGTCGGTGATCTCGCGCAACGTGCGGGTCCACACCCGGACCTCGTCGCCGTCGCGGTGCACCTGGATGCGCGCGCCGTCGAGCTTGAACTCGACGCTCACCTCGGGGCCCAGCCCGGCCAGCGCGGCGTCGAGGGAGGCACCCGGGCTGGCCAGCATCGGGCGCACCGGCCGGCCGATCTCCAGCCGCGCCGACTCCAGTGCCGCGACGCCGCCGGTCAGGGCGGCCCGGGCCGTCTGCGGTAGCCGCCCGGCCAGCATGAACGCGCGCCGCACCGCTGTGGCCGGCACATCCGCGGCGGCCGCGATCGCCTCGAGCATCACGCCCTCGAGCGCGCCCTGGCGTAGCTCACCGGTGAGCAGGCGGTGCAGGAAGGACTGCTCGTCGGCGGTCGCGGCGGCGAACAGCTCGATCAGCAGTTCGCGCCGGCGGGCGGTGGACCCGGGGCCGGAGGTGCCGGCCAGTGCGTCGAGGGTCTTGTCGACCTCGGCCACGGTGAGCGACGGGTCGGGCGCCGGATCGGTGGCGAGCCCCGACAGCGTGCGCCACCCGGTGCCGATCCGGCCCTGCCGTGGCTCACCGGCCAGCCACGCGGTGGCCGGCTCGACCTCCGCCGGCCCGGCGGCGCGCAGCAGGGCGGCGAGCGCGGCTGTCTTGTCCTTGCGCGACCGGGTGGCCCCGACCGCGGCGGAGGTGGCGACGACCTCGCTGAGCAGCACGCACGCAGTGTCGCAGCGCCCACCGACGACCGCGCGCTGTGCGCTCGTGCGCGGCAGTGGCGCCGGGGCACGACGTGTCGCGCGCTGCGAGGCGCCTATGCGGCGGGGGCCGGGGCGTCGCGCAGGAGGTCGGCCACCCGCACCACGCCGCTGCAGGTGCCGTCGGCGGCGGTGAGCACGACATCGTCGTAGCTGCGGGCCCGGTCGCCACGCAGGCTCGCGGCCAGCGCGTCCTGGACGGGGGTCAGCTCGTCGACGAGCCGCGGCGCCTCGGCCAGGGTCTTCGCCGGTCGGGACGCGTAGAGCGCGCGGCCGTACGGTCCGGAGATCGCCAGCATGAACCGGTTGCGGTCGAGGTAGCCGGTGGGCCGGCGGTGTCCGTCGAGCAGCACCAGGCCGCCGGCCAGCGGGTGGTCGGCCAGCGCCCGGCGGGCGGCGTCGGCCGTCGACGTGTCGGGCAGCGAGACGGCGGCCTGTGCGAGATCCCGGACCACGGTCGGGCGGGGCCGCGGCCGCGGGCTCGGGACCTTCTGGGCCCCCGGCAACGCCGTGACGGTGCGGCGAGCGGTGAGCGCGATCAGTTCCGGGGGCAGCGGGACCGAGCCGGTGGACGGGCGACGGCGCGGCATGTCCAGCAGCGGTCCCTGCGCCCACGACACGCCGCGTCCGGGGAGCTCGGCGAGTTGGTCGCGGGTCGCCACGCCGGTGGCGGCGATCCGGGTACCCACGGCGGCGCATACGTCGCAGACCGCCTGCACCACCACTTCGGCCGTCCCGCCGCCGGTCAGGCCGGCCACCAGGTGCTCGTCGAGCTTGACCAGGTCGGGCCGGATCGTGGGCACGAGATCGAGGCCGAAGCCGCGGCCCACCGCGTCCAGCGCGATCTGGAAACCCCAGCTGCGCAGCTCGTGGAGTCCCTCGACCAGCGCCTCGACCGGCGCGGCCGAGGCTGCCGGGTTGACCTCCAGCACGACCGGTGGCATCACCTGCTCGCGCTGGGCCAGCCCGTCGAGCATCGACCGCAGCCTGCGCCGCGCGGCCACGACGGTGTCGGCGAGCACGTTGACGTGCAGCGGCACCGTCGCGTCGTAGTCGGTGGCGAAGGCCAGGGAGGCCAGCGCGATGCCGGCGTCGAGGTCGACGATCTGGCGGGTCCCCCAGACCGTGCCCACCGCCCGGACGCCGACCTGGTCGCGTGGATTGCGCGGTTTGACCTCGAACCCGACAACCCGGGCGGTCTGCAGGTTGAACAGCGGCTCGAAGCAGAAACGTTCGTGGTCCGTCATCCGAGTTCGCCCATTCCCCAGGTAGTTGCGAGCGGAACAGTTGCTACTCAATCACGGTTACCCATGAGTATTGCGTACACCGAGTGAACAGTTGGCGACGCCCACTCGGCCAATCGGCCGAGCTGGTTACTAGACGATCACTCTGAGTGCTATGTCAGCGGCGGCTCACCTCCGCGTCATCGCGAGTACGTCGAGTGCGGCGTCGAGCTGCTCCACGGTGAGCGTTCCCTTGTCGACGTGCCCGCGCTCCAGCACGACCTCGCGGATGGTCTTGCGCTCCCTCAGCGACTGCTTCGCGATCGAGGCGGCCTCCTCGTACCCGAGGTAGGAGTTCAGCGGCGTCACCACCGACGGTGAGGACTCGGCGTACTCCCGGGTGCGCTCGACGTCGGCCTCAGCGCCGTCGACGACCTTGTCGGCGAGCAGCCGCGCGACCGCGGACAGCAACCGCGCCGACTCCAGCACGTTGCGGGCCATCACCGGCATCATCACGTTGAGCTCGAGGTTGCCCTGGGTGCCGGAGAACGCGACCGTGGCGTCGTTACCGATCACCTGCGCGGCCACCATCATGGTCGCCTCGCAGATCACCGGGTTGACCTTGCCCGGCATGATCGAGCTGCCCGGCTGCAGGTCCGGCAGGTGCAGCTCGGCCAGCCCGGTGCGCGGCCCGGAACCCAGCCAGCGGAGGTCGTTGGCGATCTTGAACAGGGACACCGCGACGGTGCGCAGCGCGCCGGAGGCCTCCACCAGCCCGTCGCGGGCGCCCTGGGCCTCGATGTGGTCGGCCGCCTCCGACAGTGCCTCCAGCCCGGTGGCCGCGCGCAGCTCCTCGACGACACCGGCGCCGAACCCGTCGGGTGCGTTCAGCCCGGTGCCCACCGCGGTGCCACCGATGGGCAACTGACCCAGCCGGGGGAGCGCGTCGCGGATCCGGTCTGCGCCGTACTCGGTCTGGGTCGCCCAGCCGCCGGCTTCCTGGCCCAGCGTGATCGGCACGGCGTCCATCAGGTGGGTGCGCCCGGCCTTGACCACCTCGGCCCAGTCGGCCGCGCGCCGGCGCAGCGCGGCGGCCAGGTGCTCCAGCGCCGGGATCACGTCGACGGTCAGCGCCTCGGTCGCGGCGAGATGGATGGTCGTCGGGAACACGTCGTTCGACGACTGCGACGCGTTGACGTGGTCGTTCGGGTGCACGTTCTCGCCCGTGGCCCTGCTGGCCAGTGTCGCGATGACCTCGTTGGCGTTCATGTTCGACGACGTGCCGGAGCCGGTCTGGAACACGTCCACCGGGAAGTGCGCGTCGTGCTGCCCGGCCGCGACCTCGTCCGCGGCCGCCGCGACCGCCGCCGCCAGCGGCTCCGGCAGCACACCGATCCGCCCGTTCACCCGCGCCGCCGCGCCCTTGACCAGGCCGAGCGCCCGGATCTGGGCCCGTTCCAGGCCGCGGCCGGAGATCGGGAAGTTCTGCACCGCGCGCTGGGTCTGCGCCCGCCACAGCGCATCCACGGGCACCCGCACCTCGCCCATCGTGTCGTGTTCGACACGGAACTCGCCGGCGTCGCTGTCGATGGTCATGCCCGCCATGTTGTCCCCGGTCCGGCGCGGCCGCAGGTGGGGATGAGCGGGATAACACCTCCGGTGAAACGGGTCATGCTCGGACGTGGCCGGCCGTTCTCCGTGAGCGAGCTCGAACCGGGACAGCGGGTGTGGCGGCTGCCGCGCGGCCTGGACCGCCAGGTCCCGGAGCTGTCCCGGGTGGCGGACCGCGCCCCGCCCACGGCCACCGGCCCGGTGCCGGGATCCGGCGCGGGACAGGGCGCAGTCCCGCGCCGGCCGGTCCGCTCAGCCGATCAGCGCAACGGCGCCGCGTGATCGGATCACGGCAGCGGCGGGGTGTTGATCTCCGAGGAGCCCGCCGCCTCGCCCGGCACGTCGAAGTCGATCGAGGAGTACTCGCGCAGCTTGGTGAGCCGGTGATAGCCGTCGATCATGCGGACGGTGCCCGACTTGGACCGCATCACGATCGACTGCGTGGTGCAGCCGCCGGCCCGGTAGTGCACACCGCGGAGCAGATCGCCGTCGGTCACCCCGGTCGCGCAGAAGAACACGTTGTCCCCGCGGACCAGGTCGTCGGTGGTCAGCACCCGGTCCAGGTCGTGGCCGGCGGCCACCGCCTTCTCCCGCTCGGCGTCGTCGGTCGGCCAGAGCCGGCCCTGGATCGCGCCGCCCATGCACTTGAGCGCGGCCGCGGCGATGATCCCCTCCGGGGTGCCGCCGATGCCGTAGAGCAGGTCGACACCGGTGTTCGGGCGGGCCGCGGAGATGGCGCCGGCCACGTCGCCGTCGGAGATGAAGTGGATCCGTGCCCCGGTCGAGCGGACCTCCTTCACGATCGCCTCGTGGCGGGGCCGGTCGAGGATGCAGACCGTCACGTCGGCGACGTCGGTGTGCTTGGCCGCGGCCACCCGCCGGATGTTCTCCGCGACGGGTGCGGTGAGGTCGATCGCGTCGGCCGCCTCGGGGCCGACGGCGATCTTCTCCATGTAGAACACGGCCGACGGGTCGAACATCGAGCCCCGCTCGGCCACCGCGAGCACGGCCAGCGCATTCGGCATGCCCTTGGCCATCAGGGTGGTGCCGTCGATCGGGTCGACCGCGACGTCGCACCACGGGCCCTCGCCGTTGCCCACCTCCTCGCCGTTGTAGAGCATCGGCGCCTCGTCCTTCTCGCCCTCGCCGATCACCACGACGCCGCGCATGGACACGGTGCCGATGAGCTGGCGCATCGCGTCGACCGCTGCGCCGTCACCGCCGTTCTTGTCGCCGCGGCCGACCCAGCGGCCCGCGGCCATCGCTGCGGCCTCGGTGACCCGGACCAGTTCCATCGCGAGGTTGCGGTCGGGTGCCTCCCGCCGCCGCTCATGCTGTCCCTCACTCGTCCCGGACATGGTCATCTCCGGCCTCCTTCGGCTCGTCGCCTGCCCCGCTCCGAGGTCGAACGGAGCGGTGCGCGCGCCCCGCGGCGGTTCCGGCGTGTGCCGGTCGGCGGGGGTTTGAGCCGATCCTGGCAGATCACCGCCGCGCGCGGTGCGGTCGGCGACTGAGACGATGGTGTTGTGAGCACCGCCTCCGACCCCCAGCAGGACCCGGCCGGCCCGTCTCCGCGATCCGAGGACGAGGTCCGGACGCAGCCTTCCGGTGGCCCGCTTCCACCGCCCGTGAAACCCGCCCGGTCCGCGCTGAGCATGCGCGACATGATCATCGCGCTGGCCGTGATGGTGCCGATCGTGCTGCTCATGGCCGGTGCGATGCGGTCGTGCACGTTCAGCCCCGGCGGCCCGACGGTGTCCTCCGACGCGGTCCCGGCGGTCGACGCCGCGGCCCGGCTGCGCGAGTTCGCGCCCCGGGTGCCGTTCGGGCTGCGCATCCCGGCGGTGCCGGCCGGGTGGCGGGCGAACGCCACCGATCAGGGCCCGGTGGCCGGGGGCGGCCGGGCGGTGCGGGTCGGCTGGATCACACCCGATGGCCGGTACGTGAAGATCGTGCAGAGCGACGCGGCCGAGGAGGCGCTGGTCGCCGCGGAGGCCGGAGGTCCGCAGACCGGGCGCGGCACGGTCGACGCGGCGGGTCAGCACTGGGTGGTCTACGGCCAGCCCGGCGCGGAGCCGTTCTGGGTGGCCGACGTCGCGACGCCGGGCAGCCCGCCCGTCCGCTTGCTGATCACCGGCAGCGGCACCGAGGACGAGTTCCGCACCATGGCCACCGCCACCCTGACCGGCGAGCTGCTCCCCGCCGGTACCGCGCCCACGAACTGAGCCCGCCGCGGATCAGGAGTCGGTGGGGGTGGCGGTATCGGCCCGGTCGAGGACCGCCTCCACCCGGGTGCGGGCGCCGGCCAACTGTTCCTCGCAGCGCCGGGCCAACGCTTCGCCGCGCTCCCACAGGGCCACCGACTCGTCGAGACTGAGCCCGCCCACCTCCAGGGCGCGCACCACCTCGGTCAGCTCGTCGCGAGCCTGCTCGTAGTCCAGCCCGCCGACGTCGGGCCGCTGCGGGGTGCTCATGTCGCGTTCGCCTTCTTCCTGCGCGGCTCGGCCTTCGCCACCGGCGCCGCATCCTCCTCCGCCAGCACGGCGGCCGCGACGGCGCCGTCGGCGACCCGGATCCGCAGCCGGTCGCCCACGGTCACCTCGTCGACCGAGCGCAGCACCGGCCAGGCCACACCGGCCCCCGGGTCCGTGCCGCCGGCGGGCACCCGCTGTACGACGGCGTAGCCGCGGGCGAGCGTCGCCGCGGGGCCCAGCGCGGTGAGCCGGGCCCGCAGGTGCGCGATCTCGGTCTCCGAGCGGGTCAGCCGGCGCTCCAGGGCGTCGCGGGTGCCGTCCCGCAGTCGCTCGACCTCGACGTGCCGGGCCTGGAGACCACGCAGCGGATCGGCCAGCACCGGGCGGGCACGCAGCGCGTCGAGCAGCCGCTGCTCGCGGTCCACCCAGCCCGACAGTGCCCGCCGGGCCCGGTCGCGCAGCCCGGCGATGCGGGCGGTCTCCTCGGCGAGGTCGGGTACCAGCCGGCGGCCGGCCTCGGTGGGAGTGGAGCAGCGGACGTCGGCGACATGGTCGACCAGCGGGGTGTCCGGCTCGTGACCGATCGCGGACACCACGGGCGTCCGGCAGGCGGCGACGGCGCGGCACAGCGTCTCGTCGGAGAACGGCAGCAGGTCCTCGACGCTGCCGCCGCCACGGGCCAGCACGATCACGTCGACGGCCGCGTCCCGGTCGAGCACCCCGAGCGCCTCGACGATCTGCGGGACGGCCAGCGCGCCCTGCGTCGCGGTGTTCTCGATCCGGAACCGGACCGACGGCCAGCGCGCCGTCGCGTTCGACAGCACGTCGTGCTCGGCCGCCGACGCCCGCCCCGTGATCAGCCCGATGCAGCCGGGCAGGAACGGCGGGCGACGCTTGCGGGCCGGGTCGAACAGGCCTTCCGCAGCGAGCAGCTTGCGCAGCCGTTCGATGCGGGCCAGCAGCTCGCCGAGCCCGACCGCGTGGATCTGGTCTACCCGCAGGCTCAGCGTGCCGCGGCCCAGGAAGAACGACGGCTTGCCGTGCACGACCACCCGGTTGCCCTCGGCGACCGCGGGTCCGCCCTCGCGGACCAGGGCGACGGGGCAGGTGAGCTGCAGCGACACGTCGGCGGCCGGGTCACGCAGCACGAGGAACGCGGTCCCGGTGCCCGCGCGGGCGGTGACCTGGGCGAGCTGGCCCTCGACCCACACGGCGCCCAGCCGGTCCACCCACTCGGCGATCTTGCGGGCGACCGTGCGAACCGGCCAGGGGGCGTCCTGCGTGGTCGGCGGAGATGTCGACCGGCTCACCTGCGGGCCGCCCCGCGCAGGCGCCCGACGCGAGCCGGGCTCACCCCTCGGTGACCGTCGTGATCCGGTTGCCGAGCATGGTGACGAACGGTGGGCGGTTGGCGTGCGCGGTCTCCCAGGCGAGCAGCACGCGCAGGCCGTCGACGTCCAGCTTCCGCAGCCGTGCCCGCAGCTGCGGGATGGTCATGTCGGCGTAGCCGGGCAGCACGTTGGGGCCGCCGGCCTCGGAGTCGGAGTCGTCTCCGGTTTCGACCCCGGCGGTCTCGCCGGCCGCGGCGCGCGCGGTGACGGCGGCCGCGGCCGCGGCGGCGGGGCTGGCCGGCGGGTCCTCGTTCTGCGGCCCGTCGATCGGGTCGTCCATCGGGTCCGCCGGGCGCGAAGGCGGGCGCAGCGGGGTGACGGTGCTCGCGCCGTTGCGCGTGGCGGGGGGCTCGTCGTCGAAGGTCGCCCAGCTGGGGGAATCCGCAACCGGGCGCAGCGTGCCGAGCGCGCGGTCGCCCTTGATCGCGAGCTCGGTGATCTTCTGCTGCACGCGCATCGACGCCTGCAGGGCCTGGCTCACGGCGGTGACCGGGAACTCGACGACCAGCCGGGGCAGGTCGCGGACCTGTTCGACGGCGGTGGCGACGAGGCCGGCGGCGATCCGCACCGGCATCGGTAGCGGCTTCATGCTGGGCATTCTCCCCTGTCCTGCGCGGCGCGGCACCCGGGGGCGGACGAATCCGGCACCGGGTGGGCGTGGGTCCCGTCACCCGGGCCGTCACGCCGCAGCCCGTCTGCTGCCCTCCCCGTACCCTGGCGGACATGTCCGGATCGATGAGCAAGCGCATCCTGCTGGCCAAGCCGCGTGGCTACTGTGCCGGCGTCGACCGGGCCGTCGAGGCCGTGGAGCAGGCGCTGGAGCAGCACGGACCGCCGGTCTACGTGCGTAAGCAGATCGTCCACAACCGCCACGTCGTGGAGACGCTCAGCGAACGCGGCGCGATCTTCGTCGACGAGACCGACGAGGCACCCCCGGGGGCCCTCGTGGTGTTCTCCGCGCACGGCGTCTCGCCGGCCGTCCGCGACCAGGCCCGCGGACGCGAGCTGCGCACGATCGACGCGACGTGCCCGCTGGTCACGAAGGTGCACCAGGAGGCGAAGCGGTTCGCCCGCGAGGACTACGACATCCTGCTCGTCGGCCACCGTGGCCACGAGGAGGTCGAGGGCACCGCCGGTGAGGCGCCCGCGCACATCCAGCTCGTCGAGACCGCTGATGACGTCGCGGCGGTGACCGTGCGCGACCCGGAGAAGGTCGTGTGGCTCTCGCAGACGACGCTGAGCGTCGACGAGACCATGGAGACGGTGCGGGCGCTGCGCGAGCGGTTCCCGACGCTGCAGAACCCGCCGAGCGACGACATCTGCTACGCCACCCAGAACCGGCAGGTCGCGGTCAAGGCGATGGCCCCGCAGTGCGACCTGGTGCTGGTGGTCGGCTCGCGCAACTCGTCGAACTCGGTGCGGCTGGTCGAGGTTGCGCTGTCTGCCGGCGCGGGCGCCGCGCACCTGATCGACTTCGCTCGGGAGATCGACGACGCCTGGCTGGACGGGGTGCAGACGATCGGCCTGACCAGCGGCGCGTCCGTGCCCGAGGTGCTCGTCCGCGGCGTGATCGACTACCTGGCCGAGCGCGGCTGGGAGGACGTCGAGGAGATCAATACCGCGGAGGAAACGCTGACGTTCTCCCTGCCCCGCGAGCTGCGTCCGAACCGCGCTGTCCGGTAGATCCGCCGGCGCGCGGGGCGCCGGTCCGGGGCGAGCCGTATCCGGGGTCGCCGCCGCGGCCGGGGTTGCGGGTCGCGCCGGCGCCGCCCGGCCCCCGGGCGCCGCTGCCATGGGGCACGGCCTCGCGCGGGGCGTCACGGGGTCCGCCGCGGGTGGAGGTGTCGCGGGTACCGCCGGTCCGGCCCGACCCGGTGCCGCCCCGGCCGGTTCCGCCGCCGCGTCCTGTCGCGCTGCCGCCCCGGCCCGTCCCCGCCGACCGGCCGCGGCCGGTCGCGCCGGAGCCGCCGCCGCGGGCCGATCCGCGGGGAGTGCGGTTGCCGCCCGGCCGGGCGGCCGGGCGGCCGCGACGGTCGCCGCGCTGCAGCAGCAGTCGTGCGGCCCCGAGGGCCACGACGACGCCGGTGGTGACCGCCATCGTCGGGAAGGCGTTGATCAACGGGGCGCCGATCACGAGGAGCTTCTGAGTGATCCCGGCGCCGGGCCCCGGCGAACCGACGAGCAGCACCACGACGGGCACCGCGACCGCGATGAGCAGCGGCGGTTGCACCATCGGGCCGAACAGGTTCCGCCGCCGGACCCAGGCCACGGCCAGCACGCAGCCGGCGAAGTAGCAGATCTTGAAGATGGTCCCGAGGGTGCCCAGACGCAGGATGTCGACGAGCACGCCGAGCGCGGTGAAGGCGAGGGCGACACCGACCGCCGCCAGCGGCGGGATCCCCAGTACGGTGCCCAGGATGGAGCGTTCCGAGACGGGCCAGCGCCCGCTGGACGCCGGCTGCCTCTTCTGTCCGGACGCAGCACCCCGGGAAGCCGTCACCCGTTCACGGTAGCCCGAGGCTCGTCGTCGGTGTCGGCGGCGTGTTCGCGGCCCTGCTCGCGGCCACCGTCACGAGTCACCTCGTGCAGCGCGACCAGGGAATCCGCGGCCGAGGCGACCAGCTCCGGAGCAGCCACGGTGCGCGGGGCCCGTTCGACCTGCCCGGGCGTGGCGAGCTCGTCGTCGGCGACCTTCAGTTCCGTGAGCTTGCGCGCCGTGACCAGCACGCGCGACTCCAGCGACGACACCGTCTTGTTGTAGCTGTCGACCGCGGTGTCGAGGCTACGGCCGAGCTTGGCGATGTGCGTGCCCATGGTAGCCAGCCGGCCGTGCAGCTCCTTGCCGAGCTGGTGGACCTGCGCGGCGTTGCGGGCGAGGGCCTCCTGCCGCCAGCTGTAGGCGACCGTGCGCAGCAGCGCGATCAGCGTGGTCGGGGTGGCCACGACGACGTTGCGGGAGAACGCGTGCTCCAGCAGCGACGGGTCGGCCTGCAGCGCGGCCTCGAGGAACGGGTCGCCGGGAACGAACAGCACCACGAACTCCGGGGTCGGCTCGAACGCCGCCCAGTAGGCCTTGGCGGCCAGCGCGTCGACGTGCTGGCGCAGTTGGCGGGAGTGCGCGGTGAGCCGCTCGGCGTGCACCTCGGGGTCGCGGCTCTCCACCGCCTCCAGGTATGCGGCGAACGGCACCTTCGCGTCGACGACGATCTGCTTGCCGCCGGCCAGGTGCACGATCATGTCCGGGCGGATCACGCCGCCCTCGCCGCCCGCGGTGACCTGCGTGGAGAAGTCGCAGTGTTCGACCATGCCGGCGAGCTGCACGATCCGCTCGAGCTGCAGCTCGCCCCAGCGGCCGCGAACCTGCGGCGCGCGCAGCGCGTTGACCAGCTGCTTGGTCTCGTTCTGCAACTGCTCGGAGCTGCGGTGCATCGCGGTGACCTGCTCGCGCAGCCCGGCGTAGGCGGACTCGCGCTCCTTCTCGACGCTCCGCAGCTGGCCCTCGACGCGCTGCAGCGTGGCCGTCATCGGGTCGAGCAGGGCGCCGATGGCCTGTGCGCGGGCGGTGGCATCGCCCTCGGCCTTGGCGGCCAGCGCGGCGGTGGCCTCCTTGATGCGGCCCTCGGCGAGCGCGACGAACTGCTCGTTGTTGCGGGCGAGCGCGTCGGCCGACAGCGCCCGGAAGGCCTGCTTGAGCTCTTCGTCGCGGCGCGCGATCAGCTCCTCGCGGGCGGCACTCGCCTCGCGCTCGCTGCGCAGCGCCGCGGCGGCGGCCGCTGCCTCGGACTCGGCCCGGCGCAGCCGCTCGCCGGTCTGCCCGACCTGCTCGGTGAGGTCCTCGATGCGCTCCAGCAGCCCGGCCCGTTCGGCACGCAGGCCGGCGGCCTCGGCACGGGCACCGGCCGAGGCGTCGGCGGCCCGGCGGCCGGCCTCCGCGGCCGCCACCTTCTGCCGGGACCCGGCGAACAGCCAGGTGACGCCGGCGCCGACGGCCAGCCCGACGAGCAGCCCGATGAGCAGCACGTTCACCGCTGTCACGAGATCCACGCCGACACTGTGCACCCGGCGTCCGACAGTTCCCGCCCGGCACGCCCGGCACCCGGCCGGGGGACGGCCAGCGGCGTTCCCCGCTCGGCGGGCGGTCGAACAGACGGTCGATCCGGGAGGCCCGGCCCGGGAGGGCGGATCCGTGCCGCCGCGTCCGGAGGGCCGTGGCGACCGCCTGGGTCGGCGGCACCGTCACCCGGCCGAGCTCCTACGCCTCACGCAGTACGTGAAGCGCAGTTCTGCGACTCGTGGTCGAGCAGCCACCGCTTCACGCCGACACCCCAGCGGAACCCGCCCAGCGAGCCGTCCGAGCGCAGCACCCGATGGCACGGCACGAACAGCGCCGCGGCGTTGCGGGCGCAGGCCGACGCGGCGGCCCGGATCGCCGCGGGCCGGCCGGCCTTGGCGGCGTACTCGGTGTAGCTCACCGGGCTGCCGGCCGGGACCGTGCGCAGCACCTCCCAGGCGTGCTCGAGGAACCCGCCGGAGCGCTGCCGGACGGGGACGTCGTCGACCGCGGACAGGTCGCCGTCGTGGTAGCGGGTGACGGCCGCCCCCGCGGGGCCCAGGTCGCCGTGGGTCAGCGTGGACGGCCGCAGCGACAGGTGCACCTGCGGCAGCAGCGCGTCCAGGTCCGCGGTCCAGCCCGAGGCCAGCACGGCCCCGTCGGCGTCCACCACGGCGGTGAACGGGCCGATCACAGTGTCCAGTGTGGACCATGTTGCGGTGTCGTTGCCGGTCATGCGTTCCTCCGGGTACGTGGGTTGGTGGCGGCTGCCCGCCACAGGTGGGTGGCGGCGTAGGACCGCCAGGGGCGCCAGCGCCCGGCGTGCCGGCTCAGACCATCCACATCGGATGGGAGGCCGAGCACCCCGGCGCCACGACGGACGGCGAGATCGCCGGGCAGCAGTTCGTCGGGCGCCCCGAGCAGGCGGATGGACAGATAGCCGGCGGTCCACGGCCCGATCCCGGGCAGCGCGGTGAGCGCGGCGTGCAGGTCGTCGGGGTCGCGCGCCGGGTCGAGCACGAGCGTGCCGTCGGCCACGGCCGCGGCCAGCCCGACCACGGACGCGGTCCGGCGGGCAGGCCCGGTCATCGCCTCGGCGCCGCGCTCGGCGATCGCCTCGGCGGTGGGGAACAACAGGTCGGGACCGCCGGCGGCGAGTGCCGCCGGCAGCCGCTCGCCGAGCGCCGCGGTCAGCCGGGAGGTCGTGGTGCGGGCGCCGGCCACCGAGACCTGCTGGCCGAGCACCGCGCGCACGGCCTGCTCGGTGCCGTCGACGGTCCCCGCCAGCCGGATCCCGGGAGTGGCGGCAACCGACGCCGCCAGTGCGGGGTCGGCGCCGAGCACCTCGTCGATCGCGACCGGATCCGCGTCCAGGTCCAGCATCCGGCGCAGCCGCGCCACCGCCGGCCCCAGATCGCGCGGATCGGCCAGCCGCAGCGTGGCGGCGACGTGCCCGTCGGCGGGAGTCAGCGCGACGGTGGCGGCGCCGTGGGGCAGCCGCAGCGTGCGCCGGTACGTGCCGTCCGCGACGGACTCGACACCGTCGAGTGCGCGGGCGGCGAAGAAGTTCAGCAGCCCGGCGGCGTCGAACGGCCGGCGGTACGGCAGCCGCAGCACGAGGGTTCCGGCCACCGCGGGCACCGGGCCCCGGCGGTTACGGGACTCGGTGCGCAGCGTCGTCGGCGGCACCCCGTAGACCTCGCGCACGGTGTCGTTGAACTGCCGGACGCTCGCGAATCCGGCCGCGAACGCGACGTCGGCCATGCCCAGCGGCGTGGTCTCGATGAGCAGCCGTGCGGTGTGCGCGCGGTGCGCCCGGGCCAGCGTGAGCGGGCCGGCACCGAGTTCGGCGCTCAGCACCCGGTTCAGCTGCCGCTCGGAGTAGCCGAGGCGTGCGGCGAGGCCGGTGACTCCGTCGCGCTCGACGACACCGTCGGTGATCAGCCGCATCGCGCGGGCGGCGAGGTCGGCGCGGCTGTTCCAGTCCGGGGAGCCCGGAACGGCGTCGGGCAGGCAGCGCCGGCAGGCCCGGTAGCCGCGCTGCTGTGCGGCACCCGCGGTCGGCAGGAACTCGACGTTGGCGCGCTTGGGGGTCGTCGCCGGGCAGGACGGGCGGCAGTAGATCCGGGTCGTGCGCACGGCGGTGATGAACAGCCCGTCGAAGCGTGCGTCGCGGGAGGCGACGGCGCGGTAGCAACGGTCCTGGTCGAGTAGCACGGCGTCGATGCTGCCACCCGCGCGCACCCTGATTCTGGCGGGAATCGGACGTGGCCGCCGGGCCGGGCGGCGCCGCATGAGAGGGCTCTCGTGCGCGTCTCATCCACTCTCCACCCGGGAGGGCGCGCCTCGGAAGGGTGCGCGTCCCGCTGCTCGTCGTGACCGCGGTGCCGCTGGTCGCCGGGGTCACGCTCGGCTTCGTGGCGCTGCGCTGCGCTGCGCTCCGCGTCCGGGCCCGGTGGCCCGGCGCCGGCGATGACGACGGTTGACCGCCCGGCCCCGGCGCCTCCGCCGATCTCCGCGACGATGGTCGTGGATCATCATCGCGAACCCCGAGGACGTCGATGACCACGCAGGCCGAGCCCGCGCCGTCGCGCCGCCGGCTGCTGCCGCGGCCCTCGTCGGCGCGCACCCGGATCATCGGCTGGGTCCTGTTGCTGGTGCTCGCAGCGCTGGCCGTCGTCACGTTCGTGACCTGGCGGCTGCTGATCCAGGGCATCGACGAGCGGGTGGACGCGTCGCTGCGCGCCGAGGTCGGCGAGTTCGCGGCGCTCACCGAATCGGGATCAACCCGACCACCGGCCGGCGGGTCGCGTCCGTGAACGAGGTGCTGAAGCTCGCGATCACCTACAACCTGGCGCGGCCGAACGAGAAGTTCCTCTGGTCTCCGACCTGCTGCTGCAGACCCGTTTCGGCCAGCTGGCGTTCCTGCATCCCGCGCCCGTCGACGTCGCCGCGCCGACCGCGGATGTCCTGGGCAAGCTGGCCGGGCTCGGCGACCGGGAATGGGTGGTGGAGACCGCCGCTCAAGTCGACTGCGTGCTCGACCCGCAGCGGGTCACGCAGGCGCTGATCGCGTTGGCGGACAACGCCTGCCGGTACACCGCAGCCGGGACCGGATCGCGATCGGTTCTCAGCCGGCGGGTGGTGAGCTGCGGTTCTGGGTGTCCGACGGCCCGTCGGCCCACGACTACGCGATGACCGGCGGCTTCGACCTGCTGGTGCTCGACATCGGGGTGCCCGGGACGGACGGGTTCTCGGTGCTGCGCAGGCTCCGCGACGAACGCAACCCGATTCCGGTGATCATCTTGACCGCGCGGGACAGCGTCGGGGACACCGTCGCCGGGCTGGAGGGCGGTGCCGACGACTACATGCCCAAGCCGTTCCGGTTCGAGGAGCTGCTCGCCCGGGTGCGGCTGGGACTGACCGCCGACCGCTCGGCCGAGATGACCGTGCTCGCCCACGGCGGGCTGAGACCGGACCTGCGGACGCGGCAGGCCGAGGTCGGCGGACGGACGGTGGACCTGTCGGCCCGGGAGTTCGCGCTCGCCGAGACGTTCCTGCGCCATCCCGGGCAGGTGCCGTCCCGCGAGCAGCTGCTCAGCCACGTGTGGGGCTACGACTTCGACCCGGGGTCCAACGTGGTCGACGTCTACGTCCGCTACCTGCGGCGCAAGCTCGGCGCGGAGCGGATCGTGACGGTCCGCGGCATGGGGTACCGGCTCGACGAGCTGCCCTGACGCGGCGGCCGAGGGTCAGTCGGCGGCCTGGCAGATGGGGCCGCGCAGGTTCCCGCCGTCGCACGCCTGGCGGATCGCGCGGCGCAGCTCCTCGCGCATCTGCTCCCGGTCGTGGTCGGCCTGCGCCGCCGGGGACTGTGCGGCCGCGGCCGCGCGCTGCTCGGCGGCCGCCCGCTCGGCCTCCGCCTGCTGCTGGGCTGCGGCGATGGCCGCCGCCTTGTCCTGAGCCTGGGTGAAGGCGTGCCCGGCGATCTGCGCGCCGGAGATCGGCGTGGTCAGGGTCGGTGTCGGGGCGGTGGGGGCCGGGATGCCGGTCGCCGCGTTCGACAGGCCGGGCGCGAACTGCGGGAGGGCGACCTCGGGCGCCTGCATTGCGGCCGCGGTCAGATGGACCGCCGCCGTGCCGCTCGCCGACAGCGCTCCCAGGACCGAGCCTGCGACCAGGAGTTGGCGGGAGGGGAACCGCACGAGCGCACCACCGTTCGTTGGGCCGGACGTCGTAACCACATTGATCTACAAGGAGCATCGATGGACTGCGGCTCTCGTTAGCCGTGTCACGCGATCGGGTGATGGGTCAACGCCCGAGCTTCCCGGACCCAAGGGTTCCGGGGAGCTCGGGCGGGGCGGGGATCAGTCGTGGCCCGGGGTGTCCTCGGGGGTGTCGGGGCCGTCCCCGCCGGGGTGTCGTCCGGGCTGCCGACGGGCGAGCCGATCGAGTCGTCCACGCTCTCCAGCGGGGAGTCCGCGGACTCCGGCGAGAGGTCGGCCGGGGCCGGGTTGCCGGGGTCGGCGCTGTCGACGCTGATCGGCCGCACGTCGTCCGCGCGCGAACCGTCGCCGTCGGCGAACGCGACGCCCGCGCCGGCCGGGCCGAGCCCGCTCAGGGCGGCGCCGACGCACCCGGTCGTGTCGACGTCGAGCAGCCCGGTGACCGCGCCGCCCGCGACGAGCAGCTGGGCCTCGTAGAAGTCGCCGTGCACGGGCACGGGCGGGTGTTCGCCGCGGTCGACGGCACCGAGGGCGGCCCGCAGCAGCTCGGTGGCGCGGACCGAGGAGCAGCCGCAGCGGCGCCGGCCAGCGCGGGTCGATCTCCGACGCGAGCAGCGGCGCGGACGGCGGGATGCGGGTCATGCCCGCCACGCTCGCCGCCGGCCGTGGCGCGACGATGAGAGCCGGATGAGGGCGCTCTCATGCCACGGCGGCGCCCGCCGGCACCACGGCGTCCGCGTCTACCCTGGATATCGTGAGTCTCACCCTCGGCATCGTCGGCCTGCCCAACGTGGGCAAGTCGACTCTGTTCAATGCGCTGACCCGGAACGACGTGCTGGCCGCGAACTACCCGTTCGCGACGATCGAGCCCAACGTCGGCGTGGTGCCGCTGCCCGACCCCCGGCTCGGCGTGCTGGCGAAGATGTTCGCCTCGGCCAAGGTCGTGCCGGCCACGGTGTCGTTCGTCGACATCGCCGGGATCGTCAAGGGCGCGTCCGAGGGCGCCGGGCTGGGCAACAAGTTCCTGGCCAACATCCGCGAGTCCGACGCGATCTGCCAGGTCGTGCGGGTGTTCGACGACCCCGACGTCGTCCACGTCGACGGTGCGGTCGACCCCTCCGCCGACATCGAGACCATCGCGACCGAGCTGATCCTGGCCGACCTGCAGACGCTGGAGAAGGCGATCCCGCGGCTGCAGAAGGAAGCCCGGATGCAGAAGGACCGCCGGGTGGTTCTGGAGGCCGCCGAGGCCGCGCAGCAGATCCTCAACGGCGGCACCACGCTGTTCGCCGCGGGCGTCGACCGTGCCCCGCTGCGCGAGCTGTCGCTGCTGACCACCAAACCGTTCCTCTACGTCTTCAATGCCGACGAGGGCGTGCTCACCGACGAGGCCCGCCGCAAGGAGCTGGCCGCGATGGTGGCCCCGGCCGATGCGGTGTTCCTCGACGCGAAGGTCGAGTCCGAGCTGCTCGAGCTCGACGACGAGTCGGCCGCCGAGCTGCTGGAGTCGATCGGGCAGGACGAGCCGGGCCTCAATGCACTGGCCCGCGCCGGGTTCCACACCCTCGGCCTGCAGACCTACCTGACCGCGGGCCCCAAGGAGGCCCGGGCTTGGACGATCAAGAAGGGCGCCACCGCGCCGCAGGCCGCCGGTGTGATCCACACCGACTTCGAGCGCGGCTTCATCAAGGCCGAGATCGTGTCCTACGACGACCTCGTCGAGGCCGGCTCGATGGCCGCGGCCAAGGCCGCCGGCAAGGTGCGCATGGAGGGCAAGGACTACGTGATGGCCGACGGGGATGTGGTGGAGTTCCGGTTCAACGTGTAGCGCGTCGGGTTGTCGCAGTTCAGCGTCCTGACGGGTACTTGTCGTGACGGACGACCTTTCACTCAGCTAATCACGCGGTAACCTGATCGTGGCATACGTCCTCACCGCAGCGAATGTTCCTCTCCGACGTTCCACTTCCCGGAGGCCACTCCCCAGGGCAACCGAGAACACGATCAAATTTGTCGCATTGCCCGTCCAGTTCGGAATTCACACGTGGGATCGGTCCTCGGTTGCCCAGGTCCAACCGGGAAGCGCTTCGAGGAGGCCGGCGTTGCAGGCGGGCAGCGTGCCCGCGACGTACGCAGCGCGCTGGGCGGCGGCCCACGCGCCGATGTGCACGTGATCGATGACAGCCCCGGCAGGGACCTGCGCGGTGGGGTGGGCGCGCACATACCGCGTCAGCGCGGCTAGCCGCGACTCCCATTTCCGCTGATGGGCCCCGCTCCAGTCCCAGCCGGGAAGGCGCTCCAGCAGTGCGACCCGCTGCGGGGCGAGCGCGCCCGCCCAGTACTGCGCACGTTGCGCCGCCGCCCACGCTCCGACCTCCACCCCGTCGGCGCGGGCGCCGGGTGGGACCCGCGCCGTGCCCTTGACCGCGGCGTAGCGGCGCAGGGCGTTCAGGCCCCGCTCCCAGGCGGCTTCCCGAGTGTTGATCATCCGATCGCCGTCCATCCCGCGCCGTCGGCACCGTATCGCCACTGCCGGATCTCGAAAAGGGGAGGACGTGGGGCCGCCACGAATTCCACGGGGCCGAGTCAGAGTCCCTGTTGGGCATAACGTCACTGATTGTGTTTGTGTGGGGGGAGCAGGTCGTTCGGTCCCGATTACCCCGGTCAGTTCACCGGCTCGGCCGCGACCCGGCGCGGGCGGAGGAACTGCGTGGTGCGTTCTCCGTGATGTGCTCGCGCTGGTCTTGTGTCAGCTCGGTTGCCCCGTACGTTCGATGCGGGTTGGGATCCGTGGCCGCGCCGGTCGATGCGGCGAGTCAGGTGGGCCGCATGGTCAGAGGCCGGCCTTGGCCCAGGGTGGTCGAGGGGTGACAGCGATCCGCCCGTGCCGTCACGAGGTCAGGAAGTGGGGAGACACCATGACCGCAACTGCCCAGGAGCACATCACCCGTGCCGCCCGAACTGGCCAGGAAGCGATGTCGACCGCGATCCGCAGCTGGGGCGAGACGGCGCAGACCGTCATCGGCTTGGGGGCGGGCCGCACGGGCGACGTTCCGGGTCCGGACCGGCTCGTTGACGCCTGGTTCGACGCTGCTCAGGAGGCACTCGCGGCGCAGCGCGAGTTCGCAAAGGCCTTGCTCAGCATCGGCACACCGGTGCTTGACGCGGTGAGCCACGCCACGTCCCGCGCGGTGGAAGCGACCCAGGAAGCGACGCAGGAAGCGACGCAGGAGACCACTCAGGGGGCGACCGAGGCGGCCCGGGACGCGTCCCGGGCGTCCCGCGCCAGCGCCGCGCGTAAGGACGGATGACCCGAAGCGGATCTCGGGGCCGGGGCGCGTCCCGGGCCGCGCCCCGACGTCTGCCACAGTGCCGCGGGGGGTCGGGGGTTCCGTGGCACCCGCGCTCGGCGCAGAGTAGTCCGAGCCGAGGCTCGGAAAACAGCGGTGCAGCCGCTGCAGGGACGGTGTTCGATCAAAGGTGCCAGCGCCCTCCCGCCGAGCCTCGGCCCGCCGATCCGCTCATCGGTCGGCAGGCCGCGCCCCGGTAGCGCGTGGGTAGTGACGGGCCACGACCGCCGTTCGTCAGGAGCCCCACCAACAGCGAGAGGTCACGACGAACCGCGAAGCAGGTCCACGCAGGTCAGTGCGGGTGTCCCCGGTATCGCCGCTGGTGGCTGTTCGGCCGGGATTCGTTCCGCTTCAACGTCCGGCGGCGGGCTGTTTTGCCTGGTCGGCGGGCTAACCGGCCCCGCCGTTCGTCACTTCGAAGACCTCGTGAGGTCCTCGCAAAGTGTGTGCACCCGGCGAGGACCCCACACGGTCTGCGTGGTCGTGCCGCCTCAGTGCTCGACGTGCAGCAGCCCGAGCCGCTGGGTGGCGCGGGTCATCGAGACGTAGAGGTCGGCGGGGTTGTGTGCCCGGATCCGCTCCGGGTCGACGATCACGACGGCGTCGAACTCGAGACCTTTTGCCGACACCGGGGTGTGCACCTGGGCGGGAAGACCGGCAAGGCCGTTCAGTTGTTTCACCTGGGGATCCCCGCCCTGCTCCGCCGCGGCGTTGACCCCCAGGACATGCGTCGGGTCGGCGGCGATCACCGCCAGCGTCCCGTGGCCCAGCCGCGCCACCTCCGCCTCGACGACCTTGCGCACCTCGGCTGCGAGGTCGGTCGCGGGCACGGTGCGCTGCCACGGATCCTCGCCCGTCGCCCGCACCGATTCGGGCGGCTGCCGGTCGGGCGCGAACTCGGCCAGCACGGCAGCGGCCGGCGCCATGATCTCGGCGGGCGTCCGGTAGTTCACCGTGAGCGTCCGGTGGGTCCACCGGGAACCGAGGTGCGGGGAGAGCACGTCCGCCCACGCATGCGCTCCCGCGGGGGCGCTGCGCTGCGCGAGGTCGCCCACCGCGGTGATCGAACGGGAAGGGCAGCGCCGCAGCAGGACGTGCCAGTCCATGGCGGAGAGCTCCTGCGCCTCGTCGACGACGAGATGCCCGAACCGCCAGTCCCGGTCGGCGGCCGCCCGCTCGGCGACGGTCATGAGGTGCTCGGGAACCTGCCGGGCAGCGAGCACGTCCGCGGTGACGAAGTCGGTCGGGCGCAGCTCGTCGGGATCTTCCCCGGCGAGCTGGCGGTCGGCCGACTCCAGGATGCTCAGTACCTCCGCGGCGTAGGCGCTGTCGGGTTCGCGCTCCGGCTCGCCCCGCCCACCCGGCGGGCCGGGCGGGGGACCGAGCAGCTCGGCCAGCTCGTCGAGCAGCGGCGCGTCCGCCACCGTCCACGCGGAGCCCTCGGCGCGGTACAGCCCGGAGAGGTCGATCCCGCCGCCGGCCGAGGCCAGCCGGTCCGGCGACGCGAAGAGTTCGGCGAGGAGCTGCTGCGGGGTCAGCACCGGCCAGAGCCGCTCGACCGCCGCGTGGAAGCCGAGGTCCGAGCGCAGGTCGTCGCGCAACCCGTGGCGCAGCTCTGCCGACACCTGCGCCGCACCTGCCGGCGCGATCTCCGGGAGATCGCTGAGCTCGCGGAGGATGTCGGCGAGCTCGGGCGGGTCCTCCAGGTCCTGGTCGAGCCGCTCGACGCCCTGCTGGACGAGCAGGCTGCCGAGCGTGTCGCGGAACGTCGTCCGTGCAGCGTTGTGGGGCAGGCCGGTGGCCCGGGCGCGTCTCCTGGCTTCTGCCGCCGTCGCACGGTCGATCTCGACGGTGACGTCGTCGAGCTCGATCGCGATCGGCGACCCGGGCAGCTCCTGCCGCTCGGCGACGGCGCGGCGCAGTACGTCCAGCATCGCCAGCCCGCCCTTCGTGCGGGCCGCCTCGTCCTGATCGACGGCGGTCGCGACGACGCCGTGCGCCAGTCGGCCGGGAGTGGTGAACACCACCGCCGACTCGCCCAGCGCGGGGAGCACGCCTCCGACGTACCGGATGAACCCGGCACTGGGACCGACGACCAGCACGCCGCTGCGGGCCAGCCGCTCGCGATGGGTGTAGAGCAGGTAGGCGACGCGGTGCAGCGCAACAGCGGTTTTCCCGGTCCCCGGGCCGCCCTCGATCACGACGACGCCGGAGAGCGGCAGCCGGATGATCGCGTCCTGCTCGGCCTGGATCGTCGTCACGATGTCGCGCATCGTCGACCCGCGCGGCGCCCTCAGCGCGGCGAGCAGCGCCGGATCGGAAGCGGATTCGGAATCGGCGCGCGCGAGGGCTGCCCGGTCCAGCACATCGTCGTGGAAAGTCGCGACCCGCTCGTCGGGCGCCGTCCCGGCGAGCTGGAAATGCCGTCGCCGGGTCACGCCGAGTGGCGTGGCCAACGTTGCGCAGTAGAACGGCCGGGCGGCGGGCGCCCGCCAGTCGATGAGCGCGCTTTCGGAATCCGCGGGATCGGTGAGCCCGATGCGGCCGATGTAGCTCGTCGACCTGTCGGTGTGGTCGAGCCGACCGAAGCACAACCCCGAGCGGGCGGCGGTCAGCGCGGCCACCCGCCCGGACCAGCGGTGCACGGAGACGTCGCGCTCCCAGCGGGCGCTGAGCTCCCCGCCCGTCGGCGCGGCCAGCATGCCCTGCGCCCGGGCCGTGGTGGCCGCGAGCTCGGTGGCGAGCAGCGCATGCAGCCGGCGGATCTGCCGGGTCTCCGCCTCCAACTCCTGCTCGAAAGGGGGCCTGTCGACGCTCTCCCCGCCCATGCTATCCTTGAATTGCGGAGCTAGGAATTCATTCTCTGATCGCACCGTTCAGAATAGCTTTTCCGCATATCGCTGTGCACCGTCACATCGGTGAATCGCATGGGTGCGTCACCGGGCAAGCCTGGCATCGTCGATCGTTCGTCAGGGCACTCACCAAGGCGATGGATCACGACGAACCGCGGAGCAGGTCCACGCAGGTCAGTGCGGGTGTCCCCGGTATCGCCGCTGGTGGCCGATCTGCCGTGATTCGTTCCGGTTCAACGTGTGGGGAAGGGTGTTCGCACCGGTCAGAGGCCTATCTCTCGCCTGGAGCCCGCAGGGAGTCCGCAGCGCGCCTGTCCGCGGACCTGGCGACCTCGGCCATGAGCGACCGGAGCCAGCCCGAGACGACGAGGGAGCGGCAACGCGATTTCTGATGATTCACCGGCTCGTCGAGTTGGACGACCTGCCGGCTCCGGCCTGACCCGGCGCCAGGAACCGGCCCGGCCGTAGCGGCCGGGCCGGTTCCTGCGTGCGGGCTCAGGGGTGCGAGTCGGTTTCGGCGGACCGGGTGCCTGCCGATCCTGATCTCGCGGTGGTCCAGGTCGGCCGCAGAGCGGCCGACCTGGACATCGGGATCAGCCGGGGATCAGACCAGGTCGTACCGGTCGAGCATCATGACCTTGTCCCACGCGGCGACGAAGTCGCGCACGAACTTCTCCTTCGCGTCGTCGCTCGCGTAGACCTCCGCGAGGGCCCGCAGCTCGGAGTTCGAGCCGAAGACGAGGTCGACGCGGCTACCGGTCCACTTGACCTCGCCGGTGGCGTGGTCGCGGGCCTCGAAGGCATTGTCGTCGCCGGCCACCGACTTCCACTCGATGCCCATGTCGAGCAGGTTCGTGAAGAAGTCGTTGGTCAGCGTGCCCGGCTTGTCGGTGAACACACCCGCGGTGGACCCGCCGGTGTTCGCGCCCAGCACGCGCAGGCCACCGACCAGGACGGTCATCTCCGGCGCACTCAGGCTCAGCAGGTTCGCCCGGTCGACGAGCAGGTACTCGCCGGGCAGGCGGTGCCCCTTGCCGCGGTAGTTGCGGAAGCCGTCGGCGGTCGGCTCGAGGTACGAGAACGACTCGACGTCGGTCTTCTCCTGGGTCGCGTCCGTGCGGCCCGGGGTGAACGGCACCTGGACATCGTGACCGGCGTCCTTCGCGGCCTTCTCGACCGCGGCGGCGCCGCCGAGCACGACGAGGTCGGCGAACGAGACCTTCTTGCCGCCGGTCGCGGAGGAGTTGAACTCCTCCTGGATGCCCTCCAGCGTGCGGATCACCTGCGCCAGCTGGTCGGGGTCGTTGACCTCCCAGTCGCGCTGCGGCTCGAGGCGGATGCGGCCGCCGTTCGCGCCACCGCGCTTGTCGCTGATGCGGAACGAGGAGGCCGCCGCCCACGCGGCGGAGACCAGCTGCGAGACCGACAGGCCCGAGTCGAGGATCTTCTGCTTGAGCGCGGCGACGTCGTCGGCCGACACCAGCTCGTGGTCCACGGCCGGGACCGGGTCCTGCCAGAGCAGCTCCTCCTGCGGCACCAGCGGGCCGAGGTAGCGCTGGATCGGGCCCATGTCGCGGTGCGTCAGCTTGTACCAGGCGCGAGCGAACGCGTCGGCGAACTCGTCTGGGTTCTGGTGGAAGCGCCGCGAGATCGCCTCGTAGATCGGGTCGACGCGCAGCGCGATGTCGGTCGTCAGCATCGTCGGCGGACGGTTGAGCTCGTTGGTCTCCGGGTCCGGCACGGTGTTGGCGCCCGCGCCGTCCTTCGCCACCCACTGGTAGGCCCCGGCGGGGCTCTTGGTCAGCTCCCACTCGTAGCCGAACAGGTTGTCGAAGAAGCCGTTGCTCCACTGCGTCGGCGTGGAGGTCCAGGTGACCTCGAGTCCGCTGGTGATCGTGTCCCGGCCCTTGCCGCTGCCGTAGCTCTGCTTCCAACCCAGGCCCTGCTCCTCGATGGAAGCGCCCTCGGGCTCGGGGCCGACGTACTTGTCCGGGTCGGCCGCGCCGTGGGTCTTGCCGAAGGTGTGCCCGCCGGCGATCAGCGCGACGGTCTCCTCGTCGTTCATCGCCATCCGGGCGAACGTCTCGCGGATGTCGCGGGCCGAGGCCAGCGGGTCCGGGTTGCCGTTCGGGCCCTCCGGGTTGACGTAGATGAGGCCCATCTGGACGGCGGCCAGCGGCTTCTCGAGCTCCCGGTCACCGGTGTAGCGCTCGTCGCCGAGCCAGGTGCGCTCCGGGCCCCAGTAGACGTCCTCGTCCGGCTCCCAGACGTCGGCGCGGCCGCCGGCGAAACCGAAGGTCTTGAAACCCATGGTCTCCAGGGCGCGGTTGCCCGTGAAGATCATCAGGTCGGCCCAGGAGATCTTGCGGCCCCACTTCTTCTTCACCGGCCACAGCAGTCGGCGCGCCTTGTCCAGGTTCCCGTTGTCCGGCCAGCTGTTGATCGGGGCGAAGCGCTGCATGCCGGCGCCCGCACCTCCGCGGCCGTCGTCGACGCGGTACGTGCCCGCGCTGTGCCACGCCATCCGGATCATGAATCCGCCGTAGTGGCCGAAGTCGGCCGGCCACCAGTCCTGGGACGTCGTCAGCACCGCATCGACGTCCTTGGCCAGCTCGTCCAGGTCGACGGTCTTGAACTCGGTGGCGTAGTCGAAGTCCTCGCCCATCGGGTTGGCGACGGCGGGGTGCTTGCGGAGGATCTTCAGGTTGAGCTGGTTCGGCCACCAGTCTCGGTTGCTCCCGCCCTCGGTCGGGTGCTTGAAGCGGCCGGCCGAGACCGGACAGCCGCCGGCCTCCTGCTCGTTCATCTTGCTCTCGACGGTGACGTGCTCGTCAGACACGGGACTTCCTTCCGTGATCACAGGGTGGGCGTTGTGGTGGAGCAGGCGGGGCACAGGCCCCAGTAGATGACCTCGGCCTCGTCGATCGCGAAGCCGTGGTCGTCGGACGCGGTCAGGCAGGGCGTGGTGCCGACGGCGCAGTCGACATCGGCGATGGCGCCGCACGACCGGCACACGACGTGGTGGTGGTTGTCCCCGACCCGCGACTCGTAGCGCGCCGCGGAGCCCGGCGGCTGGATGCACCGCACCAGGCCCGCGGTAGTCAGCGCGCGCAGCACGTCGTAGACGGCCTGGTGGGACACCTCGCCGAGAGCATCACGCACGATACCGATGATCGAGGCCGTGTCGGCGTGCGGATGGTCGTGCACCGCGGACAGCACCGCTACCCGAGGACGCGTCACGCGCAGAGCAGCCCCGCGCAACATGCGCTCGAACTCCGCAGTCGATGGCACGCGCCGAAGTGTGGCCTAGTTTCTGGAATGAATCAAGAATCAGCGGGCGCGAACCGCGGTCAGGCCCGTCACGACGGCGATGCGCTCCCACGAGAGCGGTGCAGCTCCGGCGTGACGACGGCCCGGTCATCGTCGGCTGTCACGGTGCCGATCGCCTCGATGCCGATCACGCCGCCCGGAAGTCCCTCGATCAGGCGGATCATGGACGCTCGCCTTCTCGGTCCGGTGCCGGGTCGGCGAACCGCTTCGCGGGCCCGTCGGGTGCGGCCTGGCCTGTCTCAGCCCGCCAGGCCGGCCGAGGCCTTCTGCAGGCCCTCTGTGAGCTCGCCGGGGGACCCTTGCTCGATCTGTGCGGTGGCGGTCCGAATGGCGTTCGGCAGGACCCGGCCCACTGCGTCGGCGTGGGGATGGCCGTAGACGGCGATGATCCCGGCCGATCCCGGGGGCAGGGCCTCGCGCATCTTGTCGGCGATCCCGGCCAGCATCCGGCGGCGCGCGAACGCCCCGGCCAGCGCGCCGAGCGCCGCGCCGCCGGTGACCGTCAGGCCGATGAGCGGCAGCGCGAACAGCCCCATGACGAGGCCCAGGCGGGCGCCTTTGGTGAGGCCGTTGCGCACTGCGTGGTCGCCGGTCTCCTTGACGTGGACCTCGCCGTGGGTGTCCCTGACGATGAGCGCGAGGCCCGCGGTGGACACCGCGAAGTCGTCGACGAGCCGGGTGCACGCGTCGAAGTCCCGGCGTGCGAGGTCGGGGATCAGGTAGAGCGCGATGAGGACGTCGAGCGATCCGTTCTTCGCCATGTGCACCTCGCTTCGCGGTGGAGGGGCCGGTCAGGCGTTCGCGCCGTAGGTGGCCAGCACCCGCGCGGCGTGCTCGTGGAGCGCACGGGTGTCCTCGGCCCGTAGGTCGGGGTTGATGTCGAACACCACCTGCTTGATCTCGCCGGTGAAGCGGAACGGCGCCTTCGCGGCGTAGCGGGGATCGACGACGAGCCCGTTGTCACAGCCGATGTCCATCCCGGCGTAGCCGGAGAACCGGGCCGGCACGGTGTGCTCCATGTGGCCACGGGCCACGGGCTTTCCGTTGACGGACAGCGTCACATCGCCGCCGGTCGCCGGTTCCGGGGCGTCGGCGGCGAACACCATCGTGACGTTGACCTCGCCGGACGGCAGCGGCTCGGGGGCCTCCTGCGTGTACACGAGGACGCCGAGCATCGAGTAGGTGTGTTTGAGTCGTCCGTCCTCGACGAACAGCGCGAACCCGCCGAGGTGGTCGAAGGCGGCGACGATCACCCCCTCGGCGCCTCGTTCGGGGATGACGAGGTCGGCGCTGATCGAGTACGAGTGGTTGTAGATGCGCGGGATCATCCCGGCCGGGACGTTCTCGATCCGCCCGCGGTAGGTGAACGTCGAGACCTTCGGGACGGGCGGCACGATGCCGTAGAAGGACGAGAGGCCACCGAGCAGCGGCAGGACCTGGTAGCGCTCGGCCTCTTGCCAGAACAGCGCGCGCAGCTCCTCGACCTTCTCCGGGTGCCCGTCCGCGAGATTGTGGGCCTGGGCGAAGTCGTCGGGCAGGTAGTAGAGCTCGACGGGGTCCGCGTCGGGGTCCCAGCCGGGGCCGAAGCGGCGCAGGGCCTGCGGATGAAGCTCCCACGGGATCCGGGGCAGCCGCATCGCCAGCCACCAGCCGTCCTTGTACATCGCACGGTTGCCCACGGCCTCGAAGTACTGCTGGGTGTGTCGCTCGGGGGCCTGCGCATCGGTGAACGAGTCGGCGAACGAGAAGCCGTGCAGCGGCTCCTGCTCGATGCCGTCCACATGGGTTGGCCGCGGAATGCCGGCGATGTCGAGGATCGTCGGGGCGAGGTCGGTGACGTGGGTGAACTGCGTTCGCAACTGCCCGGCAGCGTCGATGTGGCCAGGCCAGTGGATCACGAGGGGGTTGCGCGTCCCGCCGAGGTGGGAGGCCACCTGCTTGCCCCAGTCGAAGGGGCAGTTACCGGCCCACGCCCACCCCGCCGAGTAGTGCGGAGCCAGCTCCTCGCTGCCCCAGGCCTCCAGGCCGCCGTGCTCGAACAGCAGACCCATCTGCTGTTCGGGAGTCAGCGAGATGCCGTTGAGCGTGGTCAGCTCGTTGAACGTCCCGGTGAGCGTCCCTTCCATGCTCGCCCCGTTGTCACCCCAGATCCAGATGATCAGCGTGTTGTCGAGCTCGCCCATCTCCTCGATCGAGTCGAGCACCCGGCCGACGTTCCAGTCGGCGTTCTCCGAGTAGCCCGCGTAGACCTCCATCTGGCGGGCGTAGAGCCGCTTGTGCGTCTCGTCGAGGGAGTCCCAGGCCGGGAACGCATCGTTGCTCGGCAACGTGGTCTCGGGGGGAACCACGCCGAGGGCCTTCTGCCGGGCCAGGGTCTCCTCGCGCACCACGTCCCAGCCCCGGTCGAACCTCCCCGCGTACTTCTCGGACCATCGCTTCGGCACATGGTGCGGGGCGTGGCTGCAGCCGGTCGCGTAGTACACGAACCACGGTGTCTCGGGGTCCTCCGCCCGTACCCGGTGCAGCCAGTCGATCGTCGTGCGGGCCATGTCGTCGGGGAAGTAGTACGGCTCGCCGTTCGTTCCGGTGGGGACGCCGACCGTCTTCTGGTTCTCGGTGATCAGCGGGTCGTACTGGCCCGCCTCGCCACCGAGGAATCCCCAGAAGTAGTCGAATCCCAGTCCTGTCGGCCAGCGGTCGAACGGGCCGCTAGCGCCCTGCTGATCATCCGGAGTGAGGTGCCACTTCCCGATGGCTGCGGTGAGGTAGCCGTTGTCGGAGAGGACACGCGGCAGCGTCGCGCAGTCACGTGGGATCGTGGCGTTGTAGCCGGGAAACGGCCCGGAGAACTCGCTGACCAGACCGAACCCGACGCGATGCTGGTTGCGGCCGGTGAGCAGCGCCGCTCGCGTCGGCGAGCACACCGCCGTCACATGGAAGCGGTTGTACCGAAGGCCGCCGTCGGCCATGCGCGTGTAGTTGGGGGTGTCGATCGCACCGCCGAACGTGCTCGGGTTGCCGAAGCCCGCGTCGTCGATCAGCACGAGCAACACGTTCGGCGCCCCGTCGGGTGGCTTGACGTGCGACGCCTGGTCCCAATCCGGAACCGACCCCTCGAGGGTCCTTCTCGTCGTGCCGCCGAACGGCGGACGGCGGATGGGCAGCGTGCTCCGGTCGAAGGCGGCTGCCATCCCAGCTCCTCGGTCGGACGGAATCAGGTGCTTTGACCGACCGGACGCTAGGGCGGCCGTCCCGGCGCCGCCTCACCCGGCGAGGATGAGGGTCGCAGCTCGCCGGAATCATGATCGGGGTGCGGCGGCCAGCAGTCCCCGTTGACGGCGCCAGGTCGCCACGATGTCGTCGTGGCCGGCGTCCGCGCCGGCCGTCGTGAAGGTGATGCCGCTGGTCACCGGCATGCCGATGTGCTCGTCCGACTCGACGGCGGTGACCGTCAGCTCGAAGAAGTCCAGGCGGGAGCCGGGCGGCGCCGGCAGGGGAGCGGGGTCGGTGCGGACGTACAGCACCGACCCCGGGGCGATGGAGCTGAACAGCGCCGGTCGTCCGGCCCGTAGGTTGTGGCCGGTGTGCGTGTCCTGCCACAGCGCGACCCGGAGGTGCCGGTCGTCCGGGACCACCAGCTCGCCCACGCTCAGCATGGATATCCGCGGGTTGCCGGAATCGTCGCAGGTGCTCAGCAGATAGGCGGGTTGATCCTCGCCGGCCAGAGCGTCGTCGCCGAGTGCCTCGACGAGCTCGGGAGGAAGACGGTCGCCGATCAACCGGGCCATCCCAGCCTGCTTCCCCTCGGTGCCGCGGCAGTTCAGCCGATGCCGCCGCGGCCGGTCAGTTCCGGTGGGCGAGCCACTCCTGCTCCCCGCCCGGCCTGGGCAGGACCCGGCCACCCTCCATGACGTGCTGCGCCTCGATCTCCTGCAGGAAGACGGCGACATCGTTCTCCGGCCGGCCGGTGACCGCGCTCCACGCGCGGGAGATGCCGGTGAGCAGCTGGAGGGTGACCGATTCCGGCCGCCCCGCACGGATCAGGCCGGTGATCCGCGATGCCGACGACGGTTCGCCGGCGACGAACAGATCGGCCGGTGACACCTCGTTGTAGGACATCGTGACGAAGCTTTCCGGTGCACCCGTTGTCGCGCAGTGGATGCGCGTGATCTCCCTGGCCAGGCGGGCCTTCTGTTCGCCGGTCAGAAGCCCGGCACGAGTGGTGCATTGGTAGAAGGGCATGGGTGCTTCCCCTGTCGTGGCCGATCCTCGACGCTGCCGCGGGCGCTACTGCTGCCGGGGCTCGGGAATCGACGGGAACACCGGCATCTCCGGAATGGTCTTCGGGTCGATCTTGAAGACCTCCGGGTACGTGGCCGGATCGGTGGCGTAGGAGGGTTCGGTGCTGCGCCAACTGTAGAAACACGTGTGGCAGGAGAACATGGTCCACGCGCCGGGGACCGGAGAGACGGTGAGCACCCGGATGTCGTGATCGTCGCAGCGGGGGCAGATGGTCGGCAATTCGTCGGACTTGGTCATCGCAGCAGCCCCTTGAGCTTCTCTTCCCATTCCCTCGTACCCATCGGCGAGTCGACCTGCTGGGAGTAGTGGCCACGGGTCTCCGGCGCGATCGGAGTGGTCGCGTCCAGCACCACCTTGTGGATGATCCCGGGCGGATCGGAACTGGGATCGAGCGGCAGCACCGACGCGTTGGGCACGGTCACGATGTCGTAGTGCGGGTGGAACTTGACCGACAGTGCCCACATCACCTGGGCCAGGTTGAACGGGTCGACCGTGTCGTCGACCATGATGATGACGGTGCAGTAGCCGAGGCCGTGCGGGGTGGCCATGGCGCGCAGGCCGACTGCTTTGGCGAAGCCGCCGTAGCGCTGCTTGACCGAGATGATGGCCAACAGCCCCTGGGTGTACATCGCGTTGACCGCGATGACGTCGGGGAAGTCCCTCTTGAGTTGCTGATACAGCGGCACGCTGGTGTTCAGGGCCAGCGTGTAGTCCATCTCGGTCCACGGCATGCCGAGATAGAGGTGCTCGAAGATGGGGTTCGTCCGGTAGCTGACCTTGCGGATCTGGATCACCGGTTGCCGGCGTCCACCCGAGTAGTGTCCGGTGAACTCGCCGAACGGGCCCTCGATCTCGCGGACCCCGGCGATGATCTCGCCCTCCAGGACCGCCTGGGACCCCCACGGCACGTCGAAGCCGGTCAGCGGCGCCGTGGCGATCTGGTACGGGCTGCCCTGGATGGCGCCGGCCATCTCGTACTCGGACTGCTCGTAGGTCAGCGGCATGCCGCCGACGGTGGTGATCACCGGCTCGTTGCCGATCGTGATCGCCACCGGCAGGTTCTCCCGGCGCTCCTCGGCTGCGCGCAGGTGCAGCCCGATGTCGTGGGTGGGCAGCGGCTGGATCCCCAGCCGGTCGATGTCCTTGACCTGGATGCGGTAGATGCCGACGTTCTGCTTGTTGAAGTCGTCCGGGTCGTCGGGATCGCGGCTGACCACCGCGGCTTTGTCGATGTAGCAGCCCACGTCGTAGCGGTTGAGCCGGAACAACGGGAACAGGTCGAACAGGTTGATCCCGCCGTCCATGGTGTGCTCCCGCCACGGCGGGTCGTCCCGGCGCTCCACGGCGACCGGGAAGTCGTCCCAGCGACGGGCGAACGCGAAGAACTGCTCCTTGACCGGGGTGTCCTTGTCCAAGCCCAGCATCAGCGCGTGGTTCGGCCACGAGCCGATCACGTTGAGCGCCACCGACCCGTGTTCGTAGCCGTAGATGTTGTTGAACAGCAGCGCCGGCCCGCGATCGGTCAGGTTGGACACCGCTCGGGCCGCCGCGCCCAGGTCCGGCTCGGGCTTCACCGTGTCGGTGATCTTCAGCAACTGGCCGTTGTTGTCTAAATGGGACAGAAAGTCAGGTAGATCCGAGTACGCCATGTTCATTCCTCAGGTCGGACCGCGGCGAGTCGGGTCGAGGGCGCTGTGCCCATCCCCGCCCACCGCCGCACGGACGGCAGCGACTGGCCGAATTGATCCAGAGCACGGCCGACGATGTGGTCGACGATCTCGGCGACGCTCGTCGGCCGGGTGTAGAAGGCGGGCATCGGCGGCAGGATCACCGCGCCCATCCGGGTCAGGTCCAGCATGTTCTCCAGATGGATCGCCGAGAGCGGCGTCTCCCTGGCCACCAGTACCAGTCGGCGCCGCTCCTTCAGCGTCACGTCGGCCGCGCGGGCGATCAGTCCCTCGCCGTATCCGGTCCTGATGCCGGCCAGCGTCTTCATGCTGCACGGCGCCACGACCATGCCGTCGGTCGGGAACGAGCCGCTGGAGATCGCCGCGCCCTGATCGTCCGGGCTGTAGGTCACAGACGCCAACGCGGTGACGTCCCGGATCGAATAGGGCGTCTCGTGCGCCACCGTCGCCCGCGCCCAGCGACTCACCACCAGGTGTGTCTCCACCTCGAGTTCGCGCAACGCCTCCAGCATCCGGATGCCGAGCACCGCCCCGGTGGCGCCGGTCATCGCGACCACGACTCGCACGGAGTTTCTCCTCTGACGTGCGGGAAGCCGGTTCTCCGGACCGGTTACCGGTGTTCGAGGACGTGCTCGCGGTGGGCAACGGTCTCGTGGCCGTCCCACTGGTAGCGGTCGGTCTCCGGCAGGTCGATGAGTTCCAGCAGCCGTTCGACCAACTCGTCCTGCAACTCCCCCAGGGTCTGCGGGACGTTGTAGTAGGTCGGGATCATCGGGTAGACGATCGCGCCGGTCTCGGTGACCGCGACCATGTTGCGCAGGTGGGCGAGGTTCAACGGCGCTTCCCGCAGGCACAGGATCAGCGTGCGGCGTTGCTTGAGGGCCACGTCCGCGGCTCGTTCGATCAGGGTCAGCGCCTGGGCCTGCGCGATCCGGCCCAGCACGCCGGCCGCGCACGGCAGCACGATCATGGCATCGTTGCGATAGCTGCCGCTGGTCACCGGTCCGCTCATGTCGTCGGGATCCAGCACCCGCACCTTCGGCGAGGTCACGCCGAGGGCCTGCAGCACCGAGTTCTGGTCCTCCCCGGTGT
Organism: Pseudonocardia acidicola; assembly: GCF_012911935.1. Classification (GTDB taxonomy): domain Bacteria; phylum Actinomycetota; class Actinomycetes; order Mycobacteriales; family Pseudonocardiaceae; genus Pseudonocardia; species Pseudonocardia acidicola. Next base: position 10,970 of record NZ_JAAXLA010000024.1, on the reverse strand, counting down.
GGAATTCGAAGGCCACCAGCTTGCGTCCGTTGTCCGAGACCATGAGGTCGACGTGCGAGACGCGGGTGTCCTGCTGCAGGGCCTGCAGTAGCCGCTTGGCGGCTCCGGTGCCGCCTGCACCGGTGATGGCCACCGTGATGTTCCGGCCTTGCGTCATGCCTTCGGTCATTTGTCCTCCTCGAACGGTTCGGCCGCCCGTGGACACCGAGTGATCACCATTGGTCGACCGGTGCGGGCCCGGTGCATCTGCCCGGGCGGCCGTTCCAGGCCACGGCGTGCGCACGCGCTTTCACGGACGTACGCACCCGCTTCCCCGCGGACGTGCACCGCTTCTGCGGACGTGCGCACGTACTCCTCCGGTCAGGGTGACGCGCAGGGTCGGGCGGCGCCTGCTGCTGGGAGGCCGAAATCCGCGCCGCGATTCCACCCCCGCGGCGATAGCCGGGCGCGGGCGATCGCGCGCCCGCAGGTCAGCGCGTCAGCGGTGTTCGGGGGCGGCCGGCCAGGACGCGGTGAGCATCCCGGGCGGACTGTCCGATCAGGACTGCGAGGCGACGTCCCCGCGGGTGGCGCTCAGGAAGCCGACGAGACCGAGGATCACGATCGCCAGGCCCACGCTGACCGTCCCGGTGCCCAGCCCGAGGCCGCCTGCAGCGGGCGGCACCGCCGCCCAGTCCGCGAACGAGGCGCCCAGCGGCCGGGTCACGATGTAGGCCAGCCAGAAGGCCAGGATGGCGTTGAGGCCGAACCGCAGATGCGCCACCGCCGGGACCGCGATCACCACGGCGAACAGCACACCCGACGCGAGGTAGCCCAGCGCCAGGGTCCTCGCGGTCAGGTCGCCCGCTGCCGTGCCGAGCGCGAACGTGGTCATCACCGCGGCCCAGTAGAAGAACTCTCGGCGCCGGGTGTGAATGCTGTGGATGGACAGCGTCTTCTCGCTCGCGTACCAGGCCGCGAAGACCAGTGCCAGCACGACCACCAACCCGAGGGTGGACTCCAGGTACGACAACCCCAGGGCCAGGCGCACACCGTCCGCGACCAGCGTGCCGAACACGCTGACCATGACGATGGCGAGCCAGTAGATCCACGCCACGTACCGGCGGGCGGTGAACTGCAGCGTCAGTGAGGCCACCAGCCCCACGCCGGCGAGTGCGACCGCGAGCACCGGGCTGAGCGCGTGGTCCAGGTAGTCGGCCGCGGCCTCGCCCATCCCGGTGGTCAGCACCTTGATGATCCAGAAGTACACCGTCGCTTCGGGAACCTTGCAGAGCAGGTGCCGCGTGCGGGCCAGGGGCACTGTCTGCTCCATGTCGCCGGTCGCCACGGCAGCAGAGTGGCACGCTTGCGCGGCGACCACGGAGGAAGGGGTTGGCGAACGACCGTCGCCGGATCGTGCTAATGGAGGCAGTCGGAGCGCCCGCTGTGAATTGCGTTCCGTGATCGAACGTGGGGCTGCGGCGCGCCGGATTCGACCGAAAGGGTACCACTCGCCCGTGTTTGCCGGGCTTGCACCTCTGCGGCTCACCGCCGAGTCGGTGGCGCGTCCGTCGGCCCCGACCACCGGTAGACCGCGCTGCCGTCGGCGTGCCGGACCCCGGTGCGCTCGTACGTCGACAGCTTCCGCTGCGCCGGTGGCAGCGGCATCGACGTGTTGTCGTCGACGACCTGCGCCACCGCCGGGTCGAGCAGTTCGATGCGGGGCGGTGGCGCGCCGTCGGATCCGGCCTCGATCGTCACCCACTCGCCCCCGCGAGGACCGTTCTCCACGAAGACTCGAAGCCGCGGGTCGGGCATGCCGCCGAACCTACGGCGCTGCGGCGGCATCCGCAGGGAGCGCCCGCGCGCGGCTTCACGCGGTAGTCGTTTCCGGCCGGCGACCACGACGTGAAGCCGCGCGCGACAGTGGTGCCGGGCCTCAGCGCCGGGTCTGCACCGCCGCCGCGAGCTCGTCGAGCAGCGCCGCGGTCGTGTCCCAGTCCATGCAGGCGTCGGTGATGCTGCGGCCGTAGCTGAGCTCGTCGCGCGCACCGAGCGTCAGGTCCTGGCGGCCGGCGGCCAGGAAGCTCTCCAGCATCACGCCGGCCACACCCCGCTCGCCCGCGGCGATCCGCGCGGCGACGTCGCGGACCACGGCGGCCTGCTGCACGTGGTCCTTGCCGCTGTTGCCGTGGCTGGCATCGATGAGCACGCGCTCGGGCAGCCCGGCCGCGCGCAGCCGCTCCATCGTGTGCGCGACGGTGACGGCGTCGTGGTTGGGCCCGGCCGACCCGCCACGCAGGATGACGTGGCAGTCCGGGTTGCCCGACGTCGTGATCAGCGCCGCGAGCCCGTCGCGGTTGATGCCCATGAACACGTGGCTCGCCGCGGCCGCCCGCGCGCCGTCGACCGCCACCTGGACGTCACCGTCGGTCGAGTTCTTGATCCCGACCGGCATCGACAGCGCACTGCACAGCTGACGGTGCACCTGGCTGGCCGCGGTCCGGGCGCCGATCGAGCCCCAGCTGACCGTGTCGGCGATGAACTGCGGGGTGATCGGGTCGAGGAACTCGCAGCCGACGGGCAGCCCGAGCGCGGAGACGTCGAGCAGCAGCTTGCGGGCCAGCCGCAGGCCGGTGTTGACGTCGAACGTCCCGTCCAGGCCCGGGTCGTTGATCAGGCCCTTCCAGCCGAGGGTGGACCGGGGCTTCTCGAAGTAGGCCCGCATGACGACCAGGAGCCGGTCGCTGACACCCGCGGTGTGCGCGGCCAGCCGGTGGGCGTAGTCCAGGGCGGCCTCGGGATCGTGGATCGAGCACGGTCCGACGACCACGATCAGCCGGTCGTCACGCCCGTCGAGGACGTCGACGATCTCCGCGCGGGCACGGGTGACCGTCTCCGCCACGGCCGCGTCGACGGGCAGCTCGTGGCGCAGCAACGCGGGGGACAGGAGCGGACTGATCCGGTTGGTGCGGTGGTCGTCGAGCACCTGGTCGCAGGCGTCCGCCGGGTGGGCGGTGAGAGACATGACGGGGGCTTCCTTTCCGGCAAGCCGCCTCGTCGGTCCCGTCGAGCCGGCTTGTCGATCCGGCTCGGGGATGGGAGGTCAGCGCAGCGAGACGCCTGCCGGCCCATCCGGGGCCGGGCGTCCAAACCAGTACTGGCGCTGCACGGGCTCGACTCTAGCGGTTCGCCGTGCGGGCCTCGTACGGGGATCATCTCCGGCATGCGCATCGCCCTCGCCCAGGCCGCCTCCTCGACCGAGCCCGAGGACAACCTGAAGCTGATCGACGACTACACCCGGCGGGCCGCCGACGCCGGCGCCCGCCTGGTGGTGTTCCCGGAGGCGGCGATGTGCCGGTTCGGCGTCCCGCTCGGGCCGGTGGCCGAGCCGCTGGACGGGCCGTGGGCGACACGGGTCCGGGCCATCGCGGCCGACGCCGGGATCACGCTGGTCGCCGGCATGTTCACCCCGTCCGCGGACGGGCGGGTGCACAACACGCTGCTGGCCACCGGCGGCGGCGTCGACACGTCCTACGACAAGATCCACCTGTTCGACGCCTTCGGGTTCGCCGAGTCCGACACCGTCGCGCCGGGCCGCGAGCCGGTCACCGCCGACGTCGACGGCCACACCGTCGGTCTCGCGACCTGCTACGACGTGCGGTTTCCCGGGCTGTTCCAGCAGCTGGCCGGGCGCGGGGCGGCGCTGATCGTGCTGCCCGCGTCATGGGGGGCCGGGCGCGGCAAGCGTGAGCAGTGGGACGTGCTGGTGCGCGCCCGCGCGCTGGACTCCGGCGCGTTCGTCGCGGCGTGCGACCAGGCCGACCCGACGACCGTGGGCGGTGAGGCGGGCAAGGCACCCACCGGGATCGGGGCGAGCCTCGTCGCCGACCCGTTCGGCGCCGTCGTCGCGCAGCTGGGGGCCGAGCCCGGGCTGCTGGTCGCCGACCTCGACCTCGACCAGGCCGAGACGGCTCGGGCGCGGACCGGGGTGCTGGCCAACCGCCGGTTCTGATCCGTGCCGGTCAGTCCTTCAGCGTCGCCGCGTGGTCGGGCACCTCGTTGAACATCTCCCGGGGCGGCCGCAGGTAGCCCTGTGATCGTGGCCGCTTCGGCAGGGTCAGCTCGGGCCGCTCCACGGGCCGCCACGGCACGCTGGACAGCAGGTGGGCGATCATGTTGATCCGGGCCCGCCGCTTGTCCTCGGCCTCGACCACCAGCCATGGCGACGTGCGGGTGTCGGTCTGCACGAACATCTCGTCCTTGGCCCGCGAGTAGTCCTCCCAGCGGCTGATGGACTCCAGGTCCATCGGGGAGAGCTTCCACTGCTTCATCGGGTCGGAGAGCCGGCCGCGGAAGCGCCGCTCCTGCTCGGCGTCGCTCACCGAGAACCAGTACTTGCGCAGCTCGATGCCGTCGTCGATCAGCAGTTCCTCGAAGATCGGGCACTGGCGCAGGAACCGCTTGTATTCCTGGGGCGTGCAGAACCCCATCACGCGCTCGACGCCGGCGCGGTTGTACCAGCTGCGGTCGAGCAGCACGATCTCCCCGGCCGCCGGCAGGTGCTCGACGTAGCGCTGGAAGTACCACTGGGTGCGCTCCCGTTCGGTGGGCGCGGGCAGCGCCACGATGCGGCAGATCCGCGGGTTCAGGTACTCCGACACCCTTTTGATCGCGCCGCCCTTGCCCGCCGCGTCCCGCCCTTCGAAGATCACGACGAGCCGGGCACCGCTGCCGCGCACCCACTCCTGCAGCTGCACCAGCTCGCTCTGCAACCGCAGCAGCTCGGCCTCGTAGAGCCTGCGTGGCAGCCGCTGGGCCTGCGGCCGCTCGGTCCCGGTCATCAGTGCTCCCATGGGTCGGCAGGCGCCCAGTCTCCCCCTGACGGCGCCGGGATGGGTCCGGCGGCGGCCGAGCAGCGAGTACGCCGCATCCGGGGTGGGTAACGCGACGGGTGACGGACGCGAATCCAGCGGTGTCTGCGAGGAGGAGCCGTGAGCGACACCCGGCGCACCGCCGCGCCGGACAACCCGGCCAGTCTCGGGGGCCCGGCGCCCGTACTCGAACGTGTGCACCGCGTCGTCGCGCTCGCCGTCGAGCCGTTCGAGCTGCTCGCCGAAGCAGGTGGGCTGCTGCTGCGGCTGGCGGCTCACGGAGCCGCGATCGAGGTCCTCCTGGTCACCGACGGCGTCTGCTCCAGCACGACCGTCGCCCGCAGGTTCTCCCGCCTCGGGCTGCGTGAGGTCCCGCGGATCCGGCTGGGGCTGTCGCGGCCGGTGCCCCGCGGGGCGGGCAACGACGTACTCGCCGCGCTCAGCGAGATCGTCGGCTTCGACCCGGATCCCGGGCTCGCGATGCTGGCGCCGGCGCCGCTGACCGTCCGGACCGAGCGGGCCGTGCTCAGCCGGGCCGCGCGGCTGGCCGCCGGGATCTACCACACCGACCTGATCCGCTACCTGCCCGCCGACGCGCCGGTCCGGCAATGGGCGACCCGGTGCCCGCTCACCGCCGAGGAAGCCCGCCGCAAGCGCTACGCGCTGGGCCTGCCGGCGGTGCCCGCCGACGAGCGGTTCTTCGTCGACCACACGATCCCCGCGCAGCGCGCCGGCTCCTGAGCCGCCGCTCAGCCCTGCGCGGCGTCGAGCTGCTCGGAGATGGCGCGGGCCAGCCCGACGTCGAGCTCGGTCAGCCCGCCCGCGGAGTGCGTGGACAGCCGGAAGGTCAGGGTCCGCCAGCGGATGTCGATGTCGGGGTGGTGGTCGCGCTCCTCGGCGATGGCGGCGACACGGTCCACCACAGCGATCGCGGCGGGGAAACTGGGCAGTTTCGCGGTGCGGACGAAGGAGTCGCCGTCGCGCTCCCAGCCGGGCAGGCCGTCCAGCGCGGAGGTGATCGCAGCGTCGTCGAGCAGATCAGCCATGCGCGCCATCCTCCCGTACACCCGTGCGCGGTGGGTGGCGCTGACGCACCACTCACCGCGCACGACGGGTCAGGCGTCGCGGCGCAGCATCCGGACCATGGTCAGCCCGCCGCCGACGGCGATGTAGCACAGCGCCCGCAGCGAGCTCTGCACCATCCCGTCGAGCGGCAGCGGGTCGCGCAGCGCGTCGGCGCCCGCGCCCCAGCCCGAGGTGAGCAGGTAGGGCTGCAGCCAGTCCAGCGCCGGGATCGCACCGAGCACGCCGAACACGATGAGCCCGCTGAGCACTGCGGCCAGCACGACCAGCGGGTGCTCGGTCAGCGCCGAGACCGCCAGCGCGATCGCCCCCACGGCGGCCAGCTGCCCGACCGTCCACACCACCACCAGCGCCACCCGGCCCAGCGCGTCGCCGAGCCCCACCGTGGTGCCCGACAGCGTCACCAGCTGCCCGTCGGCCCCGCCCACGACCACGAGCCCGGCCAGCACCCCGACCACCGCGATGACCCCGGTGGCCAGCACGGCCACCACCAGCACCCCGAATGCCTTCATCCCGACCAGCCGCAGCCGCCCGACCGGCGCCAGCAGCAGCCCGCGCAACGTCCCGTGCGTCGCCTCCCCGGCGATCGCATCGGCCGCAGCCATCGCGACCGCCAGCGGCAGGAGCAGGGCCAGCGCCAGCGTCATCGTCGCGATCGGCAGCACCAGGCCGTTGCCGGCGATCGCGCCGATCAACCCGCCGCCGCTCTGCCGGTCCGCGATCACCACCCCGATCGAGATCAGCACCGGCATCAGCGCGAACAGGCCGAGCATCACCAGCGTGCGCGGGCGGCGCAGCACCCAGCGGACCTCGGCGGCGAGCAGCCGGCCCAGCGGCGCAGCGGTGCGCGGGTGGGTCGCCGGGTCCGCCGCGAGCGGCACTGCTGTGGTCACCGGGCCTCCTCCGTCAGCCGCGCGAAAAGCTCCTCCAGCCGGGCGCGGCGCCGGCGCGCCTCGTGCACCGCCACCCCGGCCCGGACCAGCAACGCGATGATCTCCGGCGCCGGCGGGCCGTCGTCGGCGACGACCACCGCGTCGCCCTCCCGGAACGCCGTGGCCCCCGCGCCCCGCAACGCCCGCAACGCCTCGTCGACGTCCGGGGTGCTGATCACGAGCCCGCCGGTGTCGGCCTCGAGCAGTGTCCGCAGCTCACCGGCGGCGACCAGCGAGCCGGCCTGCAGCACGGCGACGTGCGTGCACGTCGCCTCCACCTCGGCCAGCAGGTGTGACGACACGAGCACCGTCGCGCCGCCCGCGTGCAGTTCGGCGATGACCCGCCGCACGTCGCGGGTACCGGCCGGGTCCAGGCCGTTCGTCGGCTCGTCGAGGACGACCAGACGGCGCGGCACGAGCAGCGCCGCGGCCAGCCCGAGCCGCTGCTTCATGCCGAGGGAGTAGCCGCGGTAGCGACGGTCGGCCGCGTCGGCCAGGCCCACCCGCCCCAGTGCGGCGTCGACCGCGCCCGGGATCGCCCGCCCGGCCAGCCGCGGCTCGGCGGCGGCCGCGCGGCGCAGGTTCTCCCGGCCGGACAGGAACGGGTGGAACCCCGGGCCCTCCACCAGGGCCCCGACGTCGGGCAGGGCGTACGCCACCGCCTCGGGCACCGGGGAGCCGAGCAACTCGGCGGTGCCGGCCGTCGGACGGGTCAGCCCGAGCAGCATCCGGATGAGCGTGGTCTTGCCCGAACCGTTCGGGCCGAGCATCCCGAGCACGGAACCGGCCGGGACGTCCAGGTCGATCCCGTCGACGGCCACGGTCCGCCCGAACACCTTGCGCAGCCCGCGGGCACGCGCGGCGGGCGGCGCGGTGGTGACCTCTGGAACATCGGACGGTGCGACGGCCACCCGCGCATTGTCGGGGGTCAGGGTCACTTCGACAGGGCTTCGGTGAGGACCTGCTCCGGCACCGCGCCGGCCGCGATCCGGCCGTCGCCGGTGATGATCGCCGTCGCGACCGCGGTGGTGATCTCCCGGCCGCTGCCCCAGCTACCGCTCACCGGCTTGCCCAGGCCGGCGAGGTCGGCGACGTTGCCGCGGCCCGCGCCGGGCGCCCCACCCTGGCTGCCGCCGGTCGTGGGCACCTTGCCGATCACCACGGCGTCCCAGCCGTCACCGATGACCTTCGTCCCGGGTGGCGGGCCCTGCTGGCCCTGGGGCCCGTGCTCGGCCGGTGCGTTGGTGACGGTGGCCCCGGGTGGCGGGGTGAAGCTGAACAGCGACCCGTCCTGCGGGCCGAACGTGACGTCGGTGAACCCGATCTGCAGCGCCGGGGCGGACGAGCCGTTCGCCAGCACGCTCAGCCGCAGCGGGACCCGCTTCTGGGCGTCCACCGCGATCCGGACCTCACGCAGCAGGGTCCGCTCGGTCGGCGCCGGCGCGAGCACCAGCTCGTAGGCCGGCCGCCCGGCGACCTCGGCGGTGCCGTCGACGCTGACCGTGCTCGTCGTACGCAGTTTCCGGATCGCCTGGGTGGCGGCGCCACTCGGGTCGGTCATGGCCGACTCGGGCGCCGTCCGGTCCCCGGCACCCTCCGGTTTGCGGGTGACGGTGCGGTCGGCGGAGTTCCAGGACCACACCGTCGTCCCGTCGGCGACGATCGTGCGCTCACCCTGCGCGGTGGGCACCGCCAGCCGGCCCTTGTGATCGCCGTCGGACCACACCCGCGCCGTGCTCGTCCCGTTCGCGGCCTGCGGCAGCTGCGGGATCGGGGGCAGGCCGAGCGCGTTGTCCAGCTCGACGGTGCCGTTGAAGGGCCCCGGCTTCGCCGAGAGCACCGAGCTGACCAGATCCTCCGGCGAGACCGGTGGCAGCTGCGGAGCCGCCCCGGCCCCCGCCGGCACCGCGAGCAGCCCCAGCCCGACGGCACCGGCGACCGTCACGCCCATCCCGACCCTGATCCAGCCCGTGCGCCCTACAGCCATGGGCACAGCCTGACGCATCGCGGCTGAGAGATGTCTGAGGTGACGGGCCCGGCACGACGTTCCCGCGGCCGCGTCCGGACCAGTAGCGTCGCCGCCGATGGCACGAGTGCTGGTGGTCGACGACGAACCCGGGGTGCGGACCGCACTCGCCCGGGGGCTGACCGCCGAGGGCATGGAGGTCGTCGCGGTCGGCGACGGCCCGTCCGCCCTGCGCGCCGCGATGACCGGCAGCTTCGACGCCGTGGTCCTGGACATCATCCTGCCCGGGCTGTCCGGTTACCGGGTGCTCGAACGCCTGCGAGCGGGCGGCGTCGACACCCCGGTGCTGCTGGTGTCGGCCAAGGACGGCGAGATCGACCAGGCCGACGGTCTCGACCTCGGAGCCGACGGCTACCTGGTCAAGCCGTTCTCCTTCGTCGTGCTGGTCGCGCAGTTGCGGGCGATGCTGCGCCGGCGCGACGCCGCGCTGGGCCGGACCGGGCAGCGGGTGCGGCTGGGGTCGCTGGTGGTCGACCCGGCGGCGCGCACGGTCACCTGGGACGGCCGGCCCGTCGAGCTCTCGCCCCGGGAGTTCGCGCTGCTGCACGCACTGGCGACCCACCCGGACACCGCCGTGGCCAAGGACGAGCTGCTCCGGCTGGTGTGGGGAGACGAGCAGGCCGCCAGCCGCAACGTCGTCGAGGTCTACGTGGGCTACCTGCGGCGCAAGCTCGACGCCGTCGGCGCCGGACACGTCGTGCGCACCGTGCGGGGCTACGGGTACCTGGTCGGCTCTGCGTGATCCGCCGGCTGCGCCGATGGTGGGCCGCCCGGACGCTGCGGTTCCGGATCACGCTGGTCGTCGGGGTGGTCGCGCTCTGCGCGCTGATCACGCTGAGCCAGCTGGGCGCCGGGTTGCTGCAGTCGACGCTGCTCAGCGCGGCCGACGCCGAGCTGCGCGGGCAGGCCCGGGCCGCCGCCGGCCGGATCGCCGCCGGCACACCGGTGGACGCCCTGGCGCCGCAGGAGTCGGTCCGGGTGGTGGACACCGCCGGCACCCCGGTCGACGGCCGTGGGCCGCTGCCGCTGCGCCCGGGGGAGATACGTGACCTGGCGGCCGGCGAGTCGGTGAACGTCTTCCGCAACGGCGAGCCGCGGCGCTGGCTGGCGGTGCCGGCGATCCTCCCCGACGGCTCGACCCGCCTCGTGGTGGCCTCCGGCGACCTGGTGGGCGCGGGGACGCTGCTGGCCCGGGGGGCGTTGGGGCTGCTGCTGGCCGCGCTGCTGGCGGCCGTGGCCGTCGCGCTGGCGGCGTGGGTCGCGACCCGGGCCGCGTTGCGCCCGGTCGACCGGATGCGCCTGGCCGCGGCGAAACTCCCGCCGGGGGAGCGGCTGCCGCTGCCCACCGCCCGCGACGAGCTGTACGCGCTGGCCGAGGAGATCAACTCGCTGCTCGCCCGGCGCGACGACGCCGTGACCAGGCTGGAGCGGTTCACCGGCGACGCCGCGCACGAGCTTCGTTCGCCGGTGGCCGCGATCCGCGCGCAGGCCGAGGTCGCGGTCGCACACCCCGACCCGACACTGGCCGACGAGACCCTGCGCGGAGTCGCGGTGGAGGCGCAGCGGCTGTCGGTGCTGCTCTCCGACCTGCTCGCGCTGGCCCGGGCCGACGCCGGGCAGCGTCCGGCCGCCCAGCCGGTCGACCTGGTGGAGGCCGCCCGGGAGGCGATCGGGCGAGCGGCGATGATCGACAACGGCGACGGACCGGTACTGCAGCTCGTCGCGCCGTCCCCGGCCAAGGCCGCCGCCAGCCCGGCCGAGGTCGGGCTGGTCCTGGACAACCTGCTGGGCAACGCATGCCGCTACGCCCGTTCGGTGGTCCGGATCGGCGTGCTGCCGGCCGGCCGTTGGGTGCGGCTCGTCGTCGAGGACGACGGCCCCGGCATCCCCGAGGCCGACCGCGAACGCGTGTTCGACCGCTTCACCCGGCTGGCCCCGGAGGCCGGGGGCGGCGGTGCGGGCCTCGGCCTGGCCCTGGTCGCGGCGCTGGTCCGCGGTCGCGGTGGAACGGTCGTGGCCGGCGCTGCCGCCGACGGCGGAGCCCGGCTCGAGGTCCGCTGGCCCGCCCCCTGACCC
>NZ_JAAXLA010000023.1 GCF_012911935.1 Pseudonocardia acidicola | reverse complement strand
GTTACGGGGTGGGGTGGGTGCAGGTGACGCACGGGCCCGCGGCCCACCACTCCCCGACCTCGGCCAGCGCTTCGTCACCGAACGGGTTCACCCCCGGACCGGCGGCGAGCGCGTGGGCAGCGTGCACGTGCAGGCACTTGACCCGACCGGGCATGCCGCCTGCGCTGACGTTGGTGCCGAGCGAGTCGATCGCGTCCCGCTCGGCCAGGTAGGCCTCGTGTGCCCGCTGGTAGGCCGCGGCCAGCTCGGGGTCCTGCGCGAGCCGTTCGGTCATCTCCCGCATCCGGCCCTCGGCCTCGAGCGTGCCGAGCCGGGCCGCGAGCCGGGAGCAGGTCAGGTAGTAGAGCGTGGGGAACGGCGTGCCGTCCTCGAGCCGCGGCGCGGTCTGCACGACCGACGGCAGTCCGCACGGGCAGCGGTGCGCGACCGCGCGGACCGCCCGCGGCGGGCGGCCGAGCTGCGCCGCGACGGCCGCGGCGTCGTCGGCGCCGAGGCCGGGGGTAGTGGGAGATTCGGGGGAAGTCATCGGGGACCTTCTGAGACGTCGCGCCACAACCGCCGGTACCAGGGCTCCTGCGCGAGCGGATCGACCGCCGGGGCGGTAGCGGCCGACGGCGGCAACTGCACGATGTAGGGCACCTCGCCCGGCCGCACGTATCCGAGTCGGGACCGCGCCTCCGCCGCGACCTGCTCCGGGTCGGACAGCTGTGCGCGCTGCCGGGTCAGGCTGTCGACCTCGGCGGCCAGCGCCCGCTGTTGCTCGGAGACCGCGGACAGCTCCTGGCGCTGGGCGACGTAGTTGCGCAGCGGCACGGCGACGGTCAGGGCGAGCGCGCACACGACGAGCGCGAGCACGGCGGCCCTGCGGGTCGAGGACAGCCCGAGCAGCCCGGTCGTCGCCGCCACCATCCCGGCGGCCCGCGACCGGGTCCGGCTCAGCTGTGGCTTCTCCCGGACGCGGCGCCCGGCGGCCGAGGACCGGGGGCGGGCCGAACCACGGCCCAGCCGGGCCCGGTCACCCCGGACCCGTCCGCGTTCCTCGGCCACGGGCACCGTCCTCAGGCCTCGGACTGCGGCACCGAGTAGCGCGGGAAGGCCAGCTCGCCGGCGTAGCGTGCGGCGTCGCCGAGGGCCTCCTCGATGCGCAGCAGCTGGTTGTACTTGGCCACCCGCTCGGACCGGGCCGGGGCGCCGGTCTTGATCTGGCCGCAGCCGGTGGCGACGGCGAGGTCGGCGATCGTGGTGTCCTCGGTCTCGCCGGAGCGGTGGCTCATCATGCAGCGGTAGCCGCAGGAGTGGGCCAGGGTCACCGCGTCGAGGGTCTCCGACAGCGTGCCGATCTGGTTGACCTTGACCAGCAGCGCGTTCGCGGCGCCGCGGGCGATGCCCTCCTCGAGCCGCTCCGGGTTGGTGACGAACAGGTCGTCGCCGACCAGCTGCACCTTGTCCCCGAGCGCCTCGGTGAGCGCCACCCAGCCGTCCCAGTCGTCCTCGGCCAGCGGGTCCTCGATCGACACCAGCGGGTAGGTCTCGACCAGCTCGGCGTAGACCTTGGCGAGGTCGGCGGAGGTGAGCTCCTTGCCCTCGTAGTGGTACTTGCCGTCCTTGTAGAACTCGGTAGCGGCGACGTCCAGCGCGAGGACGATGTCGCGGCCCAGCGCGAAGCCGGCCTTCTGGACGGCCTCGGCGATGAGGTCCAGCGCCGCCTTGGTGCCGCCCTCCAGGTCGGGGGCGAACCCGCCCTCGTCGCCGAGCCCGGTGGCCAGGCCCTTCTCCTTGAGCACCGCCTTGAGCGCGTGGTAGACCTCGGCGCCCCAGCGCACCGCCTCGCGGAACGACTCCGCGCCGATCGGGGCGATCATGAACTCCTGCACGTCGACGGACGTGTCGGCGTGCGCACCGCCGTTGAGGATGTTCATCATCGGCACCGGCAGCACGTGCGCGTTCGGCCCGCCGACGTAGCGGAACAGCTCCAGCCCGGACGACTCCGCGGCCGCCTTGGCCACCGCGAGGGACACCCCGAGCAGCGCGTTGGCGCCGAGCCGGGACTTGTCCGGAGTGCCGTCGAGGTCGACCAGACGCTGGTCGACCAGGCGCTGGTCGACCGCCTCCATGCCCGTCAGCTCGGGACCGATCTCGTCGAGCACCGCGGCGACGGCCTTCTCCACGCCCTTGCCGCCGTAGCGGGCCGCGTCGCCGTCACGCAGCTCGACCGCCTCGTGCTCACCGGTCGAGGCACCGGACGGGACGGCCGCCCGCGCCAGCGTCCCGTCGTCGAGTGCGACCTCGACCTCGACCGTCGGATTGCCCCGCGAATCGAGGATCTCGCGTGCCCCGACCTGCTCGATGACCGCCACCAGTGCTCCCGTCCAGCGTCCGATCTCCTGACCCGGTGCGCCAGCGTAACCGCCGTGCCCGACGACGCCGCGCAGGAACCCGCGTGACATCGCCCCGTCGCGTTGTCAACCCCTCGCGGATCTTGCGCTCGCCACCTAACGTAGGGACGACCATGACGAGCCAGCCGGGGTCCGACAACGTCTTCGAGCAGTTCCGCCGTGCCGAGATGCTGCTCGCCGACCGGCGCCCGCTCGACGCGTTGCAGGCCCTGCTCCCCGTGCTCGACAGCCAGCCCAACAGCGCCTCGGTGCACCTGCTCGCGGGTCGCGCCTACCTCAACTCCGCGCAGCTGCACCGGGCCGAGGAGGCGTTCGCCAAGGTGCTCGACCTGGACCCGGCCGACCACTACGCGCGGTTCGCGCTGGGCAAGGCGCTGCAACGGCAGAGCCGGCTCAGCGAGGCGCTGGCCCAGCTGAAGATGGCCGCTGCGATGGACCCGCGCCCGGAGTACCAGGAGGCCCTCGGGGAGGTCCTGGCCCGGATCGCCGTGGACCGCGCCGAACCGGCCTGACCCGCGAGTCGGCAGTTCCGGGCACCCGAGTCGGCGGTTCCGGGAGAGAGATTGGCTCTCCTGAAAAGGACGACTCACCCTCCGAAAAAGGGCGACTCGCGGGGTCAGGGAGTGGTCGTTGCGGCGGCGTAGCGGTCGGCGGCGGCCCAGACCAGCCGGGCGTAGTTCACCGACCGGTTGTAGGTGAGCACGCCGTCCCACCAGCCCTCGCCGCTGGCGATGTCGCGGCCCTCGGCGCACAGGTAGGCGGCGGCCGCGCGGGCGGCGTCGTCGATCTGGTGCGGGTCGGCGATACCGTCGCCGTTGCCGTCGGCGCCGTAGCGGGCCCAGGTCGCCGGCAGGAACTGCATCGGGCCGACCGCCCGGTCGTAGACGCTGTCCCCGTCAAGCCGGCCGCCGTCGGTGTCCCGGATCTCGGCGACGCCGTCCGAGCCGTCCAGCGGCACTCCGATGATCCTCGGCCGGACCACCCCGTCGGCGTCCAAGGCGGCCCCGCCGAAGCGGCCGTGGTCGGACTCGACGCGCCCGATGCCGGCCAGCGTCGTCCAGGACAGCCTGCAGCCCGGACCCGCCGCGCGCTGGGCCAGTTCGGCGGCGGCGTAGGCCTGCAACGCCCGGGCCGGGATCATCGTCCGGCCGGCGAGCTCGGTGGACCAGGTGCGCAGATCCACCGCCGCGGTCAGCGGCACGCCCTGCGCGACGGGGGTGTCGCGGTCGACCCGGGCCGGGCTCAACCCGTCACCGCGTTGGGAGCCGGCCCCGGAGCGCCGGTCCTGAGCCAGCACCACCACCGTCACCAGGAACACCGCGAACGCGGCGAGAGAACCCACCAAGATCGACGCCGGTCGCACCACTTCACCGTACGGACGGCGGCTGAGAACGATCTCAGCCTGCAAGACCGCGACTCGCACGCCGATTTCTGCCGACTCGCACGCCGACTTCTGCCGACTCGCGCGCCGATTTCCGCCGACTCGCGGGCGGCCTCAGCCCGGCTCGCGGGCGGGTTCGGACCGGCTCGCGGGCCAGTGCCGGTGCCAGGCCTCGGGGTCGAGCGCGTGCGGGTCGAGTCCCTCGTCGCGGGCCGCGCGCTCGGCGTCGCGGACCGTGTCGGCGAACCGGCGGGCCACGCCGCGCAGCGCCGCCTCCGGGTCGAGCCCGGCCAGCTTGGCTTTGGCCGCCAGCGCGAACAGCTGCTCCCCCACGGTGCAGCCGTCGGGTAGCAGGTCGGCGGGCAGCCCGGCGCGCGCCGTGCGGCTGGTGAGTTTCGCGGCCAGCGCGACCGCGGGCTGCCCGAGGGGGACGCCGTCGACGGACGACTCGCGCTGCTTCTCCACCCGCTTGAGCTCCTCCCAGCGGTGCTGCTGGCGCTCGGCGGTGTCGATGCGCTCCGTGCCGGCGAACACGTGCGGGTGCCGGCCGACCAGCTTGGCGACCAGCTCACCGGCGACGTCGTCGATGTCGAACGGCTTGCCGTCGGCCCCCTCGGCCGCGACCCGGGCATGGAACAGCACCTGGAGCAGCACGTCGCCGAGCTCCTCGCGGATCGCGTCCCGCTCGCCGTCCTCGATCGCCTGGTAGAGCTCGTAGGCCTCCTCGACCAGGTACTGCAGCAGCGAGGTGTGCGTCTGCTCGGCATCCCACGGGCAGCCACCCGGGGAGCGCAGCCGGTCCATCACCGCGACCGCGTCGAGCAGCGACGCACCGGCCGGCTCCGGCGTCGTGATCACCTCGGCGGCACCGGCGATGGCGGGATGGGCCGGATCGGTGGTGAGCAGCACGGCGTCGGCGGGCACCGGCCCGCCGAGCGGTTCCGCGCCCGCCGCGGCGACCAGGTCCGCGGGCACGTCCGCGGCGGCGAGCACGACCGGCGCGGTGCGCAGCGCCGGCAACGCCGCGGCCGGCAGCACGGCGCCCAGCCGCGGGGACAGGACAACGACGGTTCGGGACACGGATCAGCCGGCCGTCGGGGTCATGATCGTGCCGGCCTCCTGGCCCTGGGCGACGACGCGCAACTGGATCGGATCCCACACCCCGTAGCGCGGGTTGACCCGCACCCCGAGCTCATCGGCCATCGGCTGCAGCAGCCGCTCCCCGATCTTCACCAGGGTGGCCTGGTCGATCTGGTTGGCGACCGACGGGCCGGCCGGTGTCGCGTCGGTGCGGCGGTCGACCACCCGCATCACGATCCAGCTGCTCTGGGAGGGAGCCGGCTGGAAGACCGCGATCTTGCCTGCGGTGGTGCCGAACAACGCGCCCGATGCGGCCTCGGGGTCGGCGGCCGCGCTGAACTTCAGGCCCTTCTGGGCGTTGGTGCTGAAGACGGCGTCGGCCGCGGGCCCACCGGCTGCGATCGCGCGGGCTTTGGCCTCGGCGTCCGCGCGGGACGTCGCAGCGGCCACGTCCACGGTGACGGTCAGCCGGTCGACGTAGCGGCGGGCGAGCTCGGCCGCAGTGATCTCGTCACGGACCCGTTCGCGCAACGCGGAGAGGTTGTACAGCGAGGACTGGGTGGCCGCGTCGGCGCCGCCGATCGCGGCGAGCGCGGCGTCGACCTGCTGGTCGCCGACGACGATGCCCTCGTTGGCCGCGGCGCGCTGCAGCAGGTCGTGCACGACGGCTCGGGAGACGACGTCACGCGCGATGTCATCGGTGCCGACCCCTTGGTAAGCCAGCTGGGACACCGCCGCCGTCTTGCCGAGCGCGACGTCGAGCTGGGACTGGACCTGTGACAGCGGAACGGCATCCGACCCCACAATGACTGCGGAGCCGACCTGGCTGGGGCCGCTGCCACATCCGCTGACCACGGCGCCGACGACCGCAACGGCCCCGGCGACACGCCCCACCTGAGTGCGCACGATCACCACTTTCTCACGCTCAACGGTCACCACCTCCGGCGCCCGGCCCGTGCGACCGCCCGCGGCGGTGACCCGACCGCCCGCCGCAGTGACACAGGCCCCACCGCCCATCCCTGAGAACCCGGTGGCGCCACTCGGCCGAGCGGGGACGGCCGTCAGGCGGAGCGGGGCGGCCCGTCGTCGCGCCGGCCGGCACACCCGCCGCGGCCGCGCAACCCCCGTTCTCAGGACCGGAGCCCGGCCCGGTGTCGCTACCTAGCCTCGCCGGATGCGACGACACGTGAGCGCTGCGCCACCCGCCCGGGATGGACTGGCCCGTGCCTCGCAATCAGACCCGTGCAGCCGGCACGCCGCTCCCCACCCCGGTCCGTCGCCACGGACCTGCCGGCCACGGAGCGCCCCCGTCCCCGAGAGGTGATCCCACGTGCGCCCCCGCACACCGAGACCCACCCTGCTAGTCGTCCTGCTCGCCGCCGCACTGCTGATCGGCGGGGCGGGCGTCTACGCCGCACTGCCCAGTGCCGACGCCGCTCCCCAGGCCGCCGCGGCCGCGATGCAGGACCACCCGTCCGGCGCGGAGCGGGCGGAGAAGAAGGCCGTCGGCATGAACACCGCTCCCGCGGTGAACGCGAACTGCACCCTGATGGTTCCCCCGGCCCCGCTGACCGCAGCCGGGCTGGCCACGCCGTACCGCCTCACGGCCACCGATCGCAACGCCGGGCCGTGCCACGAGGCCAACATGAACCAGTCGGCCTTCGTCGAGGCGACGATCCTCGACCCGGCGACGGGCAAGTTGTCGATCTACCGGCCGCTCGTGATCGACGACCGCAGCACCCCGGCCGCCGCGCCCGTGCAGCCGACGCTGCCCGCCGGTGCCGTCGTCGGCATCTGGTTCGGCTTCCAGGGTGATGTGCTGACGCTGCGCACCCAGCAGGCCGACGCCGCGAGCTGCGTCAACGGTGTGCACGGCTCGCCGTTCGGGCAGTTCGGGTACTGCAACGCGCCGCAGTTCTTCGCCGCCGCCAACACCGCGATCCAGGCCGGCAAGCTCACTGTGCCCCCGCTCGGGACGGCCAAGGACGGGAAGCCGTGCCCCACGACCCGTGACTTCAGCGTGGTCGACCAGGACCAGAGTGACAACCTGGTGACGGAGTACCTGGCGACGCGTGACGGGCGCATCGCTCAGAACACGCCGGCCAACGCCGGAATGGGCGCGACCACGCTGCTGACGAACGCCTCGGACAACGGCCTGCTGGTGCAGCGGATCTACCCGACGCTGGGCTGCCAGCCCTTCACCGCCCCGGACATGACCTCCGGCGGGACCCCGGCGGCCTCGCTCGCACTCAACGAGTTGCAGGCCGCGGCCCACCAGCCGGCCCCGGTGGCGCTGGTGCCGCCGAACGACCCGATGGCGCAGGTCAACAAGAACCCGAACACCACCAAGGCGAACCTGTACCGGGCGGGTGTGGACCAGCCGCCGCTGAACCCGGCCGTCGACACCGGCAAGGCCTACTGCCAGAACATCGCCGACATCGCCCCCGCCCGGCTGCTCCTGGACAAGCCGTTCACGGCCGCCGCGGCCTCGCCGGACCCGGCCATGGCGACGACCCTGTTCGGGTTCCTCGCCCAGCGGCTGACGGCGACCTGGACGAACCTGGGCTGCCAGCAGCTGCTGCACCGGGGGCCGCCGCTGCAGACGATGGCCGACGGCACCGGCAAGGTCACCGACGCCAAGCAGGGTCAGGGCAACAACCAGGCCCAGCCCAACCAGGCCCAGCCCAACCAGGCCCAGCCCAACCAGGCCCAGCCCAACCAGGCCCAGGCGAACCAGAAGACCCCCGCGCAGACCAACCAGCGCCAGGGTCGCAACGGCGCGGGCAACCAGGGCAACCACGGCTGATCACCGGCCGTCCTCCCGAATCCGCCCGACCGCGGCGCCGGCCCACTTCGGGCGGGCGCCGCGGCGCGTTCAGCCGTCCGCGCGGACGACGAGGGTGTTGCAGACCTTGTCGGCGAACGTCTGGCGCCGCTCGTCCCAGAGCGGCCACAGGTAGCCGAGGTAGAACGGGAGCCCGTCGAGGATGTGCGCGAGCTGCCGGCCGATGGCGAGGCCGAACCCGACCGGCTGCCCGGTCGCGGCCGTGACCAGCCGGGTTCCGACGATCTTCTTTCCGACGCTTTGCCCGGTGGTGCCCTGCCGGTAGCCGCTGTTCCAGATCGTGAAGCCCAGCACGGCCAGGAACAGCAGCAACGATCCGATCAAGGTGACGCCCAGGTCGCCGGACATCGAGATCGGGATCGTCAGGATCGCTGCGATGGCGGTCGGGATGAGACCGTCGATGAGCGCGCTGCCCACCCGTGCACCCCAGGACGCGAAGGCGCCTCTCGGCGGGGCCGGGTAGCCGGGGAGCGGCGCCGGATACCCCGGCTGCCCGTACGGCGGCGGGCCGTACCCCGCGGGACCCGGCTGAGGGTGGGGCTGCTGGTTGTACTGCGGCCGGCCGTAGGGCTGCGGGCCGGGCTGGGCGTAGGGGTCGTGCGGCGGGGTCACGGTCACGGGGGCCTCCGGGGCGGGGTCGGTGAGCCTGCGCCCTGGGGCGACGCACGCGCTCACGATCTCCTCGCAGCGACGCCCGATTTGTTGCGGTTGTCACGGCTCGGAGCGGCTTGTGTCGGTCGTTCGCTCGACACCCGGGACGAGGGCCGGGCGCCGGCGTGCCAACGGGACCGGTGCGATCGGGGCGGGGGCGTGCATGGGGCACTGCCGTGCATGGGGCACTGCCGTGCATGGGGCACTGCCGTGCATGGGGCACTGCCGTGCATGGGGCACTGCCGTGCATGGGGCACTGCGCGGACAAGCCGCGGCGGCGACGGCCCGCTACGCCGGCGTCACAGCCCGGCGGGATCCACCAACCCGTCCTGCAGTGCCCGCGCCCGCCTTCGTGGTGGCCGGGCGGCCGGCCTCGGCGTACTTCGCGCGAACCCGCGGCGGAGGCGATCGCCGGGATCAGGTGCTCGGGGCCCTCGGCCTTGGTCAGGTAGGTGACGGCGCCGAGTTCCAGGAACCGCAGCGCGGTGTCGCTGTCGGCGTGCTGGGAGTGGACGACCACTCGGCGGCCGTCCGCCGCGAGCCGGGCCAGCTCCCGGAAAGCCGGTGGGCCCGGACCGAGCTGCAGGTCGAAGAGCACGACGTCGGCGCCCGCACCCCGTCGATGATGGCCGGATTGTCGTCCAGGATCACCAGTTGGAGCACGGTCAGCCCGACGAACGCGGCGAGGAACGCCAGCACGTCGCGGACGCCGGTCTCGGTGACCAGCAGCCCCGCCGCAGCTGAGTCGTTCGGTCGCGAGCGGCCGTTATGTCACTCGCACATCCGGGCACTCACCGTGACCTCGCGCGGTGCGCACACGCTCAGTCCCCGGCCGCCGCCGCGGCCGGCACCTTCGCGGGCGTCACCAGGTCGTTCAGCAGCCGGGTCACCCAGTCGAGCAGCGCGACGTCGCGCAGCGGCGCCCCGGCGATCCGGTTGCCCTCCACCGGCTTGGGCACCGTGACCAGCCGTGCGGCCGGCTTGTAGGTGCCCTTGGGGTGCAGCCGCTTGAACCGCATCTGCGCGGAGTCCGGCAGGTCGACCGGCCCGACCCGGATCAGGTTCCCGGCCGCCGCGACCTCGTTGATGCCGAGCCGGCGGCAGGCCTGCCGGAACGCGGCGACGGCGAGCAGGTTGCGCACCGGCGTGGGCGGCTCGCCGTAGCGGTCGGTGAGCTCCTCGACGATCGCGTCCAGCGCCGCCTGGTCACCCGCCTCGGCGATCTTGCGATACACCTCGAGGCGCAGCCGCTCGCCGGTCACGTAGTCGTGCGGCACGTGCGCGTCGACCGGCAGGTCGACCCGCACCTCGGCCAGCGCCTCCTCCTGAGGGGCGGTCGACCCGGCCTGCTGGCGGAACGCCGCGACGGCCTCGCCGACCAGCCGGATGTAGAGGTCGAACCCGACGCCCGCGATGTGCCCGGACTGCTCCGCACCGAGGATGTTGCCCGCGCCGCGGATCTCCAGGTCCTTCATCGCGACGGCGGCACCCGAGCCCAGCTCGGAGTGCTGGGCGATCGTGGCGAGCCGGTCGTGCGCGGTCTCGGTGAGCGGGTGCTCGGGCGGGAACAGGAAGTACGCGTACCCGCGCTCCCGGCCGCGGCCGACCCGGCCGCGCAGCTGGTGCAGCTGGGACAGGCCCAGGGTGTCGCTGCGCTCGACGATCAGAGTGTTCGCGTTGGAGATGTCGAGCCCGTTCTCGACGATCGTCGTGCAGACCAGCACGTCGAACTCGCGGTGCCAGAACCCGTTGACGGTGCGCTCGAGCACGTCCTCGTTCATCTGCCCGTGCGCGACGGCGATCCGCGCCTCGGGGACGAGCTCCTGGATCTTCCGCGCGGCCTTGTCGATCGTCGACACCCGGTTGTGCACGTAGAACACCTGGCCGTCGCGCAGCAGCTCACGACGAATGGACGCGGCGACCTGCTTGTCGTCGTGGGCGCCGACGTAGGTGAGGGTGGGGTGCCGGTCCTCCGGCGGGGTCGCGATCGTGGACATCTCGCGGATCCCGGCGAGGCTCATCTCCAGCGTCCGCGGGATCGGCGTGGCGGAGAGCGTGAGGACGTCGACGTGCGTGCGCAGCGCCGTGATGTGCTCCTTGTGCTCGACGCCGAAGCGCTGCTCCTCGTCGACGATCACCAGCCCGAGGTCCTTCCAGCGCACCCCGTTCTGCAGCAGCCGGTGGGTGCCGACGACGACGTCGACGGTGCCCTCGGCGAGCCCGGTGATCGTCTCCTTGGCCTCGCCCGGGTCGGTGAACCGGGACAGCCCGCGCACCGTCACCGGGAACGCCCGCATCCGGTCGGCGAAGGTCTGCAGGTGCTGGGTGGCCAGCAGCGTCGTCGGCACCAGCACGGCGACCTGCTTGCCGTCCTGCACCGCCTTGAACGCGGCGCGCACCGCGATCTCGGTCTTGCCGAACCCGACGTCTCCGGAGACCACCCGGTCCATCGGCACCGGGCGTTCCATGTCCGCCTTGACCTCGTCGATCGCGGCCAGCTGGTCGGGTGTCTCGGTGTAGGGGAAGGCGTCCTCGAGCTCGCGCTGCCACGGCGTGTCCGGCCCGAAGGCATGCCCGGGGGCGGACTGCCGCGCCGCGTAGAGCTGCACCAGCCCGGCGGCGATGTCGCGGACGGCCTTGCGGGCGCGGCCCTTGGTCTTCGCCCAGTCGGCGCCGCCCAGCTTGTTCAGCGTGGGCATCTCACCGCCGACGTAGCGGCTGACCTCGTCGAGCGCGTCGGTCGGGACGAACAGCCGGTCAGCCGGCTGGCCCCGCTTGCTCGACGCGTACTCGAGCACCAGGTACTCGCGCGTCGCGCCCTGGACGGTCCGCTCCCGCATCTCGATGAACTTGCCGATGCCGTGCTGGTTGTGCACGACGAAGTCACCGGGCTGGAGCACGGCAAGGTCGACGGCGTTGCGCCGCCGGGCCGGCATCTTGCGGGCGGCCCCGTCCATGCCCGCCCGGCTGCCGGTCAGGTCGGCCTCGCTCAGGACGACCAGCCCGATGTCCGTGGCGGTGAACCCGTCCGCGACCCGGCCGCAGGTGACGGTGACCAGGCCCTTCTCGGGTTCGTCGGTGAGCTCCTCGACGAACGTGGTCGCGACGTCTGCCTCGCGCAGCTGCTCCAGCGAACGCTGCGCGGTGCCCTGCCCGGCGACGATCAGCACGGCGGCGCCGCCCGCAGCGGTGTGCGCGCGCAGATCGACCAGGGCCCGGTCGGTGTCGCCGCGGTAGGACTCGATCTCGTGGACCGCCGGGACGATCGCGTCACCGTCACCGCTGATCAACGGGCTGAGGCTGATGACGGGCCGGCCGCTCGCCGCGGCGTGAGCCAGCACGTCGCCGAGGTCGCGGTAGGCGGAGGCGCCGACGTCGATGGGTGCCTGCCCACCGGTGCCGGCGGCCAGCCAGGACGCCTCGAGGAACTCCTGCCCGGTGCGGACGAGGTCGTGGGAGCGGGTGCGGATCCGCTCGGGGTCGGCGAGCAGCACCACGCTGCCGGCCGGCAGCAGATCGGTGAGCAGCTCCAGCTCCGACCCGACCAGGGCCGGGATCAACGACTCCATGCCCTCGGCCGGGATGCCCTCGGCGAGGTGCTGCAGCAGCTCCCGCAGCTGCGGGTTGTTCTCGTGCTCGCGGGCGAGCTCGGCGGCGCGGTTGCGCACCGGCTCGGTGAGCAGCAGCTCCCGGCAGGCCGGGGCGACAACCTCCTCGGCGGGCTCGACCGAGCGTTGGTCGGCGACCGCGAACGAGCGGATCTCGCTGACCTCGTCGCCCCAGAACTCGATGCGCACCGGGTGGTCGGCGGTGGGCGGGAAGACGTCGACGATGCCGCCGCGAACCGCGAACTCACCGCGCGCGGTGACCATCTCGACGCGGGTGTAGGCCAGCTCGACCAGGCGCACCAGCACCTGGTCGAAGTCGTGCTCCTCGCCGACGCGCAGCCGGATGGGGTCGAGCGAACCCAGGCCCGGCGCGATCGGCTGGATGAGGCTGCGCGCCGCCGCGACGACGACCCGCAGGCCGCTGTCCTGCTCGCTCAGCCTGCGGAGGATCGTCAGCCGTCGGCCGACGGTGTCCGGCCGCGGCGACAGCCGCTCGTGCGGCAGCGTCTCCCAGGAGGGCAGCACGACGACCGCTCCGTTGTCGCCGCCTCCGAGCAGGTCGGCGGCCGCGGAACCGAGGTCCTCGGCCTCGCGGTCGGTCGCGGTGACGGCGAGGACGGTGCGCCCGGCCCCGCCGGCCGCCTCGGGTGCGGCCAGCGCCGCCGCGAGGAAGGGCCGCAGCGCGGCCGGGCCCTCGACGCGGACGGACGGGACCTCGGCCCGGCCGGCCGGCGAACCGGCCGCCTCGGTGACGGCGCGGAGGCCGGGATCGGACAGGGTGGAGCCGAGCAGACCGGACAGGGTGGGCGGGCGAGTGGCCACGTCAGGGCATCCCTCGATAAGACAACGCATGCGGACAGACCCCGGCCCGGGACCTCGGCCCGTCGGGGGTACCTGACCCCAGAATACGCCGGACGGCCGATGTGCCGCCGGGCGCCGGCAACCCGACGCGCGCAGCGTAACGGCAGCCGCCGGGCCGTCGTTGTCGGGGACAAGGGCTCATCATCGGCGATGGCCGTCATCGCGATGCGGCAGAACTGCGGGGGACACCATGGTCAATGTCCATATCGACCCGTCTTTCGACGACGCGGAACGGCGCCGGCGCGTCTACGCCGGCGACATCGTCGTCTACTCGAATGTTCCCGAGGTCGCCGATTTCGCGGCCTTCACCCGCGGGCTGATCACCGACGTCTTCGCGCCGCACGAGCCCACCGGGATCCACGACGTGCACACGCCGGACGAACTGGCCGACACCCTGATCGACTTCAAGCCGCAGTTCATCCACCACCCGGAGTCGATCGGGCACGTGCGGCGCATCGTTGCCGCGCTGGGCGCCGATCCCGCGCAGGTACACGCCGACGTCCCCAAACTGCGCACCGCGTTCCCACAGGGTGGGCTGAGCACCGGCATCGCCTATGCGTTCCAGGCGCACCGCGACACCTGGTACGGCGCCCCGCCGCAGCAGATCAACTGGTGGATGCCGGTGTGGCCGGCCGCGGCCGACAATGTCATGGAGTTCTTCCCGCGCGGATTCGGCAATTGCGTGGAGAACAATTCGGCGGAGTACAACTACTACGTCGCCAACGCCTGGCGCGGCCGGATCAAGGACTTCAGCGGGGGCAAGGACGTCCGGGTGCACCCGGCGCCGGTCGAGCCGCTCGGCCCGGACGAGCCGCGGCTGACCCTGGTGCCGCCGGTGGGCGGCATCATGCTGTTCTCCGGCGACCAGCTGCACGCGAGCATCCCGAACACGAGCGGGCGCACGCGCTACAGCATCGACTTCCGCACCGTGGACGTCGCCGACGTGCACAGCGGGGTGGGCGCACCGCGCGCGGACGTGGCCTGCACCGGCACCGCGTTGCGGGACTTCCGCCGGCTGACCGACGGGGCCGAGTTCACCGAGGGCGAGGTCGCCCCCTACGACACCGAGGGCGCCGAGGGGATCAAGGTCTTCATCCCGAGCTGACCCCCGGTCCCGGGCTCAGCCGTGCGCCCAGGCGTGGGACGCGGCGACGACGCCGGCCACCGTGTCCAGCTCCGCGTCGTCGCGGGGGCCGAAGAGCATCACCATGCCCGGGGTGAGCCGGACACCGGCCAGCGGGTGCGCGACGCCCCAGCCCTGCGCGACGACGTCGGCCGCGAGGGCCGGCGGCAGCGCCAGGTGCAGCGACCCGTCGTGCTCCGGGTGCAGGTGTGCGAATTCCCGGGCCGCGGGCACGAGGAAGGCGTCGACCGGCCCGTTCGGAGTGCCGGAGTCCGCGAGCATGAACCCGCGCGCGCCCGGCACCGAGATCGCGGACTGGCGGCTCGTCACGCCGTCGAGCGCGGCGAGCCGGCCGAACAACCGCTCCTGCAGCGCCGCGGGGGCGTTCTGACCCCGCTGCTCCTGCGGGATGGTCGAACTGACGTCCGGCCGGGGCCCGCGCCGCGGGGGCAGCACGCCCCCTGGCAGCGTCGGCCACTGGACCTGTGCCACCGGCCCGACCGGTGCCGGTCCGTGCGCGGCCAGGTGGTCCAGCCGCTCCCGCAGCCACTGCGCGAGGTCGCCGACAGCGGCGGCAGCCGGCCCGTGCCCACCCGGGTAGCGCCCGGCGAGCGCGGGCGCCCCGGACTCACCCAGCAGCCAGCTCCAGGTCCGGTCGAGCAGCTCACGCGGGATCACGGTGTCCTGCTCGCCCTGGGCCACGAAGACGGGCAGCCCGGCGAGCCGCGCCGGGGTGAGCGGCACACCGGCGTCGAACGGCAGGGTGCCGTAGAGGACCGCGGCACCGGCGAAGCGGGCCGGCCCGCCCAGGATCAGGCCGCCGGCGAACGCGGCACCCCCGCTGAACCCGATGAGCACCACGGGCCGCCCGGGCGGCGCGACCTCGTCGAGCCAACGACGGAACCACGCCATCGTCTCGGCGAGCGACTCCGCGACGGGGCGCCCGATGCCCCGGTTGGCGAACCAGGCGTACCCGCCGCCCTCGCCGATCGGGGCGCGCACGGCCGCGAACGCGGTCGGCCGGCCGGTGGGCAGGTGTTCGGCCAGCGCGATGATGTCGTTCTCGTTCGAGCCGCGCCCGTGCAACAGGACGACGAGCGGCGCGTCCGGGTCGTCCGAACCGCGCCAGGTCACGGACGGTGCGGCGAACGGGGCGCTCACTGCGCCGCCGTCCCACCGGCCTGCGTGGCCGCGACCTCGGCGACGGTGCGCACGCCGGACCAGCGCCGCAGCTCGGCCGGCAGGTCCAGCGGCTCGACCGGCGCGGAATTCTCGTACTCGCCCCACGCCGCGCGCGGCAGCATCCACATGATCTCGAACTCGTTGCCGTCCGGGTCGGCCCCGTAGAGGCTCTTGGTGGCGCCGTGGCTGGAGGCGCCTGTCAGCGCACCGGCCTCGGCGAGCGACCGCATGGCTTCGGCCAGCTCATCGATGGTGTCCACCTGCCAGGCGAGGTGGTAGAGCCCGATCCCGCCCGGCCGCTTGGGGGCGGCGCCGGCACCGATGCCGAAGAGGCCGAGGTCGTGGTGGTTGCCCGAGCGGTCCAGCCGCAGGAACGCGGCGTTCGCCCGGGGCTCTCGCGCGGCCACGGTCATGTCGAAGGTGCCGGTGTAGAAGGCGACCGCCCGCTCCAGGTCGGACACGAAGAGCACGGCGTGGTTGAGGCGTACGGCGCGGACGGACATGGTCAACTCCCTGACGCAGCATTATCTGACTAATCAGATATTGCGCGCGCAGACACTTCCAGGTCAAGTAGTGTGGCGGGCATGACGGCGGAGGACCCGCTCATCGACGACGAGCGCATCACCGCCTTCGGGCGGCTGGTCGAGGTGCACGCCCGACTGGAACGGCTGCTGGGCCGCGAGCTCGAGGCCGACGCCGACCTGCCGTTGAGCTGGTTCGAGGCGCTGCTGCGGTTGGCCCGCTCGCCCGACGGCGAGCTGTCCTCCGGCGAGCTCTCCCGGCAGATCGCGCTCACCAGCGGCGGCGTCACCCGGCTGGTCGACCGGCTCAGCACGGCCGGACTCGTGGAGCGCCGCCCCTCCCCCGCGGACCGCCGCTCCCAGCTTGTCACGATCACCGAGCAGGGCCGCGCCGCGCTCGGCCGGGCCTGCGCCGTGCACGTCCGCGGCCTCGACGAGCACGTGTTCTCCCGGCTCACCGACCGCGACGTGCGCGACCTGGAGCGGGTACTGGACCGGCTGCGGCCGGACCGGTGACGCCGCGCCACGGCCCGTCCCGGTAGCCGCCCGGCCCGGGGCGCGACCCCGCGGCCGCGCCCCGGGCGCGACTACGGCCGCGGCGGCAGCTCCGGGCGGCGCCGCGACGGGCGCGTCGCCGGATCCGGCGGACGCACCGCGGGGCGCTCCCGCAGCGCCGCCAGCGCCAGCTCGATCGCCTTCTCCAGCTGCGGGTCGCGGCCGGCCACCCAGTCCTGCGGAGTGATCACGACCTCGACGTCGGGTTCGACACCGTGGTTCTCCACCTCCCACGCCACGTCGTCGAACCAGAACGAGTAGCGCGGCTGGGTCACCCGGGTGCCGTCGACGAGGCCGTAGCGGCTGTCGATCCCGATCACGCCGCCCCAGGTGCGGACCCCGACCACCGGGCCGATCTTCATCCGCCTGAACGCGGCGGTGACGATGTCGCCGTCGGAGCCGGAGTGCTCGTCGGCCAGCGCGACCACCGGCCCGCGCGGCGCGTCGGCGGGGTAGGTCTCCGGCTGCCGGTGCCGCACGACGTCCCAGCCGATCACCTTGCGGGCCAGCTTCTCGATCACCAGCTGCGAGGTGTGCCCGCCGCTGTTGCCGCGCACGTCGACGATCAGACCGTCGCGGCGGGTCTCGCGGCCCAGGTCACGGTGCAGCTGCGCCCAGCCGCTGGCCACCATGTCGGGCACGTGCAGGTAGCCCAGCCGCCCGCCGGAACGCTCGGCGACGAACGCGCGCCGACCGGCCACCCAGTCCTGGTAGCGCAGCGCGAGGTCGTCGGCCAGCGGCCGCACGACGATCCGCCGGACCTCACCGCCGTCGCGGCCGGGGCCGGTCTGCACCGTCAGCTCGACCAACTGCTCGGCGGTGCCCACCAGCAGCGGCGCGGGCCCGAGGTCGGGGTCGACCGGCTTCCCGGCGACCTCCAGGATCAGGTCGCCCTCCCGGACGTCGACGCCCGGCCCGGCCAGCGGGCTGCGGGCCCGGGCCGCGGACGTCTCCGGCGGCAGCACCCGGGCCACCCGCCAGTGCCCCGCGCCGTCGGGCTCGAGGTCGGCGCCGAGCAGGCCGGGCCGCCCCGACGGGTCGCCACCGTCACCGCCGCCGATCACGTAGGCGTGCGAGGATCCGAGCTCGCCCTGCAACTCCCACAGCAGGTCGACCAGGTCGTCGTGGCTGCCGACCGCGTCGACCAGCGGCCGGTAGCGGTCCAGCTCGCCGGCCCAGTCCACATCGGCCATGTCCTCGACCCAGAAGTGGTCGCGCATCAACCGGCCGGCCTCGTCGAACATCTGCCGCCACTCGGCCGTCGGGTCCACCGTCACGGTGATCCGGCGGGTGTCGATCTCGAACTCGTCGGCGTCGTTCTCGCCGGGGGCGCCGGAGCCGGCCCGGTCGGTGCGCAGTACCCGCAGCGTCGAGCCGTCCCGGACCACCAGCCGGGTCCCGTCGCCGCTGACCTCGTAGGCGCTGACCGGATCGGCGATCACGTCCAGCTTGCGGCGCACCAGGTCGTAGCGCTCCAGCACCGGCCGCGGCCCCCTGTCCCCGGTGATCGCCCGGCCCTCGCCGAGGATCCCGGCGACCGGCGAGCGGAACCACAGCAGGCAGTCCTTGGCCGCCCCGAGCCCGCTCAGCCGGCCCTCTGCGACGGGGACCGCGACGACCCGGGCCGCCAGCCCGTCGACGTCGACGACCACCTCCGGCGGCGCCTCCTTCTTCTTGTCCTCGGCCCCCTTGGCGTCCTTGGCGTCCTTGGCTTCCGTCACGTCGCCGTCGCCGCCCTCGGCGGTCGCCGCGTCGCCGTCCACGGCGGGCAGGTCCTCCGGGCCCTCGTCGGCGGCGGAGGTC
Organism: Pseudonocardia acidicola; assembly: GCF_012911935.1. GTDB lineage: Bacteria > Actinomycetota > Actinomycetes > Mycobacteriales > Pseudonocardiaceae > Pseudonocardia > Pseudonocardia acidicola. The sequence goes on along the minus strand of NZ_JAAXLA010000023.1, from coordinate 70,620 downwards.
GGCCGCCCGTCCGGGCTGGCCCCGAACGGCGACGGCGTTCGCGCGGCCAGTGGCACCAGGAACGGCCGCCACGACGCCGGGAAGGTGAGGTCGAACGAGTGCTGGTCGTAGATCGGGTCGAAGCTGCGCAGCGACAGGAACGCCAGGTACTTGCCGTCGGCGGTGAACACCGGGTGCTGGTCGACGAACCGGGGCGCGGTCACCTCGACCAGGGTCTCGTCGGCCAGCCGGGCGATCATGATGCGGCTCAGGCCGGCCTCGGCCGGGTCGGCGTAGGCCAGCCAGGCGCTGTCCGGGGAGTAGTTCAGCCCGGACATCTCACCGGCCGCCCCGCGTGCGAGCTCGCGCAGCGCGCCCGTGGCGGTGTCGAGGACCAGCAGCCGGCCGTCGTGCGTGGCCAGCGCGGCGGTCGTGCCGTCGGGCGCGGCGACCAGCTCGAGCACCCGGCCGATCTCACCGGCGCCGTGGCGGGCGGGTCCCGGCGCCCCATCGGCCCGGGAGTCGATCGGGGCGATGCACACGGCGTCCTCGCCCGCGGCGTCGTCGATCCAGACCGCGCGGTCCTCACCCAGCGGCTGGGCCAGCCGGGCCCGGACGCCGGGCTCGGCGAGCAGCGTGCGGGCCGGGCCGTCCCGATGGGTGAGCCGATGCACCGTGCCCCGGACCTGGGCGATGCTGGTCCGGCCGCTGCGGTCCGGAACGGCGCGGGTCAGCCAGCGCGCGGCGTCGACCCGGAACGGCTCGCGGGCGGTGCGCGGCCCGCCGAGGCGGATGTCGAGCCGGCGCGGCTGCGCGTCGTCGGACAGGTTCTCCAGCAGCCACAGCTCACCGGCGGACTCGTAGATCACCCGGGTGCCGTCGGTGGTGGCGTGCCGGGCGTAGAACGCGGGCGCGCCCGCTCCCCCGTGATCGGTGTGCCGGCGCAGCCCGGCGAGGTCGCCGTCGAAGGGGAGCGAGTAGAGATTGCCCCAGCCCTCGTGATCGGACAGGAACGCGATGCGGGCCGCGTCCCCGGCGCCGACGATCATCGGCGAGTCGAGCTGCCCGTTCAGCTCGGCCGCGAGCCGGCTGAACCGCCCCGATCCGGCCGGGTCCCACCACAGCTTGCCTGCGGTGCCCCCGCGGTAACGCTTCCACCAGGCCATGTCCCGCGACATCGTCGTGCCCAGGAGCACCGCCGGGCCACCGTCGACCGGCAGTGCCAGGTCCGAGACCGGCCCGTAGTCCAGCCGGCGCGGCGCCCCGGACGCGGCCGGGATCGCGTGCGCCCAGCTTCGCCGGGCCGACGCCTGCCCCGCCGCGGTCACGGCGAGGGCGTCGCCGCCGGGGGTCCAGCCGACCGTCCGTGTCCGCGGGTCGCCCCAGTAGGTCAGCCGGCGCGCACCGCCGCCCTCGGCCTCGGCCACGAACACCTCGGGCACGCCCTCCCGCCATGACGTCCACGCCACCTGGGCTCCATCCGGGGACAGTCGCGGGTTGGCGGCGGGCACACCGTCGGCGGTCAGCCGGTAGGCCCGCCCGCCGGACAGCGGCGCCGACCAGACGTCGTCCTCGGCCACGAAGACCGCGGTGTCGCCGTGCAGGTGAGGGAAGCGGAGGTAACTGCGGGGCATGGGCCAGACGGTATAAGGCCGGTCGGACATCCGGCCGTCGCGACGCGGGTCCGGGCCTGACCGGACATACTGCGTCTTCGCGGTCGTATCGGGGAGAATGCGGACCATGCTGCGATCGCGGGCACGCCGGTTCGTCTGGATCCCGGCGTCGATCGCGCTGGCGCTGGCCGGGTGCTCGGCCGATGCCGGATCGGTCGCAGACGGTGCCGCCGGGGCCGCCCCCGCCGCCCAGGGGGCCGCGTCGGCGCCCACCCGGACCGGCACCCCGCAGTTGCGCGTGAGCACCGTCGCCGCCGGCCTCGCCCACCCCTGGGACCTGGGGCTCCTGCCCGACGGCCAGGTACTGGTCAGCGAGCGCGGCGGCCGGCTCGCCCTGGTCTCCGGGACAGCCCCCGGAGCCATCGTCACGCCGGTCGCGGCCGACTTCGGCGACGTGCTGGTCCGCGGCGAGGGCGGGCTGATGGGACTCGTCGTGCACCCCGACTTCGCGCAGAGCCGGCGCTTCACCACCTGCCAGACGCACACCGGGGGCGGCGGGGACGTCCGGCTGATCACCTGGCAGCTCGCGGTCGACGGCCGGTCCGCGGCCCGGGTCGCCGACCCGCTGGTCGGCGGGCTGCCGGTGAGCCCCTCGGGCCGCCACTCCGGCTGCCGGCCCACACTGGCCGCCGACGGCGCGCTGCTCGTGGGCACCGGCGACACCGCCCGCAGCACCGTCCCCCAGGACCTCACCTCGATGGGCGGCAAGGTGTTGCGGGTGGACCTGGCGACGGGCGGCCCGGCGGCGGGCAACCCGTTCGCCGACGCCGCCGCCGCGGCCCAGCGGCTGATCTGGACCTACGGGCACCGCAACGTGCAGGGCGTCGCCGTCCGGCCCGGCACCGGCGAGGTCTACACCGCCGAGCACGGCCCGGGCACCGACGACGAGGTGAACCGGCTGCGGGCCGGCGGGAACTACGGCTGGGACCCGTCGCAGGGCGGCACGGTGGGCGGCTACGACGAGTCGGTGCCGATGACCGACCTGGCCCGCTTCCCGGACGCCGTCCCGGCGATGTGGAGCTCCGGTCGCCCGGTGGAGGCGATCGCGGGCGCGGCATTCATCGACGGGCCGCAGTGGGGCGCGCTGGACGGCGCACTGGCGGTCGCGGCGCTGCGCGGCAGCAAACTCCTGATCATGACGCTGGGCCGGGACGGCGCGGTCGCGTCGGTCGGTGTGCCCATTGAACTGGACGGCACCTTCGGTCGGCTGCGCGCGGTGCGCACCGGACCCGACGGCGCGTTGTTCGTCACCAGCTCGAACGGCTCCGGGGACGTTCTGCTCCGGATCACCCCGGTCTGACCGACTCATTCTACTAAGTCGATTAGTAGCTACTATCATTCCTAGTAGGCAGCGCAGAAGCTACTATTCTCGTTCGTAGGAAACCGCCCAGCTCTCATCAGGTAGCCTCGCCGCAGGGCCGAATAAGCGGACAGAGACGAGGAACAGGCGTTGATCACGCTCTACCTGAATCGACAGATCGCGGACGACGATCGGCGTGAATCGCTGTTCGCCGGGAACTTCTATCTGTACACCGGACTGGCCGGCGCCAACGCCCTCGCGGAGCACGCGAAGTCCCTCATCAGCGAGGCTTTTTCCGGACTGGACCCGGAGCGGGCGCAGTACGAGATGAGCGTCGACGAATTCGTGAAGCGGGTCGGCCCGCTGAAGTCCGAGTTCACCAACGGCCAGCGCACCAAGGAGCTGTGCCAGCAGTTCGCCGTCGAGCTGGGCGTCGACCCCGAGCTCACCTACTTCGACATCCCGCGACTGCGGGTTATTCCTGCGGACAACTATCTCTCCGCGGGCGTGAGCTACAACTACAAGGCGCACCGCGATATGTGGTACGGCCACCCGCAGCAGCTGGTGAACTACTGGGTTCCGGTGTTTCCCGTGGTCGGGGACAATGTTATGAGCATGTTCACCGACTATTTCGACAAGCCCGTGCGGAACGGTTCCAACGCCTACGACTACGACGAGTGGGTCGCCAAGCACCGGCACGCCGCGGCCGAGAAGACGACCAAGGACGACCGGCCGCACCCGCTGCCGCTGGAGGAGATCGACTCCCGCGGGGAGATCCGGATCGCCGGCGGCTCCGGGGACGTCATGATGTTCTCGTCGAACCACCTGCACGCCTCGGCCCCGAACCTGTCCGGCGTCACCCGGTTCTCCTACGACCTGCGGACGATCAACATCGAGGACGTCCGGGCCGGGCGCGGCCCGCGCAACGTCGACAGCGGCGCCACCGGCACCACGCTGGGCGACTTCCTGCGCGTCTGCGACCTCGCCCCGCTGCAGGCCGACGAGTTCAGCAGCGCGCTCTCCGGCGCCTGACCCGGAACACGGCGCCGGGCCGCCCCCGGAAGCGGGGACGGCCCGGCGCCGGGGCGATCGGCGTCAGCCGACGACGCGCATCGACCCGTCGAGCGTGCCCGCCTGCTGCCGCCCGGACAGCACCGCGAGGCGGGTGAAGCGCTTGTCGAACGCCTCCTGGGTGAGCCCGCGGGCGCGGTACTCGTCGGCCAGCTGCCGGGCGCCGGCCGGGATCGTCCACTGTGCCTCGAAGTCGAGCTCCTTGCGGGCCCGGGAGAAGTCCACCCGGTAGGAGCGGGGGTCGTTGCCCGCCTCGCCGGTGATCAGCAACTCGGAGCCCGGCACCGCCTCGACGACGGCCTGCGCGATCTCGGCGACGGTCCGGTTGTTCTTCTCGGTGCCGACGTTGTACGCCTTGCCTCGAACGACGTCCGCGGGGGCGGCCAGCGCAGCCACGACGGCACCGGCGATGTCCTCGGCGTGCGCCAGCGGGCGCCACGGGGTGCCGTCGGAGAGCACCTTGACGACGCCGGTGAGGATCGCGTGCCCGACCAGGTTGTTGAGCACGATGTCGGCGCGCAGCCGCGGCGAGAACCCGAACGCGGTGGCGTTGCGCAGCGAGACCGGCACGAAGCCGGAGTCGGCCAGCTCGGCGAGGTCGTCCTCCACACGCACCTTGGAGATCGCGTACGGGGTCACCGGCTTGAGCGGGGCATCCTCGTCGACCAGGTCGTCACCGGACTGGGCACCGTAGACCGAGCAGGTGGACGCGTACGCGAAGCGCTTGACCCCGGCCTCCTTGGCCAGCCTGGCCAGCCGCGTCGACGCGTGGTGGTTGATGTCGTAGGTGATCTCGGGGGCCAGCGAACCCAGCGGGTCGTTCGACAGCGCCGCCATGTGCACGACGGCGTCGAAGCCCGTCAGCTGCTCGACGGTGACGTCGCGCAGGTCGACGGCCAGGCCGGGCACGTCCGGCGCGTCGAGCGAGCCCAGCACGCAGTCGGCGAACAGCCCGCTGTCCAGACCCACCACGTCGTGCCCGGCGGCGGTCAGGATCGGCGCCATCACGGTACCCAGGTAACCCTGGTGGCCGGTCAGCAGAACACGCACGAGAGAAGTCCCCCTCTGATCGTCAGTCGACCGGGTCGAGCCCGGTCAGCGGTGCCACTCCGAGCACCATCTTGGACACGTGGAAAGCCTCGGCGTAGCGAGCGTGACACTGCACACCACGGATGCGGGCCAGGCCGCCGAAGGCCTCGGCGTCGAACCAGCTGCGGTCCCGCTGGGAGCCGTAGTGCTCGTGCAGCTTCGCGATCTTCTCCCGCAGCACGGGCTCGGCCAGCGGGAGGAACACCTGCGGCTGGACGAGGTCGCTCTCCCACTTCAGGATCTCGTACCCCAGCGTCAGGTGGTCGCGGAACACGGTCGGCACCATCCGGGCCAGCGTCCGGTGGTCCTGGTGGGCGTCGTGCGGGGACGGCGCGAAGATCAGGTCCGGCTCGCCGCGCTGGCGCAGGTCCTCGAGGGCCTGCTTGGCCCGCTCCCAGCGGGTCGGCACCCGGCCGTCGGGCAGGTCGAGGACGGCGATCTCCAGCTGCGCGCCGGGGCAGAACGCGGCCAGCGCGGCCCGTTCCTCCTCCTCACGCAGCGACCCGCCGCCGGTCAGGACCAGCGCCGAGACCCGGACGCCGGGGTGCGAACGGCACAGTTCGAGCAGCGAGCCGCCCGCCCCGATCGCGATGTCGTCACAGTGCGCGCCGAGCAGCAGCATCCGGTCCAGCCGCTCGGGCAGGAGGCTCAGCATCGTTATCGCACGCCTATCGCTCGAGGTGAGCCTGGTTGAGCGCCGCGATCGCGGCCTGCAGCGGGTCCCGGTCGGGGGCCTCCCAGAGCATCCACGGCCGGGTGCCGCCCTGGTAGGCCGCCTCCAGCGCGGTGCGCTCCTTGACGGTGTCGGCCGGCTGCCAGAAGCCGCGGTGCCGGTAGGCCATCATCCGGCCCTCCTTCGCGAGCGGGGCGCAGGCGTCGGCGATCAGGTCGCCGTTCTCCGGGAGGTACTCGAAGATCTCCGGCCGCAACACGAAGTAGCCGCCGTTCTCCCACAGCGGCATCTCCTGCAGCGTGGTGATCGAGGCGATCTTGTCGCCGTCCCCGACGTCGACGCAGTGGAACGCCGACTGCGGCGGCACCGCGAGCAGCGCGCCGACCGAATCGGTGCCCCGGAACTGCTCGATCATGTCGTTGAGCGGCATGTCGGTGAGCACGTCGGCGTAGTTGGCCAGGAACATCTCCTCGCCCTCCACCAGTGCCCGCACCCGGCGCAGCCGCTCGCCGATCGGCGAGTCCAGCCCGGTGTGCACGAACGTGATCGTCCAGTCCTGGATGTCGCTGCCGAGCAGCTCCACGTCGCCGCCGCGCAGCACGAAGTCGTTGGACGCCGTCTCGTCGTAGTTGAGGAAGAAGTCCTTGATGTGGTGCGCGCCGTAACCCAGACACAGCACGAAGTCCTTGTGCCCGAAGTGCGCGTAGTAGCGCATCACGTGCCAGATCAGCGGGCGCGGACCGACCGGGTGCATGGGCTTGGGCAGGTCGGACACGCCGTCGCGCATCCGCATGCCGTAGCCGCCGCAGAACAGGACGACCTTCACAGCGTCAGACCACCTCGAGCGTCGGGATCGGGAAGACCAGCCGCCCACCCCACTCGCGCACGTAGGCGAGCTGCTCGGTGAGCTCGGTGCGCAGGTTCCAGGGCAGGATCAGCACGTAGTCCGGGCGGTCCTCGGCGATCTGCACGGGGGCCAGCACGGGGACGCGCGTACCAGGGGTGTAGCGGCCGTGCTTGTAGGGGTTGCGGTCGACGGTGTACGCGAGCAGATCGGGCCGGATGCCGCAGTAGTTCAGCAGCGTGTTGCCCTTGCCCGGCGCGCCGTAGCCGACCACCTTCTTGCCCTCGCGGCGCGCATCGATCAGGAAGCTCACCAGGTCGTCGCGAACCCGGGAGACGGCGGCGGCGAACCCGTCGTGGCCCTCGGCGGTGTGCAGCCCGGCGGCCTCCTCGGCCGCGAGCACGTCGCGGACCGCCTGCGAGGGCTCCGCGGCGATCTCGGCCGGGCGCGCCCACAGCCGGATCGACCCGCCGTGGGTGTCGAGCAGTTCGACGTCGACCAGGGCCAGCCCACCGGAGGCGAGCGCGCGCTGCGCGGTGAGCACCGTGTAGTACTGGAAATGCTCGTGGTAGATCGTGTCGAACTGGGTGCGCTCGACCAGCGTGAGCAGGTGCTGCACCTCGATCGACACCCAGCCGTCGTCGGCGACCATGGACCGCAGGCCCTTGGTGAAGCCGATCACGTCAGGGATGTGCGCGTAGACGTTGTTCAGCGCGACCAGGTCGGCGGGCCCGTGCTCGGCGCGCACCTGCGCACCGGTCTCCGGGGTGAGGAACGCGGTGAGCGTCGGGACGCCCTTCTCACGCGCGGCCTCACCGACGTTCACCGACGGCTCGATACCCAGGCAACGGATTCCGCGGCCGACCACGTGCTGCAGCAGATAGCCGTCGTTACTGGCGACCTCGACGACGAACGAGTCCGGCCCCAGTCCGAGCCGCTCCACCGCGCCCGCGACGAACCGCTCCGCGTGCTGCACCCAGGACGTGGAGAACGAGGAGAAGTAGGCGTACTCGGTGAACGTCTCCTCGGGGGTGATCAACGGCGGCAACTGCGCGAGCAGGCACCGGTCGCACACCCGCACGTGCAGCGGGTATGTCGTCTCCGGCTGCTCCAGCGCCGCGGCCGGGAGGAAGAGCTCGCAGGGCGGGGTGGCGCCGAGATCGAGGAAGCTGCGCAGCTCTGCGGATCCACAGAGCCGGCAGGTCAGCAGGGGGTCGCCCACCGACGAGGCGTCGAGCGCCTGTGTCGCGCTGTCGGCCGCCGTCACGATGACCTCACCGACGCGTCGCGGGGCAGTCCGAGATCAGGGGTGAACACGGCGGTCAGTGTTCCACGAACGGCGCAGCGCTCACCCGGGGGTGGGTCACCCACCCGCGCCGAAGGCACCACTTGCCTCGTTTGCGCACCTCACGCCATTCGGGCGGCCCAAATGGGTCGAAGAGTGCCACTCGGATGGCTTCAACCGGTCATTTCGTGCATTTCCGGCGGGATCAGCTATTGCTGATCTTGGCGAGCCTGCGGGTCGTCGGCCAGCGCACCTCGTGGGCCCAGCCGAAGCGCTCGAACAGCCAGATCACCCGCGCCGAGATGTCGATCTGCCCGCGCAGCACGCCGTGCCGGGCACAGGTGGGGTCCGCGTGATGCAGGTTGTGCCAGGACTCGCCCATGGACAGGATCGCCAGCGGCCAGAAGTTGCGGGACTTGTCGCGGGAACGGAACGGGCGCTCGCCGACCATGTGGCAGACCGAGTTGATCGACCAGGTCACGTGGTGCAGTACACCCATACGGACCAGTCCGCCCCAGAAGAACCCGGTCAGCGCGCCGGCCCAGGACCACGTGATCAACCCGCCGAGTGCGGCGGGCAGCACCAGGCTCATCGCGACCCAGAGCCCGAACAGTTTGCTGACCCGGCGCACCGCCCGGTCGGCCAGCAGGTCGGGGATGAATCGCTCGTAGTTGGACTTCCGGCGGTCGAACAGCCACCCGATGTGCGCCCAGAAGAATCCCTTCGCCACCGCCAGCGGCGAGGTGCCGTAGCGCCACGGCGAATGCGGGTCGCCCTCCTTGTCGGAGAACGCGTGGTGGCGCCGATGATCGGCCACCCAGGCGAGCACCGAGCCCTGAATCGCCAGCGACCCGCTGATCGCGAGCGCCACGCGCAGCCACGGCCGGGCCTTGAACGACTTGTGCGTGAAATGCCGGTGGTAACCAACAGTCACACCCAGGATGCCGATCACGTAGAACGTCGCCGCGATCACGACGTCGTGCCAGCCCAGGCCCCATCCCCAGACCGCGGGCACCGACGCGACCAGCGCGAGCATCGGCACGATCACGAAAGCCCAGACGAGGCCCTGCTGCCAGTTCGTTCGGTTCAGTCCGAGCAGCGGTTTCGCACCTGCGGGCGCGGCCGCGCCGTCGGCACCGCGAGGGGTCGTAGGGTTGTCGACTGCAGCGGCCTCAGTGGGCATGCGGGGTCACCTCTGGGTCGGGAGCACTCGGTGCAGGGTGCGCTCGACGTGACCGCACCTCCCGGAGAGTAATCGAGCCGATGCGCAACGCGCAGCGCCGCATCCGGACATTTCCGGTCGTGGACCCCGCACGTTAATCACGCCGACAGGGATACCCGGACGGCGGTGGATGCAGGACCCGCATGACCGGCATGTCAGGATGGGGGCCTGTCCGCCGTGGTGTAACGGCAGCACCTCGGATTTTGGTTCCGATGGTCCAGGTTCGAATCCTGGCGGCGGAGCGCGTGCTCGATATCAGGTTCGGCCACACGTCCCGACATGACGACGGGGTGACCCACCGCAACGGTGGAATCACCCCGTGGTCGTCGATGCGGAACGGGGATGCCTCCCCGGCCGCGGCTGGGTCAGCGCCCGCCCGAGGGCTGCGGCTCCGGCTCAGGCCGGCCGTTCCCGGTGCACCTCACGTCGACTCCTCTCCCGACCGCTCGCCCCCGCTGCACGGGTGGAACTCACTCCAGCGCAGCGTCGAGCGTGATCGTCGTACCGGCCAGCGCCTTGCTGACCGGGCACTGCTCCTTGGCCGCCTCCGCGACCTGTTCGAAACCCGCGGCGTCGAGGCCGTTGACCTCGCCACGCACGGTGATGTTGATCCCGGTGATGGCGAACCCGCCCTTCGGGTCCGGGCCCAGCGAGACGGCCGCGGTGACGTCGAGCGCCTCCGGCGTGCCGCCCGCCTCCGCGATGAGCGCGGAGAGCTGCATCGCGTAGCAGGACGAGTGCGCGGCGGCGATGAGCTCCTCCGGGCTCGTCCAGCCGCCGGCGTCGTCAGCGGCCCGCTTGGGGAAGCTGACGTCGAACGTACCGACCTTGCTGCTGCTCAGTTCGACCTGCCCGGCCCCCTGCTCCAGGGTCCCGTTCCATGCCGTGCGAGCGGTGCGAGTGGGCATGTGGCCTCCTTCGGTTGCTCGATCCCGATCAACCCGTCAGACGCCCCGGCCATGCCCGCCCTCACAGATCTTGAGACGACCGGTCGGCAGCGAACGACGAGCGGGGCGACGGCGGGGTGGACGGCAACCGGCTCGCGACAACGATCAGCGGACCTGGACCCTGTCGTCGACCTGCAGGAAATCGTAGAACGCACTGGCGTCCGCGGTGGAGAGCCGAACGCAGCCGGCCGAGGGCGTCGAGAGGTTGCCCTCGTGGAATGCGATGCCCCCCGGCGCGAAGAACACCGCGAACGGCATCGGCGCGTCGTTGAACTCCGCGCTGCGGTGGCTCTTGTTCTTCCACTCGACCCGGAAGTCGCCCCGCGGCGTCTCGTGGCCGGGCCCGCCGGAACTCATCGGGACCGGCCCGCGCACGACCTTGCCGTCGCCGATCAGCCACGCCTTCTTGGCCCCGAGGTCCACACAGGCGCGTGCCGCCGCGGTACACGGGGTGCCCGCGACGGGCGCGGCCCCGGCCGGCGCCGGCGCGCTCTCCGCGTGCCCGACACCCGCCGAGCCGAGGGTGCCGGCGCCCACCAGACCGGCCGCGAACGCCGTCCGGACCCGGGGCCGCCGGGTCTTGCTGTGCTTGCCCATCCAGGTCCTTTGTCCGCTCCGCGTCGGCCGGGCGGATCAACGACCCCGGCCGGGGATGGTTACGAGCGGTACCGCGGGCACCCTGCGCAGGTCCGCCGGGCCTGCTCCAGGGGAGGGGCCGGGCCCGGTTCGGACACCGTAGGATCCGCGTCGTCGCCGACGCCGAGTCCGCCGAGTCACCGCAGAGCCACGAGCGGCCCCGCCGTTCCGGCGACGGTGCCGTCGCACGGACGCAACGAGCCAGGGAGTGGGGACGATGCCCGATCGTCACGGCGGGCCCGATCGCACCGGAGCAGCCTCCGGGCCCGGCGGAGTGACGGACCCGAGCGGGACGAACCGACCGGCGGCAGCGATCGTGCTCGCCGCCGGCGAGGGGACCCGAATGCGGTCTGCGATCCCCAAGGTCCTGCACCCCATCGGGGGGCGCAGCCTGCTGGGGCACGCCGTGTACGCCGCCGCGGCGCTGGAGCCCGAGCACCTGGTGGTGGTCGTCGGGCACGCCCGCGAGCAGGTCGGCGAGGCCGTCGACGGACTCGGCGCGGAGCTCGCCCGCCCGGTGCTGACCGCCGTGCAGGAGCAGCCGCTCGGCACCGGGGACGCGGTGCGCAGCGGGCTGGCGGCGCTGCCGGCCGACCTGACGGGCACCGTGCTCGTCAGCTGCGGCGACGTCCCGCTGCTGGACGCCGCGACGCTCGGCGCGCTGCTGGCCGAGCACGACACGGTCGGCGCGGCGGTCACCCTGCTGACCACCGACCTGGCCGACCCGACCGGCTACGGGCGCATCCTGCGCGAGGGCCCACGCGACGGCAGCGCCGCCGGGCGGGTCACCGGGATCGTCGAGCAGAACGACGCCGACCCGGCCCAGCTGGCGATCACCGAGGTGAACTCGGGCGTCTACGCGTTCGACGCGGCCTTCCTGGCCGCCGCGATCGGCCGGCTGGACACCGAGAACAGCAAGCGCGAGCTGTACCTGACCGACCTGATCGGGATCGCCGCCGCCGACGGCGCCCCGGTCGGCGCGGTCCGCTGCGCCGACCCGTGGCTGCTCCGCGGCGTGAACGACCGGGTGCAGCTCGCGGCCATCCGTGCCGAGCTGAACCGGCGGGTGCTGGAGCGGTGGATGCTCGCCGGGGTCACCGTGGTCGACCCGGCCACGACCTGGGTGGACGTCCAGGTCCGGCTGGGCGTCGACGTGCTGCTGCACCCGGGCACCCAGCTGCACGGCACCACGGTCGTCGCCGACGGCGCGCAGATCGGCCCGGACACCACGCTGACCGACACCGAGATCGGCGCCGGTGCCACCGTCATCCGCACGCACGGCAGCTCCGCGGTGATCGGGCCCGGCGCGTCGGTCGGCCCGTTCGCCTACCTGCGTCCCGGCGCCCGGCTCGGCGAGCGCGGCAAGATCGGCACTTTCGTCGAGGTGAAGAACGCCGACATCGGCGCGGGCAGCAAGGTGCCGCACCTGACCTACGTCGGCGACGCCTCGATCGGCGAGATGAGCAACATCGGCGCCTCGTCGGTGTTCGTCAACTACGACGGCGTCCGCAAGCACCGGACGGTGATCGGATCCCACGTGCGGACCGGCTCGGACACCATGTTCATCGCCCCCGTACAGGTCGGCGACGGTGCGTACACGGGCGCAGGCACCGTGTTACGCCAGGACGTACCACCGGGGGCGCTGGCCGTGTCGGCCGGGTCACAGCGGACCATTGAGGGCTGGGTCCGGAAGAACCGCCCGGGCACCCCGGCGGCCGAAGCCGCCGAGCGGGCCGACGACGCCTCGGTGTCGGCGACCGTCGCCTCGGCGCCCTCCGGCCCCGGCACACACGCAGCGGACGAGGCCGGCGACACCGGTCGAGGAGGCACAACACGGTGAGCGCGATCTCGGCCACCCCGAAGAAGAACCTCATGCTCTTCTCCGGACGGGCCCATCCCGAACTGGCCGAGCAGGTGGCCAAGGAGCTGGACGTCACCATCACCCCCCAGTCGGCGTACTCCTTCGCCAACGGGGAGATCTTCGTGCGTTTCGAGGAGTCGGTGCGTGGCTGCGACGCGTTCGTCCTGCAGTCGCACTCCGCCCCGATCAACGACGCGATCATGGAGCAGCTGATCATGGTCGACGCGCTCAAGCGCGCGTCGGCCAAGCGGATCACCGTGGTCATGCCGTTCTACGGCTACGCCCGGCAGGACAAGAAGCACCGCGGCCGGGAGCCGATCTCCGCGCGGCTGGTCGCCGACATGTTCAAGACCGCCGGTGCCGACCGGATCATGACGGTCGACCTGCACACCTCGCAGATCCAGGGCTTCTTCGACGGCCCGGTGGACCACCTGTTCGCGCTGCCGGTGCTCGCCGACTACATCAAGCGCACCTACTCCACCCGCGAGCTCGCGGTCGTCTCCCCCGACTCGGGGCGCGTGCGGCTGGCCGAGCGGTGGGCGGACACGCTCGGTGGCACACCGCTGGCGTTCATCCACAAGACGCGCGACCCGATGAAGCCGAACGAGGCGGTGGCCAACCGCGTCGTCGGCGACATCCAGGGCCGGCTCTGCGTGGTGATCGACGACATGATCGACACCGGTGGCACGGTGGCCAAGGCGGTCGAGGCACTGCTGGCGGAGGGTGCGTCCGACGTGATCGTCGCGGCGACGCACGGCGTGCTCTCGGGGCCGGCGACCGAGCGGCTCTCGACGTGCGGCGCCCGCGAGGTGATCTTCACCGACACGCTGCCGATCCCGGACGAGAAGCGGTTCCCGACCATGACGGTGCTGCCCATCGCGCCGCTGGTGGCCCGCGCGATCCACGAGGTCTTCGACGACGGATCGGTGACCAGCCTGTTCGACGGCAACGCCTGAGGCCCACCGGTCGGCGCCGGGGCATCGGCGCCGACCCCGGGGGCCGAGGGGCCCAGCCTCGTCGCGTATCCTCATCTGCAGTTCCGCGGCGAGGGCGGGCGTTGTTCAGCCCGCCGTGATCGACGCTGGGCCGGTCCCACCGGCTCCTCGCCGCGCGTCAATTTTCGCAGAACGCAGATCGAGGAGAAGTACCGTGGCCGAGGCCCGTATCGACGCCGAGACCCGCACGGAGTTCGGCAAGGGCGCCGCCCGCCGCGCCCGCCGTGCAGGCAAGATCCCCGCCGTGCTCTACGGGCACGGCACCGACCCGCAGCACCTCGCGCTCCCGTCGCTGGAGTTCGCCCGGGTCGTCCGTGAGCAGGGCCGCAACGCCGTGCTCGAGCTCAACATCGCCGGTGCCGCGCCGCAGCTGGCGCTGACCAAGACCGTGGTCGTGCACCCCATCCGCCCGTACATCGAGCACGTCGACCTGCTGGTGATCAAGCGCGGCGAGAAGGTCGTCGTGGAGATCCCGCTCGTGATCACCGGGGACGCCGCGCCCGGCACCCTGATCACCCAGGACCTCAACGCCGTCGAGGTCGAGGCCGACGTGCTGAACATCCCGGAGCACCTCGAGGTCTCCGTGGAGGGCGCCGAGGCGGGCACCCAGATCCTCGCCGGCCAGCTGCCCCTGCCGAGCGGCGTGGAGCTGCGCACCGACGCCGAGCACCTGGTGGTCAACGTCGTCGCCGCGCCGACCGCCGAGGAGCTGGAGGGCGAGGTCGACCTGGAGGGCGCCGGCGTGGTCGAGGAGGCCCCGGCGGCCGAGACCGGGGCCCCGGCTGCGGGCTCCGACGAGTCCGGTTCCTCGGGCAGCTGACCCATGGCGCCGGGCCCTGCCCTGGTGGTCGGGCTCGGCAACCCCGGGCCCGACTACGCCGAGACCCGGCACAACGTCGGCTTCCGCGTCGTCGACCTGTTGGCGGCGCGGGCCGGCGGTGGCCGGTTCAAGGGACACAAGACCAACGCCGACGTGCTCGAGGGCCGGCTGGCCGGGCGGCGCGTCATCCTGGCCAAGCCGCGGACGTACATGAACGTCTCCGGCGGGCCGGTCGCCGGGCTCCTGAAGTACTACGCGGTGCCACCGGAAGACCTCGTCGTGGTGCACGACGACCTCGACCTGGGCTTCGGCGTCGTCCGGCTCAAGCGGGGCGGCGGCGAGGGCGGCCACAACGGACTGCGCTCGATCAGCTCGGCGATCGGCACCAAGGACTACCTGCGGGTCCGGTTCGGCATCGGCCGCCCACCGGGCCGTCAGGACCCGGCCGACTTCGTGCTCAAGCGGTTCTCGGGCGCGGAGCGCAAGGACCTGGAGTTCGCCGTCGATCTCGCCGCGGACGCCGCCGAGGCGCTGCTGCACGACGGCCTCGAACCCACCCAGAACCGCTTCCACGCGCTGTCGGGCTGACCCCGATCCGCCATGAAGGGGGCTTTCGCTGCATCCAGCGCAGCGAAAGCCCCCTTCGCGTCGTTCAGGCGTGGGCGGCGAGCAGGTCCCGGGTCGCGGCGCGGCGGAGCTTTCCCGAGGGCGTCTTGGGCAGGCTGCCGGGCTTCAGCACGACGACCTCGGCGGGGCGCACCCCGACCGCCGACACCACCCGCGAGATCACGTCCTTGCGGATGAGCTGTTCGGCCTCCGCGTCGCCGGCCCGGCGCGACTCCACCGCCACCAGGAACGACTCGCGGTGCCGGCCCTCCCCTGCGGTCAGCCGCACCGCCACCGTGTTGCCGGCCCGCACGCCGTCGGTGCCGGCCGCGGCGCGCTCGATGTCGGTCGGGTAGATGTTGCGCCCGGCCATGATGATCACGTCCTTGCGCCGGCCGCAGACCACCACGGTGCCGCCGGCCAGGTAGCCCTCGTCCCCCGTGTCCAGCCAGCCGTCTGCGTCCTGTGTGGACTGCGGCCCGTGGACGGTCAGGTAGCCGGGGGTCACCGACTCGCCGCGCAGCTGCAGCACCCCGACCTCGCGCTCGCCGAGGACCGTCCCGTCGTCGCCGACCACCCGCACCTCGATACCGGGCAGCGGCGGGCCCAGCTTGGGGAAGCGGCGCACCGGGCCGTAGCTCGCGGGCACCGCGCGGCGATGTTTCTCGAGCTGCTCAGCGTCGACGTGGTCGATCTGCAGCCCGGTGTCGCACGGCGCGAACGACACTCCGAGGGCGGTCTCGGCCATCCCGTAGGCGCACACCACCGAGTCCGGGCTGAGCCCGTACCGGGCACCCGCCGTGGTGAACGCGACAACCGCGTCGGGGTCGATCGGCTCGGCGCCGTTGAGCGCGAACCGCATGCTCGACAGATCCAGCGTGCCCTCGGCCCGGGCGAGCTGGCGGGCGAGCACGGCATAGGCGAAGTTCGGCGCGGCGGTGACGGTGCCGCGGTACTTCGAGATCAGCTCGGCCCACAGCAGCGGCCGGGACAGGAAGTCCGACGGGGTCACGGTCACCAGCTCGAGCCCGGTCGCCATGGGCACGGTCAGGAACCCGACCATCCCCATGTCGTGGAACAGCGGCAGCCAGGACACCATCACGTCGCGGGAGATGTCGAGGCAGGCCGCCTCGACCATCGCGCCGATGTTGGCGAACAGGTTGCGGTGGGTGATCCGTACTGCCTTGGGCTCAGCGGTGGACCCGCTGGTCAGCTGCAGCAGCGCGGTGTCGTCCTCCCCCGCGACGTCCGCGGAGGGGGTGGCCAGGCCGCTCGGATCGGCGTCCAGGTCGGCCAGCCTGCGGAACGCGATGCCGCGCTCGGTGAGCACCGGGGCCAGCGCGTCGAACGGGGCGCCCAGCAGGATCAGTTGCGCGTCGATCATCTCCAGCACGGTGACCGTGTCCTCGGCCCACGCGGCCAGGTCGGTCCGCGGGGTCGGCTGGTGCAGCATCGTCACACTGCCGCCGGAGAGCCACACCGCCTGCGCGGCCGGGGCGATCGTGGCCGGCTCGCCGGCCAGCACGGCCACCGCCGCGCCGCGGCTCAGCCCCCGCACGCCGTCGCCGCCCGCCTGCAGCGCCGCGGCCATCCGCAGCGCCGTCGCGTGCACCTCGGGCCACGTACGGCGGACCGGATCGCCCGGTTCTCCTGTGGTCATCCCGCGGTCGGATCGGGTGGCCGTGTCCAGCAACATCGTGAGGAACCGGGACATGGGCGCGAGCCTACGTGTCGCCGGGTGGCCGATGGTGAAGACCGCTCGGCGTAGCATCTTCTGGCGTGCCGGACCCGCGTGAGAACCTCGCCGCCGCCGTGACCGATGCCCTGCCCGCCGCCCGGGCCGACCTCGAGCGACTGGTACGCATCCCGAGCATCTGGGCCGACCCCGCACACGCCGAGGACACCCGCCGCAGTGCCGAGACCGTGGCCGAGCTGGCCCGCGCGGCCGGCGCCGCGGCCGTGCAGATCGTCGCCGCCGAGGGCGGGGCACCGGCCGTCGTCGCGCAGTGGCCGGCGCCCGAGGGCCAGCCGACCGTGCTGCTCTACGCCCACCACGACGTCCAGCCCACCGGCGGCGACGAGCACTGGACCAGCCCGCCGTTCGAACCGACCGAGCGTGACGGCCGGCTCTACGGCCGCGGGGCCGCCGACGACAAGGCCGGCGTGATGACGCACCTGGCCGTGCTGCGCGCCTACCAGGGCCACCCGCCGGTCGGGGTCACGCTGTTCATCGAGGGCGAGGAGGAGTCCGGCTCCCCCACCCTGCCGGCGCTGTTGCGCTCCCACCACGAACTGCTCACCGCCGACGTCATCGTCATCGCCGACGCGGCCAACCCCGCCGTCGACGTCCCGGCCCTGACCACCAGCCTGCGCGGCCTGGTCGACGTCACCGTCGAGGTCGCGATGCTGGAGCGCCCGGTGCACTCCGGGGTCTACGGCGGGCCGGTCGGCGACGCCCTGACCGCGCTGTGCACGACGCTCGGTGCGCTGCACGACGCCAAGGGCGAGGTCGCGATCCCCGGCCTGGCCCGCGGGCACTCCGACGCCCCCGACATGGACGAGGCCACGTTCCGCTCCGACGCCGGCCTGCTCGACGGTGTCGAGCTGCTCGGCACCGGGACGCTTCCCGAGCGGACTTGGCTCAAGCCCGCCGTCGCGGTGCTCGGCATCGACGCGCCGCGGGTCGCGGAGGCGTCCAATGTGCTCGTCCCGCGGGCCCGGGCCATGGTCAGCATGCGGATCGCGCCGGGCGAGGACGCCCTCGCCGCCCAACGCGCGCTGGCTGCGCACCTGGAGTCGCACGTGCCGTGGGGCGCGCAGGTCACCGTCACCCCCGGCCCGGGGATCGCCGAGCCGTTCACCCTCGACGGCACCGGCGCCGCCTACGACGCCGCCCGCCGCGCGTTCTCCGAGGCCTACGGCAACGCCGCGGTGGAGACCGGGATCGGCGGCTCGATCCCGTTCATCGCCGAGTTCGCCCGGACCTTCCCGGGCGCCGCGGTGCTCGTCACCGGGGTCGGTGACCCGGCGAGTCGCTGGCACGGCATCGACGAGAGCCTGCACCTCGAGATGTTCGGCAAGGGCGTACTCGCCGAAGCCCTCCTCCTGGCCGAACTCACCCGCCCCTAACCCGCGAGTCGGCAGTTCCGGGACCGCGAGTCGGCAGTTCCGGAAGGCCGAGTCGGCGGTTCCGGGAGCTCCGGGTTGCGGGAGAACACGCATCGGCTCACCAGAAGTTGCCGACTCACCCTCCTGAAACTGCCGACTCGCGGGTCAGCTCTCGGCCAGTTCGGCGGCGGCCAGCCACTCCAGCTCGACGCTCTCCCGCTCGGCCACCACGGCCTTGAGCTCGGCATCGAGCTCGAGGAGCCGCTTGGGGTCGGTCGCGGCCTCGGCGAGCTTGGCGTGCAGCTTCTCCTCCTTGCCGGTCAGCGTCTCCATCCGCCGCTCCAGCCGGGCGGCCTCCTTGCGGGCCGCGCGCTGCTCGGCCGCCGACACCCCGGTCGACGCCGAGGGCGCCGCGGGGCGCACAGCGGTGGCCACCGGCGCACCGTTGCCCGCGGCCGCCCGCCGGGCCAGGTACTCCTCGATCCCGCCGGGCAGGTGCGTGATGCGGCCGTCGCCGAACAGCGCGACCACGGTGTCGCACACCCGCTCCACCAGATACCGGTCGTGACTGACGACGACCAGCGTCCCCGGCCATCCGTCGAGCAGGTCCTCCAGGTTGGCCAGCGTGTCGACGTCGAGATCGTTCGTCGGCTCGTCGAGCAGCAGCACGTTGGGCTCGGCCATGAGCAACCGGGTCAGCTGCAGCCGCCGCCGCTCGCCACCGGAGAGCTGGCCCACCGGCGTCCACTGGCGGGACGCGGGGAAGCCCAGCCGCTCCAACACCTGCGACGCCGTCATCTCCTGCTTGCCCAGGCGCACGTACTTCGCGACGGCCTCGGTCGCCTCGAGCACCCGCATGTCCTTCGGCAGGTCGACGAGCTCCTGCGTCAGCTCCGCGAGTTGCACCGTCGTGCCCTGCACGCGCTCACCGCCGGCGAGCGGCCGCTCCCCGGTCAGCGAACGCAGCAGGGTGGTCTTGCCCGAGCCGTTGACCCCGACGATCCCGATGCGGTCACCCGGCCCGAGCCGCCAGGTCACCCCGTCCAGCAGCACCCGGTCGCCGATCCGCACCGTGGCGTCCTCGAGCTCCAGTACGGTCTTGCCGAGCCGGTTGGTGGCGAACCCGAGCAGTTCGACGGTGTTGCGCGGCGGCGGCACGTCGGCGATCAGGGCCTCGGCGGCCTCGATCCGGAACCGCGGCTTGGACGTGCGGGCCGGGGCGCCGCGACGCAGCCAGGCCAGCTCCTTGCGCGCGAGGTTGCGCCGGCGGGCCTCCGCGGCGTCGACCTGCCGGGCCCGCTCGGCGCGGGCGTAGACCCAGTCGGCGTAGCCGCCCAGGTAGCTCTCGACGCGCCCGCCCGCGACCTCCCAGGTCCGCGTGCACACCGCATCGAGGAACCAGCGATCGTGCGTCACGACCACGACGCCGCACCGGCGGGACAGCAGATGCTGGGCCAGCCAGCCGACCCCCTCGACGTCGAGGTGGTTGGTCGGCTCGTCGAGCACGACGAGGTCGGGGTCGCCGACGAGCGCCGCGGCCAGCGCGACGCGGCGCTTCTCCCCGCCGGACAGCCCGTCGACGGTGCGGTCCAGGTCGTTGATGCCCAGCCCGGACAGCACGTCGCGAACCTTCGCGTCGGCCGCCCACTCGTGGTCGGCGGCACCGTCCCACTCGGCCAGCACGATGTCGCGGATCCGGGCACCGGCAGGCAGCGCGTCGCCCTGCGCGAGGTGCGCGAGCTTCAGCCCGCCGAGCCTGCTGACCCGGCCGCCCTGCGGCGCCCGGCGGCCGGACAGGATGTCGAGCAGCGTGGTCTTGCCGCCGCCGTTGAGCCCGACGACGCCGATCCGCTCGCCGCGCTCGACGCCGAGCGACACCGCGTCGAGCAGCACGCGCGAGGCGTCACCGGGAACGTGCGCGGTGACCGCCTCGAGATTGATCAGATTCTGCCCCGCCATCAGGCACGCACCGGGGGCCAGGAGCCGGTCGGCGGACCGGACGGGCCCGGCGGTGGATCGTGCGCGTCGACGACGCGAGCACCGGGCACGGGCCCGTGCGCGACCCGCACGGTGCGGCACACTCCGGCCCCGGCCAGTTCGGTGGCCACCTCGATCGCGGCATCGGCGTCGGTGCACAGGAACGCGCAGGTCGGCCCGGAACCGGACACGATGCCGGCCAGCGCGCCGGCGTTCACCCCGGCGCGCAGGGTGCGGCGCAACTCCGGTGCCATGCTCACCGCGGCCGCCTGCAGGTCGTTGCCCAGTGACAGCGCGAGCTGGCGCGGGTCCCCGCCCGCGAGCGCCTCGAGCACCGGTTCGACCGGGCGCTCCAGCGGCTCGGCGTCGCCGCGCAACCGGTCGAGCTCACCGAAGACTGCGGGTGTGGACAGGCCCTGGCGGTGCAGCGCGATCACCCAGTGCTGGTTGTGCCGGGACAGCACCGGAACGATCTGCTCGCCGCGGCCGGTGCCCAGCGCGGTCCCGCCGTGCAGGCCGAACGTGACGTCGCTGCCGAGTGCAGCGGCCATCTCGGAGAGTTCGTCGCGGGTCAGGTCGAGCTTCCACAGCGCAGACAGCGCGACGAGCGTGCCCGCCGCGTCGGCGCTGCCGCCGGCCATCCCACCGGCGACCGGGATGCCCTTGCGCAGCACCACCCGGACGTCCGGATCGCGGTCGGCGTGCCGGGCGAGCAACTGGACGGCGCGCCAGGCCAGGTTGGTGTCGTCGACGGGGACCTCTGCCACACCCTCGCCGTACACCTCGATCCCGGGTTCGTCGGCGGCGACCACGGTGATCTCGTCGAACAAGCTCACCGCGTGGAAGACGGTGACCAGGTCGTGGAACCCGTCCGGGCGCAGTCCGCCGACGGCCAGATGCAAGTTGATCTTCCCGGGGACGCGCACGGTGACGGGGGGCGGTACGGCGGACAGCACCTTTCAACCCTACGTGCGCCGACGCCGGACGGCCCGTGACCGTGGCCGACACCGCCCGTCGCGCCTGGGTGATCGGTCCGGAACCTCACTCGGGACGGGCCGCGGCGAGCCGGGCGAAGTCAGCGATGCCGAGCCGTTCGGCGCGGACCAGCGGGTCGATCCCGGCGGTGCGCAGCGCCTGCTCGGCCGCGGCCGGTGAGCCCGCCCAGCCCGACAACGCCGAGCGCAATGCCTTGCGGCGCTGGGCGAACGCGGCGTCGACGAGCGCGAACACAACGGCGCGCGACGGCCCGGCCGGCGGCTCCCGGCGGGTGAACGCCAGCAGCCCGGAATCGACATTGGGCACCGGCCAGAACACCGCGCGCGGGACCGGACCGGTCCGGCGCGCCTCGGCGAACCAGGCGAGCTTCGCGCTCGGCACCCCGTAGGTGCGGCTGCCGGGCGGGGCGGCGAGCCGTTCGGCCACCTCGGCCTGCACCATGACCAGCCCCCGGCGCAGCCCCGGCAACTCGGCGAGCAGGTGCAGCAGCACCGGCACCCCGACGTTGTAGGGCAGGTTGGCGACGATCGCGGTCGGCGACGGGAGCCCGTCGAGGTCCGCGGCCCGCACCCGCAGCGCGTCGGTGTTGATCACGGTAAGCCGGTCGGCCAGCGCCGGGGCCCGTTCGGCGGCGGTCCCGGGCAGCGCGGCCGCCAGCACCGGGTCGATCTCGACGGCGTGCACCGCGGCCACGGCAGGCAGCAGGGCCAGGGTCAGCGACCCGAGCCCGGGGCCGACCTCGAGCACCACGTCGTCGCTGGTGAGCTCGGCCGACCGCACGATCCGGCGGACCGTGTTCGGGTCGTGCACGAAGTTCTGCCCGAGGCGCTTGGTCGGCCGCAGGTCGAGCCGCTCGGCCAGCGCTCGGACCTCGGCAGGCCCGAGCAGCCGCGACGCCAACGCCTCCGGAGTGCTACTCACACCCCCATCATTCCGGGCGCTGACCAGCACTCACCGGGGCAGGCCCAGTTTCCTCGCGCAGGCCGGCCAGGCGCCGTACCCGCCGCGGTCGTCGCGGACCTTCGACGCCACCGTGATCTGCTCCTCGCGGCTGGCCTGGTTGGGCAGCGGCGCGTACTGGGTGCCGCCGTTGGCCGCCCAGGTCTGGGCGTCGAACTGCAGGCCACCGTAGTAACCGTTGCCGGAGCTGATCGCCCAGTTCCCGCCCGCCTCGCACTTGGCCAGCAGGTCCCAGACAGTGCCGTCGGAGATCACGGGCAGCTGCGGCTTGGCGTCGTTGGTCCCGACCTTGATCACCCGAGGAGTGGGCGGCGTGCTCGAACCGGCCCGGATCTGCTCGCGCCGGACCTCCTGGCCGTTCTGCACCCACACCCGCATCACGACGGTCTGCTCCCCGGCCTTGCCCGGGTCGACGACCTGCCTCGTACCGCGTGGCAGATCGGGGTCGTCGATGGTCTGCACGGGCGGGTCGATCGGGCGCACCTCGACGACCTCGCCGACGCCGTTGCGCACGATGTGCACGGCCAGGCCGTCGGTCAGTTCGGTCTCCGCGCTGGGCACCGAGACGTCGTCCGGGCCGAGCTGGATGCCCTTCTCGGCCAGCAGCCCGCCGACGGTGCCGGCCATTGTGGTGATCTGCTGCGGGGCGCCGTTCCCGTCGGTGAGCGCGACGGTGCGCGGCACGCGCAGCTCGACCTGCAGGCCGCTCAGCGGGATCGCCGTGTTCGGGGACGTCGACATCTGGATCGGCTGGGCCTCGATGCCCATGCTCTGCAGCGCCTCACCGACCGTCGGGGCGGTGGTCCAGACCCTCCGCTGTTCGCCGCCCTCGACCAGGGTGATCGGGCGGGCCCGGTTCAGGATGACCTGGTCGCCGTCGGCGAGGTCGGTGGACAGCGCGGGCTCCACGCGGTCCTGCGGGGCGGCGACCAGGCCGGCGGAGTCGAGCGCCCCGGCCACGTTCCCGGCGAAGGTGTGCAGGATCCGGTTCTGGCCGTCGACGGTGATCGTGATGGTCTTGTCCATGGCCAGCGCGGTGGCGCCGCTCGCGGTGAGCGTGAGCAGCGCGGCCAGCGCGGTCGCCTTGGCCAGCAGCCGCCGGCGCCCGGTGTGCGCCGGGCCGGGCGGGATGGGCTCCGGAGCCGGCTCGGCGACGCTCGCAGCGGTGGCGCCGACCGGCTCGGCCTCTGCGTCCTGCTGTGGCTCGGCCACCGGCTCGGACTCGGCGAGCGGTGGGGCCGTGACCGCGGAGGTCACGGCGGTGACCTCGGTGGCCTCGGTGGTCTCGGCCGCCGGGACGGCGGCGAAGGGTTCGGTCCGCGGCTCGTCCGGCACGATCGGGATGGGCCCGGTCGGCGTGTCGTCGGCGAACAGGTCCGCGGCGTGGCGGGTGATCCCCGCCGGCTGCCCGGCGAGCGCCGCATCGGCGCCGGGGCTCCGCAGCGGTCCGGTCGCCGGCTCGGCCGGCACGA
Organism: Pseudonocardia acidicola; assembly: GCF_012911935.1. Lineage (GTDB taxonomy): Bacteria > Actinomycetota > Actinomycetes > Mycobacteriales > Pseudonocardiaceae > Pseudonocardia > Pseudonocardia acidicola. Next base: position 47,106 of record NZ_JAAXLA010000023.1, on the reverse strand, counting down.
CGGTGATCGGTCCGGTCGCCGGCTCGGCCGGCACCACGGTGATCGGGCCGGTCGGTGGGTCGGTGGTGACGTCAGCGGGGAGGCCGACGCGGCCCGTGCCGCGCAGCTCCTCGACGGCGGGAAGCTCGGCCTGTTCCTGCGCCGCGGGCGCCGAGGGCGTCGGGAAGAACTCCGCCTCGGCGTTGCCGTACCAATCGGCGTACGGGTCGTCGGAGGGTGCAGCCACGACCGGGCTCGGGGTGGGGACCAATCCGAGCCGGGCGCGGGCGGCTCGGCGTTGCGCGCGCGCGGATACGTCGACCACTGGCATCCAGACCTCGTCGGACCGGGCAGGGGAGGAAGAGCGTCGACGGTGGCCGGAGCCGTGATGCGGGGAGTGCCCCGACCACCGTGTCCGCCGTGCTGGGGAGCGTCCCCACCCCGGCTTTAGCGATCACGGAACCGTAACGGGGGGCCGGGGACGGCACCCACTCGCGACACCCTGTGAGCGCTGAGTGGACTCTCAGCTACGCCGAGCGAGCATCTTCAGCGCCAGGCGTGACGCTGCGCACGACCGGCGGCAACTCCTCGAGCCGGAACACCCGCTCGGCGTTGCGTTCGGCGCTCTCGGCGATCCGCTCGTCGGAAACCCCTCGTAGAGCCGCCAACGCGCGCACGGTCCACGGCAGGCAGTACGGCTCGTTGGCCCGCCCGCGGTGGGGGTGCGGGGTCAGGAACGGCGCATCCGTCTCCACCAGCAGCAGGTCCTCGGGGACCACGACGGCCGCCTCCTGCAGCTCCCGGGCGTTGCGGAACGTGACCGGCCCGGCGAAGGACATGAGGTAACCGGCTTCGGCGCAGCGCCGGGCCATCTCCGCGTCCCCGGAGAAGCAGTGGAAGATCACCTCGTCCGGCGCCCCCTCCTCCGAGAGGATGCGCAGGACGTCCTCGTGGGCCTCCCGGTCGTGGATCATCAGCGGCTTGCCCAGCCGCTTGGCCAGATCGATGTGCCGGCGGAAGGACTCCTGCTGGGCCTGCGGCGGGGAGTGATCCCAGTAGTAGTCGAGGCCGGTCTCCCCGACCGCGACGACCCGCGGGTCCCGGGCGAGCCGCTCGATCTCGGCGTGATCGTCCTCGGTGAGCGCAGCGGTGCGGGTCGGGTGCAGCGCGACGGCAGCGGCAACCCGGTCGTCCCAGTGCGCGGCCTGGACCGCCCACCGGGCCGCGGGCAGGTCGTCGGCGATCGTCACCACCCGGGTGACCCCGACCGCGGCCGCCCGGTCCATGGCGGTGGCGACGTCGGCGGCCTCGACGCAACCGCACGCGTCGAGGTGGGTGTGCGCGTCGACCGTCGGCACCGGCAACGGCTCCGGCGGCTCCGGCCGCTCCCGGCGGTTCGCTGCGCTCACTGTGGCGGCTCCGCCGCTCGTGCGCGGAAATAGTCGCTGCAGCGACTATTTCCGCGCACAGGCGCGTCAGCGCTCAATGGGGGCCCATTCCGGGCCGGTCTCGCCCAACTCCGGGGGGAGCTTGGAGAAGATCGGCGTCGGCTTCTGCAACGGGCGGCCGACCTGGATCGGCGTGGAGACCCAGCGGGCCTGCTCCCGGGTGTAGTCGCCGGTCAGGATCGGATTGATCCGGCCCGGGATGTCGAGGTCGGGCACGTCGAGCAGCTCGGGCTGGGCGGCCCAGATCCCGGTTCCGCCCAGCGCCTCGTGCACCTTCTGCGCCGCGTGCGGCAGGAACGGGGTGAGCAGCGTGTTCGCGTCCTGCACGACCTGCAGCGCGGTGTGCAGGACCGTGTCCCGCCGCTCCGGGTCGTCCTTCAGCTTCCAGGGCTCCTGCTCGGACAGGTACTTGTTCGCCGCCCCGACGACCCGCATCGCCTCGGTGATCGCGGCCCGGAACCGTGACCGCTGCAGGTGCCCGCCGACCGTGTCGAACGCCGCGCGGGACAGCGCGAGCAGTTCCTCGTCGGCCGCCGTCGGCCTCGGCGCTGCAGGGATGGCGCCGTTGTTCTTGTACGCCATCGAGATCGACCGGTTGACGAGGTTGCCCCACTCGTTGTTCAGCTCGAAGTTCACCCGGCGGACGAACTCGTCCCAGGTGAAGTCGACGTCCTGGGTCTCCGGGCCGGCGGCGGAGATGAAGTACCGCAGGGAGTCCGGCCCGAACTCGCGCAGGAAGTCGTGCAGGTAGATCACCGTGCCGCGGGAGGTGGAGAACTTCGACCCGCTCATCGTGAGGAACTCGCTCGAGGCGATCTCGGTGGGCAGGTTCAGCAGGCCGTACGGGCCGGGCTCACCGCCGCGGTCGCCTTGCCCGTTGTGCCCGAGCAGCAGGGCCGGCCAGATCTGGGCGTGGAAGGTGATGTTGTCCTTGCCCATGAAGTGCACGACCTCCGCGTCCGGGTCGTTCCACCACGCCTTCCAGGCGTCCGGGTCGCCGCTGCGCCGGGCCCACTCGACGCTGGCCGAGAAGTAGCCGATCACCGCGTCGAACCACACGTAGAACCGCTTGAGGGGCTGGTCGCGCCAGCCGTCCAGCGGGATCGTCACACCCCAGTCGAGGTCGCGGGTGATCGGCCGCGGCCGCATGTCGTCGACCAGGTTCTTGGTGAAGTTCAGAACGTTGGGCCGCCAGCCGGTCTTGGTCGACAGCCACTTGCCCAGCGTCTCGGTGAACGCCGGCAGGTCGAGGAACAGGTGCTCGGTCTCGACGAACTTCGGCACCTCGCCGTTGATCCGCGAGCGCGGGTTGATCAGCTCGGCCGCGTCGAGCTGGTTGCCGCAGTTGTCGCACTGGTCGCCGCGCGCGCCGTCGTAGCCGCAGATGGGGCAGGTGCCCTCGACGTAGCGGTCGGGCAGCGTGCGCCCGGTCGACGGGCTGATCGCGCCGGTCGTGGTCTTCGGGATGACGTAGCCGTTGCGGTACAGCGCCTTGAAGATCTCCTGGACCACCTGGGCGTGGTTGCCGGTGGTGGTGCGGGTGTAGAGGTCGTAGGTGACCCCCAGCCCGCGCAGGTCCTCGGAGATGATCCGGTGGTACTTGTCGACGGTCTGCTGCGGCGTCAGGCCCTCCTTATCGGCCTGCACCGTGATCGGGGTCCCGTGCTCGTCGCTGCCGGAGACCATGAGCACCCGGTTGCCGGCCATCCGCTGGTAGCGGGAGAACACATCGGAGGGCACACCGATACCGGAGACATGGCCGATGTGCCGGGGGCCGTTGGCGTAGGGCCACGCCACGGCGGTCAGCACGTGGGAACTCATGGCTACCAGCGTATTCCAGTCCGCGAAGTACGTTTCCGCGCGGGCGCCGCCCCCGGCCGGGTGGGACGCGACTGCGCGCTCCCCGCGCGGGGAGATCGACCCCGGATCGACGCGGACCCCGGCGACGTCGCGCGGATGTCGGAGTCGATGTCAGCCGAGGCGGCTCGCCGCTGCCCCGGGCGCGCCGGCACCGCTGCGCGACCAGGCCGGAGGCTGCGGCAGCACGACCGGCTCCCCGGCGGCCCTGCGGAACGCGGCCGTCGCCCGCGGGTGGTAGCGCCACCGCCCGCGCGGCAGCCGCCACAGTGCGCGCAGCGCGCCGAGCAGCAGCCGCAGCCGGGCCGCGCGGGCCCGCGTCCACCGCTCGCCCAGCGTCGCGCGCACCGCGGGCGGCAGCGTGCCTACGGTGAGCAGCCAGTGCAGCCTCACCGCGGGCAGGCGCAGCAGCCGCCACAGCGGGGCCGGCAGCCCGCGCAGCGGCGGGGGCGGCGGCGGGTCGGCGAATGCGGCGACCAGCCGGCGGGCCGCCGGGGTCAGCTCCAGCACGTGCGCGCAGTGGCGCGAGAAGTACTCCTCGAACGCGCGCCGATCGGCCGGGACCGGTCGCATCGACATCCCGTAGAGCCGCCACCACTGCACGCCCTCGGCGTGCAGCCGGTCGAGTTCGTCGTCGCGCAACCGGCGGTGGAAGGTCTCGGCGTGGGTGCGCACGCCCTCGACGAACGTCGCGTGCGCCCAGTAGAACGTCGCCGGGTCGAGCGCGTGGTAGCGCGCGCCGTCGGGCCGTAAGCCCTTGATCGCGGTGTGGTGGCCGCGGACGGCGGCGGCGGTCGCCGCGGCGTCGGGGCCGTCGTAGACCACGCCGAAGATCTCGAACAGCGAGCGCCACAACCGCGCGAACGGCTCGTCGAACACCGCCGAGTGCTCGGCCACACCGGCTCCCAGCGCGGGATCCATGACCTGCAGCAGGGTGGCCCGCCCGGTGAACACGAACGCCACCCACTCGCCGAAGTACCGCCAGGTCAGGGAGTCCGGACCCAGCGGCTCCGGGGGCTGCGCCATGATCGCCAGTATCGATCCGGCGCCGGCCCCTGTCCACCGGCCGTGATCCGGGATGGGCTCACGAGTCGGGAATCCGCCAGCCGTACTTCCCGGGCAGCTGCAGCGCCTCGCGCGGCCCCCACGACCGCCGCGGATAGATCTTGGGCTTCGGCGGGCTGTGCAGCAGCGGGTCGACCAGCTCCCAGATCAACTCCACCTCTTCGGTGCTGGTGAACAGCGTCGGGTCACCGCGCATCACGTCGAGCAGCAGCCGCTCGTAGGCCTCCAGCGGCTCCGCGCCGGGGAACGCCTCCATGAGGTCGACCTTCATCCGGCCGCGGCCCAGCTTCAGCTCGGGCCCCGGGATCTTGGCACGCAGGTCCGCGAAGATCTTCGGATCGTCGGTGAGCTCCAGGACCAGCTCGTTGCACTGGTCGTCGACGTCCCCGGGGAACATCCTCAGCGGCGGTTCCTGGAACCCGAGGGTGACGGTCCGCCTGCTCTCGGCCATCGCCTTCCCCGTGCGCAGGTAGAAGGGGATGCCGTACCAGCGCCAGTCGTCGACGAAGACCTCCATCGCGACGAACGTCTCGACCTCTGAGGACTTGTTCACGCCCTCCTCGTCGCGGTACCCCTCGTACTGCCCGTACACGACGCGGTCCGGGGCCAGCGGCCGGATCGCCCGGAACACCTTGGTCTTCTCGTCGTGCAGGGACTCCGCGTCCAGGCGCACCGGCGGCTCCAGCGCCACGAATCCGAGCAGCTGGAACAGGTGTGTCACGATCATGTCACGGAACGTCCCGGTGGACTCCATGAAGTCCGCCCGGCCCTGGATGTCGATCTCCTCGGGCACGTCGATCTCCACATAGCAGACGTGCTGATGGTTCCACACCGGCTCGAAGATCCCGTTGGCGAAGCGCAGCGCGAGGATGTTCTGGACGGCTTCCTTGCCGAGAAAGTGATCGATTCGGAAGATCTGCCCCTCGTCGAACACCTCGTGCAACGTGGCGTCGAGCCGCTTCGCGGACCGCAGGTCGGTGCCGAACGGTTTCTCCAGCACCAGCCTGGCCCGCTCGTTCAGGTCGAACTTGCCCAACATGCGCACCATCGACTCGGTCGCCGACGGCGGAACCGCCATGTAGAGCAGCCGTCTGGTGTCCGGCCCCAGCTCCCGCTCGGCGCCCCGTACCGCATCGGCCAGCTCACCGCTGTCCTCGTCCGAGGCGACCACGAAGCTGATCCGCGCCGCGAACCGGCGCCACGCCTCGTGGTCGATCTCGCCGCGGAACATCTCCACGGCGTGGTGGACCATGTCCCGGAACTGCTCCTCGGTCCCGGGTGCGGTCCGGCTGGAGCCGATGATCCGGAACCGCTCCGGCATGAGGTCGCGCTGCCACAGGTGGAACAGGCCCGGGAACAGCTTGCGACGGGCCAGATCACCGGTGGCACCGAAGATGACGAACACGTGTGGGTCGAGATCAGTCGGCGCCATGGCGGCCCGGTTACCCATGTACGAGCGGCCGGAACCACATCACCGGCTACCGTTGGTCCGGTGAATGTCGAGGTGACGCCTTTGCCCGGGATCGGGGTGCGCAAGGACTTCGCGATCAAGGCCGGCCGTCGGATCGGCGTCGTGACCCACCGGGACGGGAAGATCGAGCTCATCGTGTCGAAGTCGGACGACCCGGACGCGGCGCTCGCCGCGCTGCCCCTGACCGTCGACGAGGCGAGCGCGCTGGCCAACCTGCTCGGCGCACCCCAGCTGGTGGCGCAGCTGACCGAGGAGCACCGCGACCTGCCGGGCATCCACACCCGCCAGCTGCCGATCTCGGACGGCTCGGTCTTCGACGGCCGCACCCTCGGCGACACCGCACTGCGCACCCGGACCGGCGTGTCCGTCGTGGCCGTGATGCGGGCCGGCCAGGTGCACGCGTCACCGACGCCGGAGTTCACCCTCACCGCCGGGGACCTGTTGGTGGCCGTCGGGACGTCGGAGGCTCTCGAGAACGCCGCGAAGATCCTCGCCCGCGGCTGATGGATCACACCGCCCTCGAACTCCTCGAACTCGGCGCCCTGTTCTTCGGGCTGGGCCTGCTGGGCAGGCTCGCCGCGCGGATCGGGATGTCGCCGATCCCGCTCTACCTGCTCGGTGGCCTCGCGTTCGGCCAGGGCGGTCTCTTCCCGCTCGGCGACATCGGCGACTTCACCTCGCTCGCCGGCGAGGTGGGCGTGGTGCTGCTGCTCCTGCTGCTGGGACTCGAGTACACCGCCCAGGAACTGATCACCGGGCTGAAACGCTCCTGGATGGCCGGCGTCGCCGACATCGTGCTCAACTCCGCCCCGGGCGCGGCGGTCGCGCTGATCCTCGGCTGGGGGCCGGTCGGGGCGCTGGTCATGGCCGGGGTCACCTACATCTCGTCGTCGGGCATCGTCGCCAAGGTGCTCAGCGACCTCGGCCGGCTGGGCAACCGCGAGACCCCGGTCGTGCTGTCGATCCTCGTGTTCGAGGACCTCGTGATGGCGCTGTACCTGCCGATCCTCACCGCGCTGCTGATCGGGGTGAGCTTCTTCGGCGGACTCGCCGCGGTCGGCATCTCGCTGACGGTGATCACCGTGGTGCTCGTCGTCGCACTGCGGTACGGCCGGTTCGTCTCCGCGATCGTCGACAGCCCGGACCGCGAGGTGTTCCTGCTCAAGGTGCTCGGTGCGGCTCTGCTGGTGGCCGGGTTCGCCTCGGCGATGCAGGTCTCCGCGGCGGTGGGCGCGTTCCTGCTGGGCATCGCGATCTCCGGATCCACCGCGGAGAACGCGACCAAGCTGCTGGAGCCGCTGCGCGACCTGTTCGCCGCGGTGTTCTTCGTGGTGTTCGGGCTGAACACCGACCCGCGCAGCATCCCGCCGGTACTGGGCTGGGCCGTCGCGCTGGCGGTTGTCACCTCCCTGACGAAGATCGCGACCGGATGGTGGGCCGCGCGCCGGGTGGGCATCGGCCCGCTCGGCCGGGCCCGCGCCGGTGCCGCGCTGGTGGCCCGCGGCGAGTTCTCGATCGTGATCGCCGGGCTGGCCGTCGGCTACGCGGCGGTGGACGACGAGCTGGCCGCGCTGGCCACCGCGTACGTGCTGATCATGGCCGTGCTCGGCCCCGTCGCAGCCCGCTTCGTGGAGCCGCTGGCCCGCAGACTCCGGCGCACCCCGAAGCAGACCCCCGCCGCCCTCGCCTCGAGTTCGGGCTGAGCGCCGGCGCCCAGGTCAGTCGCGGGCGGCCAGCGCGGCGTTGTAGAGCTCCCGCTTTCCGACCCCTGCGGCCTCCGCCACCGCGGCCACGGCGTCCTTGAGCCGCTCCCCCGCGTCGACGCGCTCCTGGACCGCCCCGACCAGCGACCCGACGGCCGGGGCCGCGGACGGTTCCGCCCCGGCCAGCACGACCGTGATCTCGCCCCGGACCGGGCCCTCCTGCGCCCACTCGGCCAGCTCGGACAGCGGCCCGCGGAGGACCTCCTCGTGCTTCTTCGTCAGCTCCCGGCAGACGGCGGCCTTGCGCGACGGGCCCAGCACCGCGACCGCCTCGGTCAACGTCTCGGCCAGCCGGTGCGGCGACTCGAAGAACACCGCCGCCCGCGGCTCGGCGACCAGCGTCTCCAGCCAGCGCCGCCGCTCCCCACCCTTGCGCGGCGCGAAGCCCTCGAAGCAGAACCGCTCACAGGGCAGCCCGGAGAGCACCAGCGCCGTGGTCACAGCGGACGGGCCGGGCAGGCACGTCACCGGCAGTCCCTCGGCCGCGGCGGCCGCCACCAGCCGGTAGCCGGGGTCCGACACCGCGGGCATCCCGGCGTCGGTGACCACGAGGACGGTCTTGCCGTCGCGGATGTCCGCGAGCAGCCCGGGCAGCCGGGTCGCCTCGACGGCGTCGTAGTGGCTGACCACCCGCCCGCTGACCGTCACCCCGAGCGCCGCGGCCAGCGCGCGCAGCCGGCGGGTGTCCTCCGCGGCGATGACGTCCGCGCCGGCCAGCGCCTCGAGCAGCCGCCCGGAGGCGTCCCTCGAGTCGCCCAGCGGGGTCGCGGCGAGCACCAGGCCACCGGCTCCGTCCGGATCGGTGTGCGGTGCTGCTCCAGTCGACATGCAGGGAGCCTACGATCGGCGCGCGTGGGACATCGCACCGTCGTCGCGGATCAGGCCTCCCGGGACGTCGCGGTCGACGACGACGCGCCCACCCCCGGCGCGGAACCGCTGGGCATGCGGCCCGCGCTGACGGCCCCGTCGTCGGAGCCGCTGCAGCGGCTGGGCACGCCGCCGCCGACCGACCGGCTTCGCGGCTGGCTGGTCGCGGTCGGGTTGGCGGTGCTCGGCGGGGTGTTGCGCTTCGTCGGTCTCGGCTACCCGACCGACGGGGGCACCCCGGTCTTCGACGAGAAGCACTACGTGCCGCAGGCGTGGCAGATGGTGCGCAACGGCGGGTTCGAGGACAACCCCGGCTACGAGCTCGTCGTGCACCCGCCGCTGGCCAAACAGCTCATCGCCATCAGCGAGATGCTCTTCGGCTACGACCCGGTCGGCTGGCGCGCGGCATCGGCGCTGGCCGGCACGCTGTGCATCCTGCTGATCGTCCGCTCGACCCGGCGGCTGACCCGCTCGACGCTGCTCGGCGGCATCGCCGGGGTCCTGCTGATCTGCGACGGCATGAGCCACGTGCAGTCCCGGATGGGCATGCTCGACGTGTTCTCCGCACTGTTCGTGCTGGCCGCGTTCGCGACGCTGCTCATCGACCGCGACGACGTGCGGGCCCGGATGGCCGTCGTGATCACCGAGGGCCGGGTGGGCGACTCACCGTACGGACCCCGGTTCGGGGTGCGCTGGTGGCGGCTGGCCACCGGGGTGCTGCTCGGGCTGGGCTGCGCGGTGAAGTGGTCCGGGGTGTACTGGCTCGTCGCGTTCGCCGTGCTCACCGTGCTGTGGGACGTCACCGCGCGCCGCGCCGCCGGGGTGCGGCGGCCCTGGGCCGGCACCCTCGTCCGCGACGTCGGCCCGGCCCTCTGGGCGCTCGTGCTCGTCCCGGTGCTGGCCTATCTGGCGGGCTGGTGGGCGTGGTTCGGCAGCGAGACCGGGATCGACCGGCACGAGGTCGGCATCGGGATCGGCACCGGCGGGCCCTGGTCGTTCGCGCCGGACGCGCTGCGCTCGCTGTGGTACTACAGCGGCCACGTGCTGGCCTTCCACGAGAGTCTCGACACCCCGCCCGGCAACCCGCACCCGTGGGAGTCCAAGCCCTGGACGTGGCCGATGGGGCTGCGCCCGATGCTCTACTACTACGCGTCCGGGCAGAACGTCAACGGCTGCGGCGGCCCGGACTGCGTGAGCGCGGTGATGCTCGTCGGCACCCCGGCGCTGTGGTGGCCGGCGATCCCGGTGCTGGGGTACTCGCTGTGGCGGCTCGTCACCCGGGCCGACTGGCGCTACGCCGCGGTGCTGGTCGGCTACGGCGCGGGCGTGCTGCCGTGGTTCCTCAACATCAACCGGCAGATGTACTTCTTCTACATGACGCCGGTGGCGCCGTTCCTCGTCATGGCGACGGTGCTGGTGATGGGCGAGATCATGGGCCCGGCCGGGGCGTCGAAGGAACGCCGGCAGACCGGGCTGCTCGTGGTCGCCCTGTGGGTCGGTGCGGTGGTCGCGAACTTCGTGTGGCTGTGGCCGATCCTGGTCGGGCTGCCGATCACCCCGGAGCACTGGAACGCCGAACTCTGGCTGCCGTCCTGGCGGTGAGCGGCGCCCGGGCGTTCAGTGCTCGTCGGGCAGCGCGAACAGCCCGCCGCGCTTGAGCGTCGCGGCGATCAGCGACGAGTCCAGCGCACTGACCTTCTCCAGCCACGGTGCGCCGGTCAGGAAGTCGTGCAGGGCGTCGACGCTGGGCAGCGCGACCTCGGCCATGAGCTGACGGTCGCCGGAGATGCAGCTGGCGTAGCGCACCCAGGGCTCACGGCCCAGGCCCGCCGCCACCGCGTCGACGTCGCGCGGGGCGGCCCGCGCCCACACCATCGCCCGCACCCCGAAGCCCAGCCGCACCGGGTCGACCACGGCCCGGATCAGCAACCGGCCCTCCCAACGCAGCCGTTCCACCCGGCGCCGCACCGCGGCCTCCGACAACCCGGTCACGTGCGCCAGCTCGGCGAAGTCACGGCGGGCGTCCCGCTGCAGCGACGCGAGCAGCATCTGGTCGGCCCGGTTGACCCCCTTGACCTCGCCGAAGGGCACGTGCTCGGGTGATGGCAGGTACGCGGTGAGCGCGTCGCGCTCCTCGGGACCGATCAGCCCGGGCTGCCACTGGTGCGAGGTGCGGATGTAGCGCAGCACGGTCCAGGTGACGCTGTCGACGAGCCCGGGCAGTGCCGGCAGCTCGTCGACGACGAGTTCCGCTAGACGCCGAGGCGGGCAGTCGATCTCCGCGACGCAGCCGAGGGGCCCGGCCAGCACGTGCGCGTAGCGGGTGTCGCGACGGCGGGCCAGAGCGAGGGCGACGAGCCGTTCCTGCCCGGGCCGGCAGCGGATCCCGACGATGGTGCCCGCCGCCGGGGCGGGCAGCCCGGTGACGCGCACGACGCCGGAGCCGAGCAGCCGCTCGCCGCGCTCGGTGACGGTGCGTTCGGGCTCGCCGAGCACCGCGGCGATGCGGGACCAGGAGGCGCGGCCGTCGACCTGCAGTGCCCCGACGATCCGGCGATCGAGCGCATCAAGGGTGCCGGCCACCGAACACCCCGCTGTTCTCGCTCGCGACACCCCCGTGCCGATCCCGGATCCGGTCGGGACAGTCTGCCGGATCGCCGGCATCGCGCCTGCGGCGCCACGCGGGACCGGGGCCGGGCGTCACCCACCCGAGGCCAGCAGGACGCTCGCGGTGAGCGCGAGGCCGACGCTGGTGAGCTGCAGCCCGGTCAGCCGCTCGCGCAGCACGATCCGGGCCAGCAGCACGACGACCACGGGGTAGAGCGAGACCAGCACGGCGCTGACGCTGAGTGAGCCGGTCCGGGTGGCCAGCAGGAACAGCACGTTGGCCCCGCTGTCCAGCACTCCGCTGGCGATCATCAGCCGCCGCCCGCGGAACGGCCCGCCGCGCTGCCCCCGGGCGGCGACGACGATCGCGAGCAGCGCCGTCGACAGCATCCGGCCGGCCAGCAACGGCCACAGCCCGGAGTCGGGTGGCGTGGCGTCGAGGGCGATGAAGAACAAGCCGAACCCGATCCCGGACCCCAGCCCCAGCGCGAGCCCGGTGCCGGCGGCGGCGTCCCGGCGGGTGCCCGCGGTGGCGAGCACGATCGCCACCAGGGCCACGAGCATCCCGATGAGCATCGCCGGGCCCGGTCGCTCGCCGAGCAGCACCCCGACGACCAGCGGCAGCCCCGCCCCGACCACCGCCGACAACGGGGCCACCACTCCCATCGGCCCGACCGCCAGGCCACGGAAGTACAGCAGCAGACCCGTGACACCCGCGAGGCCGGCGAGCATCCCGATCCCCAGCGCGGCCGCGGACGGGTGGCCCGGCAGCACCCACACGGCCGGGACGAGGGCGAGCAGGCCGGCGAACTGCGCGACCGCGGTGACCCGCAGGGCGGACGTACCGCGGGCGGCCAGCCCGCCGGCGAAGTCGGCCACGCCGTAGGCCAGCGCGGCCGGGCCCGCGAACACGGCGGGCATCAACGACGCACCGGACGTACCGCTGAACGTGGTGAGGAGATCATCGTGGTGGACGTTAACCGGCCCCGGGCCGATGATCCAGATCGAGACGACGGCGCGGTGCGCCGTCCCGGCCGGGCTCAGCAGCTGTCGAGACGCAGCGGGCGGTGCACCGGATCGACCGCGAGGGTCAGCCGGTCGACGTGCGACCGGTAGCCGCAGCCACCGCGGGCGACCACCTCGACCTCGTCGTCGCCGTGGAACCGGATGTCCGCCGGTGGGGCGCCGTTCCGCAGGCCTTGCCACACCAGCGCGTCCTGGGCGAACGGGCCGCTGCCGGTGCGCAGCCGCACCGCGTAGATCGGGTCGGCCGCGAACACCGCGCCCTGGACCGTCACGAGCCGATAGTCACCCGCCGCCGTCTCGCCCACCACCCGTTCCGGCCCGCGTAGCTGCGCGAGCAGCCAGACGAACGCACTCCAGCCCAGCACCAGGACCACGCCGGCCACCACGAGCAGCACCCGCATCGCCCGCCGCCGCAGCAGACCGGCCAGCCACACCGTGGCCAGCACGATCGTCACCGTGACGAGAACCCCGACGTACCAGGGCGCCAGCAGCAGGTGGAACGGGTCGGCGGCGGCCAGCACGGCCAGACCGGTGGCCACGACGGTGGCGATCCCCAGGGCCCGGCGCCGGCGAGTCGGCAACGTCACGACCTCCCGGAGAACGAGTCAGCCCCGACCGGATCCGGTCGGGGCTGATGGGTACCACCTGGGTGGTGGAGCTGAGGGGAATCGAACCCCTGACCTACTCGATGCGAACGAGTCGCGCTACCAACTGCGCCACAGCCCCTTGCCCTACCCGTCCTGTCGGCCGGGCAGGAACGACCTTATCAGGCCCTCATTGGCCCGCTGCACGGCGGTAGTCCGGTCGCACCGGGGCGTCGAGTTCGCTCAGCTCGGCGTCCTCCTCGTCGACCTCGACCAGCGTCGTTCCCGCAGGCAGCGGCGGCGGCGGGGCCGGCTGCAGCCGAGGCAGCGCGGAGTCCGGCTCGGCCGCCTCGTCGAGATCGTCGTCCTCTCCGTCACCGCCGGTCTTCACGGTGCGGCAGCGGGCCGGCAGCACCCCCAGCGGCTCCCCGGTGCCACGGACGCGGGCGGGGTCGTCGTCGGCGTCGTCCGCCCAGTTCCCGCCGTGCTCCTCGGCCTCGTCGGCCGCCTGCTCCCCGGCGGGGTCCTCCGCCTCGGGCTCGGCCTCGTCGGCGGCCGCGTCGGGCGCCTCGGCCACCACCTGCGGACGACCGGCCTCGCGACCGCGGTCGGCCCACTCGTCGAGCTCGGGGTCGTCGGCCGCGGGCGGACGGCGGGTGCCGGCCATCCGTGCAGCGCGGCGCGCCCGGATGGTCTCCTCCATGCGCACCTGGCGGCGCAGGTAGACGAGGTAGCCGACGAGCGCGAGATCGATGAGCGCGTGCAGCCACCACAGTGTGGGCATCGCGATCCCGGCCACCAGGGCGGTGATTCCGGCGAGCGCGAGCAGGCTGAGCACGATGCGCTGCCGGATGGCGTAGCGGGCCCGGGCGGCCAGCGCCGCGGCCTCCGGGTCGAAGCCGCCGCGGCCGGGACGGTAGCGGGCGGGCGGACGCTCCCAGTGCCGCTCGTCCTCGTCGGCCGGCACCCGGGCATCGGTGGTCCGGCCCGCCGTGCGGGTCTGCTCGGCGCGCTCGGGCTGGGTCGCCACCGGCCGGGGGTCCTCCGCCTGCTCCACCTGTCCCACCTCCTGGGTCCGGCGCCGCTGAATCGGCCGCTCGAGCACTCGTCCGGAGAGCGCGGCCGGGCTCAGCCGCGCCACCTCCTGCTGGCGCCGGGCGACCGCCGGGACGAGGATCAGCAGCCAGATCACCACCAGTCCCGCGAAGATCAGCGAGCTGGGCACGGCTGCCTCCTCCCCCCGTCGGCGCAGTCCGGACGCGACCCGGCCACCGGCCGAGATCGCGCCCGAGCAGACACGCTAGCCAGGGCGAACACGAGAATTCGAGGCGACGCGCCGTGACCGGTCAGATCACCGGAGTTTCGACCGGGACGGGTGTGACCTATGGGGTTTCCGTGGGTGGAAGGGCCGACGCGACCCGGTAGCTCTGGGTGGGCAGGCCCGGGTGCCCTCAGGACCGTTCGGCCCGTCCCCGCTCGACCAACCGGCCGACGAGCCCGCCGACCGGGACCTCCTCCACGGTCAGCGCGAAGCAGAGGTGGTCACGCCAGGCACCGTCGACGTCGAGGTATCGCTGGAACAGTCCCTCTTCGCGGAAGCCCAGCTTCTCGAGCACCCGCATGCTGGCCCGGTTCTCCGGGCGCACGGTGGCTTCCAGCCGGTGCAGCCCGACCGGGCCGAAGCAGTGGTCGGCCACCATCGCGACGGCCGCGGTCGTCACCCCGCAGCCGTTGACGCGCGCGTCGCACCAGTAGCCCACGTAGGCCGACAGCAGCGGCTCGCGCACGATGTTGCCGACCATCACCTGACCTACCAGCCGGCCGTCCAGGGTGATCGCGAACGGCAGCGCCACGCCGCGCCGCCCGGCCGCACGCAGCACCGCCCAGCGCCCGGGCCACTCGGTGACGGCATTGCGCTGCACCCAGCTGCCGGGCGCGCTGGGCTCCCAGGGGGCCAGGTTGCGCTCGTCGCGAATGCGGATCGCCGACCAGGCCGAGCCGTCGCGCAGGCGCACCGGCCGCAGTTCGACGACCCCCGCCGACACCCGCAGGGCACCGATCTTCGCCGGCCAGCCGGGATGCCGTCCGGTCCGCTGCGACAGCGCGTGCGCCACGTCGGGTCCGCCGGATCCGTCAGGGCGCTCAGCCGCGGGGGGGCGGCAGGAAGGCCACGCTGACCTGCTGGTCCACGGCGGCGTCGGTGACGTCGTCGGGCACGACGATCAACCCGTTCGCGTCGGCCAGCGACGAGAGCAGGTGCGTGCCGGAGGTGCCGAGCGGCTGCACCAGATAGTCGCCGGTGGCCTGCTCCCGCAGCAGCCGGCCGCGGACGTAGCCCCGCCGGCCCGCCCTGGACGCCACCGGCGCGGTCAGCCGGGCGCTGATCATCCGGCGGTACGGGTCGGTGCGGCCCAGCTCGAGCCGGATCAGCGGCCGGATGAGCACCTCGAACAGCACGAGCGCGGTGCCCGGGTGCGACGGGAACAGGAACGTCGGCACGGCGTCGGCGCCGAGCAGGCCGAACGCCTGCGTGGAGCCGGGATGCATGGCGACCCGGGTGAAGTCCAGCTCGCCGAGCCCGGCGAACGCGGCGCGCACCTCGGCGCCGGCCTTCCCGGCCACCCCGCCGCACACCACGATGATCTCGCTGAACGGCAGCAGGTCCTCGATCGCAGCGCACAGCTCCCGGGCGTCGCAGCGGACCAGCCGGGAACGCGCGGGCTCCGCACCGGCCTCGCGGGCGGCGGCGATGAGCGCGTGCGAGCACACGTCGGCGACCTGGCCGGCGCCCGGGGTGCGCGCGAGATCGACCAGTTCGTCGCCGACCGACAGCACCGAGACCCGGGGCCGCGGCTGCACGAGCAGCTTGTCGCGCCCGGCCGCGGCGAGCAGCCCGACCTGGGCCGCACCGACGATCTGGTCGCGGCGCACGGCGACGTCGCCGGGCTGGACGTCCTCGCCGACCCGCCGGACGAACGCGGCGGAGGGCACCCCGCGGTGCACCCGCAGCCGCGCGCTCCCGCCGTCGGTGTGGTCCACGGGCACCACGGCGTCGGCCAGCGTGGGCAGCGGCGCCCCGGCCACGACGCGGACGGCCTGGCCGGGCTGCAGCCGCAGCGGCTGCCGGGATCCGGCCGGGATCTCCCCCACCACCGGTATCGACACCGGATCGTCGTCGGTCGCACCGACGAGATCGACACTGCGTACGGCGTAGCCGTCGATCGCCGCCTGGTCGAAGCCCGGCAGTGGCCGCGACGCGACGACCTCCTCCGCGGACCGCAGACCCTGGGCATCGGAGATCGCCACCCGTACCGGTGCCGGCCGGACTGCGGCGTTCAGTACCCGGGCCAGTTGCTCGTCGACCGACCGCACGCCTGCCTATCCCTCCAGCCGAGCGGCGAGCCAGCTGCGCAGCTCGGGCCCATAGTCCGGGTGCTGCAGCGCGAAGTCCACGAAGGCCCGCACGTAGCCGCCGGGGTTGCCCAGGTCGTGCCGGCCACCGCGGTGGACGACCACGTGCACCGGGTGTCCCTCGGAGATCAGCAGCGCGACGGCGTCGGTGAGCTGCAGCTCGCCACCGGCACCG
This sequence comes from Pseudonocardia acidicola, assembly GCF_012911935.1. Lineage (GTDB taxonomy): Bacteria > Actinomycetota > Actinomycetes > Mycobacteriales > Pseudonocardiaceae > Pseudonocardia > Pseudonocardia acidicola. The sequence goes on along the minus strand of NZ_JAAXLA010000023.1, from coordinate 30,853 downwards.
GGGGTGATGCGCTCGAGTGCGTCGAAGATCGCCCGGTCGAGGATGTAGCGCCCGGCCGCGGCGAAGGTGGACGGCGCCTGGTCGGCCGGCGGCTTCTCCACCATTCCGTGCACCTTCTTGACGTCCGGGTCGTCGGTGTCGCTGACGTCGAACACCCCGTAGGCGGAGATCTCCGCACGCGGGATGTCGAACGCGCACAGCACGCTGCCGCCGAACTCCGCGCGGACCGCGGCCATCCGGCTCAGCACTCCGGTGGGCAGCACCAGGTCGTCGGGCAGCAGCACCGCGACGGCCTGCTCGTCGTCCGCGAGCGCGTCGGCGGCGCACGCCACGGCGTGCCCGAGGCCCTTCGGCTCGTACTGGGTGACGGTCCGGACCGTGATCAGCTCAGCGGCGCGACGCACCTTGGCCAGCAGCGCGTCCTTGCCGCGCGCCGCCAGGGTCGCCTCGAGCTCGGGCTGCGGCGCGAAGTACGCCGCGACCGCATCCTTGCCCGGCGAGGTGACGATGAGCAGTTGGCTGGCCCCGGCCTCCGCGGCCTCGGCGGCGACCAGTTCGATCCCCGGCGTGTCGACCACCGGAAGGAGTTCCTTGGGGACCGACTTCGTGGTCGGCAGGAACCGGGTCCCCAGGCCGGCGGCGGGTACGACGGCGGAGCGGAACGGCAGCGACTCGCTCATGAGCGGCGAGCCTATCGGCGCCGGTAGCGTGCCCGCGTGACGGCTCGCGCTGAACCACCCGGTCCGGCAGCCGGGAGCACCCCCGGCGCGCCCGGCGGTGGCCCGGACGATCCCGCCGGGAAGCGCGCCTGGCGCCGGCGGCTGCTCGCGGCGCGCCGCGCACTGAGCGACGAGGAGCGCGCGGCGCGGGCAGCGGCGCTGGCGGCGGCCGGGGTGCGGCTGACGGCCGGGATCGACGCACCGGTGTGCGCCTACCTGCCGGTAGGGGTCGAACCCGGCTCGGTGGCCGGCCTCGACGCGCTGCGGGCGACCGGCCACGAGGTGCTGCTGCCGGTGGTCCCCGACGCCGACGGTCCGCTCGACTGGGCCCGTTACGACGGCCCGGACACGCTGGCCGACGGGCCGTTGGGACTGCGGCAGCCGACCGGCCCGCGCCTGGGTGTGAACAGCATCACCCGGGCGGGCATCGTGCTGATCCCGGCGCTGGCCGCGGACCGCCGGGGGGTGCGCCTCGGCCGTGGCGGCGGCTACTACGACCGGACATTGCCGCTGGCCCGGCCGGATACGCCGCTGGTGGTGCTGCTCAACGACGAGGAGCTCGTCCCGGAACTGCCGGCGGAGCCGCACGACGTCCGGGTGACCGCGGCGCTCCTGCCGGGCGCCGGTGTGGTGAGGCTCGGCGGCACGAACTGAACGGGCGAGCTAGACTGGCACTCTCTGTGTGGGAGTGCCAGTTGCGGAGGATTTCGTGCCGACCTACCAGTACGCCTGCACCGCCTGCGACCATCGGTTCGAGGCAGTGCAGTCCTTCTCCGACGACTCGTTGACGGTGTGCCCGGTGTGCGAGGGCCCGCTGCGCAAGGTCTTCTCGTCGGTCGGGATCGTGTTCAAGGGCAGCGGCTTCTACCGCACCGACAGCCGCTCGGGCGCCGGATCGGGCGTGGTCAGCAGCTCGTCGAACGGGAGCAAGGAGTCCGCCTCGACGTCCTCGTCGTCCAGCGACTCCGGCTCCTCCAGCAGCTCGAGCTCGACGAGCGGCTCGTCGAGCAGCGCCGCCCCGGCCGCCGCAGCGTCCTGACCCCGCCCCCGGGCATCCTGGCACGTCGGCCCGACGGTGGTCGGGCACGACGCCGCTGCGGCTGCCGGATTGTCCACATGCCCTCACCGTTGTCCACAGCCCGGGGCGAGAGTCCCGGCGCGGCACGCTGACCGCCCTACCGTCGAACCGGCATCCACCGGGACCGACGGGAGGCGCGGATGGTCGAGTCGACGCCGAACTCCGCACGGAACTCCACGCCGCCGCCCCGGGTGAGGCGCCGGCCGACGGCGCTGTCCCCGCGGTTGCGCCACCGCGTCGCCGACCTGCTGCACGGCCCCGGCTGGCGGCGGGTCGCCCTCGCCCGGCGAGCCGGCGCCGCCCTGCTCGCCGTTCTCGCGCTGGTCCTCGCCCTGTCCCCACGCGCCGACGGCGGAGTCGGGCTGCTGGTGGCCGCCCGTGATCTGGCCGCCGGCTCCACCCTGCGCACCGAGGACCTCGCCGTGCGCCAGTGGCCGGCGGACCTGGTGCCGGCGGGCGCACTGCGTGATCCGGAGCAGGCCGACGGGCGGATGCTGGCCGGCGCCGCGCGGGCCGGTGAGCCGATCACCGACCTGCGCCTCGCCGGCGCCGAGCTCGCCGTCCGGGCCACCGGCTCCCCCGATGCGGCGACCGTTCCGATCCGGCTCGCCGACGCGGGCGTCGCCGGCCTGCTCACGCCGGGCAGCACGGTCGACGTCGTGATGGCCGGCCCGAGCGCCGATGAGCCGGTCGTGCTGGCCAGCCGGGCCGTCGTGCTCGCCGTGCTGCCGCCCGAGACCGGGCCGGGGATCTCACCCGGGGGACGGGGCCGCCTCGTCCTGGTCGCGCTGCCCCGGGAGAGCGCGACGCGGGTGGCGGCGGCCGCACTGTCCGAACAGGTCGCCCTTACCCTGCGCTGACCGGCGTTCACCGGGCCGGCCGATCACGAGAGGAACGACGTGCTCAAGGGCTTCAATGGCTTCATCGACTCCAAAGGCCTCAAGGGCTTCAAGGACTTCATCCTGCGCGGCAACGTGGTCGACCTCGCGGTCGCCGTCGTCATCGGCGCCGCGTTCAGCACCATCGTGACCTCGTTCACGAACAAGGTCATCCAGCCACTGGTGAACTCCATCACGCCCCCGACCAGCCCCGGCCTGGGAATTCAGCTCATCGGCGGCAAGGAGAGCACCTACATCGACTTCGCAGCGGTGATCACGGCTGCGTTGAACTTCCTGATCGTCGCCGCGGTCGTCTACTTCGTGATCGTGCTCCCGCTGAACACCCTCAAGGCGCGGCGCAAGCGCGGCGAGGAGCCGGGCCCGGCCGAGCCCACCGACGTGGAGCTGCTGGCCGAGATCCGCGACCTGCTCAAGGTCGCGGCCGGCGACGGCACGCAGGTCACCAGCGACGGCAAGCACAAGGCCTGATGCTGCCGGGGGCGTGACGCCGGGCCGGCTCAGTCCCGGTCGTGATGCGGCGGGCGGTTGGCGCGCAGCCACTCCTCGTTCGACGGGGCCGCGCCGTCGTCGTCCGCGGTCGAGCCCCGTTCACCGATCTCGTCCCGGGTGACCGAGGGCAACACGTCGCCGAATATCTCGTCGATCTTGCGACGCACCCGGTCGGGGAGTTCTGCCACGGATCCATGGTGCCCGACCGGCCCGGAACGCCCAACGGTGCCACCATGGCGGGCGGGCGTCGCCCGGCGCTCGGGGCGGATCGGGGGTCGACATGGGATTCACCGAGAAGGCGAAAGACCTCGCCGACAAGGCGAAGGACAGGGCCGAGGCCTACACCGGGACGGCCCGGGAGAAGGCCGGTGAGTACGGCGGCACCGCCAGGGGGAAGGCAGGCGAGTACTCCGGCAGGGCCCGCGAGCTGGCCGAGGAGTACGGCGAGACCGCGAAGGAGAAGACCGTCGAGTTCGCCGAGAAGGCCGCCGAGCTCGCGGCCAGGAGTGTCGAACGCGCCGCGGCGGAGATCGACAAGGCCACCGGCGGGCGGTTCCACGACACGATCGAGACCGTGGCCACGAAGGTCGAGGAGGCCCTCGAGCGGGCCCGTCCGGCGCACGACGGCGGACACGCCCCGAGCGGGCCCGTCACCCCGGCTGCGCCCACCGGCGGCGCCGCGGGCACGACACCGGCCCGGCCCACGTCGACCGGGTCGCCGATCACCCCGGCAGCCCCGGCGAGCGGGGCGGCGGCGACGGACCCGACCGGGGGGAATCCGAGCCAGTAGGGCGCCTTGAGGCGCCCCGCACCGCTCAGTCGGAGTCGAGCCCGGACAGCTCGGCGATCACATGCGCGACCAGCGGGGTGAGCGTGGCCATGCCGTCACGGACGGCGGCGCGCGACGGGGCCAGGTTGACCACCAGCGTGCTCCCGGAGACCCCGACGAGACCGCGGGAGAGCCCGGCATCCACGGCACCGGCGGCGAGACCGGAGGCCCGGATCGCCTCGGCGATGCCCGGGATGGGACGGTCGAGCACTCCCGCGGTGGCGTCCGCGGTGACATCGCGCGGGGAGACCCCGGTGCCGCCGACTGTGATCACCAGGTCGACGCCACCGATCACCGCGGTGTTGAGCGCGTTGCGGATCGCGACCGACTCGCCGGGGACGACGACGACCGCGTCCACGACGAAGTGCGCTTCCTCGAGCAGTTCAATGACCAGCGGGCCGGTGTTGTCGTCGCGTTCACCGTGGCTCACCCGGTCGTCCACGATCACCACGAGGGCTCGGCCGATCTGGGGCGGCGCCATTTCCATGCGCTCACCGTAGCGGGGCGGCCACTGTCACGGTTCGTGCGCTCCCGTCATTCGCGCCATGGGAGGCCGCGCCGACGCTGGGAGGGGGTACCGGCGTCGACGCGGCCCTTGTGTCTCGGTCCACGGGGCACCACGAACCGAGACGGCCGGAACCACAGCAGATACCCACCAGCCGCGTCAACGAAACCGCGACGAAGGTCGCGTCGCGTGCGTCGACCGGTTGCGGTCGGCTCAGCCTGCCTCGCCCAGCGTCACCTCGACCGTCCGGTCGCTCAGCTGGACCTGGACGGCCTCGCCGGGCGCCCGCGAGCGGACCGCCGCCTGCAGTTCCAGGCCGGTCGCCACGCGCTTGTCCCCGAGCCGGATGACGACGTCGCCGGGCCGGATGCCCGCCGCCTGGGCGGCGCCACCGGGGACCACGCTCTGGATGCGGGCCCCGGTCACCTGCGGGTCGTCGATCAGCGCCACCCCGAGCACGGCGCGGGTGGCCTTCCCGGTGCGCTCGAGTTGCTCGGCGATGCGCTTGGCCTGGTTGATCGGGATCGAGAACCCGACGCCGATCGAGCCGCCCTGCGCGCCGGTCGTCGCGATGGCCGAGTTGATGCCGATCACCTTGCCGCCCATGTCCACCAGCGGGCCGCCGGAGTTGCCGGGGTTGATCGCGGCGTCGGTCTGCAGCGCGTTGAGCACGGTGGCTTCGCTCGCCTGCGAGTCGCCGCCCACGGTCACCGCGCGGTCCAGCGCGCTGATGATGCCGGTGGTCACCGTGCCGCCCAGCCCCAGCGGCGAGCCGAAGGCCACCACCTGCTGGCCGACCCGCACCGACGAGGAGTTGCCGAGCTCGACCGGGGTGAGCCCGGAGATGCCCTGCGCGCGGATGACGGCGAGATCGGAGTTCGGGTCGCGGCCGACGATGCGCGCGGGCGCGGTCCGGCCGTCCTGGAACACCGCGGCCACCGCGCCGCCGTCCGCCGCCGACTCGACGACGTGGTTGTTCGTCAGGATCAGCCCGTCGCCGCTGAGCACCATGCCCGAGCCCTCGCCGGTGGCCCCCCGGCCCTCGACCCGCAACTGCACGACGCTCGGCAGCACCCGCTGCGCGACCGCTTCGACCGGGCCGAGCGGCGTCGCCGCCGGGTCGACCTCGGGCAGCGGCTGGCTGAGCACGCCGCTGGAGCCACCGCTGCCGCTGCGCTCGGCGAGCGAGTAGCCGACCCCGCCGCCGACGAGACCACCCACCAGCGCGGTGGTCAGCGCGACGGCGACGATCCCGCCCAGGCCGCCGCGGCGCCGCTCCGGTGCCGCGGCGATGTGCTGCGTCGCAAGCCCCTGCCAGTGCGGCGCGCCCACCGGATAACCCCCGCCGTACGGCTGCGTGGTGTACGGGTGCGACTGCGGGACGCCATAGCCCTGGTCGGGGTTCCCCCAGGCCTGCGCAGGCCGGCTGTACCGGGCCCACGGGTCCGGATTCGCCCAGTGGGCGGCCGGACCGGTGGTGTCGGGCGCCGGCTCGACAGCACGCTCCGGCACGGGCGGGCTCGTCGCCGCGCCTGCGCCCGGCTCGGCACCGCGGTCCTGCGCGGCTGCGGGCTCGGCGACGGGCGGCGCCCACGGCGACCGTCCGGCACCGGCCGGATCCCCCGCGTTCGCCGGCCGGTCTCGAGCCTGCGCCGGTCCCTCGGGCGTCAGCTCGGCGGGGCCGTCGGGGGTGTCGTTCGCCATGACCTCACCGTGTTCGAAGGAGCGATTGCCGCATCTCGGACACCGAGCCTAGGAGGTGGGCCGGGGACGCGCCCTGGCGCCGGGCGTCGCCCGCGGCGGTCAACCGGTCGGGCGGCGGCCCGGCAGGCGCAGCGCGAGCAGCGCCCCGCCCTCGGGCGCGCGCCCGGCCCACACCGCACCGCCGTGCCGGCCCGCGACCTGCTTCACGATCGCCAGTCCCAGCCCGGAGCCGGGCATCGTCCGGGCGCCGTCGGCCCGGTAGAAGCGGTCGAACACCCGCGGCAGGTCCTCCTCGGCAATCCCGGGCCCCGCGTCGGCCACCTCGATGACGACCGTCCACTCGTCCAGCTGGATCATCTGCACGCGCACGGTGGCCCCGGGCGGGCTCCACTTGGCCGCGTTGTCCAGCAGGTTGAGCACAGCGCGTTCCAGCGCGGTCGCGTCGCCGATCAGCGTCCACGGGGTCAGCATGGCCACGAACTCGACGTCGCCGGCCCGGCGCCGGGCGCGCTCCAGCGCCCGCTCGACGACGTCGGTGAGCTCGACCGGCTCGTGCAGGACCATCGGCGGGTCCTCGCGGGCCAGCTCCACCAGGTCGCCGACGAGCTGGGACAGCTCCGCGACCTGCGCACGGACGTCGTCGAGGATCTCCGCGCGGTCCGACTCGGGCAGCGTGGGCGCGCCCGGCTGGTCGGCCGCGGCGAGCAGTTCGAGGTTCGTGCGCAGTGAGGTGAGCGGGGTTCGAAGCTCGTGGCCGGCGTCGGCGACGAGCCGCCGCTGTTGCTCCTGCGATGCGGCGAGCGCGCCGAGCATCTCGTTGAAGCTGTGGGTGAGCCGGCCCAGCTCGTCGGATCCGCTGCCGTGGATCGGGCGCAGATCGCCGGTGGCGGCGACCCGTTCGGTGGCCGCGGTGAGCCGCTGCACCGGCCGCAACCCGGCCCGGGCCACGGCGACGCCGGCGAGTGCGGCCAGGATCACCCCGATCCCCCCGACGATCGGCAGAGCTATCCCGAGCTTGGTCAGCGCCTGCTGGGTCGGTTCCAGCCGCTGCGCGATGACCAGCGCGCGCCCGCCGCCGGCCTGCACCGCCACGACCCGGTAGCTGCCGTCGGCCAGGTTCGCGGTCCGCGTCGAGTACACGCTGACGCCGCGGGCGACATCGAGCTCCTCGGTCCCCAGCGGCGGCGCCGAAGCCGCGCCCTCGGCGGAGCGGGCGACCCCGTTGGCCATCAGCAACGCGATCCGGATGTCCCCGGCGCCCAGTACCTCGGGGGGGATGGTGGCCAGCGACTGCGGGTCGGCGAGCTCGCTCTGCGCTGCCGCGGCGGCCCGCTGCAACAGGTTCTCGTCCAGCGTGTTGAGAATGTTGGCCCGGACGACGATGAACGCCGCAGCCGAGACGAGGATGACGGCGCCTGCAGCGACGAGCGCCGCGAGGATGCCGATCCGGGCGCGCAGTGTGATCCGGTCCAGGGCGGGGACCCGGCTGTGCATAGTGGCAGCATCCCCGCCCGGCAGGGCCACGCGATCCGTAGGGGGTGCCAGGTGGGCGGCCCGCCCGGTTGCGGTCATGCGGGCACCGTCACGGAGCCGACTCCCGCAGCACGTAACCGACCCCACGCACGGTGTGGATCAGCCGTGGCTCGTTCTCGGCCTCGGTCTTGCGGCGCAGGTACCCGATGTAGACCTCGAGTGCGTTGCCGGTGGTCGGGAAGTCGTAACCCCACACCTGCTCGAGGATCTGTGCGCGGGTGAGCACCCGCCGGGGGTGCGCGAGAAGCAGCTCGAGCAGCGAGAACTCGGTACGGGTCAGGCTGATCCGCCGGTTGCCGCGGCGCACCTCGCGGGTGTCGGGGTCCAGCGAGAGGTCCGCGAACTCCAGCGGCCGGCTCTGGCCCGCGGCGGCGGCGATGTCCTCGGGGCTGCGGCGGCGCAGCAGCGCCCGCAGCCGGGCGAGCAACTCCTCGAGGGCGAACGGCTTGGGCAGGTAGTCGTCGGCACCGGCGTCGAGCCCGGCGACCCGGTCGGAGACGGCGTCCCGGGCAGTCAGCACCAGGATCGGCAGCTCGTCGCCGCTCCCGCGCAGCCGGCGGCAGACCTCCAGCCCGTCCAGCCGAGGCATCATCACGTCGAGCACCATCGCGTCGGGGCGCTGGGTGGCCACCGAGTCCAGCGCGGCCTGTCCGTCGTTCGCGAGTTCGACCTGATAGCCGTTGAAGGCGAGCGAGCGGCGCAGCGACTCACGCACCGCCCGATCGTCGTCGACGACGAGGATTCGCATGAACCCAGTGTGAACGCGCCGTCTGAGAGGTCCCTGAGAGGTTCCTGTGCCGCCGCCCGGATTGTCGGTGATCGCTGGCGAAGGCCACCCGGATCCACGGTAGCGACGGCCCGGCAGCGGGGACGGCCACGGCAGGCGCGCACGCTCGGACCCGCGGAGGCTCGGCCGCTGCACCACGTCGGCTACCTGTGGCTGGCGTTGGTGCTCTACGCCTCGGCGGTCCGGCGGGTCGGCGAGCTGGCGCGGCTCGGCCTGCGGGCGGTCCGGCGGGCCCCGACCCCGAACGACGCCGGTTCCTGTCGCGGATGATCGCGGGTGGCGCGGGGTGCTGGCACTGGGCGTCCGTGACGTCCCGGCGATGGAGCGATCCAACGACGCGGTCGCGGCGATGCTGCAGGAGTACGCCGATCTGCTCGCCATCTCCGGCGGTGACCCGTTCAAGGGGCGCGCCTACGAGAAAGCGGCGCGTACCGTCGCCGGGTACGAGGGCGACGTCGGGTCGCTGGACGAGCGAGGACTCGACGCGATCCCCGGCATCGGCTCCTCCCTGGCGGCCAAGATCGCTGAGTTCAGCCGCACCGGCTCGGTGGACGAGCTCGAGACGCTCCGGGCCCGCCGCAACTTCTTCCAGGGCCGCCCCATCACCGGCGACGACATCAAGGACGTCTACCGGCTCGGTCCGACCGGCCAGGAGATGCAGCAGCGGGACTGGGCTACGCCGCTGTCCTGCCTCGGCGTGCTGCTGCTCAACGCCACCGACGCCCCGATCCACTTCGCCCTGCCGGACCGCCTGGCCCGGATCCCGATGCGCGTGGTGGTGGACACGGGTTCGAGTGCTCGGCAGGACCAGCCGGCCGTGGACCCGCACGAACTGAGCCCGCGCTCCTTCGCCGTGCTGCGGGCCGAGCGGCCGGGGGGAGCCGGCTCCGCCTGAGGCACACGCCAGCGAGCCTCGCATGATCTCGAGGATCGCGTGCACGAAAGGCGCGGTCCCGGGAGCCGGTGGGCACCGACACGCCACCCCCGCAGCGAGCAGACTGCGGACTTCGGTGATTCGAGCCGACCGGCGTGCAGCCTATGGTGGCAGGCACCGATCACCAGAGCGGGTTGCGAGCAAGGAGGCGCGGATCGGCCGAGCAACTCCCGAGCTGCCGTCCACCAGGCTCCGGCTCATCGATTCGACGACCGGACGACCACCTGGCGAGCCGGTCCGAGCTCGTGGAACACCCGGGCCGGCCGGGCTCTCACCGACGGTGCCACCGGCTCGCGGCCGGCGACGTCGGCACAGCAGGCCTGTCGCTGTGCGGAACGGAGGCAGACGATGAGCGCCCAGACCGCAGCGGAGCTCGTCAGATCGCTGCCCGGGCTGCCGGAGCGGGACAAGACCGTCACCGCCGACGAGGCGGTGAGGCTGATCCGCGATCGCGATGCTGTGGTGATCGGCGGATTCCTCGGTGCGTGCTTCCCGGAGGAGCTCACCCTCGCCCTCGAAGCGCGCTTTCTCGAGACAGGACGTCCCCGCGAGCTGACCGTCGTCTCCCCGGTCGCCGCAGGTGACCTGCGGGGCCGGGGGCTGGACCATCTGGCGCGGGAAGGGCTGCTGCGGCGCGCGGTCGGCGGTCACTTTGCCGCCGCACCGGCCATGCAGAAGCTCGCCGTCGAGGGTGCGATCGAGGCCTACAACCTCCCACTCGGCTGCTTGTCGCAGTTGTTCCGGGACATCGCGGCGCACAAGCCCGGCACCCTCTCGCGGGTCGGCCTGGGCACGTTCGTCGATCCCCGCCACGGCGGCGGCAAGATCAACCAGCGCACCACCGAGGACCTCATCGACCTCGTCACCCTGGGCGGCGAGGAGTACCTGCTCTACAAGTCCTTCGGCCTCGACGTCGCCCTCCTACGAGGCACGACGGCCGATCCCGACGGGAACGTGACGATGGAGCACGAGGCCCTCACGGTCGATTCGCTGGCCATCGCCACCGCGGTGCACAACGCCCGTGGCCTGGTGATCGTCCAGGTCGAGCAGGCGGCCGAGCGGAGGAGCCTCCACCCGCGCGCGGTGGAGATCCCCGGACCCATGGTGGACTGCGTCGTCGTCGCGTCGCCCGAGCACCACTGGCAGACCATGGGCGCGCGGCACACGCCCGCCTACAGCGGCGAGCTGCGCGCCCCGCTGCAGTCCGTCCCGCCTCTCCCTCTCACGGAGCGCAAGGTCATCGTTCGGCGGGCGGCGATGGAGCTGCGCCCCAACAGCGTCGTCAACCTCGGCGTCGGCATCCCCGAGGGGATCTCCAGCGTCGCCCACGAGGAGCGGATCCTCGACAGCCTCACCCTCACCGCCGAGCCCGGCGTCATCGGCGGGTTCCCGGCGGGCGGCCTGGACTTCGGTGCCGCCCTGAACCCCCGGGCGGTCATCGAGCAGGCCGCCCAGTTCGACTTCTACGACGGCGGCGGGCTCGACGCCGCCTTCCTCGGTCTCGCCCAGGTCGACCGAGAGGGCAACGTCGACGTCAGCCGTTTCGGCCCTCGCCTGGCCGGTGCCGGCGGGTTCATCAACATCAGCCAGAACGCCCGGCGCCTGGTCTTCCTCGGTACCTTCGTCGCCTTCAGCCGACCCGCCGTCGAGGACGGCAGGCTCGTGATCAGCGACGAACACCCCTGCCCCAAGTTCGTCACCGAGGTGGAGCAGCGGACCTTCAGCGGGCCCCATGCCGCCGCCGCCGACCAGCCGGTGCTCTACGTCACCGAGCGCTGCGTCTTCCGACTGACCCCCGGCGGACTGGAGCTCATCGAGATCGCCCCCGGCGTCGACCTGGAGCGAGACGTGCTCGACCGGATGGGTTTCGCGCCGATCGTGCGGCAGCCGGGGCTGATGGACGCCCGGATCTTCCGGCCCGAGATCATGGGCCTGAGAGACGACCTCCTCGCGATCCCGATGGCGGCACGGTTCAGCTACGACGAGGTGGAGAACCTCTTCTTCCTCAACCTCGAGGGCCTGTCCATCACCAGCACGTCCCAGCTGGAGGCGGTCCGCGCCGCCGTCGACGACCGCCTCGCCGCCATCGGCCACCGCGTCTACGCCATCGTCAACTACGACAACGTCTACATCGCGCCGCACCTCACGGACCAGTACACGGAGGCGGTCCGCAGCACCGCCGAACGCCATTACCTGGGCGCGACGCGGTACACCACCAGCGCGTTCATGCGACTCAAGCTCGGCACCGCGCTCGACGCCCGCGACGTCGCACCCCACATCCACGAGAGCCGCCAGGAAGCCACGGCCTGGCTGAGGCGCTCCCGCACATCCTGAGGGACGCCTCGTCAGCCGTTGGGGCAGGCACGTCGAGGGTTGCGGTGAGGCCGGCCGCCCCGAGGCTCGACACCGTGGCGGGAGCCGAGGACCGCTCCGATCACCCCGAGTCGCGTCGCGCGCTCGGGATGTCCTCGATGCCGGTGTCCTCCGAGAACCGGACGGTCCTGCCGGAGCGACGGACGAAAGGCACTGTGGGTCATCTGCGGGCTGCCCCTCCCGAACGATGGCCGGTTTGCGACGACGCCAGGAAAGCGCGCGCCGGCGCCGTCCCCGGAGTCGATGGTCCTCCATCCGGACGACGCCGAGCGAGCAGGAGCCGGTCCCAGCCGGTCCGTCAGGCGCCCTCGCGCGGGAGCGGTCGCGGCTGGCACCCGACCGGGCCCCCTCAGCCGGTGCCGAACAACCAGCGTTCGAGCCCGACGGTAACTCTCGGGTAGAGCCGGGGGGCGAGCCGGACGAGCAGGTCCGCGATCTTGGCATCGGTGCCCACGAGGATGCGCGGTCTACCGGCCTCGACCCCGTCGACGACGATGCGCGCGGCCTGCTGGGCGGACATCTTCAGCAACTTCTCGTTGTAGGTGCGGGTCCGCGCCTGCTGCTGCGCCGTCACGGCGCTGCCGTGCTGCTGCGCGTGCCCGAGCGCAGCGGTCGCGATGCCGGTCCGCACCCCGCCGGGGTGCACCACGCTGACCTGCACCGGGTGGCCGCCCGCCAGCATCTCGGCGCGCAGCGTCTCGGTGAAGCCGCGCACGCCGAACTTGGCGGCGCAGTAGTCGCTCAGCGAGGGCTGGGCCATGATCCCGTTGAGGCTGGAGACGTTGACCACGTGCCCGTCGCCGGAGGCGATCAGGCGAGGCAGGAACGCCTTCGTCCCGTGGATGACCCCGAAGAGATCGATCCCGATGGTCCGCTCGTACGCCGCCCAGTCGGTGTCGAGCACGCTGCGACCGCCGCCGGCGACCCCGGCATTGTTGTAGACCTGGTGCACCACCCCGAAGTGCCCGGCCACCGTCGCCGCGTACGCCTCGACGGCCGGCCGGTCGCGGACGTCGAGATGGGCGGTGTGCACGTCGGCGTCGAGAGCCCTGAGCTGCACGGCGGTCTCGGCCAGCCCGGGATCGTCGACGTCCGAGATGGCGAGCCGGGCCCCGCGCCGGGCGAGTTCCAAGGCCAGTTGCCGGCCGATGCCCGAGCCGGCCCCGGTGACGACGGCAACCTTGCCGCGAACACTGCTCATCCGGGACCTCCAGTCCTGGGAGTGGGCGCAACACCGGCGCCACCGGTGCGGGGATCGGTGGAGCGCTCCGGGAGGCGGCCGACGACCCGGGGTGCGAGCTGATCACCCAGGCCGGAGTTCTCGACGTGCCGGGTGGCCCGGAAGACCGTCGCCGGCACCGCGGTGACCGTGGCGGCGCCGCTGCGATCAACGTCTTCGCCGGCAGCTCGGTCCTGGGGTGGCGGCCGGTGCCGATCCCAGAGGTCCCCGCCCGCGGGCAGCACGTCGGGGTGCTCGACCGGCATCTGCGTGGTGGTCATGCGTCGCTCCCGGTAGGCCCGAATCCTACGGCCGGCTACGACGATGCGCACTACGACGATGCGCGCTACGGCCACCCGTCGCCACGACGAACTGCACGCCTGCCCCGTCGGCCGCTGCCGGGTGCTGCGGGCAGGGGCAGCTGGCCACGGTCGCCGCCGGCGGAGGACCTGTTCCGATGCCGCGTCGGATGGCACCGTGGGGTGGCACCGATGAGGAGAACGATGGGCCAGCGAGCGCAGCCGGGTACCAGTCACACCGTCGACTGGGACGGCCCCGTGCACTACGTCGACTTCGGTGGCGACGCCGAGGGGCCCACCGTCGTGCTGGTGCACGGCCTCGGCGGCTCGCACCTGAACTGGGAGCTGTGGACGCCGCTGCTCGCGCCGCACGCCCGCGTGCTCGCCCTGGACCTGCCCGGCTTCGGCCGCAGCGAGCCGTTCGGGCGGCGGACCACGGTGCAGGCCAACGTCGTCGTCCTGCGGCGGTTCCTCGGGGAGATCGCCCGCCGCCCGGCCGTGCTGGTCGGCAACTCGATGGGCGGGATGATCTCGATCTTCACCGCCGCGTCCACGCCGCAGGCGGTCAGCGGCCTGGTCCTGCTCGACCCGGCGCTGCCCGGGGGGCACCGGACGCCGGACCCGGTGGTCGCCGGCCACTTCCTGCTCTACGCGCTGCCCTTCGTCGGCGAGCGGTTCCTCTGGCTGCGCCGGCAGCGGCGCAGCGCGCTGCACCGGGTGAGGGAGCTGCTCGAGATCTGCGGGGTGGACCCGGGGGACGTCCCGGCAGAGCTCGTCGACCGCTCGGCCACCCTCGTCGAGGAGTGCCAGGACGTCGACGGCATGGACCGCGCCTTCCTCGCCGCCGCCCGCTCGCTGGTGCGGATCCTGATCGACCCGGCGGCATACCGCGACGCGATGGCCGCACTGACCGCGCCGGTCCTGCTGGTGCACGGCGCCCGCGACCGGCTGGTGCCGATCACCGCCGCCCGCGAGGCCGCCCGGCAGCACCCGCACTGGCGCTACGTCGAACTGGCCGACGTCGGCCACGTGCCCCAGCTGCAGGTGCCCGACGCGCTGGCGAGGCAGGTGCTCACCTGGCTCGACGAGGCGGTCGCCGGCGACGGGGCCTGACGAGGACCCCGGGAGCATCGAAGCGATGAGGTGCTCCCTTCGCCGCACCCCCGACTCCGCACCTCGCGGCCGGAGCCGTGACCCTCATCGGCCGCTCGAAAAGGGTCTAGGGTGCAGGATGGTCGCCACGACGCCCGTGCCCATCGCGCCGCTGCCCCTGCAGCGATTCGAGTCGGTGCTCGGCCCCGAGGCCTACCGCTGCGTGCGCGAGGAGGCCGAGCGCGTGCGGGACGTCTGCGCGGGCCGGATCCTCTGGAACATCAACTCGACGGCACGCGGCGGCGGGGTCGCCGAGATGCTGCAATCCCTGCTGGCCTACGGCCGGGGCTGCGGCGTGGACGTGCGGTGGGAGGTCATGGTCGGCGACGAGTCCTTCTTCGCCGTGACCAAGCGCCTGCACAACCACCTGCACGGGTCGCCCGGCGACGGGCTGCCCCTCGACCACGCGGCACGGGAGATCTACGAGGCGATGACCCGGAGGACGGCGGAGGGCCTGGCCGACCGGATCTCACCCGGCGACATCGTGCTGCTGCACGACCCGCAGACGGCCGGCATGATCCCCGTTCTCCGGGAGCTGGGGGGCTTCCTCATCTGGCGCTGCCACGTCGGCATCGACACTCCGAACCGCATCACCCAGCAGGCGTGGCGCTTCCTGCGCGGATACGTCGCGCAGGCTGATGCCTACGTCTTCTCCCGCCGGCAGTACGTCTGGGAGTCGCTGGACCCCGACCGCACGGTCCTGATCGCGCCGTCCATCGACGTCTTCTCCGCCAAGAACGAGGCCCTCACCGAGGTGCAGACGCACGCCATCCTCGCGGCGGCCGGGCTGCAGGAGGACGACCTCGACGCCGGTGCGGCGGTGTTCACCCGCATCGACGGTTCGCCCGCGCGCGTGGAGCGCCGGGCGGAGGTCGAGGAGGACCGTCGGCTCCGCCCCGATCACCAGTTGGTGGTGCAGGTCTCCCGGTGGGACCGGCTCAAGGACCCCGCGGGCGTGATCGACGGCTTCGTGCAGCACGTCGTCCCGCACTGCGACGCGCACCTGCTCTACGCCGGCCCGGCCGTGTCGGCGGTCGCCGACGACCCCGAGGGCCGGGCGGTCCTCGCCGAGGCCCGCACGCGCCGTGCCGCGCTCACTGCTGCGGCCCGGGAGCGGGTGCACCTCGTGGCGCTGCCCATGGCGGACCTGGAGGAGAACGCGGCGATCGTCAACGCGCTGCAACGCCGGGCGGACGTGGTCGTGCAGAAGTCCCTGGCCGAGGGGTTCGGGTTGACCGTCGCGGAGGCGATGTGGAAACGCCGCGCCGTGGTCGCCAGCCGCATCGGCGGCATCCAGGACCAGATCGACGACGGCCGCTCCGGGCTCCTGGTGGGACCGGGCGACCTCCGCGCCTACGGGCAGGCGGTCGTCGCGCTGCTCGGCGATCCGGCTCGCGCCACGGAGATGGGACGCCGGGCCGCCCGGCGGGTGGCGGAACGGTTCCTCGGCACGCGCTCGCTGACCCAGTACTTCCGGTTGTTCGGGCGGCTCCTGGACGGACGGCCCGCTGCCGAGCCGTCGTAGACCGGGGCGGCCTGCCCACCTGTGGAACCGACGTCGGGCCGCGGGCCGGGCGGACCTCGCCGGCCGCCCCGCGACCGGCACGCCGGGGCCGGAAGTCCCCGGCGCCTCCGGCCTTCCGGCCGGTGCGGCGGCCGGCGAACCCGACCAGACTTGCAGCCGACCGATCACTTGGCAGAGATGCAGGGAAGAGATGCCAGGAAGACAGGCGAGCGGGACCCGGCCGCAGGTGCCGACGGTCGCCTGCCTGATCGGGCCGGCGCCGCCGGCTGGTGAGCGCTCGCGGCGTCGTCCGCCCAGGAGAGGGCGGCACAGATCCACACCGTTGCCGGTCCACGGCCGCTGAGCCGTCCGGACCGCATCGGCCACCTCGGGAGCCGACCGTGGCGTTCAACCTGGCCACCATCCTGCGCGAGTCCGCCCGCACCCACCCGCAGCATCCCGCCCTGCTCTTCGACGGCAGTGTGGTCAGCTACGCCGAGCTGGACGCCGCCTCCGACCGGTTCGCCGTCGGCCTGCTGGCCCGCGGGCTGGTGCCCGGCGACGTGGTGGGGCTGCAGCTGCCCAATGTGCCGCAGTTCGTCGTGGCCTACTTCGGCATCCTCAAGGCCGGCTGCGTGGTCGTGCCGATGAACGTGCTGTTCAAGGCCGGCGAAATCGGCTACATCCTCGCGGACTCCGGCGCCCGGATGCTCATCACCTGGGCGGGGGCGGCCGAGGAGGCCGCCAAGGGGGCCGCCGACGCCGGCGTGCAGGGGCTGGTGGTGCTGAACCCGCCGGGCACGCCTCCGGCCGGCGTCGGGCGCCCGTTCGAGCAACTGCTCGCCAACCCTGTGCCCGGCCGGCCGCCGCTGCACCAGACCGACCCGGGTGACACCGCGGTCATCGTCTACACCGCGGGGACGACCGGCCGGCCGAAGGGCGCCGAGCTCACCCACTTCCAGCTGTTCATGAACGCCGACACCCCGGGCCGGCTGTTCGGCGCCCGGGACGACGACGTCGCCCTGGTCGTGCTGCCGCTCTTCCACGTCTTCGGCCTGGCCGTCCTCGTGAACGTCTTCACCCGGTTCGCTGCGACCATGTCGCTGCTGCCCCGCTTCGAGCCGGCGAAGGTGCTCGAGGCCGTCCAGCGCGACCGGGTCACCGTGTTCATGGGCGTGCCCACGATGTTCGTCACGCTGAACGGCCAGCCGGACAAGGACAGCTACGACCTGAGCTCGCTGCGGCTGTGCGTCTCCGGCGGCGCTCCGATCCCGGCCGAGGTGATCGACGAGTTCGAGCGCACCTTCGGCGTCGTCATCCTCGAGGGCTACGGGTTGTCGGAGACCGCGGCGACGGTGACGTTCAACGTCAGCGAGCAGGAGCGGCGGATCTACAGCGTCGGCAAGCCGATCTACGGCGTCGAGGTCGAGATCTGGGACGAGCAGAACGAGGTGCTGCCGCCAGGGCAGGAACACGTCGGCGAGGTCGTCGTGCGCGGCATCGACGTGATGCAGGGCTACCACGGCAAGCCGGAGGCGACCGCGGAGGTGTTCACCGACGGCTGGTTCCGCACCGGTGACCTGGGCTACGTCGACGAGGACGGCTTCTTCTTCGTCGTCGACCGGAAGAAGGACCTGATCATCCGTGGTGGCTACAACGTGTACCCGCGCGAGATCGAGAACGTGCTCTGCACCCATCCCGCGGTCGCCCAGGCCGCGGTGGTCGGTGTCCCCGATGAGCTGCTCGGGCAGGAGGTCAAGGCCTACCTCGAGCTGCGAGCCGGCCTGCGGGCCACCGAGGACGAGCTCATCCAGTTCGTCAAGGAACGGGTCGCCTCCTACAAGTACCCACGCTCGGTCGAGTTCCGGGAGCACCTGCCGATCAACGCCGCCGGCAAGATCGTCAAGCGGGAGCTGTGACCGCCGTGGACCGCATGAGCCCGCTGAGCGCCGCGTTCCTGCAGATGGAGGACGAGCAGCCAGGGACGTCGCTGGCCATCTCCTCGATCGCGGTCTTCGCCGGACCGGTGCCCGGCCAGGAGCAGTTCCGCGCCACGCTCGCCGGCCGGCTGCCGCTCATCCCCCGCTACCGGCAGAAGGCCCGACAGGTGCCGCTGGATCTCGGACCGCCGGTGTGGGTCGACGCGCCGGACTTCAACCTCGACTACCACCTGCGCCGCACCGCGCTGCCCGCGCCGGGTGGCGACCGGGAACTGGCCACGCTCATGGGCCGGATCATGTCCGCCCGGCTCGACCGCGACCGGCCGCTGTGGGAGTACTGGCTGGTCGAGGGCCTGGCCGGCGGCCGGTGGGCGCTGATCTCCAAGATCCACCACTGCATGGTCGACGGCATCGCCGGCACCGACCTCTACCGCGTGGTCCTCGACCCCACCCCCAAGCCGGGGCCCGGCGTACCGGACGACTGGCAGCCGAAGCCCGAGCCCTCCACCGCCGAGCTCACCCTGCTCGTCGCCCGCGACCTCGCGACGCTGCCGTGGCAGACCACCCGGGCGCTCGCGGGTACGGTCCGCCATCCCCGGACGCTGGGTCGGCTGGCCCGCGACGCGGTCCGTGGAGGGGTGGCCGCGTCGACGGCTTTGGTCCCGACGCGCGCGTCGTCGCTGACCGGCGAGCTGTCGGCCGAGCGGCGCTACGCCTTCGCCCGCAGCAGCGTCGCCGACGTCACCACCGTCCGGCACGCCCTCGCCGGCACGTTCAACGACGTCGTCATGGCCGCGGTCACCGCCGGCTTCCGCGCACTGCTGCAGTCTCGCGGCGAGCAACCGACCCGGCACCTCATCCGGTCGCTGGTGCCGGTCAGTCTGCGCGCGCCCGGCGAGGAGAGCATCCGGGACAACCGCGTCTCCGCGATGCTCGCCGAGCTGCCGGTGGAGATCGCCGACCCGGTCGAGCGGCTCGCCGCCGTCCGCGCGCTGTTCGACCGGCTCAAGGCCGAGCGCGAGGCCGAGGCGGGCGAGGTGCTGCTGCGCGTCGCCGGCCACGAACCGTTCCTGGCGATCGCGCCCGGCGTCCGGCTCACCTGGCACCTGCCGCAGCGCAGCATCACCACGGTCACCACCGACGTGCCCGGGCCGCGCCAGCCGCTGTACGCGCTCGGCCGCCGCTGCGTGGAGATGATCCCCTACGTGCCCATCGCCGCCCGGGTACGCGTCGGAGTCTCCATGCTCACCTACGCCGGGCGGCTGGCCTTCGGCATCACCGGCGACTACGACACGGCGGCAGACGTGTGGACCCTGGCCCGGGGCATCGAGACCGGGATGGCCGAGCTGGTGGCGGCCGCCCGCCGCGACGGTCAGCCCGCAGCGCCCACCGGTCAGCCCGCAGCCGGTCAGCCCGCAGCGCCCGGCGGCCGGCGCACGGCGGGTGGCTCCCGCAACACGTCGTCGCGCTGACGGCGGCCCCGCGGCGGCCGTCCGCGGCGGGCGTCCAGCTCGACGTCCTCGTCCCCGACGTCGTCCTTGTCCCCGACGTCCTCGAGCTGGATCCCCAGCCCACCGATCGCTGTCGCCAGGCCCTGGTAGTGCCCCACCAGCAGGCACAGCTCGATCACCTCACGGTCGGTGAGCACCGCCCGCGCGGGCGCCCAGGCGGTGTCCGACAGCGCCCGCTGCGCGAGCAACTCGTCGCTGACCGCGGTCAGCACCCGCTGGCGTGCGGACAGGGCTCCGCCCGGCGGTGCCTCTGCCACGGCCCCGACCTCGGCGGGCGTCAGTCCGACGCGCAGGGCGATCGGCACGTGGTGCCACCACTCGTAGGCCGCGCGGCACTGCCAGGCGACGCGCAGGATCACCAGCTCGGTGTCGCGCCGTGACAGCGTGCCGAACGGCATCAGCACAGCTGAGTAGTACAGCCAGGCGCGGAAGAGGCGTGGGTGCCGGCCAAGGGTGGCGAAGATCGTGAGCGGCCCGGTCCCGGCGAGGTGCCCGGTCACCCCGGCCACGATCCGAGGCAGCGGCCGCAACCGGCGCTGGGATGCCGGAGCGACGCGCGGGCTGCGACTCACCGGCGGCAGCAGCGCCTGCAGCGGCGCTGCCGCCGGATCCGCGGCGCGCAGCCCGCTCACCCCCGGTAGACGGCGGCGGCGACCGTGATCCCCGACCCCGCGGAGACCAGCAGCGCCGTGCCCGCGTCCGGAAGGGAGACGGAGTCCAGCGCCGCCGCGAGGGCCGCCGTGTGCGCCGAGGCGAGGCCGTCGGGAGGAGGGACCGCACGAGTCGGGGGAATCCCGAGCCGCTCGGCGAGCGCCGGGGCGAAGCCGGGAGTCGACGCGGCGGCGACGAGCGCACCGACCTCGCGCAGATCCAGCCCGTCGGCCGCGGCGAGTTCTCGTGCGGTCGCCTCCGCGCACTCGAGCGCGCGCGCGGGGTAGTCGTCGGCGATCTCGACGGTGAGCACGTTGCGTCCTCCCCCGTCCTCGGTGCGCCAGTCGATCTCGCTGGTGAAGCGGTCCCCGTACTCGGGGAAGGTCGCGAAGCGGAACCCGGTGAAGCCGGGGTGCGCGGCATCGGTGCTCAGCAGGATCGCGCCGCCGACCGGCGGGAAGCCGAACCCCTCGGTCTGACCCGGCTCGGGATCTGCGTCGGTGGCAACCACCATCCCCGCCTCGATCGTCCCCGACGCGAGCAGGCCGTGTACCAGCTCGATCCCGGTCAGCAGGCCACACGCCCCGTTGCGGACGTCGAAGGAGAGCGTTCCCTGACCCCCGCCGGGCTCCGGCTCGGGATTGGCGTCGATGTCCTCCTGGATCAGCGACGCGATCGCCGGCTCGGAGATGTTGCGATCGAGGTAGACACCGGCATTGATCAGCAGCTGCACGTCGTCGGGGGCCCGGTGCGCACGCTCCAGGCAGGCGCGGGCGGCGGCGTCCACGAGGTACACCGCGCCGACCGCCGGATCGCCGCCGGGGATCGCGGTGGCGGTGGCCTCAATCACGGTACCCATGGCTGCCCACCAGCTGTCCGTAGCGCTCCACCAACTGACCGACCGTGAAGATCACGATGCCGACCTCCAGCCCGGAGGCGAGGGCCAGGAGCAGGATCCGGTCCTCCCCGCGGAAGCGCCCCTCGTTCAGGTACTTCCACAGCGCGACGAAGTGCGTGGTCGACGCGGTGTTACCCAGCTCGTCGACGGTGACGACCATGTGCTTCGGCGCGGCGCCGAACTCCGCCGTGACCGCCGCCGCCCCCTTCGCGATGGCGCGCGTCGAGGTCTGATGCATGATCAGGTAGTCGACGTCGTCCATCGCGAGGCCGGCCGCGTCGAGCACCTCGCGCAGCCTCGGGACCGCCTCCGCGATCCCCGCCGCGTGGATCTCACGGGCCTGGGTGTGCATCGTCGTCCCCGGGCCGATCGTCGCCGGGAACGCCACGCACAGGCGGCTGTGCCCCGACAGCGTGGTGAACCCGGCCACGTCGATGCCGGGAGCGCCGTCGGGGGCCCGCTCGACGATCGCGGCGGCGCCGGCGTCGCCCAGGGTGAGTGAGGCCAGCTGATCGCTGGTCACGTCGCGGACCTCCTCCGCGGCGTTGCGCCCCAGCTCGGAGATGTACTCGCCGCTGACCACCATGCCCCGGCGGATCCGGCCCTGGCGCACCAGGTCGTTGAGCAGGAAGACGCCGGTCATCATCCCGGCGCACGCGTTGGAGAGGTCGAAGCTCAGCGCGCGGTCGGCGCCGAGCACGTGCTTGAGCCGCACGCTCACCGGTGGCTCGAGCTGGATCCGCATCCCGCCCACGTGCCGGCTGATGCTCGACACGATCAGCATGTCGAGGTCCTGCGCCTCGCAACCGGCGTGCGCGAGCGCATCCTGAGCCGCGGCGAGCGCGAGGGTGTAGGAGTCCTCCCCCGCGGCGACGACGTGCCGCTCGCGGACCCCGGTCAGCCGTTCGAGCTCGATGCCCGTGTCGTACCGGGTGCTCGCCATGAGCTCCTCGGTCGTCAGCCGCCTCTCGGGCAGCCGCGCCCCGATGCCGGCGAACCGGCTCCTGTAGGCCCGGCCTTCCGGGGAGCCACCGGTCCCGCCTTCCAGTGCCATCCAATGCCCCATGACCCATCCCAGCCACTCCCACGGCCGGGAGGGCAGATGCACAAGGCCCCGGTCACCGGTGACCGACGACCCCATCGGACCGGTGCCCGAAGGCCCACCGGTCGCGGGCGGCGGAACGGATGGCGCCCGCGTGCGAGCTCCCGGCCGCGGAACGGCCTGCGGGTCACCGCCGAAGAAGCGGGCGTTGTCGCGCCGCGTCTGCTCCGTGAGCGTCTTCAGCCGGGTCCGCGAGGCCAGCGACGAGCCGGGCTCGTTGAACCCGATGTGCCCGTCCCTGCCGATCCCGAGGATCTGCAGGTCGATGCCGCCGGCGTCGGCGATGGCCCGCTCGTGGTCGGCGCAGGCCTGCGGGGTCGACGGTCTGTCGGCCTCGGGGCCGTGGACGGCGTCCGCGGCGAAGTCGACGTGCGCCAACAGCTCCCGCTCGATGACCTTCCGGTAGCGCTGCGGATGGCCGGATCATCAGCGCGGTCGAGAAGGTGTTGAGCACCAGTTTCTGGGCGGTGCCGGCCTTCAGACGGGTCGAGCCGGCGATCGCCTCCGGCCCCGTCCACCGCGATCACGTGCGTGGCCAGGGGCGCCAGCGGTGCCTCCGGGTTGGACGTCACCAGCACGGTGACCGCACCCGCCTCCCGGGCCGCGCGGAGGGCACCTCCGACGTAGGGGGTGCGTCCCGAGGCGGTCAGGCCGATCACCACGTCGGCGGGCGCGACCCGCTCGGCCGCGTCGTCGACCAGCGCGGCGAGCTCCGGGAGCACCGCGGCGGGGACATGGGCGTCCTCGTCGTTGAGCATCTCGACCACGCGGATGGTCGGCACCTCGTCGATCACCAGGTGGCCGGGTTCACCTTCTCGGTCGGTGACGTGACACGAACGCCGTGACGCGGTCGGCTCACCGCGGCGCCTCCTCGGGGTAGGGGTCCGTCGTCGGACCGGGACTGGGCGAAGCGCCGGATGGCGACGGCCTGCCGGGTGGCGTCCAGCGCGGCGATGCGCGATGCCGTCGCGCCCGAGCGGAAGGTGGTCTCGCGAGCGCTGGTGACGAGAACGAGGTCGGCGACCCGGGCCAGCGTGGAGCGCGGGACGCTCGTCACCCCGATCGTGCGGGCGCCGCGGGACGTCGCCTCGGTCAGCGCCTCGACCGTGTCCCGCGTCTCACCGGTGTGCGCGATCCCGACGGCGACGTCCCGCGAGTCGAGCGCGCGGCAGCGGTCAGCGCGGCGTGGGTGTCGCTCCACTGGTAGGCGATCAACCCGATCCGGTGCAGCTTCTGCTGCAGGTCCAGGGCCACCACGGCGCTCGCACCGACGCCGAAGATGTCGATGCGGCGCGCTGCGGACGTGGCCGAGACGGCCTCGGCCAGCGCCGACCTGTCCAGGATCCGGGCGGTGTCGGCGATCGCCTGCTGGTCGGTGACCGTGACCGTCCCGACGATCGAGTCGAGGTCAGCGCGATCACCGTTCGGTGACGCCGTCGGCGGGCAGGCGAGACCGCCACGCCACCCCGCCCTGGGCGGCTGCGGCACCCGTGGCGGCGGGGCACCACCGCCACGCGGCTAGGATGCGGGGCGCAGCCCTCGTAGCTCAGGGGATAGAGCATCGGTTTCCTAAACCGTGCGTCGCAGGTTCGAATCCTGCCGGGGGCACCACGTCAGACCCGGTGTGATGACGTTGTCCGCACTGGTCGTGGGGTCATGCGTGGTGCGACGAGCATCGCAACCCACGCACGAAGGCAACGGTCGAGCAGCCGGCTCGCTCGGCCTCCGGATGCCGGCGCCCCCATCGAGCCGCGCGCTCACCCGCGCACAGCCGCGACCTCGGTGATGCACCGGATGAGCCGGCGCCGCCGTACAAGCGGATCGCCGCCGACATTCCCGGGGCGATCACCTGCGGTGCGCTGAAGCCGGGCGATCCAATCCCGACGGCCCGGCTGTCAACGGCAACTGAAGGAGCGCTACAGCGTCTCGGCGGGCACTGCGAACCGCGCTGCAGCTGAGCTCACGAGTCTGGGACTCGTCACGGCGAGCCGCGGCCGGCGTGCCCTCGTGAGCGGGCGACGGGCGGCCTGCACGTGGTGCGGACGAGACTCCAAGCGATGCGGATGAGACTCTTATGACTTCTACCAGCGACGACAGTGGCAGAAGCGCCGCTCTGTGACGGCCGTTGACCGGGCCGCGATGTGGGCTCGCGGCCATCGCGCCGCGCGCCCGCCGGCCCCGACATCACTGGGCCGGGATCGGCAGGGGAGCTTGGGTGATAGGGATGGGTGATGAACGGCTACGCCGATGACAAGGACGTGCTGCTGGCCCAGCTGCGCGGCATTGAGGGGCAGGTCGCCGACCTCGCCGGCATGATCGAGAGCGACACGTACTGCATCGACGTGCTGACACAGGTGGCGACGGCCACTCGGGCGCTGCGGGACGTCGCCCTGCAACTGCTCGACGCCCACCTCGCCCACTGCGTGACCGACGCCGCGGCGCAGGGCGGGGAACTGGCCACGCAAAAGGTTCGCGAGGCCAACGCCGCCATCGCCCGGCTGGTCAAGTCCTGACCGGGCAGGCCTGGCCGGTCCGGGTGTGCCGGGGCCGACCCCGGCCCACCCGGGCGCTCCACCGGCCCCGCGGGCGGGATCCGGTCGGCGGACGCAATCGGGCGTGAACCACTATGGCCGTCGTGGCGGCGGCCATCAGCGGACCGATCGGGCCGCGCGGTGAGGCTCGTTGGTCTACACGCGGGAACCGGAGCCGGTTCGCAGGTGACTGCGGATGCCGTCGATGGCCAGGAAGACCAGCAGCGAGCAGCCGAGCACGGGTTCGAACAGGCCCACACCGACGGCGAGGACGCCGATGACGATGACGGCTCCCAGGCTGGGCCGTTGGTTGCCGCCGGGGGCGCCGGCGAGGCCGCCGGGGGTCGGGCGGCGCAGCCACCACATGCGGTAGCCCCAGATCACCACGCAGATCAGGCCGAGGGCCAGTGCGGCGAGCAGGATCTGGTTGACCACTCCGAACAACAGGCCCATGTGGGTGTCGATGCCCCAGCGCGCCAGCTTCGCCGCGATCGGCCAGTCGGCGAAGCGCAGCACGTCGACGACGGTGCCGGTGTTCGGGTCGACGGCCACGGAGTCCTGCTTCTCCGGCCAGGACCGCTGCACCTGCGCGACGACCCAGGCCTGGCCCGGCTTGCTCGCCGGGGTGATCTGGACCGGATCGGTGAGGCCTTCCGAGCGGGCGGCGGCCAGCACCCGGTCCGCCGTGGCCCCGATGCCGACGGTCCCCGCCGCGGCAGCGGGCGGGGCGGCGGCAGTGGTAGGGGTGGGGGGCAGCGTCTTGGTGACCGACGGGGTGCTCCAGTGCAGCGCCGAGCGCAGCGCGCTGACGTTGTCGCCGGCGAAGTGCGACCAGGTCAGCCCGGTCGCGGACAGGAACAGCAGCCCGGCGCTCGCCCACAGCCCGACCGAACCGTGCCAGGAGCGCAACCGCACTCGCCTCGTCGCGGCGAACTCCGGGGCCAAGGTGCGGCGCAGCCGCTCGGCCCGGCGCCGGCGGATCACCCAGATCCCCAGCCCGCTGAGCGTCAGGACCCACAACCAGCTGGCAGCCAGCTCGCTGTAGACCCGTCCGACGTCGCCGAGGTGCAGGGTGCGGTGCAGCTCGTCGAACCAGGCACGCAGCGGGAGCCACTCCCCGTAGGTCGTCAGCGCGCCCCGGACCTGCGCGGTGTAGGGGTCGACGAACACCGTACGGGAGTATCCGTCGGCCAGCCCCGGCGCGGCGAACACGACACGGGTCGTGCCCCCCGGGGTACCCGGCGGGCGGATCGCGGTCAGCGTGCCCTGCGGCAGGGCCGCGGCCGCCGCCGCGACCTGCTGCTGCAGTGGCAGCGCCCGGGCCCCGACCGGCACGGTCAGCTCGTGGCGGTAGACCAGTTGCTCGAGCTGCGGGGTCAGCGTGTACAGCAACCCGGTCGTCGCCGCGACCAGCAGGAACGGGCCGACCAGCAGCCCGGCGTAGAAGTGCAGCCGCAGCACCAGCGGCCGCAGCCCCTGCCACCACCAGCTCCACGCGCCGGCCCGGGTCGTCGCCGCGGGCGCGGGGGGAGCCGGCGGGATCGCGGCGCCTTCGGCCGGCGCCTCCACCATCTCGTCGAGCCCGACCGGGCGGGTCTCGGTGGTATCGGACATGGGCGCTCCTCGCGGGCGTGCGGGTTCGACGGTCGGACCGCAGGAGCGCGGCCACCGCAGTCATCGGAGACGGGAGAAGGGCCGGCCGAACCGGCCGGCGACCTCTACAGCATCGCGAGCAACATCGCCGCCATGCCGAGACTCATCAGCAGATGACAGCCGGCCGAACCGCGGGCGCCGAGCAGCCGACGGGCCTGCGCCCCCGCCGCCGGCGGCGCCGAGCCAGGCGCGCCGGCCTGTGTGGGGGCGGTCCGTGTGGTGGCGGTCGGCTCAGCAGCGGCCGGGACGAGCGTGACGGCCGGTACCGGTTCGTGCGTGGCGTGCCGCAACACCCGGACGCCCCACATCACCGCAGCGCCCAGCAGAGCAGCGGACAGCAGCACGCTCAGCCCGACCGCCCACGCCGGCGTCGCCCCGGCGCTCATCGGCGTACCGGACATGGCAGCCGTGCTCATCGGCATGCCGGGCATGTCAGGCATGGAGGCCATGCCCGCAGAGCCGCTGTGCCCCGCGTGCGCAGCACCGCCCGAGGACGTGCCCATCAGCACCGGCATCCCGGCGACCATCCAGACCATCGCCGCGGCCATCAGCACGTGGTAGCCCAGCTCGATCCGGCCATGACCGGATCGGACACCTGTGCGCCCCGCGATCCCGAGCCGCCACAGGAAGTACACGCCGAACCCGGTGAACACGATGATCTGCACCCGGTCACCCAGCGAGCCGCTCCACGCCCACGTCATGGCAACCATGGCCACGCTCATCACGAGATGGAACAACTCGGTCAACGGGTCCCCACCGCGCACCGAGCGGGCCGACACCAACGATGCCCAGCGCACCAGCGAGTACGCCCCGGTGATGGCGAACAGGACGGTCAACGCCACCGCCAGCGGAAGCGGAAAGTTCACACGAGGCCCCTTCGTCGTCCTGCGGACGGTGCGCCGCAACGACCGGACCAGGCCCCGAGGGCATCGCCGCCGGAAGCCGGTCCCGGTGCCGCGAGCCCAGCCCGCAGAACCCGTTCCCGGATCCAGCCACGACACGCCCCGTTCATTGCCAGACCCCCGATCGTGTAGCACCAATCGCGGCGGAGGCTAACTCCTCGAGTCGATTTGATTCCATACGGTCACGGGGTAGGGGCAATGCGTTCCCGCCTGGGCCCGAAAGCGTGAGAGGGCACGGCGAGCACCTGACCGCGATCCGAACTTTACCGACATACCGGCGATTCCACCTTCTATCCTCGTCTCGCCGATGCCCGCACACAATCGCCGCCGACCACTGGCGCATCCCGGCGGTCACGGAGGACGGTTGCGTCCTGGTCGACGGTGAGGAGCAGACCAGTGACCGAGACTCTGCAGGTCATCGACAGCGCCGGAGCCGGACCGGTCCCGGCCCACGCCGAACTCGCCACGGTGCTCGACGCTCTCAGAGAGTGCGAGCAGGCCGCGAACGCCTGTGCGATGGCCATGGTCGAGGTCGGCGGCATGGTGACGGAGGTGCGCCGAGACCTCGACTGCGCGGACATGTGCGACGCGACCGAACACGTCCTGTCCCGAGGCCCGGCGACCGACCTGAACATCGTCGGATCCGTCGTGCACGCCTGTGCGCTGGCCTGCCAGGCCAGCGCAGCGGCCTGCGGGCCACACGCCGCTCAGTACGAGCACTGCCGCCTGCACTCCGAGAGCGCCAAGCGGTGCGCCGAGGCCCTCCAGCATCTGGAGAAATCCCTCAGCTTCTGAACCGCGTCCATCGCAGCCGGGCCGGCGCCCTGCCGATCATCGCCGGCGAACGGGTCAGGCTCGATCACTGCGGGCAGCGGGAGGAATACGGCCCCCGCCCGTGTCATCTGGTCAGGCGTCGCGAAGCCAGCCCAGTTCGTTACGATCCTGAACGGATTGTGATCAGCCCCAGAAGGCAAGCCGCCGGACGGCGACCCGTGGCACAACTGATCTTCTGGCACAACTGATCTTCGATACCGGAATGAGGACACGTCCCGGATTTCCCCCGGAACTGCTCGCTGCCGCCGGTTCGCCAAGAGGTACGCCTGCCCCGCATCATTGCGGCTTTGTCCGGCACGAAGTAGAAACGCCGATCTGCCGGGCAACGCGATTCTCGAACAGCATGAGGCATTTGCACCAAAGGGGATTGATTACGCATTATCTGGAGTCGTGTCCCATCCGGGAGGATTCGAGCCAGAGCGACATCAGGAACTGTAGGCCATCGGAGGGACAAGCCTAGCAGTGAGCTGCCCATGAGGCCATCATGAAGCCACAACTTATGGGTGATGGAGCTCGCCAGAACCGCGGCGCCGACCGCTGATAGCCCCTAGTCGATCTCGCTCGAGCGACTAGGAGGCTGCATGATCACCCAGAGAATCTCTTCCCCTCTCCTGATTCGCGAACCGCAGGTCGCTTTACTTCGAGCAGAGAGCTGCATTACCAGCCCTGTCGTCGGGGATGCGCGCGAAGATGTCCTTCGATGCCGGCCGCCGACAGTCGCTGCCACGATTACGGCGAGACCTCTCCACTTACTCATCTGTTATGCCGAAGCCGCGCTGCTCGCAATTGATATTCGGCGCGATTCCAGCGTTGGCGACAGCTTGGCCTACCGCTCCATCTTTCAGACGAATCGAATGCTCGAAATGTGCCGTTGCGTGATTCGGCATTGCGTGCCTCGCCCGCCCGACAGTGAGGGCAAGACCTGCTGGCACATTTTCGCAGATCGCGGTGTGCGCAAACTTGGATCGCGCTCATCTCTGAGAACTAATGTACGATCGGTGGTGGGACTCATGGCCCTGGAAAACCATGAATTGTCGGAGTTGAACAGGATCGGACTGGCCCTGCTTAAGGATGACCCAGAACTGGCGCGAAAGCTCAGCAAACCTATCCGGTGCACCTGCCATTTTTGGATGGCCCTGTCGTACGCGACCCTGGCCGTGTGCGCACTATTGCTGTGCATGGGGCTGGCTCTCCGTGATGTCACGGCTCCCATGGCGGGAGGACTGGCCTTGATGACCGCCTATCCGCTGTTTCTCGTCATGGCGAAAAGGCGAAGGCCCCTTACCGAATGAGCCGGCTGAGAGCAGACATCGGAGGTCACGAGCCCCTTGCAGGGCGGAACGACCCGAAGACCGAGGGGCCGGCCCGGGCGATTTGGGCGATCATCGACGTCGCCGAGCCGCCCCGGTCAGCGGTTGTGCCGGTGCCTGGTGAGCACGGCGGGACCGCGAGAGCCCGGCAGATCGACGCGCGTGGCCCACCCGTGGCGCAACTGTCGCGTGCACCGCTCCCCCATCCGCCGTTCGTCGCTGGTGCGCTACGCCGATCGACGATGTCCGAGTGCGAGGAAAGGAGGACCAGTAGGAGAGTGAGCCACGGCCGGCTCGGGCGACGATAAGGCTTGCCCTATCCGGGTAGGGCTCAAATACCTGACACTTGAGGATATCGGCAGGGGATCACTCCTGCCGCCAGGAAAGATGTGCGTGTTGTACCGTGCGCATTTTCCCGGGGGTCGTTTTTTTGTTTCGGGGGTATTGTTTGGATCGCTCTCCTGATGCACACTGCAAGTGTGCCTCGCCAGGCCACGACGGGTCCGGTGAAGGCTTGGCGGCCGCTGAGGCGGCACGATGCCCGCATCGGCCGCGCTCGGCGCAAGGGATGCGCTGGGCCCGCGCCTGGCCGGCGGCCGGCGGATTGTGGCCAAGGAGGTGTGCTCGCGTGGCAGCTGTCGGATTGCTCTTCGTCGGGGCTGTGCTCTTCATCAACGGGGCCATGCTGCTGGGGTGGATAGATGCGAGATCCGCTGCGCCGATGAACTTCTTCGTCGGCGCCCTCCAGATCATCACCCCCACCTATCTCATCTTCACCGCGAACGGTAACACGGACACTATTCTGCAGGCGGCGGGGCTGTACCTGTTCGCCTTCACGTACCTGTACGTCGGGCTCAACCTGTCGTTCGGGCTGGATGGGACAGGGCTCGGTTACTTCTGCTTCTTCGTCGTGCTGTCGGCTCTGGTCTACTCATGGCTGAATTTCACGCGCTTCCACGATCCCGCGTTCGGCGTTATCTGGCTGTACTGGGCATTCCTGTGGGCGCTGTTCTTCGTCGTGCTGGGATTGAAGGTCGAGAGCCTGACCAAGTACACAGGGGCGGTGTGTGCCATCGAGGGCTGGGTCACAGGCTGGGCGCCGGCGTTCCTGCTGCTGACCGGCTATTACAACGACTTCAAGACCCAGTTGGCGATCGCGCTCGCGGTCTTCGGCGTCGTCGTCTTCGGCCTGCTGGCCGTGACGCTGCGGCCCGGAAAGTACGTCACGGCCGAGCGGGTACCGACCGGGGCACCGGCCCCTGCCGGCTGAGCCCTCACAACTGCTGGCACCGCCGGTGTCCACGCAGCGAACTGATGGGTCGGGCCCGGCGCCGCGGGGCCTGACCCTCGTCCTCGACCGCCGCATCTATCACTGAGTAGGGAGTAGCTCGATGCCGCAAGTCGTGTTCCCGCTCGACAACACCAAGAAGTTCACCGACCAGAAGATCGTGGGCCACAATCGCTGGCACCCCGATATCCCGGCCCAGGTGCAGGTCA
>NZ_JAAXLA010000022.1 GCF_012911935.1 Pseudonocardia acidicola | reverse complement strand
GTGCTCAGGTGATGCGTGGGGCGGGGGGCGGCGGGGCGGCCGAACAAGTTGCCGCAGTGCTGCGCGAGGAGATCCTCGCCGGTCGGCTCCAGGGCGGGTCACCGGTACGCGAGCACGAGGTCGCCGAGCGGCTCGGCGTCAGCCGGACGCCGGTCCGTGAAGCGGTCAGCCGGCTCGTCGCCGAGGGGCTCTTGCTCAAGGACGGGAACCGGACGGCCCATGTGTTCCGGCCGTCGCTCGCCGAACTCCTGGAGATCTACGAGATCCGCACGCCTCTGGAGTCACTCGCGGCCCGCCTCGCCTGCGAGTCCCCCGACGAGGAGTTCCTCGACGCCCTCGAGACGGCCGGCGATGCGCTTCGCGCTGCGCGGCCGGGGATCGATTGGGCAAGGAAGCACGAGGCGTTTCACCTCTGCCTGCTTGCGGGGAGCCGGCGCCCGCGCCTCACGGCGCTGGTGCGCACGCTGCGGGTGCAGTCCGAGCCCTATGTGCGCTTCGCGGTGGCCTTCGACTTCGAGCTCAGGGAACAAGCCCGGCAGGACCATCTCGAGATCATCCAGTTGGCGAGGAGGAGCGCCGCCGAGGAGGTGGAGCGCCGTGTCCGCGCTCACCTCACGGCGACGGTGACCCGCGTGTCCGCCCTGCTGGACAGCCATCAGGTGCCCGCCCCCGGCGCGGCGCCGGCGGAGCCATGACGACCGATCGACGAAGGAGTGCATCGTGCAGCTGATGCGGTTGGGCCCGGCGGGCCGCGAGCGCCCCGTGGTGCGGGACGAGGACGGGGCGACCCACGACCTGTCGGCGCTCACCACGGACATCGACGGCACTTTCCTGGCCGGGAACGGCATCGAGCGTGCCCGCGACGCGCTCGCCGCCGGACGGCTGCCCCGCCTGAGCGCAGAGGGGCTGCGTGTGGGGCCTCCGATCGCCCGGCCGTCGGCCGTGATCTGTATCGGCATGAACTACGCCGCGCACGCCGCGGAGACCGGCGCCGCGCCGCCCGCCGCGCCGGTGATCTTCTTCAAGCACCCGAATACCGTGGTGGGTCCGGATGACGATGTGCTGATTCCGCCCGGGGCCACGAAGGTCGACTGGGAGGTCGAGCTCGCCGTGGTGATCGGGCAGCAGGCGAGCTACCTCGACTCACCGGCCGATGCGCTGGCCCACGTCGCCGGATTCGCGGTGGCGAACGATGTGTCCGAGCGGTCGTTCCAGATGGAGCGGTCGGGCGGGCAATGGTCGAAGGGTAAGAGCTGCGCGACATTCAACCCCCTGGGGCCGTGGCTGGTACCTGCCGATGAGGTGGCGGACGTGCAGTCGCTCGGCCTGCGATCCTGGGTGAACGGGGAGCCGCGCCAGGCGTCCACCACTGCCGACATGATCTTCCCGGTGGCGCACCTCGTCTGGGAGCTGTCGCAGTACATGGTCCTCGAACCCGGCGACCTGATCAGTACCGGGACCCCGGAGGGGGTCGCGCTCTCGGGCAGGTTCCCCTACCTCGCCGATGGTGACGTCATGGAATGCGAGATCGACCTTCTGGGACGGCAACGCCAAGCGTTGAAGGGGCGGTAGCCCTCGACAAGGCTGGTACGGCCTGATGTGCCGCGTCACCCCTCACGTCAGCGACGGCGCGGGCTGTCGCCCGGCCGCGACCGCCCGGGTCGTCCGCCGGGGTAGGACCGCGGCAGGTTCGATCTCCGGCGCAGGCGCGAGGACGGCACGGGTGTGCGCGTCCAGCCCGCGATCGGCGGCACGACGTGGGCCGTCGAGGATGTCGACGTCGCGCCGTAGGCCCGGCCGGCCCCCGGTGAGCGGTGAGGCACGCGTCCCGCACGCGCCGCAACGCCGCCTCGGAAGGGGGAGTCGCGGCGCACACGGATCGGGGAGAGCGTCGGTCATGGTCACGCAGCGGGGCCGTCCGCAGGCACCCAGCCCTGATCCTGTCGGGGTGTCCAGGCCCGCATGAGGTCCAGCAGCGGGCGCACCTCGGTCTCGGCCAGGATCAACGCTCGGTCCTCCTCTCGGAGGAAGCGCTCCGCCACGGCGTGGTCGAAGAACCGGAGCAGCGCATCGTAGTACCCGGCGGTGTTCAACAGCCCGGTCGGTTTGTGGTGCAGCCCCAGCTGCAACCAGGTGATCGCCTCGGCGAACTCGTCGAGGGTTCCGAGCCCGCCGGGCAGGGCGATGAAGCCGTCGGAGAGCTCGGCCATGCGCGCCTTGCGCTCGTGCATCGAGTCGACGACATGCAGCTCGGTCAGGCCCTCGTGCGCCCACCCCTGGCTGAAGTCGTGTTCGGGGATGACGCCGACGACCTGACCGCCGGCTTCCAGGACGCCGTCGGCCAACGCCCCCATCGTCCCCGTCGAGTTACCGCCGTAGACGAGCCGAATCCCGTCGGAGGCGAGAACCCGCGCCAGTTCACCGACGGCGTGCAGATAGACGGGTCGGCGACCCCGGCTGGAGCCGCAGAACACGTTCAAGGACCTCATCTGCAGAACCTCTCTCTCGGGCCCAACTCGTTGGGCGCGCGGTGTCGAAATGCGGGTTGCTGATCGTTGTGGCGGGCGGTCGAGGGGAGCAGGAGCCCGGCGACGGCAGACGCGGCATCCTCGTGGGCGCGAGGGCCTGGCACCCGCAGGCGTGCGGGGAGGCGCGCCGAGTCAGCCGAGGGTGATGAGCCGGCGCAGGGTTTCGGAGGGGACCGCGGGGACATCGGCGTCGAGCGCCACCTGCACCAGCGGGCCGGGGCATCGGGGCGGCGATCGGCCTCGGTCATGCCGCGGGCCGGACCGAGGGTGCACGCCACGCTGACCGGGAAGGGTTTCGGGCGCAGCGTGCCGGGTGTGATGGCCTCGAGCACGGCCAGTGTGTCGTGCAGTGCAGCCGCATCGACGCCGTAGCGCTCGCGGAACATCTCCCGGTAGACCGTCACCGTGCCGACCAGCGCGGCGCAGCGCGGCCCCCCGGCGGCCAACGCGTCCAGCCACGCGCCGTCGGCCAGGCACTGCATCGTGAGGTCGAGCGGCACCAGCGTCACCGGGACGTCGGGCTGGGTGAGCACCCGCTGCGCGGCTTCGGGGTCGGCGTAGACGTTGAACTCGCCGGCCCCCCGGGTGTTGCCGGTGCCGAGTGACCCGCCCATGGCGACGATGCGCGCGATCCGCGGGATCAGTGCGGGGTGGCCGGCCAGCAGCAGCGCGGTGTTGGTCATGGGGCCGAGGGAGACGATCGTCACCGGCTCCGGGGATGCGCTCAGCACATCGGCCATGAGGGTGATGGCCGGGCGCGGGTCGGCGGGGCCGGGCTCCGGGAAGTCCGCCGAGCGCACGCCGAGCCCGTCGGCACCGTGCCAGTCGGCGGCCAGTTCCCCCTGCGCATGCACCAGCGGGCGGACCGCCCCCGCGGCGACCAGCACGTCGGTCCGCCCGGCGAGCGCGAGCACGCGGCGCGCATTGGCGAAGGTCTTCTCCCGGCTGACGTTGCCGAACGTGACGGTGACGGCGCGGACGTCGACCTCCGGGCCGAGCAGCGCCAGTATCAGCGCGGACGTGTCGTCCACGCCGGGGTCCGTGTCGATGATCAACGGCATCGGTGCTGTCATCGGCTGTCTCCGTCGTCTGGCTTGCTGTCATCACCGCGCGGGTCGCCGAGTCGGGGCGGCGCGCAGCGGTAGGTCGGCGGCGTCGCGGAGAGCCTGATGGGATTGCGTGGGAGGCGAACTGTGGACCCGTCGGGGCGGGGGAGCGTGACCACGGGCTCCAGGCCGAGATCGGTGGCCGGCTGGAAGGCGCCGGCGACATCATCGAGTACTCCGGCCGGCGCCCCGGCCGCCATGCAGGCCGTGGCCCACTCCGCTGCGGGGCGGGTGGCGAGGAGTTCGACGCGCAGAGGTGCGAGTGCACTCGGCGGCGGAACCATGACCGTGGGATGCCTCCGTCCTTGGGTGAACCGTTTCAAAGCGCAGCCCTGCCGCCTGGACAGCCCAAACCTGGGCCCCGGCCGAAGGTCGCACGATGTGCTAGCTGACAGTGGCGTTGACGAAGAACGTACGTCGAGGCCTTGATCGAGACCGTACTGCAAGATACGTTTCTATCATCGCGATCCGGATCACTGTCAAATATCTGCAGGTGGCCCCTCGCAACCTCTTCGGGACCTTGTGGACGGCGATCTCACCGCCGGCGGCGTCGAAGGCGATGATGTCGGTGTGGGCGCCACCCACGTCGACGCCGGTGATCCTCATGCACGCGTCCCTTCCCGGCTGGACTTTCGCCCGGGCCAGGAAGTCCGGTGGTCCGCACCTACGGCTCGCGAGCCGAGATCATCGGGATGTCGTTGGCACGTCGGCCGAACCGCTGCCGGGGGACCTGTTGCCGGGCTGCTCGCGGTGGTCACCGGGGCCGGCCGCCGGTTGCGGTGGGTTGGTGAGCGTGGGGCAGAGGCCGGCGAGGGTGAGGACTCGGGCGACGGGGCCGGTGGTGTCGTGCTCGATCTCGAGCCGGCGGCCGCCGGCGCGGGCGTGTTCGGCCAGGTCGAGCAGGAGCCCGATGCCGGCGCTGGACAGGTAGCTGGTCCGGTGCAGGTCGAGGACCATGGGTGTGGCCGGGTCGGCGTCCAGGTGGGCGAGCAGGTCGGCGCGGACGGCCTGGACGGCGGGCAGATCGATCTCACCGTGCAGCGCCAGGTGGAGCCGGTCCCGTTCGGCCTGCACCTGGAGCGAAGCCGGCTGCCCCTCGGCGAGCGGCGGCCCCGGGGGAGCCACCATGTCCCGGGCCGGGACCGAGGCTGCGGCGTCGGTGTCGGTCTGCGGAGCGGTCAGGGTGAACCGCACCGTGGTTCCGCGCCCGTCCGGCCCACGGGCGTCGTGCTCGACGGTCAGGTCGGGAGCGAGGGCACGGATCAGTTCCAGGCCGCGGCCCCGGTAGCCGCGGTCGGCCGGTGGTGGCCGCCAGGTGCCGTGGTCGGTCACGGTCGCCTGCACGCTCGCCCCGCCGTCGCAGCGACGCAGCGTGTACTCGACTTCGCCGTCGTGGTCGGAGGGGTAGGCGTGCTCGACGGTATTCGCGACGGCCTCGCCGAGCGCGAGTTGCAGGTCGTCGACCAGGTCCTTGTCCAGCGCGGCCAGCGCCGCCCAACCGGCAACGGTGCGCCGCACCGCGGCCAGCTCGCGGGGGTCGGCCGGGCGGCGCTGCCGGAGTGGAGCGGGTAGGGCGCGGGCGGCGAGGACCGCGATGTCGTCGTGGGCGTGCCCGTCCGGGACTGCGGCGGCGAACAGCCGGGCGACCAGCCGGGCCGGGTCGGCTCCGGGCACCTCGTGGACGGCGGCGGCGACCCGGTCCATGCCGTCGTCGATGATCTCGCCGCGGCGCTCGACCAGCCCGTCGGTGTAGAGCACGACGGTGTCGCCGGGGGAGAAGTCGGTGACCGCCTGCTCATACAGCGCGACCGCCCCGTCACCATCGGCGGTGTCGGCGCGGAATGCCCCGAGCAGTGGGCCGGCGGCGGCGTCGAGATACCGCAGCGTCCCCTCGTGGGGGATCAGCAGAGGTGGTGGGTGCCCGGCCCGCGCCCACCGGATCTGGCGGTTCTCGGTGTCGACGATCAGACACACCGCCGTCGAGCCGCGCGCCCCCGGTACCCGGGCGGTGTAGCGGTTGAGCTGGGCCAACGCGACGGCTGGGTCGACGTCCGGACCGAGGTTCGTCAGCGCCAGCGCCAATCCGGAGCGCAGCTGTCCCATGACCGCGGCCGCGGTGGCGCCCTGCCCGACGACATCACCGACCACGACCGCGGTGCGCTGCTCGTCCAGGCGGATGACGTCGTACCAGTCCCCGCCGGCGGCGACGTCGTGCACCGCGGGCAAGTAGCGGGTCGCCACCTCCACCTGGTTCACGCTGGGTGGAGCCGCGGGCAACAGGTGCTGTTGCAGAGTTCGCGCGGTCTCCCAGCGGGCGTCGGTCAACGCGGCCCGCTCGAAGGCTTGCGCGGCCTGTCCGACCAGGGTGGTGGCGAAACCGCGATCGGCCGGGGTGAACTCCCGCGGGGTGGCGAAGGTGGCCATGAGCACGCCCAGCATCCGCCCGCCCAGCTGCAGCGGCAGCGCCGCGACCGCCTTCACCGGCGACCCCGGGGTCATCGGCTCGGTCTCGATGACGGGCGGGTAGCGCTCGTCCCCTGCCCGCGCGTCGTCCGACCAGACCGGCTCCCCGGTGCGCACCACCTCCGTACACACCCACTCACGAGCACCGTCGCCCGCAGCGGTCCCGGCAGCGAACCCCTCGGGGAAACCCAGATCGTGTTCCAGATGCAGCCGGCGCGGCTCGTCGGAGCGCGCCGTGTACACCACGACCCCGGTCGCCTCCAGCGCGTCGCGGACCGCATGAGCCAGCGCGGCCGCGGCTTCGGGCACCGTGGCCGCAGCCGCCAACGCCGCAGACGCCGCGTTGAGTTGGTGTTCCCGGGTCGCGACCCGCTCGGCCTCCAACGCGACCGCGATCCGGCGGGCGAGTTCCTGGGCCACCTCGACGTCGGCCTGGTCGAACCGCCCCGTCGGCTCCACACCCGCAGGCTCTGAACCCGCCGCGCCCGCGGTGACCGGCTCCTGCCGGAGGGTGGGCGGACGCCTGCCTACGTGCCCGACGGGGTGGCGCGGTGGATGGCCGCCAGGACAGATGACGATCAGCAGGCCCAGTAGCCGGCCCCTGACGGCCAGCGGGGCGACCAGGGTGGCGCCCAGCCCGATGTGGGCCCGGGCGGCGTAGGCATCGTCGCCGAGAGCTTCGCGCAGCAGGTCGGGCGGGGTGGGGTCGAGCACGAACGCCCGACCCCGCCGGTAGGTCTCGACCAGCGCCGCGGGGATGCGGTAAGGGCCCAGCTCCAGTATCGCCGCAGCCAGTTCGGGCTGGTGCGGGTGCGCCGCCACGACCGGCGGCATCCGCCCGTCCGCGGCCGTACGCGCGACCAGAACCCCGTCGTCGAACACGGCCGCGGCGAGATCGGCGACCTGCTGCAACCGCCCGACCACCCCACCGCCGCGCTCGTCCGCATCGGCCAGGATCTGGCCCGCCTCGGCCAGCAACCGGTCGCGCTGCGCGGCACGGTGGGCGGCGGTGA
The DNA here is from genome assembly GCF_012911935.1 of Pseudonocardia acidicola. Lineage (GTDB taxonomy): Bacteria > Actinomycetota > Actinomycetes > Mycobacteriales > Pseudonocardiaceae > Pseudonocardia > Pseudonocardia acidicola. The sequence goes on along the minus strand of NZ_JAAXLA010000022.1, from coordinate 85,062 downwards.
CGTCCCGGGCCACTCCGATCAGCATCGGTGGCCCGGGCCCGTCAGGGTCGGGAACCGTATCCGCGGAGATCTCCACCCACAGCCGCCGCCCGTCGCGGTGCCGCAGCGCCAACAGGTGGCGGCCACGGCCGGTGGTCTGCAGCGCGTCCATCGCCGCCATGACCCGGGCGTAGGCGTCCGGGTCGGTGTCGGGATCGGGCCACCACGGGTGCGGCAGCTCGTAGGGCAGTCCGTCGGTGCCGTAGCCGAAGATCTCGGCGAACCCGTCGTTGATCTCCACGACCTGCCCGGCGCCGTTCACCACGAACAGGCCGTCCCGCAGCGCATTGAGCAGCGCGCCCCGCCAGTTCGCCTCCTGCCGTCGTACCTGCGCCAGCGTCAGGACCGACCGGACCCGGGCCAGCAGCTCCGCGGCGGTGAACGGTTTGATCAGGTACTCGTCCGCGCCCGCCGCCAGGCCCTCGATCGCTGCCTCCTGGCCTGCCCGGGCCGACAACACGATCACCGGCAGGGTCGCGGTGTGCGGATCCGCGCGTAGCGCGGCCAGCAGCCCGAACCCGTCGAGCCGCGGCATCATCACGTCGGTCACGACCAGGTCCGGCGGCTCCGACCGGATCGCCTCCAGCGCCGCCTGCCCGTCGGAGGCCGCCTGCACCGCGTAGCGGGACGCGAACAGACGGGTCAGGTACGCGCGCATGTCGGTGTTGTCGTCGACCACCAGTACCGACGCACGCACCGATCCCGCACGATCCTCCTCGTACCCCCCGTCACCGGCCACCCGGACGCTGCCCGCCGCCGGAACCGCCTCCCCGCTCACCTCGGCGAGGCCGGCGTCGTCCACGGTGTCGTCACCGTCGATCGGAGCGAGCCAGCCCAGCGCCTCGGCCAGGTAGGGCGCCGCGGCTCGTGCCGCGGCAGCGGACAGGTCGACGGTCTGCTCGGCACCCTGGCCGGCGGGCAGATGCGCCGACCCGAGCGGCACCCGCACCGTGGACGTCGTTCCGGCGCCCACGACCGACTCGACCGTGACGTGGCCGCCGTGCAGCTCGACCAGCTCGTGGACCAGGGCCAGCCCGATGCCGCTGCCCTCCACCGACCGGCCCCGGCTGCCGGGCACCCGGTGGAACCGCTCGAACAGCCGCGGCAGCTCGTCGGCCGGGATCCCGGCCCCGGTGTCCGCCACCTCGAGCACGGCCGCATCGGCGTCCCCGCGCACGGTGACGGTGATTCTGCCGCGCAGGGTGTACTTCAGAGCATTGGAGAGCAGGTTGAGAACGACCTTCTCCCACATCTGCCGGTCCACCCACACCGGCTCGGCAAGCGGCGGGGCCTTCACGGTGAACGACAGACCGGCGCGTTCGATCGCGGCACGGAACATGCTGGCCAGGTCCGCGGTGACCGCGGCCAGGTCCGTGGGGGCGAACCGGGCCTGAGCGCGGCCGGCCTGCACCCGGGTGAAGTCGAGCAGGTTGTCCACCAGCCGGCCCAACCGGCCGGCGTTGCGGTCCACCGACACCAGCTCGGCCCGCATCCGCTCCGGATCAAGCCCGTCTCCGGACTCGCCGGCCGCGAGCAGGTCCTGGACAGGGCCGCGGATCAGGGTCAGCGGGGTACGGAACTCGTGGCTGATGCCGGTGAAGAACTCGGTCTTGGCCCGGTCCAGCTCGGCCAGCGCCTCGGCGCGGCGCCGCTCCACCTCGTAAGCGCCGGCCGCGGCCAGGCTGGCGGCGATCTGCCCGGCGAGCAGTTCGGCGAACCCGCGGTAGCGCTCGTCGAACGCGCGGACCGGACTCAGGCCCGCCACCAGGAACCCACGGGTGCCCGCCTCGCTCTGCCCGGCCAGCGGCAGCGCGATCGCCTGGGTGGGCGGCCGGGTCCACGCCCCGGCCGGCAGCCGATCGAACCGCGTGCCGAGGTCGAGCAGCACGCTCTGCCCGCCGCGCAACCGGTCGAGGCGCCACCAGCGGTCCGCGTCGCCGTCGGAGATCCGCTCCGGAGCTGCCGGTGAGCCGGGCTCGACGCCGCTCGTGCAGGACAACCCCGCGCCACCGTCGTCGAACAGATAGGTCGCGGTGAACGGCAGATCCCGGGGGTTCGCGCCGAGCTGGGCGGACACCGCGGCGAGCACATCGGCCTGGGTGCCGCCCGGGGCGAGCGCGGTGGCGAGATCGCGCAGCGTTCCCATCCGCCGCTCGGACAGCACTCGGTCGGTGTTCTCGGTGACCACGCACAACATCCCGACCACCCGGCCGGACTCACCCAGCGGGCTGTAGGAGAACGTATGGTACGTCTCCTCCGGGTAGCTGCTGCGCTCCAGGAACAGCAGCAGGTCCTCATCCCAGGTCGCGACACCGGTGGCCAGCACGGACTCGATCCGCGGGCCGATGTCGTCCCAGATCTCCGCCCACACCTGCGCCGCCGGCCGCCCCAGCGCCCACGGGTGCTTGGCCCGCAGCGTGTCCCGGCGGTAGGCGTCGTTGTAGAACATCGTCAGCTCGGGACCCCACGCCATCCACATCGAGAACCGCGAGGTCAACAGCACTCGCACCACGCTGCGCAGCTCCGCTGACCACGACTCCGGCGGCCCCAACGGCGTCTGCGCCCAGTCGGTGGCGGCCATGGCGGTGCCCAGCTCGCCGCCCCCGACGAACAACCTGTCCGGGCTGCCACGCTCTGCCGAACCGGTCATGCCCGTACCGTGTCCCCGAAGCCGTCAGCAGGATCAGTCACCGCGCCGCCCCGCCCCCCGCAGGACCGATGCCCGCCGTGAGCCACACCGACCACAGCTGGGTCGGGTCGGCAGGCACCGCATCCTCGGCTCCTCGCAGCCAGCATCGGCACGATCAACGACAGTGATCGTCGCACCCGGGCGGTGTCGACGAACCATCCTCTTCCGAGGATCACTCCACCGCAGCGTCGGCTCAGCCTATGGCCGTCGCCGATCCGCGTCGACACGCGACGGCCACGAAATCCCCGCAGCCGCCGGAACCCCGTTCGGACCGAAGCGCCGACCACATCCAGGTCGGCCTCACTGTCCGGGGGAGGTCGGCGCGCTGCTGGTCTGTAGCGGGCTGCACAGGTCCTGCCGCCGGGAGCCGCGCCGCTGCGGTCGGCGCTGTGCCGGAATCGCGGTCCGGTGTCGTGCAACGACGAAGTCCGGGGTTCGTCAGACCGACGACCACGGTGACGGCCGCCGCCGCGAGGCCTCCGGTGATGAGCGCGATCGGCGCCGACGTCAGCGAGGCGGCCAGGCCGCCGCGGAAGTTGCCGATCTCGGCTCCGGCGACGCCGATGACGTACTCGGCCGCGCAGACTCGGCCGCGGCGAGCTGGACCATCCCACTGCGGCGCACCCGGGCCACGCTGCCGGAGACCATGCCCGCCGCGATGCCGCCGACCCCGGTGGCGAACGATCCCCACACGGGGCGCCGTAGGGTGAACACCCATCCGCGGCTGATCCTGACCGCCGCCTGCGTATCAAGTTTCTGGATACGCTCCGGGTCATGACGGAGCTCGCGGCACGTCCGGCAGGTCAGCGGGGTCAGCGGCTGACGTACCTGGTGAAGCGGTTGGAGATGGCCGAGCGGGCGCGAATGGAAGAGGTACTGCGGCCGCTCGGGGTGACGCTGCACCAGTACACGGCGCTGAGCATTCTCGAGCGGCGGGGCGGTCTGTCGTCGGCGCAACTGGCCCGCCGTCACGTGGTGAGTCCGCAGGCGATGCATCAGCTGGTGGCGACGATGGAGCGCGACGGGCTCATCGAACGTCGCCCGGATGAGTCGAACCGGCGGATCCTGCGCGCGTGGCTGACCGAGCACGGTGCCGAGGTTCTGCGGTCGTGCCACCGGGTGGTCGATCGCCTGGAGGAGCGGATGCTGCGGGCGCTCACGCCGGACGAGGCGGCCGCGTTCGGGCAGGCGCTGGAGCGGTGCCTGGCGGCCCTCACCGAGGAGCCGGCGGACGGCGGGGGGCCGCCATGACGGAACCGCTGCCCGCGCGGGGCTTCCGGCGCGCCCGGCGGGGCGGTCGACGAGCGGTGCTTGACCCGATATCAAGCCTCTTGCTATCAAGGGACACATCAAGGAGCTTGATACTGCCGGGACCGGGGTGTCCGTCACCGCGCCCGCACTCGACGAGGACGTGCAGATGAGCCTGATCGCCGGCCCGAACCCGGGCCTGGGTACCTGGCCGGCCCGCCGGGCGCGGATCTCCCCGGACCGGACGGCGCTGCTCGACCCGCGACGCTCGCTCACCTACGCCGGGCTGGCCGAGCGCACCGCGCGGTACGCCGGGGCGCTGCGCCGGCTCGGGGTCGGGCCGGGCGACCGGGTGGCGTACCTGGGCGTGAACGCCGTCGAGGTGTTCGAGACGTTCTTCGCCGCCTGGCTGCTCGGGGCGATCGCGGTGCCGCTGAACTACCGCCTCTCCGGCGCCGAGGTCCGGTACATGCTCGACGACGGGGGCGCATCGGTCCTGGTGCACAGCGCCGACACCGACGCGCTGGTCGCGGCCACGGCGTTACCGGCCGGGCTGCAGGTGCTCGCGGTGCACCCGACCAGCTGCCCGGCGGGCGGGCTGGACTACGAGGCGGAGATCGCGCACGGCCCGGCGCTCGGCGCGGAGCCGCCGGTCGGGCTCGACGACCCGGCGATCATCCTCTACACCTCCGGCACCACCGGCCGGCCCAAGGGCGCCGTGCTGACCCACGGCAACCTGACCTGGAACACGATCAACTACCTCGCGCACGTCGACGTGCTGAGCACCGACCGGGCGCTGTGCATCGCCCCGCTGTTCCACTGCGTCGGTCTGAGCCAGCTCACGCTGCCCACGCTGTTCAAGGGCGGCAGCGTGGAACTGGTGGCGAAGGCCGATCCGGGGCTGGTGCTGGAGCGGGTGTCGGCCGCGCGGATCACCGGCTTCTCCGCGGTGCCGACCATGCTGCAGATGATGTGCGAGCACCCCGCATGGGACTCCGCCGACCTGAGCTCGCTCATCCTCGTGCAGTACGGCGGGTCGCCGGTGCAGGAGCGCGTCGCGCGGGCCTGGTTGGGCCGCGGGGTCCGGCTGCTGCAGGGCTACGGCATGACCGAGGCGTCGCCGGGGGTGTACATGAGCACCCACGACGGCACGCCCGCCCACCCGACCGCGGTCGGGGTGCCGCACTTCTTCACCGACGTCGCGCTGCTGCGCGACGGCCGGCCCGAGCCGGTCGGCGGCGAGCCGGCCGAGCTGGTGGTGCGGGGGCCGCACGTGTTCACCGGCTACTGGAACCGGCCCGAGGAGACCGCCGCGAGCTTCGTCGACGGCCGGTGGTTCCGCAGCGGCGACGTGCTGCGCGTCGACGGCGACGGCTGGGCGCACGTGGTCGACCGGGTCAAGGACGTGTACATCTCCGGCGGGGAGAACGTGTACCCCGCGGAGGTGGAGGCTGTCGCCGTGGCGCTCGACGACGTCGCCGACTGCGCCGTCGTCGGGGTGGCCGACCGGCAGTGGGGCGAGGTCGGGGTCGGCTACGTGCAGCTGCGCGACGGAGCGACGCTGGCCGAGGCCGAGCTGCGTGCCCACCTCGAGGCCAACCTGGCCCGCTACAAGGTGCCCAAGCACCTGGAGTTCGTGCCGGAGCTGCCACGCAACCCCACCGGGAAGATCCGCCGGGTCGACCTGCGCCGCCGGGCCGCCGACGAGCACCCGATCGAGCAGGCCGCGGGGTCCCCGCGGCCAGAGGGAGCCTCATGACCGGCGACGACCCGGGCAGCGACCAGCTCCGAGCCCCGTTGCCGCCGTCGCTGCAGGTCGAGCTGCGCGGCGAGGTGGCCGTGCTGCGGCTGGCCCGCGCCGCGAAGCGCAACGCGCTGGACGATCCGACGGTGCTCGGGATCGAGGCGTTCTTCAGCGTCCCGCCCGCCGGGGTCAAGGCCGTCGTGCTCGACGCCGAGGGCGAGCACTTCTCCGCCGGCCTGGACCTGTCCGAGCTGACCGAGCGCGACGCGTTCGAAGGCCTTGAGCACTCGATGATGTGGCACCGCGCGTTCGAACGGATGGAGCGCGGCCGGATCCCGGTCGTCGCGGTCCTCAAGGGCGCGGTGATCGGCGGCGGGTTGGAGCTGGCGACAGCCACCCATATCCGGGTGGCCGAGTCGACCGCGTTCTACGCGCTGCCGGAGGGGCAGCGCGGCCTGTTCGTCGGCGGCGGCGCCTCGGTGCGGGTGCCGCGGCTCATCGGCGCCCACTGGATGGCCGACATGATGCTCACCGGACGTGTTCTCGACGCCCGGGAGGGGCAGGCGCTCGGGCTGTCGCACTACCTGACCGGGTCGGGGGAGGGGTTCGCGCACGCCCTGGACCTGGCCAAGAAGATCGCTGCGAACTCAGCCGTCACGAACTTCGCGGTGCTGCAGGCGCTCCCACGGATCGCCGAGGCCAACCCGACCCAGGGTTATCTGATGGAGTCGCTGATGGCGGCCGTCGCCACCGGCAGCGCCGAGGCCAAGGAGCGGATGCAGGCGTTCCTGCAGGGGCGTGGCGCGAAGGTGCAGCGGAGGGACGGCTCGTGAGCACGCCGCAGCCGCCCGAGCTGCTGCGGCCGGTCGCCGCGGACGCGCGGGAGACGACGGAGATCGGGCGGTTCCTGGGCTGGCTGGAACGCGAGCGCGGGCTGCGCTTCGACGACTACGACGCGCTGCATCGCTGGTCGGTCGACGACCTGGAGGGGTTCTGGTCGGCGATCGCCGGGTTCTTCGAGGTGCGGTTCGCGACGCCGCCCGAGCGGGTGCTGGGCCGCCGCGAGATGCCGGGCGCGGAGTGGTTCCCCGGGGCGACACTGAACTACGCCGAGCACGCGGTCGGGCTGCCCGAGGACGCGGACGGGGTCGCGGTGGTGGCGTACTCCCAGTCCCGTGAGCGGGTGGAACTGACCTGGGGGCAGCTGCGCGAGCAGGTGGCCCGCGCCCGGGCCGGTCTGCAGCGGCTCGGTGTCGGCCGCGGCGACCGCGTGGTGGCGTACCTGCCGAACATCCCGGAGACGCTGGTGGCGTTCCTGGCCACGGCGAGCCTGGGCGCGGTCTGGGCGAGCTGCGCGCCGGAGTTCGGTGCCCGCAGCGTCGTCGATCGCTTCGGGCAGATCGAGCCGACGGTGCTGCTGGCGGTGGCCGGGTACGGCTACGGCGCCAAGGACGTCGACCGCCGCGAGCAGGTGGCGCAGATCCGGGCGGGTCTGCCCACCGTGCGGCACGTCGTCCATGTTCCGTACGGGGAGAACACGCTGCCCGGCGCGGTCGGCTGGGACGAGCTGGTCGCCGAGGCTGCCGACCTGGCGTTCCACCCGGTGCCGTTCGCGCACCCGCTGTGCGTGCTGTTCTCCTCCGGGACGACCGGCAAGCCCAAGGCGATCGTGCACGGCCACGGCGGGATCCTGCTCGAGCACTGCAAGAACCACGGGCTGAGCTGGGACCTGCGTCCGGGCGACCGGATCCTGTGGTTCTCCACCACCGCGTGGATGATGTGGAACGCGCTGGTGTCCGGGCTGCTGGTGCGGGCGTCGATCGTGATGATCGACGGCAATCCGCTGCACCCCGACCTGCGCTGGCAGTGGCGGGTGGCCGCCGAGACGGGCGCGACGCTGATGGGCGCCAGCCCGGGGTTCCTGATGGCCTGCCGCAAGGAGGGGGCGCGGCCGGCCGCGGAGTTCGACCTGTCCCGGGTGCGCCAGATCGGTGCGGCGGGCAGCCCACTGCCTCCGGAAGGCTACCGGTGGGTGGCCGAGCAGTTCGGGCCCGGCGTGTTGCTGAACGTGGGCAGCGGCGGCACCGACGTCTGCTCGGGGATCGTGCAGGGCAGCCCGCTGCAGCCGGTGTGGGCCGGAGAGATCTCCGGGCCCTGCCTCGGGGTCGATGCGCAGGCGTTCGACGAGAGGGGAGATGCCGTGGTCGGCGAGCTGGGCGAGCTGGTGATCACCGCGCCGATGCCGTCGATGCCGGTGGGCTTCTGGGGGGACGGCGACGGGACGCGCTACCGCGACGCCTACTTCGACCTGTACCCGGGCGTGTGGCGGCACGGCGACTGGGTGCGGTTCTCCGCGGCCGGCAGCGCGGTGATCGCGGGGCGGTCCGACGCCACGCTCAACCGCGGTGGCGTCCGGCTCGGCACCGCCGAGTTCTACCGGGTCGTGGAGGAGCTGCCGGAGGTCGCCGACAGCCTGGTGGTGCATCTCGAGGACCCGGCGGGGGGCAACGGGGAACTGCTGCTCTACGTCCAGCTGCGCGAGCCGGCCGAGCTCGACGATGCGCTGTGCCGCCGGATCAGCACCGCGCTGCGCACGGAGCTGTCGCCCCGGCACGTTCCCGACGGGATCGCGGCGGTGCCGGTGGTGCCGCGCAACCGGACGGGCAAGAAGCTGGAGCTGCCGGCCAAGCGGATCCTGCTCGGGGCGGCGCTCGACGACGTCGCCAGCCGCGACGTGCTGGCCGACCCGGCGGCGCTCGATCCGTTCGTCGAGCTCGCCGCTGCCCGGGGTGAGCGGTGAGCGCCGCCGGGATCCGCCGGGTCGCCGTCATCGGCACCGGGGTCATCGGGGCCAGTTGGGCGGCGCACTTCCTGGCGCACGGCCTCGACGTGGTCGCGAGCGACCCGGCGCCGGGAGCCGAGGCACGGCTGCGCGCCGACGTCGCGGCGATCTGGCCGACGCTCGCGCCGATCGACGGCGCGTCGCCGGACCGGCTCACGTTCACCGCGGACGCGGCCGAGGCCGTCGCGGACGCCGACTTCGTGCAGGAGAACGGCCCGGAGCGCGAAGAGGTCAAGGACGCGCTGTTCGCGGTGCTCGACACCGCGGCCAGGCCCGAGGTGGTGCTGGCGTCGAGCTCGTCCGGGCTGCTTCCCAGCGTGATCGCGCGCGGCTGCCCGGAGCATCCGGAGCGGGTCGTCATCGGGCACCCGTTCAACCCGCCGCACCTGATCCCCCTGGTCGAGGTGGTGCCGGGGGAGAAGACCGCGGAGAAGACGGTCGAGACCGCAATGGCGTTCTACGCGGGAGTCGGCAAGCGGCCGATCCGGCTGCGCCAGGAGCTGCCCGGGCACGTCGCGAACCGGCTGCAGGCCGCCCTGTGGCAGGAGGCCTACTCGCTGGTGGAACGCGGCGTCGCCACGGTGGCCGACATCGACACCGCGATCACCCACGGCCCCGGGCTGCGGTGGGCGGTGCTCGGGCCGTTCCTCACCCAGCACCTGTCCGGCGGCCCCGGCGGCATCGCCCACGTCCTCGAGCACCTCGGCCCGCCCACCGAGGCGTGGTGGCGCGATCTCGGCCAGGTCACGCTCACGCGAGAGCTCGTCGAGACGCTGGTGGCGGGGGTCGACGAGGAGCTCGCCGGGATCGACCGGGCCGAGCTCGTCGCCCACCGCGACGCCGTCCTGACCGCCCTGCTCGCCGCCAAGGCCCGCACCGAACTCCCCTGAGGAAGGCCCACATGGATCTCCCGGCCCTCGATCTCGCTGCGCTCGACGCCATCGACGTGCACGTGCACGTCGAGCAGGACGCCCACGGCTGCCTCTCGCTCGACCAGGAACTGATCGACGCCTCGGCGAAGTACTTCCACGCCGACCAGGACCGCACCCCGACCGTCGAGGCGATCGCCGCGCACTACCGCGAGCGGAACATGGCCGCCGTGGTGTTCACCGTCGACGCACCGGCCGGCACCGGGCATCCCGCGCTGTCCAGCGAGGAGATCGCCGACGCCGCCGCCGCGCATCCCGACGTGCTCATCCCGTTCGGCTCGGTCGACCCGCACGCCGGCAAGGCCGCCGTCGCCCGCGCCCGCCGGCTGGTCACCGACCACGGGGTGCGCGGGTTCAAGTTCCACCCCAGCCTGCAGGCGTTCGAACCGAACGACATGCGCTTCTACCCGCTCTACGAGGCGCTGCAGGAGCTCAGGGTGCCCGCGCTGTTCCACACCGGGCAGACCGGCATCGGCGCCGGGCTGCCCGGCGGGCGCGGGATCAAGCTGCGGTACTCCAACCCGATGCTGCTCGACGACGTGGCCGCCGACTTCCCGCATCTGACGATCGTGCTCGCGCATCCGTCGGTGCCCTGGCAGGACGAGGCCATCTCCATCGCCACCCACAAGGCGAACGTCTACACCGACCTGTCCGGCTGGTCACCGAAGTACTTCCCGCCGCAGCTCGTGCGCGCCGCGAACAGTCTGCTCAAGCGGAAGGTGCTCTTCGGCTCCGACTTCCCGGTGATCACTCCGGACCGATGGCTCGCCGACTTCGCGAAGCTGGAGATCAAGGACGAGGTCCGCCCGCTGATCCTCAAGGACAACGCCGCCCGGATGCTCGGGCTGAGCTGACGGGCGCCCGGGACCCGGCGAGCCGATCGCCGGCGCGCCGGGTCCCGGCGTCAGCGCCGTGTCTTCACGAAGTCCTGGTCCACCGCGGCGGCGGCTCCGGCCCCGGCGAAGAGGTTCGTCGGCATCGCCCATGGCCGGACGCCCTTGTGTCGTTGATACATTGACGCTTCTATTGGTCAACGTTACGTTGACAACGTGGCTGTGCTGGCCGACCGCGTGCGCGAGGGCCTCCGGGAGGCGTTGGCCTGGCTCGTCGGCGGTCGTCCGATCCGCCAAGACAGAGCGCGACACTTCGTGGGGATCGACGAAGCCGACGTCTCGGTCGGCAGCCAACAATCTGCGGACATCCGGAACAATGGAGGCCGCATGGGGCTGATCGGGCTCGACCCCGTCGCACGGTCACAGTGGACGCCCTCCCGCGTACGCCGCACATCGGTGGTCACCGTGGGGCTGCTCATGGGCATCTACGTCATCGACTACATCGACCGCGTCATGATCGCGATGGCGCTTCCGTTCATCGGCGCGGAGTTCGCCCTCGGCAAGACCGAGCAGGGCTGGCTGATCACGATCTTCTCGCTGGTCTACCTGGTGTTCCAGATCCCCGGGGGATACCTGGCCGACAGGTTCGGCTCCCGCCGGTTGCTCCTGGCCTCGCTGCTGTCGTGGTCGGTCTTCACCGCCCTGAGCGGGGTGGTCCGGGGCTTCGTCGCGCTGCTGGTGGTCCGGGCGCTGTTCGGCATCGGGCAGGCGCTGTTCCCGGGCGCGTCGTTCAAGGCGATCTCGGAGCGCACCACCCCCGACCGGCGGGCGACGGCGACCGGGCTGATGCTCTCGTCCAACTTCCTCGGAGCCGGGCTCGGGCCTCTCGTCGTCGCCCCGGTACTGATGGTGTTCGGCTGGCGGCACACATTCTGGATCGTCGCTCTCGGCGGTGTCCTGATCGCTGTTCTGCTCTGGACACTGCTGCCGCGGCCCCTCCCGCGCCGGCTGACCGTCGACGAGGCCGACGGGCCGGACACCGAGGCCGGGCCGGCGCCCTCCGGCGCGGCCTCGCTGCGGGCGGTTCTGCGTACGGGCGCGGTGTGGAAGTTCGCGGCGCTGTTCTGCGCGACGAACATGCTGAGCTACGGCATGATCACCTGGATCCCGAGCTATCTGCTCGAGGAGCGCGGCATCTCGCTGGTGCAGACCGGGGTGTTGGCCGCGATCCCGTTCCTGGTGATGAGCGTGTGCGTCTTTCTCGGCGGCTGGCTGTTCGACCGCTACTTCTCCCAGCGCGCCCGCGTCTTCGCGATTCCGGTGCTCGCCGCCGCCGCCGTGATGCTGGTGCTGATGCTGCGCGCGGGAACGACCGCCGAGTTCACTCTGTACCAGACGCTGGCGATGGGTATCGCCGGCCTGTCGTTCATGTGCGTCCTGGGCATGCCGATCCGTGCGTTGCCGACGGCGGTGGTCGCCTCGGGAATGGGAGTGGTGAACGTGGGTGGCCAGTTGGCCGGGGTGCTGGCCCCGGTGGTCATGGGCTTCCTCGTGGACCGGTTCTCCTACACGGCCGCATTCGGCTTCCTCATCGTCTCGACCGTGGCGGCCGCGCTGATCGCGATCTTCGTGCCCCAGCGTCCGTCCGAGTTCGCCATGGCAACCCAGCCCGGCCAGAAGGAGCACGCATGACCAGCTACGACCTTGTTCTGATCGGCGGCCGGGTGATCGACCCGGAGTCCGGGTTGGACGCCGTGCGCAACGTCGGCATCTCGGACGGGACGGTCCAGGCGATCACCGAGCGGCCGATCACGGGGACGACCACGGTGGAGGTGCCAGGGCTGGTGGTCAGTCCCGGCTTCATCGACCTGCACAGCCACTGCCACGACGTCGCCGGGCAGCGCCTCCAGGCCCTCGACGGCGTCACCACGGCCCTCGAGCTGGAAGCCGGGGTCTTCCCGGTCGAGCCCGCCTACCGCCGGGCCCAGGCGGAGGGCCGCCCGGTCAACTTCGGTTTCGCCACGTCCTGGGCCGTCGCCCGCATGCACGTGCTCGCCGGCGCCCCTGCCACCGGTGACCTGGAGGCGTTCTTCACCCATATCGCGCACCCGCAGTGGCAGCGTGCCGCCGCGCAGCCGGACGTCGACCGCATCCTCGGGCACCTGGAGGCCGACCTGGCGCAGGGCGCGCTCGGCATCGGCATCGTCGTCGGTTACGCGCCCCGGGTCGACCCGGGCGAGTACCTTTCCGTCGCCGCGCTGGCCGCGCGCCACGGCCTGCCGACCTACACCCATGCCCGAGAGCTGGTCGAACTGGACCCGGACACCCCGATCGACGGGGCCGAGGAGATCATCCGGGCGGCCGGGGAGACCGGCGCGCACATGCACTACTGCCACCTGAACAGCACCTCGCTGCGGCAGGTGGACCGGGTGCAGCAGCTGGTGGAGCGGGTGCGGCGGGAAGGGTCGCGGGTCACCACCGAGGCCTACCCGTACGGGGCCGGGATGACCGGGATCGGCGCGGCCTTCCTCGCTCCCGAGCTGCTGTACCGCCGCGGCCTGACCCCGCACTCGATCGGCTATCTGGCCACCGGCAGGCGCATGACCGACGCGCAGGAACTGAACCGGGTGCGCCAGCAGGACCCGGGCGGGCTCGCCTTCGTCCACTTCTTCGACGAGGACGACCCCGAGCAGTTCCAGTTCGTCCAGCGGGCCATGACCTTCCCCGACGCCGCGGTGGCGAGCGACGGCATCTCGCCGCTGTGGCGCACCACGCCGCGCGACCCGATGCTGTGGCCGCTGCCCGCCGACGTCGTCAGCCACCCGCGCACTTCCGGAACCTTCGGGCGGACCTTCCGCGTGCTGGTGCGGGAGCAGGGGCAGCTCAGCCTGACCGAGGCGATCCGCCGATGCAGCCTCGTGCCGGCGCAGGTCGTGGAGACCGCCGCGCCCGCGATGCGGCGCAAGGGCCGTCTCCAGCCCGGTTGCGACGCCGACATCACGGTCTTCGATCCCACGGTGGTCTCCGACCGGGCGACCTATGCCGCGACCACCCGCCCGTCGGTGGGCTTCCAGCACGTCCTCGTCGGTGGCGAATTCATCGTCCGCGACGGTGAGCTGCGCACCGAGGTGCTGCCGGGACGGCCCGTGCGGGCGGCCTGACGGGCGTCACGCCGCCGCGCAACGCTCGCTGATGACGTCGTTGACGCGGCGGCACGCCTTCCGGCCGAGCTCGGTGGGGACGTAGTTGAAGCCGTGCGAGCCGGCCACGTCGTGATGGTGAGCCGCCCCCATCGCGAACCCGCCTCCATGGAAGTGCAGATAGACCCCCCGGGGCTGCCCTTCGGGCGGGATCACCCGCATCGGCACGGTGCCGGCGGGGCCGGGCGCCTCGATCTCCTGCAGGCCCGGGACCGGGCCGGAGGTCGGGATGAGACCGCCGCCGGGTGTCAGGGTGCGCTCGTAGGCCTCGGTCATCTCCCTGCGCGCGGGGGCCAGGGTCATCTGCTCCTCGATGTGCCGGTTCCCTTCTCGGGCGTGCCGCCGGAGTCTGGCCATCGTGACCACGATCTGGCCGGCTTCCTTCGTTCAGCTGGACAAGAACCAGAGGTGAACCTCGTTGCCGACGACATAGGGCGTGGTCACGGCGACGCATACGTTGGGTCAGCCACGACACCGGCGACGGCGTCCGACACGGCGGCGTCCAGGTGGCCGACCACAGCGAAAGGCTTCCGTCATGACCGGCGACCCCGATGCCGCCCTCCCGGTCGTGCTCGCCGGACTCGCCGCCCGTCACACCGGGACCCTCGGTGTGGCGGCGCACGACCTGGCGGCTGGGGGAGTCGAGGCCGTGCTCGCCGGGCAGCAGCACCTCGACCAGGTGCCGAGGCATCTGCGCGTGCAGCCCTACGCCCTCGACCTGGGACGCGCCCCGGAGATCACGGTGGCGCACAGGACCGGCTTCCTCACCGGCACCCGCGCCGATACCGGCATCGTGCGCTTGCGCGACAGGGCCGGCTTCACCTACGCCGTGTTCCATCACGGGTCGGCGGACGAGCGGTTCCTGCCGGAGTCGGAAGGGCCGGTGCTCGCAGGTCCGGTCGGGAAGGCCCTCGTCGAGCACTGGTGAAGCACCGGCCGGCGCACGACAGATCCGCCTACGAAGGAGTACGACACAGCAATGACTGACACCGCGGTCCAGCCGGAGGTCGTGCGCACCGCATGGGCGCACGCTCGGCGCGCGGCCGAGCACTGCCGAGTCGACATACGGGTGATCGGCGCGGACGCCGTCGCCGCTGCGCAGGCCGTGGTGCGCGATGCCTGGGGGCCCCGGCAGGTGCCCCAGCAGAACCTGCTTCGGGCCCTGTCCCACGCCGGCAACGCCGTGGTCGCGGCGGTACGCGGCACGCGCCCGGTCGGGGTCGCCTTCGGCTTTCTCGGCTGGGCCGGCGGGCTGCACCTGCATTCGCACATGACCGCGGTCGTGCGCGGCGAGCAGTCCCGGGGCGTCGGCGTCGCGCTGAAGTCGTGGCAGCGGGCGCTGTGCCTGGACAACGGGGTGACCGAGATGCGCTGGACCTACGATCCGCTCATCGCCCGCAACGCCCATTTCAACCTGGTCAAGCTCGGTGCCCGGGTGCGCGAGTTCCTCCCCGACTTCTACGGCGCGATGGACGACACCGTGAACACGGGAGATCACAGCGATCGTTTCGAGGTGTCCTGGGAGCTGGATTCCGAGCGGGTGCGCGCCGCGCTGGAACGCCGCGGCACCGGTTTCACCGGGATCGGAGAGGCCGTTCACATCCCCGAGGACTTCGATGCCCTCCGCCGATCCGATGCGGCGGCGGGGCGAGCGGTCCGCCTGGCCGCCCGGGCGCGGTTCACCAGCTTGTTCGCGGACGGGCTGCGACCGGAATGGAGCGGCGGCGGCTACGTCTTCGTCCCGGCCGGCAGCGGCGCCGGCCGGCGCGACTCCACGGTGGGGGCGACCCATGGCTGACGCGGCTCTGCTGGCTCGGCTGCGCCACCGGCAGGACGCGATGCTGGCGCTGTTGCAGGAGCTCGTGATGACGGAGACGCCCAGCGAGGACCTCGATCGGATCCGCGCCGGTGTCCGCCATCTGTCCACTGTGGTCAGTGAACTGCTGGGCGAGCGGCCGGAGGTGATCGACGTGCAGGGGCGACCGCATCTGCGGTTGCGGGGCACCGCGCAGCGGCCGGTCCTCGTCGTCTGCCACCTCGACACGGTGTGGCCGGCAGGCACCACGCGGCGCTGGCCGTTCGCCGTCGCCGACGGGCGCGCCACCGGCCCCGGGATCTTCGACATGAAAGCGGGCCTGGTGCAGGGTCTGCATGCCGTGAGCGAGTTGGGGGGCCGGCCGGACGTGACGCTGCTGATCACGACCGACGAGGAGATCGGCTCGCCGGGCGGACGTGCGCTGCTGGAGGCCGAGGCCCGCCGATCCCGGGCGGTACTCGTCCTGGAACCCAGTGCCGACGGAGCGCTCAAGACCGAACGCAAGGGCATCTCGCTCTACCGCCTGCACGTCGAGGGCCGGGCCGCCCACGCCGGTCTGGAGCCCGAGCGCGGGGTGAACGCGCTGGTGGAACTCGCCCACCAGGTACCGGGTCTGGTCCAGCTCGCCGACGCGCGCCTGGGCACGACGGTGACCCCGACGACGGCGACGGCCGGTACCACGATCAACACCGTTCCCGCCACGGCGGAGATGTCGATCGACGTGCGGGCCTGGACCGTGGCAGAGCAGGACAGGGTGCACGCCGCCCTCGGCCGGATCGGACCGGTGGTCGACGGGGCCGCCCTGCGGCTGGCCGGCGGCGTCAACCGCCCGCCCCTGGAGGCGGGTGCCTCCGCGGCCCTCATGGCGCTCGCCGCACGGTGCGCGCGCGACCTGGGGCTCCCGGAGCCGGCCGCGGCGAGCGTCGGCGGCGGCTCGGACGGGAATTTCACCGCCGCCCTCGGCGTGCCGACCCTGGACGGCCTCGGGGCGGTCGGCGATCACGCACATGCTGAGGGCGAATACGTCCTCACCGCGACGATGCCCGAGCGGGCGGCGCTCGTGGCCGCCCTCATCACCGACCTGCTGGAGCACTGCCCATGAAGCTGCACGCTGTCGAACTGCGCCGGATCGCGATGCCCCTCGTCCGCCCGTTCCGCACCTCGTTCGGGGTGCAGACGAGTCGCGACGTGCTGCTCGTCCGGGTGGTGACCGACACGAGCGAGGGCTGGGGCGAGTGCGTCGCCCTGGCCGCCCCGGTGTACAGCAGCGAGTACGTCGAGGGAGCGCACGCCGTGCTGCGCGACCACCTCGTCCCGAGGCTGCTCGCAGAGCCTGCTGTCACCGCGCGGGCCGTGGCCCCGCGGCTCGCCGATGTACTCGGCCATCGGATGGCGAAGGCGGCCCTCGAGACGGCGGTGCTCGACGCCGAGCTGCGTGCCCACGACATGTCGCTGGCCACCTATCTCGGCGCGGTGCGCACCGAGGTCGAATGCGGGGTGTCGGTCGGGATCGCCGCATCCGTCGATCAACTGCTGGCCGAGGTGGGCGGGTACGTCGACCAGGGCTACCGCCGCATCAAATTGAAGATCGAGCCGGGCTGGGACGTCGAGCCGGTCAGGGCCGTACGCGAATCCTTCGGGCCCCGGTTGCGCCTGCAGGTCGACGCGAACACCGCGTACGACGCCGCCACCAGCGTGCGCCTGGAGGCCCTCGACGAGTTCGGGCTGCTGCTGATCGAGCAACCGTTCGCCGAGGACGATCTGCACCAGCACGCCGTGCTCGCGCGGCGGATCGGGACGCCGGTGTGCCTGGACGAGTCGATCACCTCGGCGCGGGCGGTCGCGGACGCGGTACGGCAGGGCGCGTGCAGCATCGTCAACATCAAGGCCGGCCGCATGGGCGGCTACCTGGAGTCGGTGCGGGTGCACGACGTGTGCGAGGCGCTGGGCGTTCCGGTGTGGTGCGGCGGCATGCTCGAGACCGGGATCGGCCGGGCCGCCAACCTCGCCCTCGCCGCCCTGCCCAACTTCCGGCTCCCGGGGGACACCTCGGCATCGGATCGCTATTACGCGGAGGACATCACGGAGCCCTTCGTGCTGCGCGACGGCATGCTGCCGGTGCCGACCGGCCCCGGAATGGGCGTCGAGCCCCGGCCGGACGTGCTGAGCGCGCTGACGGCGAGCGTCGAGACCCTCCAGCCGTAGCGCGCCGCTACCCGAGCAGCCGCAACTGGAGCCAGAGCATCAGGCGCTCCATCGGGTCGCTCAGGTCCACCCCGGCCGTCTCGCACGCCCGGCGCAATCGGTAGCGGAAGGTGTTGGGGTGCACCTGGGTGCTCGCCGCCGCCGCGGTGATGTCACCGAAGTGATCGAGGTACGCGCGCAGCGTCGCGACCAGTGCGGGGTGGCGGTCGCCGGCGTGGTCGCTCAGCAGGCGCAGCGGCCCCTCCTGCAGGTGGGGCCGCTCGCGGATCAGGTCCAGCACCTCGAGCAGGTTGGCGGCCGCGCCGACCTCGTCCAGATCGGCCACAGCACGCCCCGAGCCGACGCGCAGCAGCGCGCGCATGACGCGGTCGGCGTCGTGTCGGGACGCGGCGACGCGGTCCACGGAGGCGACGGACCGGCCGACTGCGGCGTACACCTGCGCCTGTGTTGCCGCCGTGGCACGCCGGGCGCCGTCGGCCGCGAACCGGCGGATCTGGGCGGGAGCCATCGCGTCGCCGGAGAGCACGACGTAGACCCGCGGGCCGACGTCGACGCACAGCGCGGCGGGCCGGAACGTCGCGACGTACAGGTCGACGACCGGCAGCAGCCGGTTGACCGGCGGGCCGCCCGCCGCGGCCTCGAAGGCCGTCACGGCGT
Source organism: Pseudonocardia acidicola (assembly GCF_012911935.1). Lineage (GTDB taxonomy): Bacteria > Actinomycetota > Actinomycetes > Mycobacteriales > Pseudonocardiaceae > Pseudonocardia > Pseudonocardia acidicola. The sequence goes on along the minus strand of NZ_JAAXLA010000022.1, from coordinate 66,860 downwards.
AGGGCGCCTGCGGATCGAGCCCGAGCCGCACGGCCGCGACGTCGGCCGCGGTCCCGTCGAGGAGATCGCGCACCATCGACGTGCGCAGGTTGCTCTCGGCCCGCAGCTCCATGCGATGGCGCATGATGTGCAGCGCCGCGGTCTGGGCCGCCTCGCGGAGGACGGTCGTGTGGTCGCCGGCGAGGGGCCGGCCCGTCTCGGCCACCCAGATCGAGCCGAGCAGTTCACCGGCGGCTCGCACGCTGATGGCGACCCGGGGGCTGAGCGCGACCTCGGGAACCGCATCCATCCGGACCACGTCGTCGCTGGCCAGCAGCTGCCGGAGGACGCCGCGTTCCTGGAGGATCCGGGTGTACTTCGGCGGCACCTGACGGCCGAGGATCGTCTCCTTGCGTGGTTCGTCCACCTCGTCCTTGACGCTGGAGTAGGCGAGCACGTTGGACTGCGGGTCCTCGATCGTGACCGCCCCCCGGAGCTGCGTCGCCAGCGAGTTCGCGAACCCGAACAGGTCCCCGAGCGGCACGCCGGCCAACTCGTCGTGCCGGGGGCTGGTGATCCCGACCCGCAGCATCGTCGCCAGGTGAGCCCACGGCACGTCGGTCCTGGCCGTCAGGACGGCGAGGCGGTGCCGGCGAGCAGCCTCCGCCACCGGCTCGGGCAGTTCGTCGTCCACGCGCAGGACGACGGCCGCATAACCCTGCGCGGCCGCCCTGCGGACGAAGGTGACCGCACCGGGGGAGCCGCCGTTCACACCGACGGCGAGCAGCGCCTCACCGCTGCCCTCCGGAAGCTCGAGCAGCGGGTCGTTGACGCTGACGCCGGTGAGCGGCCGGTCGAGCGAGGCCTCCGGCGCGACCGCGACGGTGACCAGGCTGGGGCCCAGGCGAGTGATGATCTCCCCGAGCGCGTGGGCATCACCCCGGCCCGGGCCGGCAGCGGCCCTCACCGCGGCCGCGCGGTGGACATCTCGCGAGGTGCACCGGTCCGTTCCCGCGCGTGCTCGAGCATTCAGGCACCCTACGGTCCGGGGCCGGTGGCGTGTCGCAGACGCCACCCTGACCGCGCTGCACGTGCTGAGCAGAATCTGACGGCGTACCCACCCGAGACGGAGCGAGGAACATCATGACCCATCGTGTCTTCTTCCTGAACAAGCTGCGCCCCGGCGTCGACCCGGCCGACTACGAGGCCTGGATCCGGCGCACCGACTACCCGGTCGCCCGCAGTTGCGCGGCCATCCTCAGCTACGACGTGACCCGCATCGAGGGCACGCTGGACGGGGAGGGCACCCCGTCGGTGAACTACCTCGAAGTGATCGAGGTGACCGACATCGAGGAGTACCGGGCCGCCGGCAAGACCCCGGAGTTCGTGGCGTTGCTCGAGGAGTGGGCCACCTACGTGGAACTCGACGAGGCGCTGCACGGGGACGTCATCGAGTAGCGGCCCGGGTAGCGCCGGCCGCGGCAGGCTCGCCGCGGCCGGCGCTCTGCCCGGCGGCCGGCTCGGAGCCGTTGCCGTGGGCCGCCGGATCAGCCACGCCGCCCGCGGATGAATGCCTCATCGTCAGGGTCGGTTCGCTCGGGGGCGCCGGGCTCTGGTCCATGGCGCGAACGCTCGAGCCTTGCGTGCCGCCTGTGGCCCGCCCGCCGCAGCGACAACCCGCTGGGCGATGCGGGGCCGCGCCGGGTTCGGCGCGGGTCGCCGGAATCGCCGTTGCGTCAGCTACAGGGCGAGGTGGACCCGCAGGGCCTCATCAAGTGCGCGCACCTGGGCTGTCGGCAACACCCCGCACCGGCGCCCGACGCGCTCGACCGCGATGGAGCGGACCTGCTCGGCCTGCGCCTTCGAGTCGCGCGGTAGCCCCGTCACCGCGGCCGGGAGAAGGACCTGAAAGGGGTAGACCCGCTCGGTGTTCGAGGTGACCGGGACGACCGTGACGACGCCGCGGCCCAGACGCGCCGCCGTCTCGTTCGCGGCATCGTTGCTGACCACCACCGCGGGCCGGGTCTTGTTCGCCTCGGACCCACGAACCGGGTCCAGATCGACCATGCGGATCTCCCCGCGCCGCACTCAGTCCTCCAGGCCATCGGCCGCGACCGCGTCCCAGGCGTCGGCCTCCCCGGAGGCCGCCCAGGAGCGCCAGGCGTCCTCGTAGGCGTCGGCGAGTCGGCCCGCGCGCAGCACCGCCACCGCCTTGTGCAGGGCGGCCGAGCGGGACGGATATCCCTGCTCCCGGGCGTAGGCGTCGAGGAACTCGATGTCCTCCGCGGGCAGGCTCACACTCACCTTCACACCTCGATGCTACCCATAGTGCTACCCAGGTGGTAACGCCTTGCGTGTCTGTGCGTGGGTGCCGTGCGGGCCGACCTCCGCTCGGCCGGTCCGGGGTGGGGCCGACGGTGAGCCTTGTCGTCATCGGTTCTGGCCCCCTTCTCGGATGAGTAACCCCTGGTGATCAGCGCGTGTCTGGTTGCCGGGGAGGGGGCTGGAAGGTGGCCAGGCGGGTGGAGCTGTTCGAGGCGATCCGGCGTGATCGACGGCGGGAGGGGCTGTCGATCCGCGCGCGAGCTGCGTAACGGTGCACCTGTAGGACCGCGAGGACGGGGCCGTACGCCCTCACCGTTGCCGGCCACGTCGCAGGCGCGCGCCGCGGTCTCCCTGCGTCGTGTGCCGGGCCGCCGTTAGGACGGCGTCAGGGCCACGATTCCGGCCCGAGCGAGTGGGTACGGCAGCCCCGTGACCAACCTGGTGCCCGGCGGGGCCGGCCGGCGAGAGACCGTGCCGGTGGCGGGTCCGCCGGAACGGCACGCCGCGGCCCCGCGGGTCGGTCGGGCGCCGCTGATGCTGGCTGCGCTCGGGGTGGTGTACGGCGACATCGGCACGAGCCCGCTGTACGCGATGCAGACGGTCTTCTCGATCGACAACGGCGCGGTACAACCGACCCCGCTGGACGTGTACGGCGTGGTCTCGCTGATCTTCTGGTCGATCACGCTGGTTGTGTCGATCAAGTACGTCCTGTTCGTTCTGCGGGCGGACAACGACGGCGAGGGTGGCGTGATGGCGCTGGCGGCGCTGGCGCGTCGGGTACTCACCGGCACGCCGGGGCGCCGGGCGGCGTTGGTGATGGCCCTCGGCGTGCTCGGCGCGGCGCTGTTCTACGGGGACAGCGTGATCACCCCGGCGATCTCGGTCCTGTCCGCGATCGAGGGCCTGGAGGTGGTCTCACCCGGGCTGGCCGACCTGGTGGTGCCGATCGCCGCCGCGATTCTCGCGATGTTGTTCGCCGTCCAGCGGTGGGGGACACACCGGGTGGGCAGCCTGTTCGGACCGGTGATGCTGCTGTGGTTCGCCGCGGTGGGCGTCGCGGGGCTGCGAGAGGTGTTCGGCCGACCGAGCATCCTGCAGGGGTTGTCGCCGAGCTACGCCGTCGCGTTCGCCGCCGACCGGCCCTGCGCCGCGTTCATCGCGATGGGCGCGGTGGTGCTGGCGATCACCGGGGCCGAGGCGCTGTACGCGGACATGGGCCACTTCGGCCGCTCGCCGATCCGCCGGGCCTGGTTCCTCATCGTCTTTCCGGCGCTGACCCTGAACTACCTGGCCCAGGGCGCGCTGATCCTGCGCGACCCGGCGACCCGGGCCAACCCGTTCTACCTACTGCTGCCGTCCTGGGCGCAGCTCCCGATGATCGTGCTGGCGACCGTGGCCACGGTGATCGCCTCCCAGGCGGTGATCTCCGGGGCGTTCTCGGTGTCGCGGCAGGCCCTGCGGCTGGGATTCCTGCCGCACCTGCGCATCCGGCACACCTCCTCGCGCCAGGAGGGCCAGATCTACGTGCCTGCCGTGAACCGGGGCCTGTTCGTCGCCGTGCTGGCGGTGACGCTGACCTTCCGCGCCTCGACGCGGCTGGCCACCGCCTACGGCGTCGCGGTGACCGGCACCTTCCTGATCACCACCGCGCTGTTGCTGGCGGTGGCACGGGCGTACTGGCGGTGGCCGGTCTGGCGGGTGCTGGTGGTCGGGGTCGTCTTCGGCGTCGTCGAACTGACCTACTTCGCCGCCAACCTCACGAAGGTGACGCACGGCGGGTGGCTGACCCTGCTGATCGCCGCCGCCGTCTTCACGGTCATGATGACCTGGCAGCGCGGCCGGGAGATCGTCACCGCCCGCCGGCACGAGCTGGAGGGGCCGCTGTCCTGGCTTCTCGACAAGGTCCGCGACGCGGGGGTGCTCCGGGTGCCGGGCACCGCGGTGCTCCCGCACCCGACCAAGGACACCACCCCGCTGGCGCTGCGGGCCAACCTCCAGTTCAACCACGTGCTCCACGAGCGGGTGGTCATCATCTCCGGGCGGACCGAGACCGTGCCGCACATTCCGCGGGACCAGCGGCTGACCGTGGACGACCTCAGTGATCCCGACGACGGGATCGTCCACATCACCGCGCGGTTCGGCTTCCAGGACCGGGCCGACTTCCCCGAAGTGCTCCGCCAGGCGGCCGCCCGCCACCTCGGGGAACTCACCGGCGAGCTGGACCCCGACAAGGCGTCGTACTTCGTGTCCCGGATCAGCCTGCGCCGCACCGACCGGCCCGGGATGAGCGCCTGGCGCAAGGCGCTGTTCATCAGCATGGCCCACAACGCCGCCAGCCAGGCCGAGTTCCTCTGCCTTCCCTACGACCGCACAGTGGTCATGGGCTCCCACGTCGACCTGTGACGCCGCGGCATCCCGGTCGTCGTCGCGCCGGACGGGGACTCGGACACCCGTGACGTGATCCGTGGCCCGCAACACGTCGGTGATCTCGACGAGCCAGGACTGCCTGCGGCCACCTCAGCCCTCGACGGACGCCTCCGGTCCGCGGCGGAGACCTCCGGCGCAGTGCGACATCGACTGGGCGTAGCAGGCGAGGTAGACCGCGAGGAACTGGTTGGGGTCGTCGAGGTCGACGCCGAGCACGCCGAGAATCCTGTTGATCCGATACGTGACGGTGTTGCGGTGCAGGTACAGCTGCCGGGAGGTGCGGCTGACGGAGCGGTTGTTCTCCAGGTAGACCCGCAGCGTCGTGCTGTACTCCTTCTGCCTGGCCTCGCCGAGATCGGCCAACGGTGCGAAGAGGTCGTCGACGCTCTGGCGCACCGAGCTGGACGAGTACCACTCGACCAGGAGCCGGCTCAGGCCCGGCGCGTCGAAGAGGACGGGTTCGTTGGACGCGCCGCGGAGGCGGGCGCTCTGCAGGGCCGCGTCCGCCTCGGCTCTGGAGGCGCGCAGCCCCTGCAGCCCCTCGTGCGATCCGCCGATGCCGCACAGAATGTGCACACCGGGGAACGACTCGAGGGCGCGATCGAGCACGGTCTGCACCGCTGAGCGCAGCCGCCGCAGGCCGGCCGGGCCCTCGGGGTGATTCCCGGTTCGCAACAGGAGCATCCCGCCGGCTCTCGGCGCCATGGTCCAGCGCCCCTCCTGCTGCGATGCGGTCTGCGCGGCCACCCGGCTCACGGTCTGGGTGTAGCGGTAGGCGGTGACCGGATCGTCCTCGGCGAGGGCGAGGAGGTTCGCGAACTCCAGGATGATCACCTGGTTCCATCCCTCGACGCGGACCCCGATGTCCGCCGCCCTGCGCAGCAGCGGGCCGCTGTCGTCGGTTCCGGGATCCAGCAGCTGGTTCAGCAGCTCGCCGGCCGAGAGCATGCACAGCTGCTCGGCGCGATCGGTCTCGATGGAGCGTTTCGTCATCGCGGCGCAGAGCCGCCACATCGACAGCTCCGCCAGCGAATCCTCCGAGGTGACGGTCGGCTCCCGCTGCAGCCAGGGGCCGTCCGGTTCGGTCATCACGGCCGGGACGCCGCTCAGCCGAGGATCACGGCTGCCCAGCGTCAGGCCGAACAGCTCGGCGGCCCCGCTGTCCCGCACCAGGTCCTCATCGCTGATGTCACCCGTCTCCAGCCGATCGATGTCGCGGCACACCCGGATCGCCCGCTCCAGCAGCGTCGGAAGCTGCGCATCGAGCATCCGGATGACGGTGCTGAGTAGCTGTGTGACGTCGGCGGAGCGGGTGAGCCGGACCAGCGGAAGGTCCTCGCGCCGGGCCAGCGCGAGGGCGCTGAGTGAGGGCCTCGGGGCCTCGGCCTGCAGGACCAGGCCCGCGACGTCACCCAGCCGCCGTAACGCCACGTCGAGCTTGTAGCCCTGCGCGTGCTGGGAGGCAGTCCGGCTCAGCAGGACCAGCGCCTGCCGGGGGCAGCCGTCGAGCTCTCTGAGGTCCTCGGCCAGCCAGACGGAGTGGATCTCCCGATCGGCCGACCCGGCCAGGAGCTCGGCGAGGCCGGGCTCGGAACGTTCCAGCTCTGCGAGTACGCCCGCGACGGTCGGCCGAACCATGACCCACTCTCACACTGTGCTGGACCCACAATCAAGCCCCTGAACATGTGCAGGTTGCCCATGGTTCACCCGCGCCCTCGCGATTAGCGTCACGGCACACCGGCGGGGCTCCCGACCGGTGGCGGCCTCGGCCCGGCTCGGGCTGGCCTCACAGGCGGCCCGCGGAAACGAAGCGGACATGAAAGGGGCGGTTCGTGACGGACGACCGTCGGCTCGGCATCCTGCTGCTCAGTACCACCGCTCCGGAGCGTCTCCCGGGGCTGGCCCGGCTGTGCGAAGGGCTCGGCTTCGACGAGATCTGGCTCGCCGAGGACTACTTCTTCTACGGCGGCTTCACCGGCGTCGCGCAGGCGCTCACGGCCACCGAGCGGATCCGGGTCGGCCTCGGCATCATGTCGTGCGTCGCTCGCCACCCGGCCGCGGCGGCGATGGAGATCGCCTCGCTGGACCGGGCGTTCCCGGGCCGGTTCGTACCGGGTATCGGCCACGGCGTTCCGTCCTGGGTCAGGCAGATGGGCCTGACGCCCCGCTCGCCGATGCGGGCCCTCGAAGAAGCCGTCACCGGGATCCGCGCCGTGCTCACCGGTCGCGAGCCCTACACGGCCGAGGGGGAGTACTTCACCTTCGGTGACGTCGCGCTGGTCCACCCGCCGCTGACCGATGTCCCGTTGTACCTCGGGGTGATCGGTGAGAAGGGCTGCGAGCTGGCCGGCCGGATCGCGGACGGAAACGTGCTGTCCGTGCTCGCCCCGACCGAGTACGTCACCTGGGCGCGGTCGCTCGGGTTGCAGGGCATGAGCCAGGCCGGCCGCACCGGCTCGTTCAGCGTGCCGACATACGTGCTGACCGCCGTCGACAACGACCGCGACCGTGCCAGAGCCGCCGTCAAGCAGTCGCTGGCCTTCTACCTCGACGCGGTCGGCCCGACGCCACTCACCGGCTCCATCGGCATCAACGACGCGGTGTCCGCCCTGATCGCCGCAGGCGGCTACGACGCGCTGCTGGAAGGGATGCCGGAGGACTGGATCGATGTGCTCGCCATCTCGGGCACCCCGGACGAGGCCGCGGCCCGGATCGAGCAGTACTGGGCGGCCGGGGCGGACTGCGTGATCCTGTCCCCGCAGCCCGCCGACTCGCTCGAGACCCAGCTCAAGCTGATCGCCGCCGAGGTGCTGCCGAGGCTGGCCCGGTGACGGCTGCGCGAGATCGCGGACGGCCGGGCCTCGCGGGGACGACAGGCATGCGCATCGACCAGGGCAACCTGCCCGCGCTCTCGCTGGGCTGCACGGTGTTCGCCGGTGGAGGTGGCGGCGACCCGCGGATCGGCGAGCTGATGGCGATGGAGGCGATCCGCGAGCTGGGCCCGGTGGAGGTCAAGCCCCTGGACGCCTTCGGCGACGACGACCTGATCATGCCCTGCGGCATGATCGGGGCCCCGACCGTGATGGTGGAGAAGATCCCCAACGGCGCCGAGGGCCGGGTCATCCGCGAGGCGTACGAGCGCCAGTTCGGCCGGCCCGTCGCCGCGGTGATGCCGTTCGAGATGGGCGGAATCAACGGGGTCCTGCCGGTGGCGTGGGCCGCCTATGCGGGCCTGCCGCTGCTGGACGGGGACTTCATGGGCCGGGCCTTTCCCGAGCTCCAGATGCTCACCCCGCACCTGTACGGGATCCCCGGGTCGCCCGCGGTGATCACCGACGAGCGTCTGCAGACCGTCGTCTTCAACACCCGGGACAACATCTGGCTGGAGAAGCTCGTCCGCAACTGCGTCGCCTCGCTCGGCGGGTCGGCCTGCGGCGGGCTGTATCCCATGACCGTGGGGCAGGCGCGGCGGCCGATCATCCCGGGCACGGTGAGCAGGGCGGTCCGGATGGGCGAGGCGATCCGGCGCGGCGGTGAGGAGCCGATCGACTCGATCGCACAGGTCGCGCCCGTGATCCGCCTGGGGCAGGGCAAGGTGGTCGACATCGAGCGGCGCACCAGTGGCGGGTTCGTCCGCGGCTCCGCGCTGGTCGAGGGTCTCGGCGCCGACAAAGGCCGGTTGTTCCGGCTGGAGTTCCAGAACGAGAACCTGGTCGTGCTCGAGGACGGAGAGCCGTTGGCGACGGTCCCGGACATCATCACGCTGCTCGACATGCACACCGGGCACGGGATCGTGACCGAGGGCACCCGGTACGGCCAGCGGATCGAGATCGTGGCATTCCCCTCGCCCCCGGTGTGGACCACCGCGGAAGGGCTGGCAGCCGTCGGGCCCCGCGCGTTCGGTTACGACTTCGACTTCGTCTCGGTGGTGGATCGCTATGCGTGAGCTGGGTGGCCTGCGGGTCGGGATCGACGTCGGCGGCACCAACACCGACGCCGTCATCCTGGACAAGGAAGATCGGCTGTTGGCGAAGGTGAAGCACCCCACCACCCCCGACGTGACCACGGGGATCCTCTCGGCGCTCCGGCGCGTCCTCGAACAGCTGGACGGGGCAGCCGGGAACGTCAGCCACGTCATGCTGGGGACGACGCACGCCACCAACGCCATTCTCGAGCGGCGCAACCTCAACCGGGTCGCCGTGATTCGGCTCGGCGGCCCGGCGACGCTCTCCATCCCTCCGCTGGCCGGCTGGCCGCCGGATCTGAAGGCCGCCATCTCGTGCGGGGAGACGATCGTCGACGGCGGGGTCGAGATGACCGGCGAGCCGATCGTCCCGCTCGACGAGGACGCTGTGCGCCGCTTCCTCGACGGCGTGCGCGAGCAGGCCGAGGGGGTGGCGATCTCCGGGGTCTTCTCGCCGGTGCTGTCGGATCAGGAGTACCGGGTCGAGGAACTGGTCCGGGAGGTGCTCGGCGACATCCCGGTGTCGCTGAGCCACGAGATCGGTTCCCTGGGGCTGCTCGAGCGGGAGAACGCCTGCGTTCTCAACGCGGCGCTGGTCGGGGTCGCGGCCCGGGTCACCGCCGGGCTGAGCAACGCGATGAGCGCCAACGGGATCACCGCCGAGGCCTACATCGCGCAGAACGACGGCACGCTGATGAGTCTGGACTATGTCCGTCGCTATCCCATCCTGACCATCGGCAGTGGGCCCACCAACAGCATGCGCGGAGCCAGTTACCTGACCGGGGCGCTGGACGCCCTGGTCGTCGACGTCGGTGGCACGTCGACCGACATCGGGATCCTCATCTCGGGGTTCCCGCGGGAGTCGTCGACCGCCGTCGAGATCGGCGGGGTCCGGACGAACTTCCGGATGCCCGATCTCGTGTCGCTGGCGATCGGCGGCGGAACGATCCTCGGCGAGTCCGACGGCACGGTCGCTCTCGGTCCGGGCAGTGTCGGTTATCGGCTGTCGACCGAGGCACTGGTGTTCGGCGGCGCGGTCCCGACCATCACCGATGCGATCGTCGCCTCCGGGCGCGCGAGCGGGATCGGCGACGCCGGTCGAACCACCGGGTTCGAGGAGCTGCTGCTCCGGGCGATCACCGCCAGCGACGCCCGGATCGAGGACGCGGTCGACCGGGTGAAGACCTCCGGTCGAGAGCTCCCGCTGATCGCCGTGGGTGGTGGCAGCGGGCTGATCCCCGAGACGCTGGAGGGCGTGGCCGGCGTGCACCGGCCGGAGAACTACGACGTGGCCAACGCGATCGGCGCGGCCATCGCGTCGGTGTCCGGGGAGCTCGACCGGGTGTTCGCCTACGGCAAGGACGGCCGGGACGAGGCCATCGCCGAGGCCGTGCAGCTGGCTCGGGACGAGGCGATCCGGGCCGGTGCGGACCCCGCTCATGTGGAGGTGGTCGAGGTCGAAGAGGTGCCGCTGGCGTATCTCACCGAGCCGGTCGCCCGCATTCGGGTCAAGGCGGCGGGGCCTTTGAAGATCCATTAGGGCCGACATGTATCCGTCGTGTTTCGGGCCGGTATCGGCGCGCGGTCGCTGCATCCGCAACCGTGCAACCTGCACAAGAATGACTGTGAACCCATCGAACCGGCACATGGCTCGAATGCCGGGCCATTCCTAGATTGGCCCTACTCGACCGACTCGGAAGGAGGTGTCATGGAGCTACGCACGACCGACTCCCTCGACGAAGCCCTCACGGTGCTGGGCGGCCGAGGGGACGAGTGTCAGGTCCTCGCCGGCGGTACCGACGTGATGATCCAGCTCGCCCGCGGGGAGATCACTCCCTCGGTCCTGCTCCACGTCGAGAAGATTGCTGAGTTGCGGGGGATCGATGCGAACGGCGCCACTCGCCTCGGCTCGCTGGTGACCCATCGTGACCTGGCCAAGGGCGTGCTGGGCGCGAGGTTCCGCTCGATCGCCGAGTCGGCGTCCACCGTGGGTGGGCTGCAGACGCAGGTGGTCGGCACGATCGGCGGGAACGTCTGCAACGCCTCGCCTGCCGCGGACACGCTGCCTGCCCTGCTCGTCCACGACGCCCGGGTCACGCTGCGCAGCAACGCGGGGAGCCGGACCGTGCCGGTGCAGGAGTTCGTCGTCGGACGGCGGACCACGACCCGTGCACCGGACGAACTGCTCACCGAGATCATCCTGGCCGACCCGGGCGAGGCCGGCGGCGACGTCTACCTCAAGGTCGGCAGGCGCAGCGCGATGGAGGTGGCGATCGTCGGGCTGGCGATGCGCCTGGCGTTCGAGCCCGACGGCACCGTGCGTGACGCCCGGATCGCGCTGGCCTCGGTCGGCCCCCGCTCGCTGCGATCGGCCGATGCCGAGGCGGCGCTCGTCGGCAGCCGGCTCGAGCCGGCTGCGCTGGAGGCGGCTGCCTACGCCGTCCTGCTCGACATCACGCCCGTGGACGACCTGCGCGGGACCGCGGACTACCGGCGGCGGGTGATTCCCGGGCTGCTGCAGAGGGCGGCCGGGATCTGCGCGCAGCGAGCGGGACAGTCCGCCCCGGACGGCGAAGGGTGAGAGTGGTGGAAGTCAACTTCACGGTCAACGGCAAGCCTGCGCGGGCCGAGATCGACCCCGCGGAGACGCTGCTCTCCGTCCTGAGGGAGCGCCTGCGCCTCACCGGGACCAAGGAGGGCTGCAGCGAGGGTGAATGCGGCGCATGCACCGTGCTGATCGACGGTCTGCCGGTGGACTCGTGCATCTACGCCGCCGGCGCGGCCGAGGGCCGACAGATCGAGACGGTCGAGGGGATGACCCGCGACGACCTCGGCCGTGACCTGCAGGCCGCGTTCGTCGCGGCCGGGGGTGTGCAGTGCGGGTTCTGCACGCCGGGGTTCATCACCACCCTGGTCGCCGTCCTGCGCGAGGACGACGCGCCGTCCGAAGAAGACCTGCGGACCGCGCTGGCGGGCAACATCTGCCGCTGCACGGGCTACAGCCAGATCCTCGACGCGGTCGCCGCGACGGTTGCCGGGAGGAACGGACGATGACGGTCATCGGTGAACGGGTCCCGCGCTCCGACGGACGGTCCAAGGTCAGCGGCGAGGCCGTCTACGGAGTCGACTACTCCGAGCCCGGCATGATCTGGGGCGCCCTGCTGCGCTCCCCGGTGAGCTCGGGGCGGATCACCCGCCTCGACACCGCCGCGGCCTCGGCGATGCCCGGCGTGCACGCCGTCCTGACCGCGGCGGACGCGCCGGACACCTACGCGGGCTGGGTGCTGCGGGACCAGCGGCTGTTCGCCGCCGACGTCGTGCACTACGAGGGCCAGCCGGTCGCCGCGGTGGCCGCCGACACCCTGGCCCAGGCACGCGCGGCCGTCGCGGCCATCGAACTGGAGATCGAGCCGCTGCCGGCGGTGGTCGACCTGGCCGAGGCCATGGCCCCGGACGCGCCACTCGTCCACCCGGGCTGGGAGGCGTTCGTCCCGACCGCAGGCGAGGACTTCCCCCGCCGCGGCAACATCGCCGCCGAGTCGATCTCCGACCCACCCGGGGTCGACGAGGCGTTCGCCGAGGCTCACCGGGTCATCGAGGACGAGTTCGTCGCACAGCGCCAGTACCAGGCCTACATCGAGCCCAAGAGCGCCGTCGGCATCTTCCGCGACGGCCGGTACACCGTGCACACCGCCCATCAGTTCCCCTACAACGTGCGCGACCGGGTGTCGCAGTTCCTCGACGTGCGGCCCTCGGCGGTGCGGGTGGTCGGCCACACCATCGGCGGCGGGTTCGGTGCCAAGCTCGACGCCGGACTGGAGCCGTACGCGGCGCTGCTGTCCCGGGCCGCGGGCGGGCTCGCGGTCAAGCTGGTGAACACCCGCACCGAGGACCTGCTCACCTGCCCCAGCCGCGAGAACGCGATCACGCGGCTGCGCTCCGCGGTCGACGAGGACGGGAACGTCCTCGCCCGCGAGCTCGAGGTGATCGCCGACAACGGGGCCTACAGCGGTGAGATGCCGTGGCTGGCCAGCATCGCGCTGCACTGTGCCCGCGGCGTCTACCGCGCCGGTCCCACCCGGGTCATCGCGCGGCTGGTGTACACGAACACCGCCCCCACCGGCGCGTTCCGCGGCGTCAACGGCACCTACCTGTACCACGCGGTCGAGCGGCACACCGACCACATCGCGTCCGAGCTGGGGCTCGACCGGCGGGAGTACCGGCTGCGGCACCTGTTCACCGACGGTGAGGAACTGCTCAACGGCCAGGTACTGCACGACGCCGGCATCCTGCGGAAGGGATTCGAGGCCATCGAGACCGCCGCGCCCTGGGCGGAGCTGCAGGCCGGCAGGCGTCCCTACCGCGGCATCGGGATCGGCGCCGCGTGGTGGCTGACCAACCCCATGCCCGGCACCGCAGTCGTCAAGCTGCACGAGGACGGCACCGCCGCGGTGATCACCGCCGCCACCGACAACGGATCGGGCGCGGTGTCGATGGGCGTGACCCAGATCGTCGCCGACCGCCTGGGCATCCCACCGTCCGATGTGTACGTCACGATGCCGGACACCGACGTCGCCGGGTTCGATGCGGGGTCACAGGGCAGCCGGACCACGCGGATCGTCGGCAAGGCGTCCCAGATCGCCGCCGACGAGGTCATCGAGAAGCTCAAGAACGTTGCCGCCGGGCTGCTCGAAGCGGCTGTGGACGACCTGGAGGTGGCCGACGGAACCGTGCGGGTCAAGGGCGCGCCGGGCAACGCCCTGCCGATCGCCCAGGTCGCCGTCACGGCGACCAACACGGTCGGCCCGATCCAGGGCACCGGCTCGTTCGTCACGCCGTTCCCCGACTTCAATCCGGGGTGCGCGACGGGACTGATGCTGCCCTCGTTCCCGACCCCGACCTACCACGTGCATCTCGCCGAGGTGGAGGTTGATCCGGTGACCGGCACCGTGCGGGTGCTGCGCTACCTGGTGGCCCAGGAGGTCGGCCGCATCATCAGCCCCGACGGCACCTACGGCCAGGTGATGGGCGGGGTCACCCAGGGCATCGGCTACGCCCTGCACGAGAGCCTGCGGATCGGGGACGACGGCCGCTACCGCGAGCGAACGCTGGAGAGCTACCGGTTGCCGCTGGCCGTCGACGTCCCCCGGGTCGAGTTCTTCGCGCTCGAGCACCCCGACCCGGACGGCCCGGCCGGTGCCAAGGGCGTCGGGGAGGGCCCGGTCCTGCTGCCGGCCGCGGTCATCGCCAACGCGGTCAGCGACGCGATCGGCAAGCCGCTGAACAGCATCCCCATCACCCCCGAGGAGGTCCTCGCGGCGATTCAGAGTTGACACAGACCCACCCCGATCCGCGAACAGCGGCGGAGCACCTCGGTCTGGTGCGCCGCCGGCTGAACCGGCCACGGTCCCTCCGCAGAGCCCGAGGGGCCAGGCCGCCGTATGCCTCCGCAGTACTGGTGATTCGAGGAGCGACGAGGAGCTCGCGCCATGACCATGGTTGAACCCGTTCAAGATCAGGTTCATAGTCCGAACCGGTACACCGGCAACCGCATCCGGCGTACCGAGGATCCCCGCCTGCTGGCCGGTCGAGGGATGTTCATCGACGACGTCGAAGTGCCGAAGATGATCGAAGCAGCGGTCCTGCGCAGCCCCCTCGCGCACGCCCGCATCGTCAGCATCGACACCAGCCGGGCCCGTGAACTGCCCGGGGTCTTCGACGTCATCACCGGGAAGGATCTCGCCGCCGTCGCCGGCCAGCAGCCGGTCATCTGGCTCCCGATCCCGGAGCAGCGGATCGCGAAGACGCACGCCCTGGCCGTCGACCGCGTCCGGTGGGTCGGGCAGGCGGTCGCGGCCGTCGTCGCGACCGACCGCTACGTCGCCGAGGACGCGCTCGAGCTGATCGACGTCGAGTACGAGCCGCTGCCGGTGGTGGCGGACCTCGACGCGGCGCTCGCGCCCGACGCGCCCAAGCTGTACGACGACTGGCCCGACAACGTCAGCGGCTCGCTCACCTACTCCAACGGCGACGCCGACGAGGCGTTCGCCTCGGCCGATCTCGTGGTCGAGGGCAGCTTCACGCACGGCCGTGCGATGGGGTGCCCGCTGGAGCCGCGCGGCTGCATCGTGAACTGGGACTCCTTCTCCGACACCCTCGACCTCTGGCTGTCGACCCAGGCGCCCAACCTCGCCCGCGACCTGCTGTGCGAGGTCTTCGGCGTACCCGTGCACAAGATCCGCATCCGGACGCCCGACCTCGGCGGTGGCTTCGGCAACAAGTTCGACTTCTACGGTGAGGAGGTCATCGCCGCCGTCCTGTCCCGGCGCACCGGCCGCCCGGTCAAGCTCGTCGAGGACCGATCGGACAGCTTCGTCGCCACCGGTCACTCGCGCGACCAGCGCCTCGACTTCGAGATGGCGCTGCGCAGCGACGGCACCATCCTCGGCCTGCGCGGGGTCTCCTACGGGGTCCTCGGCGGCGCCTTCAGCACCGTCGGCTCCGGACCGCCGTGGGCGTCCGTACTGACGTGCATGGGGCCGTACAAGATCCCCAACCTCGACGTGACGGTCAAGGTCGTCGTGACCAACCGGGCGCCGTATGGTTCCTACCGGGGCTGGGGGGCGCCCAAGGGCAACATCGTGCACGAGCGGCTCATCGAGTTCGCCGCCCGCGAACTGGGGATGGACCGGGCCGAGATCCGGCGCAAGAACTTCCCCGCGCCCGAGGAGTTCCCCTACTTCAGCGGGGCTGCCTTCACCTTCGACAGCGGCCGGTACGCCGACTGCCTCGACCTCGCGATGAGCAAGGTCGAGGAGCTGGGCTGGCGGGAGCGCCAGGCACAGGCCCGGGCCGAAGGGCGCTCCGTCGGGATCGGCTACTCCTTCCACATCGAACCGAGCGGCTACGGCCCCAGCCGGATCATGAACCTGGTCGGCCTGCAGCACTCCGGCTTCGACGAGGCCACCGTCCGGATGGACTCGGTCGGCAAGGTGACGGTCTTCTCGGGCCAGATCAACATGGGGCAGGGCACCCACACCACCTACGCCCAGATCGCCGCGGACGCGCTCGGCGTCCCGATGGACGACGTCGTCGTCGTCACCGGCGACACCGACTCGTGCCCCTTCACCGGGTACGGCACGGGCGGCAGCCGGGGCGCTCCGCTCGGCGGTGCCTCGATCCTCCGGGCCAGCACGCGACTGCGCGCGAAGATCCTCCGGGTGGCCGCCGAGCTGCTCGAGGCATCCCCGGACGACCTGGAGATCGAGAACGGCGAGATCAGCGTGCGCGGCACGACCGGCAAGTCGGTGTCCACCCGCGACGTCGGGGACGCGGCCTACCGGCGGCTGCTGGACCGGCTGCCCGAGAACGAGATGCCCACGCTGGAGGAGGTCGACGTGTTCGACCCGCCGAACATGGCCACCTCCTACGGCTGCACGGTCCTGCTGGTCGAGGTCGACCGCGAGAGCGGGATGGTGTCGCTGCTCGACTGCCTGCAGGCCCACGACTGCGGCACGGTGATCAACCCGATGCTGGTCGACGGCCAGCTCGCCGGCGGCCTGGCCCAGGCGCTGGGCGGCGCGCTGCTCGAGGAGCTCGTCTACGACGAGGAAGGCCAGCTGAAGACCGCCAGCTTCATGGACTACCTGCTGCCCACGGCGATGGACATCCCGCCGTTCCAGTTCTTCCACCAGGAGACGCCGGCACCGGACATCCCGGGCGGCGTCAAGGGCGTCGGGGAGGCAGGCACGATCGCCGGTGTGTCGCTGGTCGCCAGCGCCGTCGACGACGCGCTCAGCGACCTCGGCGTGAAGGTGACCCGGTTCCCGATCACCCCGCCCCGGCTCCTCGAGCTGATCCGTGAAGCCCAGTCGCGCAAGGAGGGGTCGGCATGAAGCCCCCGGCCGTCAAGTACGCCCGTGCGGGCGATGTGCAGGAAGCGGTCGCGCTGCTGCGCGAGCACGGGGCCGACGCCAAGGTGCTCGCCGGCGGACAGAGCCTCGTGCCGCTGATGAGTTTCCGGCTGGCCCGCCCGTCGATCCTGATCGACATCAACCGCGTCGGCGAGCTGGACTACATCCGTGAGGACAACGGAAGCCTGCTGATCGGAGCCATGACCCGGCAGCGTGACGTGGAGATCAGCCGGACGGTCGCAGACGCCGTCCCGTTGCTGCCGCAGGCGCTCCACCACGTCGGGCACGTCACCAACCGCAACCGCGGAACGATCGGCGGCAGCCTGGCCCATGCCGATCCGGCCAGCGAGCTCCCGGCCCTGGTCACCGGCCTGGCCGGCGAGCTGGTGGTGGAGGGCCCGAAGGGTTCGCGCACCATCGTGGCCGAGGACTTCTTCGTGGGGACGTTCACCACGGCGATGGAACCGGACGAGGTGCTGGCCGCGGTCCGGCTGCCGCGCCTGCCGGCCGGAACCGGGGTCGCCGTCGAGGAGCTGGCCCGGCGGCACGGGGACTTCGCCATCGTGGCCGCGATGGCCGCCGTGCATCTCGGGTCCGACGGTTCGGTCGATCTGGTCCGGCTGGCCGCGAGCGGAGTGGACTCGGTTCCCGTTCGGCTGCACGCGGCGGAGGCCGTCCTCGCCGGCGCGCAGCCGACCGCGGAGGTGATCGACGCCGCCGCGGCGACGGTGGCCGACAGCATCAACCCGACGGGCGACGTCCACGCGCCCGCGTCCTACCGCCGGGACATGGCCCGGCTGCTGGTCAAGCGGGCCGTCGCAGCGGCCGTCGAGCGGAGTGGGGTGCAGGCATGAGCGACAAGCAGACGGTCTCGGTCACCATCAACGGCCACGTCTACACGGCGGACTGCGAGCCACGGCTGACGCTGGCGGACTTCATCCGCCACACGTGCGGGCTCACCGGCACGCACCTCGGGTGCGAGCACGGGGTGTGCGGTGCCTGCACGATCCTCGTGGACGGGCGCACCGCGCGGGCGTGCTTGATGCTGGCGGTCCAGGCGGACGGCAGCACGATCACCACCGTGGAGGGCCTGGCCGACGGGGGTGAGCTGAACCCGCTCCAGGAGGCCTTCTGGGACAACCACGGCCTGCAGTGCGGTTTCTGCACCCCCGGGATGCTCATGTGCGCGACCGAGTTCCTCGAGAGCAACCCGGACCCGACGGCCGAGGAGGTGCGGGAGTGCATCTCCGGCAACCTCTGCCGGTGCACGGGGTACGACTCCATCGTGAAGTCGGTGCTGAGCGCGGCGGAGAAGCTCCGGAGCTGACTGTCGAGGCCTCGGGCCCGCGGAGCCGCCCGCGGGCCCGAGGTGCACGACTGACGCCCGCGGCTCACCGGCTGGTGGCCGGGCCGTTCGTACGGCGTGCTGGTGGTGAAAGCGGAGCAAGGTTGTGCAATGCGGGGAGTGGTCCGGGTGGCGGGAACAGACTGAGCAGCGGAGTTCGGCGGTCCTGGCGGAGATCGCCCTGGACTCGCCGGGGGAACTCGCGGCAGCCGGACCGAATGCCGGTGGCCTCGGCGTCCTGGGCATGAGAGGGCTGCCGGCCCCCGTCAGCCGCGAACAGATTCGCGAGACGCGCGCTCACCGGCAAACCGGTCGGTGTCGACATCATGGTGCCGTTGGCGGGTGAGGATGACGCGCAGGTCGAGTGTCGCCTCGAGGAAGAGGTGCCGGCCCTCGTCTTCTTCCGGGTGGTGGACAGGTCGCGCAGCCGCGATACAACGTCTTCATGTCGATGGAAGGCTTCGAAGGCGACTTCGGCTGCGGTGGTCGTAGACAATCCTGGTCGACAATCCTGGTCGCTGACCAACGACGTGAATCCGGCCGCCGACATCGTGCGAACCCTGGCCGGAGGCGTCGAGGCGATCGGGCGTCCGGTCTGACGCGAGTCCCGTTGATGCGGCACTGCACTCCTCGCTGACAGCTCGCCGAAGGCCAGGCGCTAACGCATTCAGGGACAAGCGGCAGAACGTCGACCAGTCGGAGATTGCGCGCCGGGCAGGTTGCGTGGCTTCGAAGGGGCTGCGCCCGGGCGGTAGCTGGGCGCGGACGCTGTGCGCTGCGGCGAGGCCGTCCTCGGTGCGGCGTCGATCGCGCCCGACGCGCAGAGCCTCGGGGTGCGCTGCTCACGAAGGCGCGCGGGCCGGCCCGACGCGCCGGGCGCGTCGGAGTCGCCCTACGCCGCGGAACCGTCGGGGGCGGTGCCGCCGAGCGGTTGTTCGGTCGTCCAGCCCAGGGCCCAGGCCTTGGTGTCGGGGATCTCCCCGGCGGCCCTCGCGAAGGCACGCAGAAGCGGTACGAGGCGGCGCCGTCGGGCGGGCGACATCTGTTCGAGAACGCCACTGATGGCCGTGCGCCGCTTCTCGTTCATCGTGTCCACCAGGTGACGTCCGTCGCGGGTGAGTTCGAGTACGAGGTTGCGGCGGTCGGTCGGGTCGTCGCTGCGATGCAGCAGACCTGCGGTGACCAGGCGGTCACAGGCCCGGGTGGCGTTGGAGGAGTGCACCCCGAGACTCTGCGCGACGGCGGCGAGGTTCAACGGCCCGCGGCTGGCGATCATGACCAGGACCCGGAGCTGGGGCAGTGTCACCTGCTCGTTGACCTCGGCGACCGACTGTGCGGCGATCGCGACGAAGACCCGGGCCGCAAGCATGATCGCATCGATCTCCTCGCGGGTGGGCCGGTCGCCGTCGCCTCGCCCGGTGTCGTCCATGTCGGGAGTGTCCATCACTGCTCCGTCCTGGGCCAATCGCCCTGGCAGCTGCCCGGCCACCATCACATTGCCTCTGCGTAATAGCAACTATTGCGATTACGCAGAGGCTGGAGCGGGCATGCAGCTATCAGGTGACGGCAGCGAGAGAGGAGGAAGCGTGGCAGGGCGGACCGTTGCGGACCAGCTGGACGAGTGGGGTGCCGAGACTCCGTACCCGGACCCCGTAACCCCGGAAATCGGTCTGACAGTGCGCGATGACGTGGCCCGCCGCTCCCAGGTGGGGGAGACATGAACCCGCCGGGCCGGGACGGCCCGCTGCGGGACTCCGACATCTCGGTGGAGGTGTCCCGCGCCGGGATGCCCGTCGTGCGGGTGCGCGGGGCCCTGGACCTGGTGGCGGCCCCCCGAAGCCGGCCACTACCGCGGGACAGGAACGCCGGAGACAGAGCGAGGAGTGCCAGCGATGACGGGTGATGGCAGTCAGGTGGTGGTGGTGACCGGGGCCAGCGGTGGCATCGGCCGGGCCACCGCGCGGGCGTTCGGTGCCCGTGGCGCGAAGGTGGCACTGCTTGCTCGCGGTGAGCGTGGGCTGCGCGGTGCCGCCGGCGACGTCGAGGCCGCGGGCGGCACGGCACTGCCGATCGAGGTCGACACCGCCGACCACGCGCGGCTCGACGCGGCCGCCGAGCGGATCGAGCGTGAGCTGGGACCGATCGACGTCTGGATCAACGTCGCGTTCACCTCGGTGTTCGCGCCGTTCACCGAGATCGAGCCCGATGAGTACCGGCGGGTCACCGAGGTCAGCTACCTCGGCTACGTCTACGCCACCCGGGTGGCGCTGAACCGGATGCTGCAGCGGGACCGCGGCACGATCGTGCAGGTCGGTTCGACGCTGGCCTACCGCGGGATCCCGCTGCAGTCGGCCTACTGCGGGGCCAAGCACGCCATCCAGGGCTTCCACGAGTCGCTGCGCTGCGAGTTGCTGCACGACAAGAGCAACGTGCGCGTGACGATGGTGCAGATGCCGGCGGTGAACACCCCGCAGTTCTCCTGGGTGCTGTCCCGGCTGCCCCACCACGCCCAGCCGGTGCCGCCGATCTACCAGCCGGAGATCGCTGCCCGGGGTATTGTGTACGCCGCTGACCACCCGCGACGGCGAGAGTACTGGGTGGGGGCAACGACGGCCGCCACGTTGATCGCGAACAAGGTCGCGCCCGGCCTGCTCGACCGCTACCTGGCGAGGACCGGGTACTCGTCGCAGCAGACGGGGCAACCACGCGACCCCGATCAACCGGCCAACCTGTGGGAGCCGGCGGACGGGCCGAACGGGCGCGATTTCGCGGCCCACGGCGCATTCGACAACCGGTCGATGGGTAGCAGCTACCAGCTGTGGGCCTCGCAGCACCACGGGGTCCTCGGCGCGTTCGGCGCGGGCGCTGTCGCGCTGCTGGGCCTCGGCCTACGGCGGGCCCTGCGATGACGGACGCCGCAGTCGTGTCCGTGCTGCGGGCCGTGTGGGGCGCCACCCTCCTGGCTGTCCCCGGTCGCCTGCTCCGCCTCGAGGGGCAGCCCCGCACGAGCGGCAACGCCCGCGCCGTGCTGCGGATTCTCGGGCTGCGACACCTGGGCCAGGCCGCGGTCACCGTGGGCTCTCCGCGCCCGCGGGTGCTCGCCCTCGGGTCGGCGACCGATGGCCTGCACGCCCTGACCGGGGTCGCGTTCGGCGCCGTCGCCCCCCGCTGGCGGCGCGTAGCGCTGCTCGACACCGCGATCGCCACCGGGTTCGCCGTCGCCGGCGCGCTCGGCGCCCGCATGAGTCAGAGGAGTTGAAATGACCGTCCGGAGAAGGCGCGCCGTCGACCACGGCGCCGCCACCGACGCCGATCATGCCGTCGACCGCCTGGTCCGGAACGTGGAACACGGCCGCTTCGAGCGGTCACTGTCCGGGTTGACCGCGGCGTCCGCGCTGGTGACCGGGGCCGAGGTCTACCTCGAGCACTACAAGGCCAGCTTCGGCAACAAGTGGATGTGGAGCCCGGTGCTGCTGACCCCGCCGCTGGTGGCGGCGGGGATCGCCGGGGTCTTCTCGCGGCGGTGGGCCAAGACCGCGCTCCCGGTGGCCGCCGGGTTGTACGCGGCGGATGGATTGCTGGGGGAGTACTTCCACATTCGTGGGGTGGCCCGCAAGCCGGGTGGCTGGAGACTCGCCTCCTACAACGTGCCGATGGGGCCGCCGATCTCCGCGCCCGGGCTGATGGCCATGGTCGGTGGGATGGGTTTGCTCGCGGCGATCCTCCGCCGGGAGGTGTGAGGGTGGCGGACACCGACGAGCCCGACCCCCGGCATGGCGAACACCTGCCCAGGCTGCGCCCGGGCAGGCAACCGCCGCCCCCGTCGTGGCTGCCCCGCCAGCGCCGTGGCACGACCCCGCAGATGATCGGCCGTTACCCGGACTTCGACGTCCTGGACGCCGCCGATGCCTGGGACGACGCGACGAGGCGGGTGGTGATGGCCCGGTTGGAACCATCCGGTCCGCTGCGGTTCTTCACCCCCGCCGAGGAACCGACGCTGCGCGCGTTCTGTGACACCGCACTGGCCCAGGACGCCGACCCGCGGGTGCCGGTCGCGGAGATGGTCGACGCCAAGCTCGCCGCCGGACGCCTGGACGGCTACCGGTACGCCGACATGCCCGACGACCGCGACACCTGGCGGCTGGCCCTGCGCGGGCTGGACCACACCGCCGACCAGGGATACCGGACGGGCTTCGCCGGCTGTACCGCTGAACAGCGCGAGGCGATCGTCGGCGAGTTCGCGGCCGGTCGGTTGGTCGGGGACGCCTTGGACGAGCTCGATGTGGCCCGGGCGTGGTCGGTGGTGATGCGGGCCGTGCTGTCGGAGTTCTACTCCCACCCGTGGGCCTGGAACGAGATCGGTTTCGGCGGCCCCGCCTACCCGCGCGGCTTCCTGCGGCTGGGCGGGCCCGGACGGGAAGGGCCCGGAGTCCGGGAACCGTTCGAGTCCCCCGGCGCGTTCGCCGACGACCCCGTGCGGAGGAGGACCGATGGGTGACTTCTGGCGTGGCCTGCTCAAGGGCGCGGTCGGGCCGCGGGACAACGACTCGAGGTTTCTGCTCGACGTGCACGCCCGCGACCTGCCCGGGGAAGCCACCATGCGCCGCTACCGCGACGACGACGAGGTCGATCTCGTGATCGTCGGCGCCGGAGCGGGCGGCTCGGTGCTGGCCCAGCGGCTGGCCCGCCGCGGTTGGACGATCGTGCTCCTGGAGGCCGGCCCGTTCTGGCATCCCGACGAGGACTGGGTGTCCGACGAGGCCGGCAGCCACTCGCTGTACTGGACCCAGCCGCGGATCATCGGCGGCGCCGACCCGGTCGAGCTGGGCAAGAACAACTCCGGGCGTGGTGTTGGCGGGTCGATGGTCCACTACGCCGGCTACACGCCGCGGTTCCACCCGTCGGACTTCTCCACCTACCGCGATGACGGTGTGGGCGCCGACTGGCCGATCGGCTACGAGGACCTGCGCCCGCACTACGAGCGCGTCGAGCGCGAGCTGCCCGTCGCGGGCCAGGACTGGCCGTGGGGATATCCGCACCGCTACCCGTTCTCCCCGCACCCGGTGTCGGGGGCCGCGGCGAAGCTGCGCGAGGGCGCCCTGCGCTGCGGGATCGAGATGCGCGTCGGGCCCGTGGGCATCGTGAACGGCACGTTCGGTAATCGGCCGCACTGCATCTACCGCGGGTACTGCCTGCAGGGCTGCAAGGTCAACGCCAAGGCAAGCCCGTTCGTCACGCACCTGCCCGATGCGCTCGCGCACGGCGTGGAGATCCGCGCGAATTCCATGGCGCTGAGCGTCGAGATCGACGCCACCGGGCGCGCCCGCGGCGTCGTGTACGCCGACGAAGCAAGCGGCCCGCACCGGCTGCAGCGGGGCCGGTCCGTCGCCGTGGCCGGGTACTCCATCGAGACGCCGCGGCTGCTGCTGGCCTCGACCAGCCGCCGCCATCCACACGGGCTGGGCAACAACACCGACCAGGTCGGCCGCTACGTGATGGTGCAGGGCGCCACCCAGGCCGCGGGTCGGTGGCCCGAGGAGATGCGGATGTACAAGGCACCGCCGCCGGAGATCTCCAGCGAGCAGTTCTACGAGACCGACCCCGCTCGGGGCTTCGCCCGCGGGTTCTCGATCCAGACCGTGTCGCCGCTGCCGATCGGGTGGGCCGAGCACGTGCTGGCCGACGGGCACTGGGGCCCGGCGCTGCGTGAGTACATGCGCGACTACAACCACTGGGCCACCGTCGGCGTGCTCAACGAGCTGCTTCCGCACCCCGACAACCGGGTCACCCTCGCCGACGAGATCGATCCGTACGGCCAGCCGGTCGCGCGCATGGACTACACGCTCGGCGAGAACGACAAGGCCAACATGGTCCACTCCACGAAGGTCATCACGGAGATCCTGGACGCCGGGGGCGCACAGGACGTGCTGACCATCCGGAGGTTCGCACACCTCATCGGGGGTGCGCGGATGGGCGCCTCGCCCGAGCACAGCGTCGTCGATGCGAACCAGCGGGTGTGGGGCGTCCCGAACGTGTTCGTCGCCGACGGCTCGGTCTGCCCGACCCAGGGCGCGGCCAATCCGGCACTGACGATCATGGCGCTGGCCTCGCGCCTGGCCCAACGAATGGCCGACGGCTCCGCCTTGGCCGGCGACCCGCCACACGCTCCGGACACGTCCACCCGATCACCAACGGCATCGGGTTCGCCATCCCGAGCAACGTCGTCACCGACATCGCCGGGGGGCTCGTCGCTCACGGCGGCCACGTCGTGAACTCTCACCGGGCCGAGTTGGGCGTCGGTGTCGTCGGCGTGGTCGGCCAGAACGGGCGGCCTGCCGGTGCCGGTGGCGTCGATGTCGTGGCCGGCGGGCCGGCGGCGAAGGCCGGCGTGTCGGTCGGTGAGGTCGTCACCTCCGTCGACAACACGCCGGTGCGAAGCACTGCCGACCTGTCCCGGGTCCTCGCAGCGACGAATCCCGGCCGGTCCGCACCGCTGACCGTCGTGAACCCGCAGGGCAGGACTACGGCGGTGACGGTGACACTCGGCCGGTTGCCGGGGAGCTGAACCGTGCCCACGGAGCCGGAGCCGTCCCGTGGAGACGACGACCTAGGAGGGCAGACATGGATTCACAGTCGCAACCGCACGTATTGCGGGAGTACACCCTGCTGGCCGACGGGGAGCGCGGGGCCCTGGTCGGGCCCCACGGGGACGTCGCGTGGATGTGCGCACCGCGGTGGGACTCCGACGCGGTGTTCTCCAGCTTGATCGGGGGGCGCGGTTGTTACGCGGTGACCCCGACCGGCCGGTTCGTGTGGGGCGGCTACTACGAGGAGGGCAGCCTGATCTGGCGGTCGCGCTGGGTCACCGAGACCGGGATCGTGGAGTGCCGCGAGGCCCTGGCGTTCCCCGGGGACGCGCACCGGGCGGTGATCCTGCGCCGGATCGTCGCGGTGCAGGGTGGTGCCCGCGTCGAGGTCACGCTGGAGCCGGCCGCCGGGTTCGGCCGCCGGCACCTGCGGGAGTTGCACCGCGACGACGAGGGCCGCTGGGAGGGCCGCGTCGGGGACCTGCGGCTGCGCTTCAGCGGCGGCGCGGGGGCCGCGGTGGTCCGGTCCGGTCAGGGCGGCCGGCGCCTGGTCACGACCATCGGCCTGCGCGAAGGCGCACACCACGATCTGGTCCTGGAGTTGTCCGACGGCGAGCTGGGGGACAGCCCGCCGGAGCCCGACCGGGCGTGGGCGGCCACCGAGGCCGCGTGGCACGAGGTGGTGTCCGGGGTCGGCGAGACCCTGGCCCCGCGCGACGCGCGGCGCTCCTACGCCGTGCTGCGTGGGCTGACCGGGTCCGGCGGTGGCATGGTCGCGGCGGCCACGATGAGTCTTCCCGAGCGGGCGGAGCAGGGCCGCAACTACGACTACCGCTACGTCTGGATCCGCGATCAGTGCTACGCCGGGCAGGCCGTTTCCGCCGACGGGCCGCACCCGCTGCTCGACGATGCGGTCCGGTTCGTCGCCGAGCGGATCCTGGCGGACGGGCCCGATCTGAAGCCCGCCTACACCATCGCCGGGGTGTCGGTCCCCGACGAGCGCTCACTGAACCTGCCCGGTTATCCCGGGGGCTACGACATCGTCGGCAACCATGCCAACGCCCAGTTCCAGCTCGACGCGTTCGGCGAGGCGCTGCTGCTGTTCGCCGCCGCGGCCCGGCACGACCATCTGGGCACCGACCACCACAAGGCGGTCATCGCCACCGTGGCCGCCATCGAGCAGCGCTGGTGCGAGCCCGATGCCGGGATCTGGGAGCTGGACGACCGGCACTGGACACACTCCCGGCTGACCTGCGCGGCAGGCTTGCGCGCGATCGCCGCCGCCGGAGCCGCCGCCGTGGACGCCGCCGCCTGGAGCGCATTGGCCGACGCCATCCTGGCCGATGCCGCCGCCGACTGCCTGCACCCCGCGGGGCACTGGCAGCGCGCGCCGGGCGACCCCCGGGTCGACGCGGCCCTGCTGCTCCCGGCGATCCGTGGCGCGCTGCCCGCCACCGACTCACGGTCCCTGGCCACCCTGGACGCGGTGGAGAGGGAGCTGGCGGACGACGGCTACCTCTATCGGTTCCGGCACGACGCCCGGCCGCTCGGTGAGGCCGAGGGTGCCTTCGTGCTGTGCGGATTCCTCATGGCGCTGGCCCGGCACCAGGTGGGCGACGCGGTGGCCGCGGTCCGTTGGTTCGAGCGCAACCGGGCCGCGTGCGGCCCTCCCGGGCTTTTCTCCGAGGAGTACGACGTGGCGCAGCGCCAGCTGCGCGGCAATCTGCCGCAGGCTTTCGTGCACGCCCTGATGTTCGAGACGTCGGCCCGCCTTGCCCGCCCCTGGCAGGACACGGCAGGCCGGCCGCACTGACAGCTCGACGACGTCTCCGGACCGCGGCCGAATGGCCGATCCGTGACGATGCCACTCGCCGACCAGGCCGGCGCCGCCCGCACCTCGGCCGCACGGACCGCCGTCGGCACACTGGCGGTAGCGATTGCGACCCTGCTGCTCAACAGTGCCCGCATGCCGCATCCACCCGCAGCATCCGGCACGTTGATCGTCGCTCCCGAGCTCACGCGGAGCCCCGTCCGATTGGCGGTGGTGTCTGCGGCCGTCCTCCTCATGGCGCGAACACGATGATCCCGGGATCGGGTGGGAGGCGACGATGAGCGCACGTGTGGTTGCGCCCGGTCCGTGGTTGATCCTCAGCGCCGGTATGGGTGCAGGCCACGACCAGGTCGCCCATCAGCTGGCGGCCCGGATCCGCGACCGGGGTGGGCGGGTGCTCGTCCTGGATCTGCTCGAGGTGTTGCCCGCCGGTGTGGGCCGGGGGATTCGCAGGGGGTATTCCGGCATGCTGCGGGCGGCGCCGTGGTTGTACGAGGCCATCTTCCGGGTCTTCTTCGACGAGCACCGGTTCTGCCGGCCCGGGACCTACCCGCTCGACGCGCTCGCTGCGCACCGCCTGCGGTCGATCATCGAGGGGCACCGGCCGTGCGCGGTGGTCTCCACGTTCCACCTGGCCGCGCAGACGGCGGGTCGGATGCGCAGGCGGGGCGGGCTCGACGCCCCGAGTGTCGTCGTGATCACCGAGCCGGCCGCGCACCGCCAGTGGCTGCATCCGGAGACCGACATGTTTCTGTGCCCCTATCCATGGGTTGCGGCGCAGGCCCGCGAGCGGACGGGGCGGCCGGCGTGCGCGCCGGGCCCCGTGGTCGGCGAACGCTTTCACGGGCCGGCCGACGCGGCCCGGGGCCGTCGCCTGATGGGGTTGCGTGCCGGCGAGGACGCCGTGCTCGTCTCGGCCGGATCGTGGGGGGTCGGGGAGGCCGCCACGACAGCGAGGTGGGTGGCGCGACTGGAGGGGGCGCGTCCGGTCGTGCTGTGCGGTCGCAACGAACGGTTGCGCCGGCGGATCGCCGGGGTGGCCGGCTGTGTGGCCCTGGGATGGCGTGACGATCTTCCTGACCTGTTCGCCGGGAGCGCGGTTCTCGTGGACCAGTCCGGGGGCGGCACCTGTGCCGAGGCGTTCGCCGCGGGCCTGCCGGTGGTGGTGCACCGTCCGCTGCCGGGCCACGGTCGGCTGGGTGTGCGGGCGCTGGCCGAGGCGGGGGTGGTGTCGATGGCGCCGGACGGTCCGGCGCTGCTCGAGGCGGTGGATCGGTTGCGTCGGCCGTGCGGCGTGCGCGAGGCGCAGTTGGCCCGGGCGTCGGCGGTGTTCGTCCACGATCCCGTGGAGGTCCTGGTGCGATGGGTAGCCGCGCGGCGCACTCGTTTCTGAGCGGCGCGGGCGATGCCGGCCCTGCTGCTACAGCGCGGGTCTGCGATGGTGCTGGTCGAGCCGGGACGAGTCGTCGGGCCCGGTGGCGGCGCCGGTGTCGTGGGAGGCCTCGACGGTGATCAACGAGGAGTGCGAGAGCAGCACGGTCCCGAGGATGACGATGCCGGCACCGGTGAGGGTGGGGATGATCCAGTACCCGTCGCGTAGGTGTTCACCGAACACCAGCACGCCGTAGGCCACGCTGGCCAGTGGGTCGCAGATGGTGATGGGCGGTTGGGCGGCCACGATCGGTCCGGCCTGCAGCGCGTTCTGGGCCAGGAAGACGCTGGCGATCCCGACGACGACCATGGCGTAGAGCTGCCAGGAGGAGAACAACCCCCCGACGCCGTGGCGCAGTCCCAGGATCGCCCCCTTCATCAGCGCGGCCGTGAACCCGAACCCCACACCGGCGGCCGCGCCGAACAGGGCCGCGCGCCGGCTGCCGCTGGCGCGCAGGCCGGCCACCACCAGCGATACCACCACCGCCACGGTGGACACGCTGGCGAGCAGCCACGTGAACGCTCCGGTCGGGTGGCCGCGCCGGGGGTCGGTGGCGATGAGGACCAGGGCCACCCCGGCGCTCACCGCCACCGTGCCCCACACGGCCTCCCGGTCGAGCCGGGCCCGGAACACCAGCGCTGCGATCAGCAGGGTCAGCGGGAGCTCGCTGACCACGATCGGCTGTACCACGGTGAGCTCGGCGAAGCGCAGCGCCGCGGCCTGGAACAGGAAGCCGCCGATCAGCCCCAGGATGCCGACCAGCCAGACCGGCCGGCGCGCCAGGTCGGCCAGCAGAGCCGGCCGCATCGTGTCTTCGGGCGGGGCTTGTTGGGCGGCTTTGCGCTGGAAGACGGTGCCGAGGGCGTTGCTCAGCGCGGCGCCGATCGCGAGCAGGATCCCGATCATGACTGAACCTGGGGATGTCGACGATGGCGGTGCGGCGCGAACATGTGGGAGCGGGCCAGCAGGACCACGCCGACGATCATCGCGGCCAGTCCCCCCGCCTCCACGGCCAACCAGGGGGGCGCGACCCGCACCCGCTCCCCGAACACCGTGATGCCGTAGGCGATGCCGACCAACGGCTCGGCGGCGGTGATCGGAGGAAGGGAGGCCCGCAGCGGGGCGGCCTCGAACGCGCTCTGAGCCAGCAGCAGGCCGACCACGGCCACGGCCAGGACGACGTAGGGCAGCCATGACCGCAGCAGCTCGCCCGGCCCACCTCCGTCGAGGATCCGCATCGCGGCCCGGGTGAGTCCGTCCTGCGTGCCGAACAGCAGACCCGCCGCCGCGGCGAGCGTGGTGGCCTGCGCCGAGCCCGAGGTCCTGCGGGCGAGTGCGACCAGCCCCGCGACGATCACCAGGACGAGCCCGATGAAGATCCAGTTCTGCGGCTCGGCGACGGTCCCCGCCCCGGTTCCGGGGCGGGTCGCCGCGATGAACGCCACGACGCCCGCGATCAGCAGGGCCGCGCCGCCCCACTCCCGCCCACCCAGTTGCTGCGCCGACAGCAGCCGCGCCAGCACCAGCGCGAACAGCAGGTTCGTGGTCAGCAACGGCTCGACCAGGGTCACGTCACCGGCGCCCAGCGCGACCGCGCCGAGGATCTGGCCACCCACCATCGCCGCGATCCCGGCCAACCACAACGGCTTGCCGATGAGGTCTGCGAACAGCCTGAAGGACAGCGAGTCCTCAGGAGGCGCCTGCTGCGCCACCCGCTGCTGCAACACGAAACCGAGCCCGAGCAGGACCGCCGCCGCAACCGCCAGTGCGATGGTCACCGCGATTCCGCCGGCGACGCGGAGGGGACCGGCGTGAACCGGGGCGGATGGGCGTCTTCCTCCCGGCTCGGCCCCCGGGGTGCCCCGACGCCGTGCTCGGACAGCGGACCCGGCGCAAGCCCGCGGGCGGCAGCGAGGGCGGCGATGTGCGGTAGTGCCGCGACCGTGGACCGCCAGGCGCCCGGTGCCGACGCGTGGTCGGCGTCGTGCAGCAGCAGGGTGGCTCCGCCACTCAGGCCCGGGGTCACCGCCTCCACCACCGAACGGGCCGTCGCCGTAGCCGCCCAGTCGCGTCCCCACGCCGTCCAGAGCACCGGTCGCAGACCGAGGGACCGGGCAGCGAGCAGGGCGTCTCCGGTGAGTACGCCGTAGGGCGGCCGGAACCAGACCGGCGGTCGGCCGGTGAGGTCCGCCACCAGATCGCGGCAACGGGCGAGGTCCTCCCGGACACGGGGAAACGGCCGGCCCAGCAACCACCGGTGGTCCCAGCCGTGTACCGCGAGCTCGTGTCCGGCGGCGCACACGGCGCGACCGAGCTCCGGGCGACGGGCCAGCTCGGCGCCGAGCACGAAGAACGTCGCGCGCACATCGAGGGCCTCCAAGACGGACAGCACCGCGGGAGTCGAGCCGGGGCCGGGCCCGTCGTCGAAGGTCAACGCGACGTGGTCCGGTCGGCCCTGACCGGCCAGTGCGGGTACCCATCGGCGGACCGTCGACAACCAAGTCGCCGCCGGCCCCAGATGGTAGGCCGCAACACCGGCTGGCACCATCGCGCCGAGCAGTCCCCGCGGTGGCACGTGCCGAACCGACAAGACGCCTCCTGCTGGATCCGTCGCTCCATCACCGCACATCACCGGGGTAGCGGTACGCATCGTGGAGCGGTACCGCCACCCCGGTCCGGTGGCGCCACGAGAAGGCCCATTTCCGTGCCTGAGCGCAACTGTTGCGATAAGGTCAAGGGGTCGGTGACTGTCGTCATGGCCGGAGCACGGTGTGGTGGCCTCGGCGTGCGGCCACTATCACCCGCCGGCCGCAAGGCCGGCCGACCTGGAGGGCGAGCCATGGATGGCAACCATGCACAGGGGCACTCCGCTGCGGATCCCGGCCGGGACGACGTCCGCCACTCGGGCTGGGTCGACCGCCTCGTGGAACTGCACGTCCTCGCCGACAACGGTGACTCGGCAGCCGATGCGGCCGGGCGGCGCTGGATCGCTGAGGATGCCGATGCTCGCCGGGTGTGGGAAGAGGTACAGCGCACCTGTGACCAGCTCCGCCAGGCCCCTCCGGGCGAGTAGTCGTCTGCTCGCCCGGGGGGCACCCGGCCGCTCACCCACGGTGCGCAGGAGACGACACCGAGGGATACCCACCCGTCGTCGCCGCATCCGCGCCGGCGTCAACCGGTCTGACGCCGGTGCAGACCGCCCGTCCCTCGGCAAGGGGGTTTCGCCGAACGGTCGTCCCGGATCGCGGCGGCCGACGAGAGCGGCGTCACAGCAGCGGGCCGGACGACCGTCGAGCCCGTCGTCGAGTACCGGATGCCGCAGATCTCTTTGACGGCCCGGCCTCGTCGTCAAGGGTGTCACCCATGACGAACGGCAACGGCTTCGAACCGGACGACTGCTTCGCCAACCGCTTGTGGCACAACGAAGGATCGCAGGGAAACACGGTGCCGCGCCGATGAGGGCTGGTGTGCGCGATCGATGTCCCTCCTGCGGCGAGCCTCCTCGCGTCGGCGCGGCGTTCTGCAGCCGCTGCGGCGCTCCGACCCGGGCTGTCGCTCACCCGCCGGGCCGGACTCCGGGACCCGCCACCCTTGTGTTCGCGCCACCACTGCCCCTACCGCCGCCCCTACCGCCGCCCCCACCACCGACAACGCCGCCACCGCGCCGCGGCGGCGGGTATCGCCCGCTGCTGATCGCGCTCGCCATCGTGATGTTGGCAGACATCGGCGTGCTCGTCGGTCACGCTGCGGGATGGGCGATCGATGCCGCGCCGGGCCGCACCAGCACTGCGGTCGGTGCCGCGACGGGCGACCCCCGGTCGACGCGGGTGGTCGCGACCGCCTCCTGCACGCACCCGCCGAGCCGGGACGCGGCCGGCAATCTGACCTCCTACGAGCCGCAGCGGGCCGTCGACGGGCTCTCCGATACTGCCTGGCGCTGCGCCGGCGACGGGGTGGGACAGAGCCTGAAACTGACCTTCACCAGCCCGGTGCGGTTGAGGACGATCGGGATCGTGCCCGGCCTCGCGAAGACCGACCCGGCCGACGGCACCGACCGGTACGCCCAGAATCGCCGCATTTCCCGCGTGCGATTCACCTTCGACAACGGAGCTACCGCCGAGCTGTCCACCGACACGTCGCCATCCGATCGGCAGATGCAGAACCTCACCCTCGACGGCGACGGCGTGACCACCCGGACGCTGACGATCACGATCCTGTCGAGCGTGCCCGGCTCTGCGCAGAACGGACACGCCGCGCTCGACACCGTGGCGATCTCGGAGGTCGGGCTCGGCTGATCCCGTGGGAATCCTTACGGAGTCACCACAGCAGGACTGCCGGGCGGTCACGCTCGGCCAAGGGCGGCGCCGTCAACGGCCCGCCCTTGGCGAGACGTTCGGCAGATCATCACCGACAACCGTGCAGGTGGTTGCCGGAGCATCCGGCGAGGGGCTGACGGCAGCCCCTCGCTCGGCGCTTCGGATCGTGCGGGCGTAGCCCGTCGGGCCTCATGAGTGAGGAACCTGTCGAGCGCGGCAACCCGGGCACCTCGGGGTCAGGAACCCTCGTACGCCTTCCGCATGGCGGGGAGGTCCGGCTTGCCGAAGGTGGAGAGCATCACCCGGGTGACCCGCTGTGCCTTCGCCGTGTCCGGGTCCTTCATCCAGGCCTGTGCTTCCAACGCCACGATCTGCCAGGACACGCCGAACCGGTCCTTGAGCCAGCCGCACGGAGCGGGCTCGCCGCCATCGGCCAGGGCATCCCAATAGCGGTCGATCTCCTCCTCGGTCTCGCAGGGGACGACGAACGAGACCGCCTCGGAGTGCGGGAATTGCGGACCGCCGTTGAGACCGGCGAACTCCTGCCCGCGCAGCCTGAACTGCACGAGCATGGCCTCGCCCTCCGGTCCGGGCATGTCCGGCCCGTACCGCTGGACGTCCGTGATC
Organism: Pseudonocardia acidicola; assembly: GCF_012911935.1. Lineage (GTDB taxonomy): Bacteria > Actinomycetota > Actinomycetes > Mycobacteriales > Pseudonocardiaceae > Pseudonocardia > Pseudonocardia acidicola. Next base: position 34,114 of record NZ_JAAXLA010000022.1, on the reverse strand, counting down.
CCCGAGTCGGGGAAGATCGAGCAGTAGAACTCGGCGGCCTGCTCGGCTTGGCCGTCGAACCACAGGCATGGCGTGATCGGCTTCAACGGGGGCTCCTTCGGTCGGATCGGGTCGATGACAATGGGACCGGCCCGAGAGCGCGAACTCATCGCCACGAGCGGCCCGGACCCACGGGTAGCAGCTCCGCCGCCGGGATCACCCCGTGGCCGGACTGCGGATGAAGAAGGCGCCGGGGATCGTGATCAGCGACAAGCAGGCGGCGACGACGAAGGCGATGTGCACTCCACCTGCGGTCTGCTCGACCACCGGGGATCCCCCGGCGGCGAGCTCTGCAGAGCGCACGCTGAGCACGCTGACCAGCAGGGCCACCCCGGCCGCGCCCGCGAGCTGCTGGGTGGTTCCGAAGATCGCGCTGCCGTAGGAGTACAGATGCGGTGCCACGGCGCCGAGCCCGGCGGTGAACAGCGGTGTGAACACGAACGCCAGCCCGACACTGAGCAGGAGATGGAAGCCCAGCACCAGCACGATCGGGCTGTCGGTGCTGAACAGAGTGGTGGACCAGAGCGCGGCGCTGGTCGCCACGGTGCCGGGTACGAGGAGGGCGCGCGCGCCGAAGCGGTCGTACAGCCGACCCACGACCGGCCCGAGCAAACCCATGAGCAGGCCACCCGGTAGCAGTAGCAGGCCGGTGGACAGCGGCGTCAGCATCAGCACGTTCTGCATGTAGATCGGCAGCACGACGATGGTGCCGAGCAGCGTCGCCATCATCAGCATCATCATCGCGGTCGCCATCGTGAACGTGCGCGCCCGGAACGTGCGCAGGTCGAGCAGCGCGCGGTCGGTGCGCTGCAGTACGAACTGCCGGCCGACGAAGGCCACCAGCCCGAGGACACCGACGGCGAACGACACCCACACGAGGACCGGTGGGGTGCTCCCGGACGACTGGCCGATGGTGCTCAGCCCGTAGACCAGACCACCGAAGCCCAGCGCCGAGAACACCACCGAGGGCACGTCGATCGGGGTATGGCCGGGCTCGCCGATGTCGACGATCTGGCGTCGGCCCAGCCCCAGGGCGATGAGCGCGATCGGCAGAACGAGCCAGAACATGAAGCGCCAGCCGAGCAGGTCCAGTACGAGGCCGGAGACGGTGGGCCCGATCGCGGGTGCGACCGCGATGACGATCGAGATGTTGCCCATCACCGCGCCGCGGCGTGCCGGCGGCACGAGCGTCATCACGGTGGTCATCAGCAGCGGAAGCATGATCGCGGTGCCGCCGGCCTGCACCACGCGTGCGGCGAGCAGGATCGGGAAGCCCGGCGCCAGCGCAGCGATCAGCGTGCCCGCGCTGAACAGCGCCATGGCGATGCCGTACAGCAACCGCGTGGGAACCCGGCGGATGAGGAATCCGGTGATCGGGATGATCACGGACATCGTGAGCAGGAAGCCGGCGGTGAGCCACTGGCCCACGCTCGCCTCGACGTTCAGATCGGTCAGGAGGACCGGCAGCGCCACGCTCATGATCGTCTCGTTGAGGATGACGACGAACGTCGAGACGAGAAGCACCGCGATCACCCTGCGATCGCGTGCGGTCAGCTGCGCGGGCGCGTCCGGAGAGGACGCCGCGGGGGTGAGGATGTCGGATGGGTCGGTCACGGTATTCCTCTGCATCGCGGGCGGTACACGGTCCCGGCCGATCGGCCCGGTCGTGTGAATGCGAATCTAGGAGTTCGGACCGACAGAACGCTCCGGATTAATCGGGCGGCCAGTCAGTGAGTCGACGCCGCAGAGGTGGACGGGCGGGGATCGGACCGGCACGGTGCGTCAGCTCGCCCGGAACACCACCGTGACCAGCGTCCGCGCCGTCTCGAAGTCCATGCCCATCACGTTCTTGGTGACGGCAACGGCGATCCGCCGGCCGGGATGTCCGCGCCGAGCACTCGCGGGTCGCTGCCGAACGCGGCGCCCGGTGGGCCGACCCGGTCACGGCCCTGCTGCACGCGGCCGCGGAGGGCCGGCGAGGCGGTGGATGCGGATCTGCGGCAGCCGGGTGGGTGTGGTCTCGACCGAGCGCCAGGCCGCGCGCGCGGCGGCGAGGAACTCATCGGTGAGCGGGCGGTGCGGGTCGGCGATCCACACCGCCCCGTCGTCGTCGACCAGCCGGGGGAGGAGGTCGAGCAGTTCGTCGACGTTCCGCTGCCCGTACAGCACGTCGGCGGCCAGCACGAGCCGCCACGGCGCACGGGCGATCAGCGCGGCGGGGTGCGCCCAGGAGCACACAGCGGTCTCCACGACGACCCCGTTCTGCTCGGCGTTGACCGCGGCGAACGTGGTCGCATCGGCCGACCGGTCGGTCGCCAGCACGCGTGCCCCGGCGCGGGCGGCCGCGATGGCCGGCAGTCCCAGACCGCAACCGACCTCCAGCACCGGTGCGTCCCGCCAATCCTGCGCGGACACGGCGTAGGCCAGCTCGATCCCGCTCGGCCAGAGCTCGGCCCAGTACGGCGGGTAGGCTTGGTCAGCGGCGATGTCCTCCTCGTCCAGCAGCGCGGCGGCGTCGCGGGGGTGGACGAACCCGATCCGCCCGCGGTGCAGGTCGATGGACCCGGCCACGATGTCCAGGCGGGGATCGGTGGTGGCGGCCGAGCGCTCCGCCCGGCGCTGCCGAGGCCTGCTGGCAGGCGATGGCAACCGGTGCTCCACCCGGTTCAGTCTGCCCCGTGGAGTGCCGAGCAGGACGTCACATGCGGCAGCGACTTCCTCGTCAGCGGCGCACGAGGACAGATCGATCACGACGTTCGTGGTCCTACGACGTCGCCCGGTCGCGGTCGACACGTCGTGGACCCGGTCCGCGACGTGGTTCCCTCACGTGGAGTGGCGAGGCCGCGGTCATGCGGCGTCTCGGAGGCTGTGGCGATCGCGCACCTGACCTCGCCGGGGTCCGGCCAGGGCAGCCACGGAGTGGACGACCTCGCCCGAACGGCTGGACAGAGACTTGTGGATCTCCACGATGGTCAGCCCGGACAGCTGCGGGGCGCGACTCGCCAGGGCGTGGCGCTCGACGGTGGCGGGGTCGGAGGAACCCGGCCCTGGGGCGCAGGCTTTCGTCACCTCGTCAGGCTGTCAGCCCCGCTGTCGTCGCCAATGCCCCGCTGCAGCTGACCTTGTTGTCCGCGTCGGGATTGTCTTTGTTGCATTGATCCGTGTTCTGGTCGTCCGGCACGATACTCGTGATCGAGTTCGTGTTCATATGTGTGTCGGCGACAGACGCGGTTCCGGCGCCGGGAAGGACCAGGCCTCCGACCGGAAGGCCTCCTGCGGCAGGTCCGGCGGCGCTGCGCTTCGAGTTCATGGGAACCCCTTTCGGTGTGGTGGACGGATCGCCGATCGATGGCTGAACACGGACATTCCGAGAGCGGCTCGGATTCACCCGGGCAAGGCGCAGAATTGATGAGGTGCTGGACGTGTTGGCTTCAGTGCGCCACTGCTCTCCGCGGTCAGGAGCACGCATTTCCTTCGCAAAGCGGCTCCCGATGAAAAGGACTCGGAGCTTCGCCCGCAGGTCGCAGAATCAGAGTTGGAGAAGGAGATCCTGCTCATAGCGGCGGACTTCGTCGCCCGGGAGGCGGGCCGGTGGCCGAGAAAGGTCACGCCTGAGGGAGTGGTGTAGCCCGGTCGGCGTTCTCGCCGACACCGTCGGCAATGAAACGGTGTCGCTCAGGCGATCATGATCCACCAAGGTTGCCGGCTTCCGCGGTCATGAACGACGGATGCCGGCAAAGCCTCGCGGACGGGCGCGGCACCACTACTCGCTCGCGCGCTTCAGCGGCCGGGCCGGGTGGAGCTTCGCCCGGCGCGCTGCTCGCACGGATCGGCGCGCTGACGTGACCCCGCTCCGAATCCTGCGCACGCTGTCGATCTGCGTAGCCAGATGGAGCTGGTAACGCCATGCGGAATGGTCGCCTCGCCGGTCCAGCAACGAGTAGCCGAAGCGCACGGCGTCGTCGTCCAGTCGGGCATCGATGTTCTCGAACCACTCCATACTTCGACGTGCCATCTCCTGCACGGGCTCCAGCGCCGCACGCCGCTGCCTGTCGTAGGCCGGCAGCGCCGTCGCCAGGCCCCCGTCCGAGCCGTGCAGTGCCTCGGCGAGTGCGATCGAGTCCTGCACGGCCAGCACCGTGCCCGAGCCGATCCCGAAGTGGGTGGTGTGAGCGGCGTCGCCCACGAGCACCAGGTTGTCACGGTGCCACGTCTTGTTGTGGACATGGCGGAAGGTCAGCCACGGTGCGGCGCCGAGTCCGCCCACGGACTCGATCAAACCGTGGCCGTCGAGCGCACGCGCGAAGACCTCCTCGAGCAGCCGGACCCCGGCACTCGAATCGAGGCGGTCCAGCCCGAGACCCGTCCAGGTGGCGGGTGCGCACTCCACGATGCAGGTGCTGGTTTCCCCCGACGACGGATAGGCGTAGAACCAGACCCAGCCTGCGGGAGTCCGCTCGAAGGCGAAGGTGAACACGTCGAACACCTTCGAGGTGCCGAGCCAGATGTAGCGGTTGTGGCCGGACTCCATCGTGGTGCCGAAGTGATCGGCATGGCTCGACCGCAACCGGCTGCCGACCCCGTCGGCTGCGACGATCAGATCGGCGTCCAGATCGGAGTGGTCCGCGACCTCGCACTCGAACTGAACCTGCACGCCGAGCTGCATGGCACGCTTCGCCATGATGTCCAGCAGGTGGGCGCGGCTCATGCTGTAGCCGTACTTGCCGCCGAGGTGCACCGGAGGCTGTGCACCGATCCGAACCACCTGGCCGGCCCACAGGTGAGCGGCGCTGCGTATCGCTCGCGCACTCTCCGGATCGTTGCGATAGAGATCGTCCAGCAGGTCTTCCCCGAACGTCACGCCCCACCCGTGCGTGGCGCCGAGAGGGTTACGCTCGACGATGGCGACGTCGTCCCGCACGGAACGGAGCTTCGCCAACATGGCGAAATACAGCCCGGCCGGCCCGCCGCCAACACAAACGATCTTCACGGTGCCGCCGCCTCCCTCCCCGACCCGCAGCGGTGCGGGCGCGAAGGTAGCAATCGGACGATGTGGCGGAGCTATCGGGACCCGCGCTCTGCTCGCCGCCACGTCGACCCGTGCAGATGGCCGTCTGAGCTCATGCCGGCGAGCGCGCCGTGCGAGGACGCGGCGTCCAGCAGGCGCCGGCCCTCCATTACGGTCGGGCCAGCGCCTGGTCGGGGCCGCTTCATGACCGGGGAGGCATCACCTGTCCGACAGGATCGACAGCATGACGTCCAAGGAGCTGCTCCGAAGTGTTCGCACGTAGCATCGCGGCCGCCGGCACGGGCCATGCCGGCCTGACCACGGGATCCCGCTCGGCCTCTCTCGGCCACCGAGTGGCCTGTGCGGACATCGACACGACCAGGGTCGACCAGCCCGCGACCGGTGAGGTCGGTATCCGCGGGCCGGGCTCGGCGGAGCTCGCCCGGGAGGGACAGGTCGCCGGACACCCGATGCGTGACGCGCCCTCCGGTCGCGCAGGTGGCGCGTGAGGAACCCGGATGTTCCGCCGACGCCGACTCGGGTCCGTTCGGGATTCGTATGGGCCCGGATCGGAGCACTCCGCCGGGAGTTGAGCGTTCCGCTGTACCGCAATGCCTATGCGCTGATGCTGAACACGTTGGTGAATTCGGTGTTCGGCCTCCTCTACTGGATCGTTGCCGCACGCACTTTCAGTGCCGAAGAGGTCGGTCGCGGAAACGCCTTGGTCTCGATGATGCTGCTGGTGTCGACCTTGACGCAGCTCAATTTCGGGCAGGCGCTCATCCGTTTCCTGCCGCGGGCCGGGACGGCCTCTCGGCGCCTCGTGGGCAGTGCCTACGGCGTCTGCACCGGCCTCGCGATGATCGGAGCCGGTGGAGTCGCGGCATTCTGCCATTTCGCGATGAAACCCACCGATGCGCTGTACATGTCCCTGCCGTTCGCGCTGTGGTTCGTCCTGTCCACGGTGATCTGGTCCGTCTTCAACATTCAGGACTCGACCCTGACGGGGCTGCGGGCGGCGATATGGGTTCCCCTGGAGAACGGCCTCTACGGGCTTCTCAAACTCGGCCTGCTGATCGTGGTTACGCGGACCTCGATCGCCGATGGCGTCTTCACGTCATGGACGCTGCCGGTGTTTGCACTTCTGGTGCCTGTCAACCTACTTATTTTCCGGAGGATTCTTCCCCGGCATGCGGACGAGACGAAGGCGGACCAGAAGCCGCCGAGCCGTCAGGGTCTCGCCCGGTACATGGCCGGTGACTACGCCGGGCAGGTCTTCAATCAACTGGGTTCCACTTTCCTGCCCGTGCTGGTGGTCGCCCAGTTGGGAACGGCGCAGGGCGCCTACTTCCTGCCGGCGCAAACCGCCGTCGTCGCCATGAACCTGCTTTCCCTTGCGATCACGTCGTCGCTCGTGGTCGAGGCTGTGACGATCGAGTCGCAGGCGCGTCGGTATGCGGTGGCGGTCGTGCGCCGCATCGGTGTGACGGTTCTGCCCGCCGCATCGCTCATCGCACTGGCCGCGCCGTGGCTGCTCGAGTTGTTCGGGTCGGAGTACCGCGCGAATGCCACTTCGTTGTTGCAGTTGCTCATGCTCTCGACGTTTCCCCGAGTAATCGTCTCGCTGTACATGACCATGGCTCGTCTGCAGAGCCGGACGGCGCCTCTCGCAATCCTGCAACTCGTGCAGTCGGCGAGCGTCATCGGGGGCACGGTGCTGCTGTCGAGTTCATTGGGCTTGAACGCGGTGGGCTGGTCTGTGCTGATCACCGAGATCGTGTTGGCCGTCGTGGTGACACCTCGCGTCATCAGGTGGCTCGCGCCCGGCTTCGGACGCCGTTTCCGCCCACGCAAGGATGTATTGCGGGAGTCAGCGTGACTGCTTCGCGTCGGACGGCGTGATGAACGTGCTCGGTATCGGGGTGCCGTTGCGCCACAGTTCGCCGAGGGCGAGATCGAACTCTCGAGGCCTCAGTCGGACGAGTCCGCCGCCTGGAAAATGTGTAATCTCTCCGAAGTAGATTCGGCCGTCGATGTTGTACAGGTCGATTCTCGCGAACTCGAAGTCGCTACTCAGTTTCTGGGCGACTCCGATCATTTCTTCGTAGTTGGCCGGTCGCTCGGGTGGCGTCGCGGCACCGGCGAATCTCCCGGTGACGTCGAACCGACGCCAGTCGGGGCTGAGGAGAGTCGACGTATGGTCGGAAAAGCGGTCCTGATCGACGACCACCATGGCCGGGTGGCCGTGAAACATGAAGAACTTGTAGTCCGCCGGAGGGTGGACGCCGTCGCCGATGAATCGCTCGACCACGGCGCGCCGGGGGAGGCCGCGGTACGGACTCTCGCGCCACCCCGATCGGTAGAAGTCGGTCTCGAGCCATCGCTGGACCGTCTGCTCGATCAGATTCTTATCCGCAGCCTTGACGTCCGGAAGTAGCAATGTCATGTCGCAGCCGTGCGTGGCCTTGATGACGCATGGCTCGGACAGTGCGTCGAAGTCGATGCCATCTGCCCGCTCCACGACCTGCAGAAGAGGGATGAGGTAGTCCTCCCCGATCTTGTCCGCGACATAGCCGCGGACGGCGTACTTGTCTGCGGTCAGATGCACCAGTGGGTCCTGGGGGTGCAGATTTTTTGCGGCCAGCAGTTGCGAGTATGTCTTCGGCCGGCGGAGTGTCGACATCTCTCCCTGGAACAGCGCGTGCATGGCCACGGCGAAGAGTCGGTGCGGGAGGAATCGAAGCTGTCGAGCCAGGATGACTCGTGCGCGGAAGGACACCTGCGGGAGGATAGACGAGGGACCGAAGGTCCCGTGAAGGTCGCGGACCGTCGTGCAGTGGCTGATCAGTTGGTTCGGCAGGAAAGCTCAGCACGTGCACCTCGTTCACCCGCCCCCACCGTCCATAGCGCGCGGTCGACCGCTGGTCGCACACCTGATCGCACGGATGGGGGGACACGGGGTGCGCACCGAGCGGCGATCCGAATTGTTGCTAGGGTCTGCCTCGTGGTGAACAACTCGGCCCTCGTCACGGTCATCACACCTGCTTACAACGTGGGCCCGTGGATTGGCGAAGCCATGGACTCCGTGCTGCGACAGACGGAGCACCGGTTCGAGTATGTCATCGTCGATGACGGTTCTACGGACGACACGGCCGAGATCGTTCGCCGCAAGGCGGCGAGCGATGGTCGTGTTCGACTGATCTCCGGTGAGAACGCAGGTTCGGGTGCAGCTCGCAATATCGGGCTGGCGGAGACGACAGCACCGTTCGTTGCGTTCCTGGATGGTGATGATCGGTGGGACGAGAACTTCTTGCGCGACCAGCTCGCTGTCATGCGGGCTGCGCCGGCCGGTGTGGGAGTCACCTTCTGCCATACCAGGGTCATGCTGGAAAGTGGCCAGGTCGTAGGTCTTCGATGGCAGCCGGCCGGATCGTGCGACATGGACCGGCTGCTCGTCGAGAACAATCCCCCGCATAATGGGAGCTCTCTGCTGATTCGGCGGAGTTGTTTCGAGGAGGCGGGCTGTTTCGACGTCGACCTTCCCAGCGCTGTGGACTTCGAGATGTGGCTGCGCATCGCGGCCAAGTCGACGACTCCGGTGTTCTGGGGGAGCCGTCGTTATCTTGTCGACATGCGGCTGATGCGGACCGGCTGTGTCAGTTCGAACCGTGGTGCTCGCTTCGAATCGCTGGACAAGGTCCTCGCCGAGTATGCACCGATGATGACTCGTCTCCACCCCGGACTGGCCTACGTGCGGCCCGCCGTGTTCGCGTATCGCGATGGCTTCGACGAGTTCGGCAATCGGTGGGCCGCCGAAGCGCGAAAGGCGGGAACAGCCGAACTCGCCCGAAGCCGGTGGGGGCAGGCCCTGCTTGCGTGGAATCAGGGAGGGCCGACCGGAAGATCCAGACTGCGCACGCTCCGCAACACCACCCGGTCCGGTATCTACAAGGGTGTTTCGCATGCCCTGAGGATCAGGTAGCCGGCCACCTCCGGACTCTGCTGTTGAGGTTTCCCTGCGCGGCGGCGCGAGGTCGCGGTGGCGGCCCGGCGCGACCGGTTCGCCGGTAGCCTTCGAACGGTGAGGACCGCAGACCGCGGGGTGCCGGCCGTCGTGGTGGCGTGCTGGCCGGTGGTGGTCGCGGTGCTCGTGGCGGTGGCCGGATGTTCGTCGCCGGGCGGCCCCGCCGGTCCGTCGGCGGCGGTACCTCGGTCGGAGACGACCGCAGCACCGCTCCCCGGCGGATGTGTGATCGCCCGCGGCCGCGCGGACAAGCGGTGCACCCCTGGTGCGGTCAATCCCGCCGTCACCCGGGCCACCATCCGCTCCACGATCTGTCGGGCCGGGTGGACCAAGACGGTCCGGCCGCCCCCGTCCTACACCGACGGGCTGAAGGACCGGCAGAAACCCGAATACGGCGAGGCGGACGTCCCGGACGCTCAGCTGGAGGAAGACCATCTCGTTCCGCTCGAGCTCGGCGGCGCCCCTCGGGATCCGGCGAACCTGTGGCCTGAACCCCGGACCGGCACCAATGCCGCCGCGGTCAAGGACATGGAAGAAACCCGGCTCAACGGCGAGGTGTGTTCCGGTGCGCTGTCCCTGGACGCGGCCCGCCAGCAGATCGTCGCTGACTGGACCCATTGACGAGCCCCCTGGTCGACCTTCGAGTACGAGACGGGGACGATCTGCGGGGTCAGCGCAGCGGCAGGGACGGTCCACCCGACCACGCGAGGGTCCTGGACGATGGCCGACGGGTGTGCGGCCGGCGCCCGGAGCGCTGCCACTGGCGAGTACGCCGTCTCCCGCGTCAGGAGCGGCTCCGCTCGGCCCGCGCCCGGCTCGGATACGTCTGCGGGCGACTGCTGGGCGCGCGTGGCGACCTCGCCGGGGCCGAGGATGCGTTCGCGCGGGCTCGTGCCCAGCTCGCGTCCCCGTCCCTGCCCTATGGGAAGACCCGGGTCGACTTCGCCCGCGGGCTCACCCTGCGCCGTGCCGGTCGGCGGCGCGACGCCGCCGAGGTCCGTGCCGCCGCGCGCCGGTCGTTCGCCGCGCTCGGCGCGCAGCTGTACGTCGAGCGCTGCGATCGGGAGCTGAAGACCGGCCGGCCCGCCACCCCTGGCACCGGGTCCGCGGCCGAGCACCTCACCGAGCAGGTGCGCACCGTGGCCGCACCCGTCGCCAGTGCGAGATCACGTCCGGCAGTGTGCTGGTGATCCTGCCGGCTTACAGGTGCTTGGTGTTCACTTTTCTGTTCGACAACTCGGCGTGGACATTCGATGCCGAATTCGCGGCGCCACATCCACCGTCGCCTGAAAGCTGCTGTTCACAACATCGCCGGAACCTTCGCGGATGGATTCACCACGCTGCGTCGGTCGCGGGCTGCGAGCCGTCCTCCTGATCTGGGCGCACTCGGCCTGCTGCAGGGCGCCGGCGCGGGGGAGTATCTACATGCGACGAACGTCTGCCTGACCGCAGTCGGGGAGGCGCCCGCGCCCCGTCCCTCCGGCCCGGTGAAGCGCGACTCGGTGGACTCGGCGACCTGATCCGTCCTCGTCCCAGGACTCGAGCCGGACGCCCTGGGCCGGACGAGCCCGACGAGCGCGGTTCTCCGACCGTCCGCACCTGCGGCTTTTCGGGGCGGAGAAACATCGTCACGTGATTGGGTTCCGGAGGAAGGCAACGGGCTGCTCGGCCGATATCTCAACGCGTCGAGACCCGGCCGTACGGAGCCCAAATTCGGAGGGCAAACGGGCCTGATGGTCCGACGGGTCGTTGAGTATCTGTATTACGGCTTCGCCGGTCGGAGACCGGGTGGGGGAGGAATCGGGACATAGCGCATAGCGAGCTGATAACGAGCCGGGTCAAGAATCCGGCAATACGGAGGGGCTACTCGTTCGGGAGCAAACGATGACAGATCAATTCGATAACGAGAGGGGTGTACCGGCGGCGGTGGGCGGAGAGGTCGAACGGATCCGGTGGAACCGGCTGTGGTCGCTCGTGCTCTCGGCTGTGCCGGCCACCGTCGCGCTCGTCGTCATGGGGGCATCGCCCGCGGCAGCGAACCCCGGCGGCACGTCCCCGACGCCGGCTGCACGTCATCGTCATGGGTGACACGCCGCCTTCCGAGCGGACCGCCCCCAACCCACGGGGGTCGATCGGCTACGACGTGGTGCTGCGGAAAGGGAAGACAGGGAGCTCGCTCAGTGCGCCGCACCATGACCACCCCGCAATTGGCATGACGGTGGTCTCCGGAACGCCGTTCCATGTGATCACCTCCGGAACCGCGACGAGGCCGTACCAGGCCGGCGGCTGTGGCATCGGCGTGACGCTGCGGGGTGACGACGGCGCCACATGCACCTACTGCCACGCCACGCGCATCACCGCCGCCGGCACGGTCACAGGTGGGCGGCTCGGGCTGACCGGAAGTGCTGGGAACTCCACCGGCCCGCACCTGCACCTGCAGATGAGGTACCCGGCGTCGACCCTGCGCTGTCCACAGCCCCCTTGACGGCATTGTCCACGGGAATGGCTCCGCCGCCCATCACGAGCCTCCCGACGCGTGGCTGTTCCTACTAGACGAACACCTCCGGCCACAGTGGCCAGTTCAATGTGAGCGCACCGAGAGGCTCGACCATGAGGATCACCTTCAACGCCAGCGGACACCGCCGGGCGGCTGCTTCAGCCGGGCTGTGTATCGCTGCTCTGTTGCTCTTGGCTTTCTCCCCGGGGCACCCGCCCGCCACCACGAACGCGGCTCCCACCGCCGACGGTGTGACGTTCCGATCAACAGACGATCACACCGCCGGGTCGCAGATCGCGAAGTACGAAGCCGGCACCGCGACGGTGCGTTACGCAGCGATGGCGTCACCGGCGCGGAGCACTGTCCGGGGTATGGACGTCAGCGGTCACCAGGGCGTCGTCAACTGGGCCGGCGCGTACCGCAGCGGAGCCCGGTTCACCTTCATCAAAGCCACCGAGGGCACCACCTTCCGCAACCCGTACTTCACCCAGCAGTACACCGGTGCGGCCAACGCGGGCCTGCTTCGCAGCGCATACCACTTCGCTCTTCCCAACCGATCCGGTGGGGCCGTCCAGGCCGGCTTCTTCGTCGCCAACGGCGGCGGCGGCGCCGCCGACGGCGCGACGCTGCCCCCGGTCGTGGACATGGAGTACAACCCCTACGGCGCCGCCTGCTACGGGCTCAGCAAGGCCGCGATGGTGCAGTGGGTGAAGGACTTCGCCGACACGGTGCACGCCCGGACCGGCCGATGGCCGACCATCTACACCTCGACCAAGTGGTGGAGCCTGTGCACCGGCGATCGCGCCGACTTCAGTGGCACCGACGCGCTGTGGGTGGCCCGGTACGCACCGGCCGTGGGTCAACTGCCCTACGCGTGGACCCGCTACACGTTCTGGCAGTACGCCAGCACGGGCCCTCTGACCGGCGCCCAGAACGTCTTCAACGGCACGTACGCCGCGTTGCAGGCAATGGCCGGGTCGGCGTCGGCGGCCTGACCCTGCGGCGACATGCTCTCGGTCAGAGATCCGGTGGCCGACGTCCGCAATCGGCCCGATATCGGCGGTCTGCGCGAGTTCCGCGAAGCCTGCGAGCAGCGCGGTCCGACGGCTTGCGCGCGAGTTCACCGCTCAGACCTCCCATGGCGTGGCGATGTCAAGCGGCGGCCGGGGCGGGGACGTCGCTGACCCGGTGTCCGGCGTGCGCCGCGGGTTTCAAACCCGCGGCGCGCGGCGACAGAACAGGTGTGTCAGCACGAGGCACATGAACCAACGCGAACCCCAGCCACATCACGAGCCGCTCCAGGAGGCGTCATGTCCTCGACCCTGACCGAACGTGCCGGCAGCAGCGACGTCGAATCGGCGGCGCGTCCCGCGCCGGACCCGCGGCACCCGGTGGGCACCGTGCTCGTCACCGGTGCGGCGTCGGGCCTCGGCCGGGCCGTCGCCGTCGCCGTCGCCGGTGCGGGCGGGCGCCCCCTGCTCGTCGACCGTGTGGATCCCCGTGTCAGGGCCGCTGCGACGCCCCGGGAGGCCGGGCTCGCCGACGCACCCACCGCGGTCGTCGATCTCGCCGATACCCGTACCGCCGAGCGGGCCGTCGCCGAGCTCGCCGCCCGTGCCGGCGGGCTCGACGCCGTCGTCGCCGCGGCCGGTACCGACAGCTGCGGCCGGCTGGCCGACGTGCCCGCCGAGGAGTGGGACCGCGTCATCCGGGTCAACCTGCTCGGCACCGCCGCGGTGATCCGCGCGGCCCTGCCCCACCTGCGTGAGAGCCGCGGACGGATCGTCACGGTGGCCTCCACGCTGGGGCTGAGGGCGCTGTCCGATGCGAGCGCCTACTGCGCGTCCAAGTTCGGGGTCATCGGGTTGAGCCGGGCGCTGGCGGTCGAGCTCGCGGGGGAGGTCGGGCTCACCACACTCATCCCCGGGGGGATGAACACGGCGTTCTTCGACGGCCGCACCGAGCAGTACAAGCCCGGCCCGGACGCTCAGCTCAACGATCCGGCAGACGTCGCGGACGCGGTGCTGTTCGCGCTCACCCGACCCCGCGGATGTGAGGTCCGGGAGTTGGTGGTCTGCCCGGCCACCGAACCGTCCTGGCCGTGAGACCGGGTTACCGGTTCTGCCCCACGCGACCGCGCCGGATCTCGTCCGGCGCGGTCATCCCACGTAGCGCCGCGCCCGGCCCGCCCGCCGGGGCGCGGCCAGGAGGCGCAGCCCGCGTTCCACCTCGGCGGGAACGACGCGACGTTCGCGCAGCACCCACGGCAGTCCCCTGAGCGCCTCGGCGAGGGCGCCGGCCGTGGCCGCGTCCTTGGGCGCCCCGGACAGGACGTCGAACGTGTGCATCACCGCACCCGTCACGGGGCGGCGCAGCCAGGCGGTCCAGAGCGTGTTGCGGATCCCGTGCCGGCGGCGCTGTCGCGGGTCCCGTGCGGGAGACGGCGCGTGCCGGATCACCACGTCCGGCGACCAGCACATCCACCAGCCGTGCGCGGCGAGATCGAGGGCGAGCAGTTCCTCCTCGCCGCCGAGCCACAACCGTGGGGAGAAACCGCCGACCTGGCAGAACGCGTCGGCCCGCAGCATGGTCAGGCCCGCCATGATGCCGAGCAGCGCCGGGCCGGGCAGCCACGCGGGGCCGGGCACGGGGGAGTCGCGCAGCTCCGGCGTGATCGGGTCTTCGCGCAGGTCCGGCTCGACCAGGCAGCGGCCGGTGATGCTGGCGAGCCCGGGATGGGCATCGAGCAGGTCGGCTGCCCGGGTCAGGGCGCCCGGCTCCCAGCGGGTGTCGTCGTCGCAGAAGGCGACGTACGGCGTGGCGATGCGCTCCGTCGCGATGTTGCGCGCCACCGCACCGAGATTGCGCGGGCTGCGGATCAGCGTCACCCCTGGGTGCCGTCGAGCGATCGCATCGGCCGTGCCGTCGGCCGACCCGTTGTCCACCACGATGATCGGGGCGGCGTCGGGCAACGCGGCCATGTGGTCGAGCGTGCTCAGCACCTCTCGCCGGCGGTTCCAGGTGATCATTACGACGGTGGCACGCGCGCCGTTCACCGGTGGGCCTCCTCCAGTAGCCGCACCTGCTGTTCGACCGCCCGGGGGAGCGCACGGCGGGCGCACAGCGCGGCGGGTGAGCGCACCAGTGCCTCGGCCAGTGCCCCCCGTGCGGTGGGGTCGCGCAACGCGTCCCGGGCGAGTGCCGCCGTGGCGGCCAGCCCGGTTCGCGCATCCCGGCGCATCCACGCCGTCAGCAGCAGGTTGCGCAGTTCTGCCCGGCGTCGGCGGTTCGCGGGCCCGCGGTGCGGTGACGGGTGGTGGTGCACGACCAGGTCCTCGACGTAGCACAGCGCCCACCCCGCGGCAGCCAGGTCCCACGCCAGCAGCCGCTCCTCACCGACGAAGAACAGCACCGGGCTGAACCCGCCGACCTGCAGGAACGCCTCCCGGCGCACGACGGCCGAACACGCCAGGAAGCCGAGCACCGACGGGCCCGGAAGGTCGGGTTCCTGCCCCAGCGGGCTGTGCGCCAGGAACGGGGTGACCGGATCGGGCCGCTGCTGCGGGCCCACGAGCGTTCGGGCGGTGAGCAGCCCGAGCCGCGGATGCCGGTCGAACGCGGTCTCGGCAGCCGCCAGCGAGCCCTCGGCCCACCACGAGTCGTCGTCGTTGAAGGCGATGTAGGGGGTCCGTGCCCGGCGTGCACCCAGATTGCGCGCCGCGGCGCCGAGATTGCGGCCGAGACCGACGACGGTGACGGCCGGGTGGCCCCGCCGCACCCGCTCCGGGGTCCCGTCCGTGGACGCGTTGTCGACCACGATGATCGGCGTACCGTCCGCGGAGGTCTCGAGCCGCTGCAACGTCCGGAGCAGCTCGTCGGCCCGGTTGCGGGTCGCGATCACCACCGCGGTCCGTGGCCCGGTCACGGCGCGGCCGTCGTCGCGGCCGGGCGCAACACGCGCATCAGCTCGGTGAGCAGCGGCTGCTCCAGCTGCGTCGCGTCGGCGATGTGCCGCGCGCGGTCGTGCGCCTCGGCGGAGCGGCACCAGTGCCAGGCGTCATCGAGCGCGGATCCGGGCGTGAGCACGGCCTCGGCCGTCAGGACCGCGGGCCAGTCCCACGCCGCGGCCTGGGCGTGCACCTTCCCGCCCCCGGCCACCGGATCGAGGGCGAGAGCCGGGACCCCTTGGCGGAGGGCGAGCACGAGGCCGTGCAGGCGCGAGGTGACCACGACGTCCAGCCGGCGCAGCAGGGAGCTGAACTGGTCGGCGGTCGCGCACGACCGCCAGTCCCGGGAGTCCAGCCGGGTGTCGAGTGGAACGCGGGCGCAGTCCTGGACGCCCAGCCACCGGAGGACCCGGTCGTGCACCGCGTCGTGTCGCCGGCGCGCTCCGTACTCCCGCTGCCCCGGGGCGAGGATCACTCCGACCACGGGAACCTCGGCGGTGTCGGCGGCCGCCGACAGGTCACGGGCCCGGCTGCCGTGCGGGTCGTCACGGGGGATGACCCGGTGGAAACCGGTGAATGCGGCGTCCTGGGTGTCGATGACCGACACGCCGACGGCGATGCGGCGGCACCGCGCGAACCGTTCGTGCAGCGCCCGGACCTGGCGGCCGTGGGCGGGCCCGCAGACGAACACCAGGTGGCTGTACCTCGCCGGGTCGGCGTCCTCGAGCGCGAGCGCACCCGGCCGGAACACCGGGCTCCAGGCCGACTCCGTCGCGACCCCCGCCGCGCGCAGCGCCGACTCGACGACGCGCATGCTCAGCACGTCACCCGCGGTGGCTTCGCCGTCTCGGAAGCTCGGCCAGCCGACGATCAATGCGCATTCACACCCCACTGCCGGTTCTCCTTCTCGCTCGGGCGTTCGGCCCATCGCAGTGCTACCCCGGGGGCGCCGGTTGACGCGCGTGTTTGCAATTCCGGGGGTACGGGAACCATTTCGACGGCAGTCCTACGTGGAGATTCGGAGGGGAGGCGGCGAACATGGACACCGGCTTCGGGCGCGCAGTGGTCACCGGTGGCGCGGGCTTTCTCGGCTCTCACCTGTGCGAGGTCCTTGTCGCCGGCAGAACAGCCGTCGTCTGCGTCGACAATCTCCTCACCGGAGATACGGCCAACATCTCCGACCTGTACCACGATCGGCGTTTTGAGTTCGTCTGTGCCGACGTCTCGGCGGCGCTGTCCGTGCCGGGATCGGTGGACCTGGTCGTGCACCTCGCCTGCCCGGCATCGCCGGTGCACTACCTGCGGTGGCCGATCGAGACCCTGAAGGCCGGCGGGCTGGGTACGTTGTGCGCCCTCGCGCTCGCGCGGGAGAAGAACGCCCGTTTCGTCCTGGCATCCACGAGCGAGGTCTACGGCGACCCACTGCAGCATCCGCAGTCCGAGGCGTACTGGGGAAACGTCAACCCGATCGGACCGCGCAGCGTCTACGACGAGTCCAAACGCTACGCCGAGGCGCTGACCGCCGCCCATCGCCGCGAGCACGGACTGCGCACCGGGATCGCCCGCATCTTCAACACCTTCGGACCCCGGATGCGCCCCGACGACGGACGCATGATCCCGGCCTTCATCTGCCAGGCGCTGCGCGGACGTCCGCTGACGGTGACCGGGGACGGCAGCCAGACCCGTTCGCCCTGTTACGTGGACGACACGGTCCGGGGGTTGCTCGCGCTGGCCGCCGACGACCATCCGGGGCCGGTGAACATCGGCAACCCCGAGGAGTATTCGGTCCTCGACATCGCCGAGCGCATCCGTGAGCTGGTCGCGTCCATATCGGAGATTCGCTTCGTGGCCGCCATGGAGGAGGACCCGAAGCGGCGTTGTCCCGACATCTCCGTCGCCCGGCGGGCGCTGAACTGGGAGCCGTTGGTCAGTGTCGACGACGGGTTGAAGCGCACGATCGAGTGGTTCGCCCGCTAATTCCGTGAAAGGGCCTCGTGGCTTTTTGTGCCTGAATCCGACTGCGGAGGGTGAACGACTGAATGCAACCACCACCCACTCGCAATCCGTAAGGGTCCGGGGGTGACATGTACGTCCTTGGCATCAATGCGGTGTTTCACGACCCGGCCGCCGCACTGGTGGCGGATGGTCGGATCGTCGCGGCCGCGGAGGAGGAACGGTTCTCCCGGCGCAAGCACGGCAAGCGGCCCGTTCCGTTCTCGACGTGGGAACTGCCCGAACGCGCGGCGCAGTGGTGCCTGGAGGAGGCCGGCATCCCGGCGTCCGACCTCGACGCCGTCGCGTACTCCTACGATCCCGGGCTGGTCGAGCCGGGACAGCAGGGTCTCGACGAGCGGTGGGAGGACCTGCGGACGACATACGCCCGGCGTGCTCCGTACTTCCTCGCCACCGCCTTGCCGGGGCTGGATCCCGGCATCGTCCGGTTCGTCCCGCACCACGTCGCCCACGCGGCGTCGGCCGGTCTTGCAGCTCCTTTCACCGACTCCGCGGTGCTCGTGGCCGACGGCCGCGGCGAGGCGACCTCGCACCTGGCGGGCAGCTACCGCGACCACAGCCTGACGGTGCTGGCCGGGCAACGCCTGCCGCACTCGCTCGGCCTGATGTACGAGGAACTCACCGCGCACCTGGGTTTCCTGCGTTCCAGTGATGAGTACAAGGTCATGGCACTGGCCTCGTACGGTGAGCCGCGCCAGGTCGGGCTGCTGCGCCGCCTGGTCCGCACCACCGGTGACGGTGGTTTCACCATCGATCCTCTCGATTGGGGGGCGATGGCCAAGCCTCGCGCCGGCGACGGCGAGGTGCTCCCCGAGCACGCCGACCTGGCCGCCGCCGTGCAGCTGCGGGTGGAGGAGGTGCTGCTGGACCTGGCCGGATGGCTGCACCGCCGTACCGGCCAGGACCGGCTGGTGATGGCCGGCGGCGTCGCGCTCAACTGCGTGGCGAACACCCGCGTCGCCGCCGAGGGGCCGTTCTGCGAGGTCTGGGTGCAACCCGCGGCAGGCGATGCCGGCACCGCGCTGGGTGCGGCGCTGCACGTGGCGGCCGAGATGGGCGAGCCGGCCGCGCCGATGCCCGGCGCGGATCTGGGCCGCGGCTGGACCGATGAGGCGATCACAGCCCGGCTCGACACGGCGAAGATCCGCTACGAGCGCCCGCCGGATGTGGCCGCGACGGTCGCCGAGGCGTTGGCCGCCGACCAGGTGGTCGCCTGGTTCCAGGGACGCAGCGAGTACGGGCCGCGGGCCCTCGGGCGGCGCTCCCTGCTCGCCCATCCGGGCCGGCAGGCCAACCTGGCCCGGCTCAACGACGTCAAGGGCCGCGAGCAGTTCCGGCCCGTCGCCCCGATGGTGCTCGCCGATCGCGCGGCCGAGGTGTTCTCCCGCGGCCCGCTGCCCAGCCCGTACATGCTCTTCGTCCACGACGTGCACCCGCGGTGGCGGGACCGGATCCCCGCCGTCGTGCACGTCGACGGGACCGCGCGCATCCAGACGGTGGAACCCGATGCCGACCCACTGCTCGCGCGGATGCTCTCCGGTTTCGAGGCGCGTACCGGACTCCCCGTCGTCATCAACACGAGCCTGAACACAGCGGGCCGGCCGATGGTCGACGATCCGCGGGACGCCCTGGAGTGCTTCGGTTCCGCTCCGGTCGACGTGCTCGCCATCGGCGGCTGCGTGGTCCGCCGATCGGGAGTGGCCGGATGAGCACCGGACTCGATCTGAGTGCGGACTACAGCGTGGTCGTGCCGACGGTCGGCCGGCCGAACCTGCAGGTCCTGCTGGACGCCCTGGGACACGCGACCGGACCGCGGCCCCGGGAGGTCGTGGTCGTCGACGACCGGCGCACGGCGTCCGATCCTCTCGACCTTCCGGAGGCGCCGTGGCCGCTGCGGGTCCTTCGGTCCGGCGGTCGCGGTCCGGCCGCTGCCCGCAACACCGGTTGGCGTGCCACCGCGTCGGAATGGGTCGCGTTCCTCGACGACGACGTGGTGCCCGGCCCGGACTGGCCGGCGCGGCTGACCGACGACCTGGCCTGCCTGCCGCCGGGAGTGGCCGCCAGCCAGGCGCGCCTCGTGGTCCCGCTCCCGGCGCACCGGCGTCCGACCGATGCCGAGCGGGGCACCGGGGGCCTGGCCGGCGCCCGGTGGATCACCGCGGACATGGCCTACCGGCGCTCGGCTCTGGAGGCGGTGGACGGTTTCGACGAGCGCTTCCCGCGGGCCTACCGCGAGGACGCCGACCTGGCCCTGCGCGTGATCGAGGCCGGCTACCGGGTGGTCGACGGTCGTCGCGTCACCACACACCCGGTGGCCGCCTCGGCGTTCCTGGCGAGCGTGCGCGCCCAGCGCGGCAACGCCGACGACGTGCTGATGCGCCAGCGCCACGGCGCGGACTGGCGGGCTCGGATCGGCGAGGGCCCCGGCCGGTTGCGCCGGCACACGGTGACGACCGCGGCGGCGACGGCCGCGGTGCTGTTCGGATTGCGCGGGCACCGGCGAGGTGCTGCGGCGGCCGGGTTCCTGTGGGCCGGCTGTACCGCGGAGTTCGCGCTGCACCGGATCCTGCCCGGGCCGCGTACCGCCGCCGAGGTGGGGCGCATGCTCGTGACCAGTGTCGCGATCCCGCCCGCGGCCTGTGCGCACCGGATCCGGGGGGAGTGGCGCCACCGTGAGGTACGGCGCTTCCGGCACTCGCGTGTCGGGCGGCGGCCCCGGCTCGCGCCGCCCGAGGACGCCGGCCTGCCCGCCGCGGTGCTGTTCGACCGGGACGACACGCTGATCCACGACGTTCCCTACAACGGCGACCCCGACGCCGTGCGCCCCGTTCCGGCAGCGGCGGCCGTGCTGGGCCGGCTCCGCGATCTGGGCGTGCCGGTCGGGGTGGTCAGCAATCAGTCGGGTGTCGCGCGAGGGCTCATCACGCTCGAGCAGCTCGCGGCCGTCAACGCCCGTACCGAGGCGCTGCTCGGGCCTTTCGGCACGTGGCAGGTCTGCGTGCACGGGGAGGACACAGGCTGTGACTGCCGCAAACCGGCGCCGGGCCTGATCGAGAAGGCCGCCGCCGACCTCGGTGTGCCGGTGGCCGGATGCGTGGTCATCGGTGACACCGGAGCCGACGTCGCAGCGGCCGCCGCAGCAGGAGCCCGCGGGATCCTCGTCCCGACGGCTCGGACCCTGCCGGCCGAGATCGCCGCCGCCCCCGAGGTCGCCGCCGACATCACCGAGGCGGTCCGGCTCGCACTGGGAAAGCGGGGCGCCGGCGAGGGCCGGTCGTGACCCGCACCGTGCTCGTCGCCCGGCTCGACAACGCCGGAGACGTCCTGCTGACCGGTCCCGCCGTCCGGGCGGTGGCCGCGCACGCCGACTCGGTGGTGATGCTCGCCGGACCGCACGGTCGCTCGGCCGCCGCGCTGCTGCCCGGAGTCGACGAGGTCGTCGAGTGGCGGGCGCCGTGGATCGACCCGGAACCGGATCCGGTGACCCGCGCCCACGTCGAGCACCTGCGGCAGGCCGTCGAAGCGATCGAGCCCGACGTCGCGGTCGTGTTCACCTCCTTTCACCAGTCACCGCTGCCGCTGGCGCTGGTCCTGCGGCTGGCCGGGGTGCCGTGGATCGGCGCCATCAGCGAGGACTATCCCGGGTCGCTGCTGGACCTGCGGCACCGTGTCCCCGGGGACCCGCCGGAAGCCGAGAGAGCGCTGTCGCTGGCCCGCGCCGCCGGCTTCTCCCCGTCCGGCGGCGACGACGGCCGGCTCGCGGTGCGCCGGCCGCTGCCCTGCGTGGCGGACCTGGTGGGCGAGCCCGACTACGTCGTGCTGCATCCCGGGGCCTCGGTCCCCGCCCGGCAGTGGCCGCCGCAGCGGTGCGCGGAAGCGGTGCAGGCGCTGGCGGCCGCGGGGTACCGGGTCGTCGTGACCGGCGCGCGCGGGGAGCAGCAGCTGACCGCTCAGGTGGCCGGCGAGGTCGGGATCGACCTCGGCGGCGGCACCGATCTGGCTCAGCTCGCCGCCGTCCTCGACGGCGCGCGGGTCGTCGTCGCGCCGAACACGGGGCCGGCACACCTGGCCGCCGCGGTGGGCACCCCGGTCGTGTCGCTGTTCGCACCGGTGGTGCCGGCGGCGCGGTGGGCGCCCTACCGCGTGCCGACGGTGATGCTGGGCCGGCAGGACGCTCCGTGCCGGGACACCCGCGCCCGCCGCTGCCCGGTGCCCGGGCACCCGTGCCTGACCGGCGTCACCGCCGACGACGTGGTCGCCGCGGTGGGGAAGTTGTGGCGGTCGTGAGGATTCTCTGCTGGCACGTGCACGGTTCCTGGAGCACCGCATTCGTCCAGGGGCCCCACACCTACGTGGTCCCGGTGACCCCGCCCCGTGATGCCGACGGACGCGGGCGCGCGCAGACCTTCCGGTGGCCGTCGAACGCGCTGGAGATGAGCCCGGACGAACTGCGGGACGAGGACTTCGACGCGATCGTGCTGCAGCGCGAGCGTGAGCTCGAGTTGTGTGAGAAGTGGCTGGGTCGCCGCCCCGGCCGTGACGTCCCCGCCGTCTACGTCGAGCACGACACCCCGCGCGGAGCGGTGCCCGACGTCCGGCACCCGCTCGCCGACCGCACCGACGTCCCGATCGTGCACGTCACCCACTTCAACGCGCTGATGTGGGACAACGGCCGCGCCCCGGTCCGGGTCGTGGAGCACGGGATCCCCGACCCGGGGCACCGGTACACGGGCCGGCTGGACCGCGTCGGCGTGGTGATCAACGAACCGGTCCGGCGGTGGCGGGTCGCCGGCACGGATCTCCTGCCCCGGCTCAGCGCAGGTGCACCCACCGACGTGTTCGGCATGCACGTCACCGACCTGCCGGCCACGCTCGGCCCGGGGGCGGGTGACCGGCTGAGCGTGCACGAGGACCTGCCGCAGAGCCGGATGCACGCCGAGCTCGCGCAGCGGCGGCTGTACCTGCACCCGTTCCGCTGGACCTCGCTGGGGCTGTCGCTGATCGAGGCGATGCAGCTCGGACTGCCCGTGGTGGCGCTGGGGGCCACCGCGGCGTTCGAGGCGATACCCCAGGGCACGGGGATCGTGTCGACCCGGATCGACGTGCTCGCCGCGGCTGTCCGCGACCTGCTGCACGACCCCGCGCGGGCCCGCGAGATCGGGGCGGCGGGACGCACCGCCGCGCTGCAGCGACACGGACTGCAGCGGTTCCTGCGCGAGTGGGACTCCCTACTCCAGGAGGTGACGACATGAAGATCGACATGATCTCCGAGCACGCGAGTCCGCTCGCGCCCATCGGGGGAGTGGATGCGGGCGGCCAGAACGTGCACGTGGCCGAGCTGGCGCGCGCCCTCGGTCGCCGGGGCCACGACGTCGTCGTCCATACCCGCCGGGACGCGCCCGACCTGCCCGACAGGGTCGTGGCCGCGCCGGGAGTCACGGTCGAGCACGTGCCTGCGGGTCCGGCCCGGCCGGTCCCCAAGGACGATCTGCTGCCCTACATGCCGGCGTTCGGGGATCACCTCGCGCGGCGGTGGGCCCGGCGCCGTCCGGACGTCGCGCATGCCCACTTCTGGTTGTCCGGCCTCGCGGCTCGCCACGGTGCCGCTGTCGAGCCGGTGCCGCTCCTGCAGACCTTCCACGCCCTCGGCCACGTCAAGCGGAAGTACCAGGGTGCGAAGGACACCAGCCCGCCGTTGCGCACCCGCGCGGAGGCCGAGCTGGCCGGCGACGTCGCGATGGTGATCGCGACATGCTCTGACGAGGTCGGCGAGCTCCGCGCGATGGGGCTGTCCGCGGAGCGGGCCGCGGTCGTGCCGTGTGGGGTCGACCTGGGCCGCTTCACGCCGCGGGGACCGCGGGCCCGCCGTGGCGCGCGGCCCCGGCTGCTCAGCATCGGCAGGCTGGTCGAGCGCAAGGGTGTCCAGACCGTGATCCGTGCGCTGCGCGAGGTACCGGACGCCGAGCTGATCGTCGCCGGTGGACCGCCCGGGGAGCAGGCGCACGCCGATCCCGATGTCGCCCGGCTGCGCACGATCGCCCAGCGGTGCGGAGTAGCCGATCGCGTCCGGTTCCTCGGCCAGGTTCCCCGATCCGAGGTGCCCGCGCTGTTCCGGTCGGCCGACCTCGTGGTCAGCGTTCCGTGGTACGAGCCGTTCGGGATCGTCCCGGTGGAGGCGATGGCCTGCGGGACACCCGTCGTCGTGAGTGCGGTGGGCGGACATCTCGACACCGTCGTGGAGGGGGAGACGGGCTGCTTCGTGCCGGCGCGGTGCAGCGACGCGCTGGCGGCCCGGCTGCGGGAGCTGCTGGCCGCGCCCGCGGCTCGCGCCGAGATGGGGCGCGCGGGGGCACGTCGAGCGCGCGCCGGCTACGGGTGGGACTGGATCGCGGAGCAGACCGAGGCCCTCTACCAGGAGGTCGCCGTACGACCGCTGCCCGGACCCGCCGAGTTGAGCGGAGCAGTGACATGATCGACGATCATTTCCGCGCGCTGGAGCGTGCCGCGGGCCGTCTCTGCGCCCACAGGTCGACGGTGGAGGCCTGGGGTCGCCACCTCGCTCGGGTGCTCGGCTCCGGAGGACGGCTGCTGGCCTGCGGCAACGGCGGCAGCGCGGCGGAGGCCCAGCACCTCACCGGCGAGCTCACCGGGCGGTTCCTGAACGATCGCCGCCCGCTGTCGGCGATCCCGCTGCACGGGGACACGTCCGCGGTGACGGCCATCGTCAACGACTACGGCGAGCACGAGGTGTTCGCCCGCCAGGTCCGTGCGCACGGCCGCGCCGGCGACGTGCTCATCGCCCTGTCGACGAGCGGGCGCAGCCAGAACGTGCTGGCCGCGGCCAAGACCGCGCAGGAACTCGAGATGACGGCCTGGGCGCTCACCGGTCGCGCGCCGAACGCGCTCGCGGCGTTGTGCGACGACGCGATCGCCGTCGAGGCGCCCTCAGCGGCGACCGTGCAGGAGGCGCACCTCGCGCTCGTGCACGCGTTGTGCCTCGCGATCGACAGCTCACCGGAGATCGGAGGGCTGGCGTGACCCGACGCCGGCTGGTCGTGCTGGGCGACACGCTCCTCGACACCGACGTCGAGGGCACCGCCGAGCGGTTGTGCCCGGATGCACCCGTGCCCGTGGTGGACGTGCAGCGCTGCCGATACCGCCCCGGCGGGGCAGGGCTGGCCGCCGCGCTCGCCGCGCGCTCCGGCGCGGACGTCGTGCTCGTGACCGCGCTCGGCGACGACGAGCACGCCCAGCGGTTGGCCGGCCTGCTGGGTCGGTCGGTGAGCCTCGTCGACCTGCCGTTGCAGGGCGGCACGGTGTGCAAGACCCGGGTCCGCGTGGCGGGCCAGTCACTGCTGCGTCTCGACTCGGGGGAGGGCCGCGCCGTCCCGGCAGGCCATGCGCAGCGCGCGGTCGAGGCGGTCCACGAGTCCGCGGCTGTGCTCGTGGCCGACTACGGACGGGGCGTCGCCGCCCACCGTGAGCTGCGCACAGCTCTTGCCGAGATCGCCGACCGGGTGCCCGTCGTGTGGGATCCGCATCCCCGGGGTGCCGCCCCTGTTCCCGGTTCGGCCCTGGTGACGCCCAACGAGAAGGAGGCCGCGCTGTTCGCCGCGCATCCCGCGGCCGACCCCGGGGTGGCCGCCGATCACCTCCGGGAACGGTGGACCGTGCAGGGGGTGGCGGTGACCAGGGGCTCGCGGGGCGCCTGGCTGAGCACGGCGGCGGAATCGATCGGCGTACCCGTGCCGGCCGGCATCGCGCCCTCCGGCCGGATCGACTCCTGTGGCGCCGGCGACGCCTTCGCCACCGCGGCGGTGACGGCCCTGATGGACGGCGGCGGCGGCCTTCGCGATGTCGTGGCCGCAGCGGTCCGCACTGCCACGGAGTTCGTGGCGGCGGGAGCCGCCGGTGCGCTGGCCGAGCCCGCCGCGCCGCCCCGCGCCGCCCCGCCGGTCGCCGCGGCCACCGGATACGCGGCCGTCGACCGGGTGCGCCGCGCCGGCGGGACCGTCGTGGCCACCGGCGGTTGCTTCGATCTGCTGCATCCGGGCCACGTCAGCCTGCTGCGGCGGGCCCGCGCGCTCGGCGACGCGCTGGTGGTCTGTGTGAACTCCGACGAGTCCGTGCGGCGTCTCAAGGGGCCCGGCCGACCGGTGATGACCGCCGCCGATCGGGTCGGCATGCTCGAAGCACTGGAGATGGTCGATGCGGTCGTGGTGTTCTCCGAGAGCTCCCCGGTTGCTGTGCTGGAACGGCTGCGTCCCGACATCTGGGTGAAGGGCGAGGACTACGCCGGCCGGGAGCTCCCCGAGGCCGAGGTCGTCCGGCGCCACGGCGGCCGGGTGGTGCTCGTCCCGCTGGTGGAGCGGCACTCGACCACCGGCCTGATCACGGCGCTGCGCGCAGGCCGATCCGACGCGAGGAGCGGCGTCGCATGACGTGGGCGACCGGCGCGGGCCGGGGGATTCCGCGCATCCTGGTCCTGCGCGCGCTCGGTCTGGGCGACCTGCTGACCACGGTGCCGGCCCTGCGCGCGCTGCGCCGCGCGTTCGGCGAAGCCGAGATCACGCTGGCGGCCCCGCGGGCCCTGGCTCCGATCGTGCACCGAATGGGCGCGGCGGACCGGCTGCTGCACACCGTGGGGCTGGAACCGCTGCGGTGGGACGGGCCCCCGCCCTCGCTCGCGGTGAACCTGCACGGCCGGGGCCCGGAGAGCATCGATCTGCTCCGCCGGGTGCGGCCGGAGCAGTTGCTGACCCACGCCCACCCGGCCCGGCCGGCCGTGGACGGTCCGCCGTGGCAGGCCGACCGGCACGAGGTACGGCGGTGGTGTGACGTGTTGGCGTACGCGGGCATCCCGGCCGATCCGGACGATCTGGCGTTGCCGCGGCGGCACGACCCACCGGCCGTGGCCGGCCCGGTGATCATCCATCCCGGCGCCAGCCACGCAGCACGGCAGTGGCCGCCGGAGCGGTACGGCGCGGTCGCACGCTTCCTCGTGCAGCGCGGTCACCGGGTGGTGGTCGCCGGCTCGGCCGTCGAGCGACCGCTGGCGCGGCGGGTCGCTGCGGTCGCCGGGATGTCGTCGGCGGAGGTGCTCGCGGGGCGCACCGGCCTCGACGGGCTCGCGGATCTCGTGGCGGACGCGCGGCTGGTGATCTGCGGAGACACCGGCATCGCGCACCTGGCCACCGCGTACGGCACGCCGTCGGTGGTGCTGTTCGGGCCGGTGTCCCCGGCGCTGTGGGGGCCGCCGCACCGCCCGCGGCATCGGGCGTTGTGGAGAGGACGCACGGGCGACACCTTCGCCGATCGCCCGGACCCGGGCTTGCTGGAGATCGATGTCGCCGACGTGATCGATGCGGTCGGCGAGGTGTTGGGAGCCGCGGAAGGGGGCGAGAGCTCATGCGTGCCCACCGGATCGGGGTGGTCGGCGCCGGTTACGTCGGATTGACGACGGCCGCCTGTCTGGCCCGGCTGGGGCACACCGCGGTGTGCGCCGACATCGACGAGTCCAAGGTGGAGCGGCTGAACCGGGCCGAGGTGTCGTCGTACGAGCCCGGGCTCGCCGAGATCGTCACCGAGGGGCTGCAGGCGGGGCGGCTTCGCTTCGTGCTCGGGGCCCGGGCCGCGACCGCGGACGCCGACATCGTCTTCGTGTGCGTGCCGACCCCGGTCGGGGCGAACGGCTCCGCGGACCTGTCCCAGATCTACGGCGTACTGCACGAGGTCCGGGACGCGCTGTCGTCCGGCACCGTCGTGGTGATCAAGTCGACCGTCCCACCGGGCACCACCGACGACGTCGGCAGGCTTCTCGACCGGTCCGATCTCGACGTCGTCACCAATCCCGAGTTCCTGCGGGAGGGCCACACGGTCGAGGACTTCCTCTCCCCGCACCGTGTCGTCGTGGGGGCCGGTGACGCGGCGGCGGCCCGCCGGGTGGCCGGGCTCTACGCTCCGCTCGGAGCGCCCGTCGTCCTCACCGATCCGGTGAGCGCAGAGTTGGTGAAGTACGCCAGCAACTGTTTCCTGGCCATGAAACTGTCGTACGTCAACACCCTGGCCGAGCTGTGCGAATGCACCGGGGGCGACGTCGACGCCGTCACCGCGGGCATGCGCCATGATCCGCGCATCGGCGCCGAGTTCCTGCGGCCCGGCCCGGGTTGGGGTGGATCGTGCCTGCCCAAGGACACCCAGGCCCTGCTCCGGGCGGCGGAGTCGGTGGCCGTCGACTTCCCGCTGCTGCGCGCGACCATCGACACCAACGAGGCCCAGCCTGGCCGCGTCCTGCGCGCCGTGCGTACGGCGGTGGCCTGTTCGCCCGAACGACCGGTCGACGGCGTCCGACTCGGGTTGCTCGGCCTGACCTTCAAAGCCGGGACCGACGACCTGCGTGACTCACCGGCACTCGCCGTCGCCGACCTGCTCGCCGCCGACGGCGCGGAGCTGACCGGTCACGACCCCGGTGTTCCGGCCGGTACGCAGGCCGCCGGCCCCGTCCGGGTCGTGGACGACGCGTATCTCGCCGCCAAGGACGCGTCGGCGCTCGTGGTGCTCACCGAGTGGCCGCAATTCGGCGAGCTGGACTGGGCACGGCTCGGTGAGCAGATGCGGCATCGCGTCGTCGTCGACACCCGCAACCACCTGCCACCGGAACCGTTGCGGCGCGCCGGTTTCCGGACCTACGGAACGGGGCGTTCCGCCGGCTGAGCTGCATCCGCGTGGCTTCGTGGTGGGCAGCGAGAGAAGTGTGACCTGCGCCACGACATGTGCGTGGACGGGGCCGGTCAGGCGGTCACCGGGTACTCGAAGGCATGAACAGCAGGCGCATGACGCAGAAGGATGTTGAGCGCGAGGTTCCGGGCATCGGTGGGCCCGGCTCCGATGAGTCGTCGCCCGACGGACAGCGGGCGCTTCGACTACATGCCCGGATCGCCGCCGTCGCGGTGATCCTCAGCGCCTTCGTGACGTGGGTCTTCATCCGGTTCGGATCGATCCCGTTGGCAACGGTGTTCGGCGTTGTCGCCGCGATATCGCTGGTACTCCTCGGGTGGGCCCTGTACCGCAAGCGCCGCGGTGAACGGTCGCAGTAGCCGGTCGAGACCCCGTCAGCGGCCGGCGGCACGATCCGCTCGGCTGCCCGGCCCTGCCACGTCGCGTCCCGGGTGCTCGTCGATCGCTCCGCCGAAGAGTGCTCGTAGCCACCCGAACATGATCAGATCTTCCCCCGGCGCGAGCGCAGCCGGCATCCTGGGTGCCCGGGACCCGGCCGCTCTTTGCAATCGCCGTCAATGTGCACTCCTCCTCGTCGATGGCATCGGCAACAGGGCCTACCGGTGGGCCGGTGCCACTACTCCCACGCACCGAAAAGGCCCTCCGCACCGGTCACGCCACGAGGCCGGACCGCGTCCATCCCGCCCGGGGACCCGATCACGGCGTGGCACGGTAGCCCCATGATCGCTCGATAGACGATGAGAAAGGAGCATCCGTGGCTCGCCGCCGGCCAGAACCGGGCGCACCGCGCCGGCCTCCCTCGAAACATGCTCGGAACTGCAGTTCCGGTGTGCCGGTAGCCATTGGCCGGCCGACGGGCCGGGCCGTCGGCAGAGCAGGTTGGGGCCTCTCGGCCGTATCGCGGCCGGCCGGCCGGGCGTGAAATGGTTCCGGTGAATTCGATTCCTTTCGAACGGGGCCAGGGACAAGGAGCGCCGACATGATTGAGAGAATCGAGGACGTCCCCCCGGGAATCGATGCGGTGCGAGCCGTCGGCAAGATCTCGCGGGAGGACTATGAGGCGGTCATCGTGCCCCTGGTCGAGGACGCGGCACGGGATGGCCGCCGCCTGCGCTGCCTCTGCCGGATAGGCCCCGATTTTCAAGGAATGACCCCGGGCGCTGTGTGGGAGGACGTCGAGATCGGGCTACGCGCGCTGCGGTCCTTCGACGGCTGCGCGGTGGTCAGTGATATCGGCTGGATCCGCGAGGCGACCCGGCTCGCCGGCTTCCTGATGCCCTGCCCCGTGCGGGTGTTCAGCGACCGGGACCGGGACAAGGCCGTCGACTGGCTCAGTTCACTGCCCGAAGGTGTCGGCGTCACCCACCGGCTGGTGCCCGAGTCCGGGGTCGTGGTGGTCGAGATCGCCGAGCCGTTGCGCGCCGCGGACTTCGATGCCCTCGCGCTCACGGTCGACTCCTGGCTCGACACCCATGCCCGGCTGCAGGGCGTGGTGATCCGTGCCCGCGCCATCCACGGCTGGGAGAACATCGCCGGCCTCGTCCGGCACATTCGTTTCGTGCGCGACCATCACCGGAAGGTCAACAGGGTCGCGTTGGCGGTCGACGGCAGGCTTGCCGCCCTGGTGCCGAGCGTGGCGGAACACTTCGTGCACGCGGAGGTGCGCAGCTTCGGCTATGACGGCCTCGACGACGCCATCGCCTGGACAGCAGCCTCGACGAACTGACACCAGCGCTGCCACCACGCCGGTTCACCGGCCACGACCATCCCGACCGGACATGACGACGTCGGCCACCGGGCGTGTCGTCCGTCCTGCGCTCGTCCGGTGCGACGATGGCGCTGTGAGCGTCTGCGATTTCTGCTCGCTGCGGTACGACCCGGTTGCGACGCGGTGGCTGTGTCCGCATTGCCACATGAAGGGCAACTGCTGTGACGGGGCGCCGCTCCCGCCGCGCGAGGCCGCGGAGGTCCTGACGCCTGAGCCGGCCGCGGACGAGGCGGCCGGCCGGCAACTCGGGGACCGCCGCGGATCCCCGTTGCACCGCGGCCGCGAAGGTCGGAACATCGGCCGGGATCGGAGTGTTGTTCCGACTGTGTCGAGCCTGAGGGAGGCGCAGGATGGCGACTGAGACGGCGATCCTCGCCGGAGGTTGTTTCTGGGGAGCACAGGAGCTGTTGCGGCGGCGTCCGGGGGTGATCTCGACCCGGGTCGGGTACTCCGGAGGCGACACCCCGAACGCTACGTACCGTAATCACGGCGATCACGCGGAGGCCGTCGAGATCGTCTTCGACCCCGACGTGATCTCGTTCCGGGAGTTGCTGGAGTTCTTCTTCCAGATCCACGACCCGTCGACGAAGGATCGTCAGGGCAACGACGTGGGCCGGAGCTACCGCTCGGCGATCTTCTACACGAGCGAGGAGCAGAAGCGGGTTGCTCTGGACACCATCGCGGATGTCGAGGCCTCGGGCCTGTGGCCCGGCAAGGTCGTCACCGAGGTGACTGCCGCCGGCCCGTTCTGGGAGGCCGAGGAGGAGCACCAGGACTACCTGCAGAAATACCCCACCGGCTACACCTGCCACTTCGTGCGGCCCGACTGGGTGCTCCCGCGCCGCCAGGCGCAGTCCGCTCGGTAGCCGGCGCAGCCCTGCGTTCTCAGCGCAGCTGCACCCTGCCGGCGTCGATCGGCGCCCGGAACAGCGAGTACGGGTAGCGCCGCAGGTCCTGGCCCCGGTTGAACGTGGCCTGTCGGTGCAGCTGGTTCGCGGTCACGTAGAGGTACCCGTCCGCGACCGCCATGGTGTCCGGCCAGAGCAGCCGCGGGTCGTGCACGAAGGTCTCCAGCGTGCCGTCCGGCAGCCGCTGCATGATGGCGTTGTGCTCGCAGTTGGTGAGGTAGATCCGGCCGGAATCGTCGGTCTCCAGGCCGTCGCTCAACCCGCCCTTGTCGCCTTCGGCGAGGACCGTCGCCGCGACCTCCTCGTCGGGCACCGACCGGTCGGCCAGCGCGCCGGCCGACACGCTGTACCAGCGCCGCGAGCAGAGCGCGCAGTAGTAGATGCGCGAGCCGTCGGCCGCCATGGCGATGCCGTCGGAACCGAACCGGACCGGTTTCGGCGGGCCGTCCGGGGGGCGTTCCATGAAGACGCGGCCCTCCACGATCGGTACGAAGTCAGGCGGCAGCTCGGCCTTGGTGCTCGGGTGGTCGTGCAGCCGTCGCCACGCCTCGCCGGTGGCGAGGTCGACCACGATGAGCCCGTTCGGGCCGCTGTTGGACGAGTCGGTGATGTACCCGATCCCGGCCTCGCCCTTGCGCAGGTCGAACCGGACGTCGTTGAGGTACGTCGTCTCGATGGCCACGTCCCGGGAGAACACGATCGTCTGCGCCACCGTGTCCGTCGTGAGGTCGACGCAGACCATCTTCGGGCCGCCGGGCTTCGTCGGCCGGAACATCGGGCTGCCGGTGTCGAGGATCCACAGCCGGTCGGCCGGGTCGACGACGACGCTCTGCACCGAGACCAGGGCGCCGGCGTCGTCGTCGCCGGAGGGCGTGTTCCACGCCCCGTCCGGGAACGGGACGGGTGTCCCGTCGCGGAGCTCGACGACCGTTGCGCGGACGTCGTCGCCCCACTTCGGGTAGTTGATGAAGATCCGCCCGGTCGCCGAGACGCTCACCCCGGTGGGCATCGGGCCGTCGTCGAAGGTGTGCACCGTCTCCAACTCGCCGACGGGCTCGTCGGTGGGCTGTTTCGTCGCTTTCGCTGCTGTGCTCATGTCGCCGCCGGATGGTGCGTCGATTGGGTCGCGGAGGCGTACCCGGCTGCCGCGCCGCTATGCGGCTGCAGCCGGGCCGGTCGCCACCGTCGACACCTTCGCCGACCAGCTGACGGTTGTGCGGCTCGCCGCGCGAGCGTTGCCGGGTCCAGATCCGCGCGGAGCTCGTCGAGATCCGGCCGGTCGTCGGGCCGCTCGGCGTACCGGTCGGCTGAGCACAGGGCATCGAGCTGATCGTCGGTCAGCTCGGCGAGCATGACCGGTCCGGCGCTGATCCGGTCGATACATGGTTGATTGTCCGGTAATGCCCGGTCTGGCATACCCGCTGGGTGTCCGGACCTTGACCGACCGTAACCTGAGCTACGTGAGGGTTGTCCGGCCGCCATCGGGACGCCGCGCTGCGTGTTCCCGCTGTTCACCCTCTACGGGCGTGGTGACGGTGGTGCACCTCGCCGAACCTGCAGCACGGGACGGTCACCGATGCGCGTGGTGTGGCCGACGGTCGGACGCTGCGACGAACCTGGGGGGATCGTGGGCGAACGGAAGCGGACCGATTTCGTCCGCGACAGGATGTGCCGGGCGCGCGCCCTGCTGCGTCGGGCGCGGGAGCTGCCGCACCGGTTGGAGGCGCTCGACCGGCACCTCGCGGCGATCGACGCCGAGCTGCGCGCCGTCCGCGACGACGTCACCGCGGTGCAGTCCCGGCTCGACCGGGTGCTTGCGACGGCCGGGGGGTCTCAGCAGGCGCTCGCCGAGCTGCGGGACTCCGTTCATCTCGCGGCCCGCCGCACCGCGTTGCAGCGTCGCCCGGCCCGTGTGCTGTTCCTCGTCCACGTCCTCGGTGCGTGGGACTCCTGCCACGCGCTCGTCGCGGCGATGGCCGGCAGCGACGACTTCGAACCGATCGTCGCGTCGATCCCGCGGCGGTTCCGCGGCTCGGATGGCCTCTACGGCGAGGAGGACGTGCATCGCGGTCTGGTCGAGCGTGGCGTGCCGCACCTGCGGTTCGCCGACGGCGACGCTCGTGGCGTCCTCCAACTGATCAAGGCGATCGAACCCGATGTGATATTTCGGCAGTCCCAGTGGGACGCCGACGTCCCGGACGAGTTGGGCACCGAGGCGCTCGGCTTCGCCCGCACCTGCCTGATCCCCTACGAGACGATGAACATCGTCGTCAACGTCCCGGATGCGCGGACGCTCAACACCGCCGTCGACAGCGACTACCACCGCTGCGCCTGGTTGGTGTTCTGCACGAACGAGATGATGCTCGAGACCGCGGTCCGGGACGGCGCGCGCGGGGGAGCGCAGTTCCGGGTCGTCGGCCACCCCAAGGCCGATCACCTGCTGGCGGCGACGCCGGACTGGCCGCTGGGCTCGGCGGCGGACGACGCGGCCAGGCCGGGCCGGGTCGTCTGGTCCGCGCATCACACGATCGGCCGGGGCTGGACGGATTTCGGCGCCTTCCACCTCATGCGCGACGGCATGCTCGCGTGGGCCCGGCAGCGCACCGATGTCCAGTTCGTGTTCATGCCGCACCCGGCGCTGCTGCCCTTCCCTGACTCGGACGCCTGCTCGATCAGGCGCCCGGACTTCGACGCCTGGATGCAGGACTGGGCCGAGCTGCCCAACACCGCGGTGCTGTCCGAGGCCGACTACGGCCCGACGCTCGCCGCCTCGGACATGATGCTGACCGACGGGTTGTCGATGCTGGTGGAGTACCAGCTCTTCGGCAAACCGGTGATCTTCTTCGAGCGTGATGGCCATCGGCCGTTCAACGCCATCGGCGAACAGGTCGTCACCGGCGTACACACCGTGCACACCGTCGACGAGGCGTGCAGGCTGGCCGAGAAGTTCCTCGGCGGGAACCCGGACCCCCTGCGGCCCCGGCAGCGGAACAACGTGCGACGGCTGTTCGGCGCCGGTGGCAGCACCGAGCGGATCCTCGCCGCGCTGCGACACGAGATGGCGTGTGAGCGGGGCGAGTGAGACGACGTCTCAGTCGGGTGGCTGCGTGGGCGGACTCCCGTCGGCGGTCGGGGCCGGGGAGGGCTGCATGAGTACCAGGGCGTGTGGGAGG
>NZ_JAAXLA010000021.1 GCF_012911935.1 Pseudonocardia acidicola | reverse complement strand
GCGCTCGTGCGCGGAAATAGTCGCCGGAACAGCGTTATCCGCGCACGAGCGCGAAGCGCCCCACTTCGACGAGGAACGCCCCGACCACGGCCACGGTGAGCGCGGTCAGCATCGTCGGGAGGTGGCCAGGGTCGAGCTCCCAGAACCGCGCACCGAGGACGAACGGCGAGAACAGCGCGTGCGCGAACGCGGCCGCGGAGGCCGCCACCAGGACCGCCTTCCACCACACGAACGGCCGGGCGACCGCGACCAGCACCCAGAGCGCGATCAGGTACAGCGTCACGACCGCCGCAGTGCTCTGCTGGACCGGCGTCGCCGACGCGTCGCCGAGCACGAGCAGGTAGGTCACGACGGTGCCCGCCCCGGCGATCACCCCGGACGGCGTGGCCAACCGCAGCACCCGGCGCACGAAGCCCGTCCGCGCCCGCTCGGTGTTCGGCGCCAGTGCCAGGAAGAACGCCGGGATGCCGATGGTCAGCGCGCCGATCAGCGTGAGGTGGCGGGGCAGGAACGGGAACGGCACCCCGACCGCGCCGATGACGATGGCCAGCAGCACCGAATAGACGGTCTTGGTGAGGAACAGGTTCGCGACCCGCTCGATGTTGCCGATCACCCGCCGACCCTCGGCGACGACGTACGGGAGGGTGGCGAAGGAGTTGTCCAGCAGCACGATCTGGGCGACCGCGCGGGTGGCCGGGCTGCCCGAACCCATCGCCACCCCGATGTCGGCGTCCTTGAGCGCGAGCACGTCGTTGACGCCGTCACCGGTCATCGCGACGCTGCGCCCGCGGGACTGCAGTGCGCCGACCATGTCGCGCTTCTGCGCCGGGGTGACCCGGCCGAACACGGTCGCGCGCTCCACCTCGTCGGCGAGCGCGGCGGGCTCGGTGGGCAGTTCGCGGGCGTCGACCGGGGTCCGCGCGTGGGGCAGGTCCAGCGACGCTGCGACCGCGCCGACCGAGACCGCGTTGTCCCCGGAGATGACCTTGACCTCGACGTCCTGCTCGGCGAAGTAGCGCAGCGTGCCGGCCGCCTCGGGCCGGACCTTCTGCTCCAGCACGACCAGCGCGGCGGGTGTCACTGTGCCCGGCGCGTCGGCGTCGTCGACGGGCCGGTCGCTGCGGCCCAGCAGCAGCACCCGCAGCCCTTCGGCGCCGATCCGCTCGGCCTCGGCCCGCTCCGGGCGGCCCTCGGCGAGCAGCACGTCGGGCGCGCCGAGCACCCAGTCGCCGTGGCCGTCGAAGCTCGCCCCGCTCCACTTGCGGGCGGAGGAGAAGGGCGCGGTCGCGGTGGGCGCCCAGCCCGGCGACGGGCACCACTCGGCAACGGCGACAAGACTCGCGTTGGGCCGTGGGTCGGCGACCCCGAGCGCCCCCAGCGCTGCGCGAACGGACTGCTCGTCGAGTCCGTCGACGGTGACGATCCGGGCCAGCCGCATGCCGTTCTCGGTGAGTGTCCCGGTCTTGTCCGCGCACACGGTGTCGACGCGGGCCAGGCCCTCCATCGCGGGCAGTTCCTGGACCAGGCACCGGCGCTTGCCGAGCCGGACCACACCGACCGCGAACGCGATGCTGGTCAGCAGCACGAGCCCCTCGGGCACCATCGGCACCAGCGCCGCCACCATCCCGCGCAGCGCGTCGTGCAGATCGGCACCGACGGTCCGGAACTGGCTGTAGATGATCAATGCGGCCGCCGGGACCAGCAGGTACGTGATGATCTTGAGGATCTTGTTGATCCCGGACCGCAGTTCGGAGTCGACCAGGGTGAACCGGCTGGCCTCCTCGGCCAGCTGGGCCGCGTAGGCCTGCCGGCCGACCTTGGTGGCCTGCTGCGCGCCGCTGCCGGCGGCCACGAAACTGCCGGACAGCACCGGGTCGCCGACCTGCTTGTGCACGGGATCGGACTCACCCGTGAGCAGTGACTCGTCGACCTCGAGGCCCTCGGCGGCCAGCACCACCCCGTCGACGACGATCTTGTCACCGGGTCCCAGCTCGATCACGTCGTCGAGCACCACCGCGCTCGGCGAGAGCTCGGCGACGGCACCGTCCCGGCGCACCCGTGGCCGCGCCTCCCCGATGATCGCGAGCCGCTCCAGGGTGCGCTTGGCCCGCAACTCCTGGACGATCCCGATGCCGGTGTTGATCAGGATGACGAAGCCGAACAGCCCGTCCTGGATCGGGCCGATCACCAGGATGATCGCGAACAGCACGCCGACAATCGCATTGAAGCGGGTGAACACGTTGGTGCGGACGATCTCGCCGACGGTGCGACCGGCCCGGGTCGGAACGTCGTTGGTGAGGCCGGCGGCCTTGCGTTCGGCGACCTGGTCGGCGGTCAGGCCGGTCCGGACGTCCGGTTCCGTACGCGGTTCAGCGAGCGGCCCCTGGGCGGTCGACATGTCACCCGAGCCTACGCAAAGGCGGCACCCGCGACCCTGGGGCGGGCACCGCCGCCGAGGGTGTACCTCCGGAGCGACCGCGCCCGGCTGTCAGCGCTGGTCGATGGTCCGCGCGCCCAGCTCCGAGCTGAGCAGCTCGATCGCCGCCTCCTCCGGATCCCGGCGGGCGACCGGTTCGCCCCGGGCGTCGGCGGCGGCCTCCGCCATCATCGACTCCTCGTCGTCGGGCGGCGGCTCGTCGGCGGGCGGCTCGGGCGGGAGCGGGATGCCGTCGTCGGGGGCGGAACGCCGGCGCGGCTCCGGGCGTGAGGTCTCC
Source organism: Pseudonocardia acidicola (assembly GCF_012911935.1). Lineage (GTDB taxonomy): Bacteria > Actinomycetota > Actinomycetes > Mycobacteriales > Pseudonocardiaceae > Pseudonocardia > Pseudonocardia acidicola. Next base: position 91,761 of record NZ_JAAXLA010000021.1, on the reverse strand, counting down.
GGGCGGTTCGAGCGACGCGGCGCCGGCTGCTGCGGCGCCGACTGCGGGCGGCCGCGGGCGGCCGCGGGCTGGGCCGGGGCGTCGCCGTGTTCACAGCGCACCCGCCACTGCACCCCCAGGACAGCATGCAGCGAATCGGCGATCACCTCGAGGTTGCTCTGCTCGGACAGCAGCCGGGCCAGAGCCGCGGTCCCGGTGCCGAGCACGAGGGTGTCGTCGGCCACCGCCCGGACCGTCGCCGTGACGAGCAGCGCGTGCGTGCGCATCTTGCGCTGCTTGGCGGCGGCGAGGATCTCCGGCCAGACCCGGCGGACCGCGGCGGCGTCGAGGGCGGCGGGCGGCACGGCCACGGGCTCGCCCCGCTCCGCGGACGCCTCGGGCTCGGGCCGGACCGGCTCCGGCTCAGCGGGACGGGGCCGGGCGGGCGGTTCAGCTGAACCGCGCTCCGGGGCCCGCGGCGGCGCAGTCACGGGCCGGTCGGTCTCCGGTGCGGCCGGGCGCTGCCCGGAGTTCTGCGGCCCGGCGGGCGGTTCCGCGGGATCGCCGGCGGCGGCAGGTGCACCCGGTGCCGCGGATCGGTCCGCCGCATCCCGCTGCGCACCGTCCGGCCGGCGCTCGGCCGGAACACTCCCGGCGGCCTCATCGGGCGCTGCCGGCGTGCGGTCGGCGGGTGGGGTCACCGCAGCTGCGGCGGGGGGTTCCGCCGTGGCAGCGGCGGCGCGCGCGGCCGGCCGGACGAACGTGCGCCGCCCCGCGGGCGGGGCCTCGTCGGCGGAGGGAGCGGCGCCCCCGGCCTCGCGCGCCGTTCCGGGCTCCGGCGCGATCGAGATCCGCCGCTCCATCCGTTCCAGCCGCTCGAGCAGCCCGGCGTCGCTCGTCGTGGCCGCCGGCAGCAGCATCCGGGCGCACAGCAGCTCCAGCAGCAGCCGGGGCGCGGTCGCACCGCGCATCTCCGTCAGCCCGCTGTGCAGGATCTCGCCGTAGCGGGTCAGCGTGGCCGGGCCGAGCTTCGCGGCCTGCTCGGTCATCCGGGCCACCTCGTCGTCGGCGGTGTCGACCAACCCACGCGCAGCCGCCTCCGGCACCGCGTGCAACAGCGTCAGATCGCGCAGCCGCTGCAGCAGGTCGGCCGCGAACCGGCGCGGGTCGTGCCCGGCCTCGACGAGCCGGTCGATCGCCTCGTAGACCGCGGCCCGGTCGCCCGCGGCGAGCGCGTCGACCACGTCGTCGATGATCGCGGCGTCGGTGACCCCGAGCAGCGCCACGGCCCGCTCGTAGGTCACGCCCTCCGGCCCCGCCCCGGCGAGCAGCTGGTCGAGGACGGACAGGGTGTCGCGAGCGGAACCACCCCCTGCCCGGATGACCAGCGGGTACACCGCGGGGGCGACCACGGCACCCTCGTCCTCGCAGATGCGTTCCAGCAGCTTGCGCAGGGTGCCCGGCGGGATGAGCCGGAACGGGTAGTGGTGCGTGCGCGAGCGGATGGTCGGCAGCACCTTGTCGGGCTCGGTGGTGGCGAAGACGAAGACCAGGTGGTCCGGCGGCTCCTCGACGATCTTCAGCAGAGCGTTGAAGCCCTGCGTCGTGACCATGTGCGCCTCGTCGACGATGAACACCCGGTAACGCGACTCGGCGGGCGCGTAGAACGCCCGGTCCCGGAGCTCGCGGGCGTCGTCGACGCCGCCGTGCGAGGCCGCGTCGAGCTCCACCACGTCGATCGAGCCGGGCCCCTCCGGGGCCAGCCCCACACACGAGGGACACACACCGCACGGATCGGGCGTGGGGCCGAGCTCGCAGTTCAGCGAGCGGGCCAGGATCCGCGCCGAGGAGGTCTTCCCACAGCCCCGGGGCCCGGAGAACAGGTACGCGTGGTTGATCCGGCCCGCGGACAGGGCCACCCCAAGGGGCTCGGTGACGTGTTCCTGCCCGACGACGTCGGCGAACTTCGCCGGACGGTACTTCCGGTACAGAGCCAGCGCCACGGCCGCGAGGCTACCGACCCGCCCCGACAGCGCGCCGCCCGGGACGCGAAGCCGGAGAAAATAAGGGGACCCCGCGCACCCGCCAGAGCCCGTTGACCCTTGCTGCCTTCCGGCCCTGGGGGAGTTCACAGGATGGACGCCGCGCGGGGTCCGACGCCGAGTGTAGCCACACCCCCTGTGGGCGGTCCCCCCGAGGGCACCGGAACGGCTGCCGTTATGCTCGTCCGCGGAGGATTCGCCTAGTGGCCTAGGGCGCACGCTTGGAAAGCGTGTTGGGAGCAATCCCTCGGGGGTTCGAATCCCCCATCCTCCGCCACCGTGACCAGCGAGAACGCCGGGCAGGCCCGTACGGGCCCGCCCGGCGTTCTGCTGTCGTCTGGTGGCACGCGCCCACTGCGCGGCCCGGCATGAGCACGGCGACCGCCGCCTGGGAACGAGCGCACCGTGTTCACCGTGCCCGCGGGCCGCCCAGGCAGGTACGAGGCGCGCGAGCACCTGCACGGCGTGGTTCGAGCGGCTGTGCGCAGGTCACTCCTGATTCCGTTCGGTCCACCGCGGCGCGAGCGATCGCCGGTCGGAAGCGTCGGCCCACAGTTGCAGGAGGAGTGCACGTGACGGCCCAGCAGCCGTCCGAGATCGCGCAGGCCGCCGTCGAGGCCGGGACGACGAAGGCACGCCAGCGGTGGGACGAGACTCAGGTCGGACCGTTTCTCGCCGGGGCCTACATCGCCTTCGGCGGGCTCCTCAGCATCAGCGTCTCGGCCGGGCTGACCCGGCAGATCTGGGGCACTCTCCCGACGTTCTTCACGGGAGCGGCGTTCACCCCCGGCCTGATCCTGGTCATCGTCGCGAGCGTTGACCCGGCCACCGGGAACATGCTGCTGGCGCAATGTGATCGGTGCGCTGTTCGTCGCGTACTTCCTCGCCGTCCAGAGCGGGGTGGTCGCTCACGCGGGCGGTGCGACGGGCCGCGCCCGCCACCTTGGTCTACCAGCGCCTCGCAGGCATCGGCGAGGCCAAGGGCTGCACGAGACCTGGTGGGAGATCTTCCTGCGCGGGATCGGCTGCAACTGGCTGGTCTGCCTGGCCGTGTGGGCGGCGCTCGCCGCGCGGGACGTCGCCGGGAAGATCCTCGCGATCTTCTTCCCGATCACCGGGTTCGTCGCGATGGGCTTCGACCACATCCCTCGCCAACATGTTCTTCCTACCCGCTGCCGTGTTCGCCGGAGTCCCTGATCTGGGCTTGCTGGACATCCTGCGGAACTGGATCTTCGCGTTCCTGGGCAACCTCGTCGGCGCGGTCGTGTTCGTGGCGTCGTTCCTCTGGTACCTGTACCTCCGCGACGACCGGGAACGACAACTCGTGCGCGAGCGCGTCTGACCTGCTCCGCGGTCAGGACGCGTCGAGCCGGTCACGGTCCGAGCCGGCCGCCGGGTCCACGTCGATCAGGACGAAGGCTGGGAGGGCTCGCCTCCCGAACCCGCCTGGCGGGCTGCTACCACCACCTGGAAGCGGGAGGTGGCGACGGCGATCAACGCGCCGATGACGACCAGGTCGAACACGACTTGGACGATCGTCACGCACCGGGCCAACTGGCCAGCGGCGTGGACGTCGCCGTAGCCGACCGTGCCCAGCGTGACGATCGTGAAGTAGAGCGAGTCGGTGCGGGTCACCAGGCCGTCGAACTGGGCGGGATAGGCGCTCTCGATGCCGTAGTAGGCGAGCCCGAACAGCACCACCACCGGGTAGAGCAGGGTCAGCAGGCTCTGCACCCGGACCCCGGGGTCCGACCCGGCGACCAGTTGCCTCCTCACCTGCAGGGCTACCAACCAGATCAGCACGGCCACCCCGACGGCGAACAGCGCGATCTGCAGGATCCGGTGCTGTCCGCTGAGGCCGATCGGGACGGAGTAGTAGAAGAGCAACGCACTGGCCAGGATGAGGACGTGGCGCAGGATCTGCAGCACGTGCGATCGACGCTTCGTCATGAGCGCAGATGCTTCTCCTCCGGCGGCCTCCGGGATACATGCGCGTCGCGGCGCCGTGAGGCATACGTCGCCTCTGCTTGACACGACGCCTCGCGGCTGCCGAGGATGATCTCCATGAGCCGCACCTGCTCCCTGACGCGTCGGCGTCACGTGGATCTGCAGCGCGTCACGGCTCACGCATGTCGCTGATCCGTCTGTAGATCACGCTCCGGCGCAGGGCCGTCTGCGGTCTGTCCGCCGCCCTTGTGGGCGTCGCCGCTCTCCTCGTCCATCCCCGTTGCCGCCCGGCGCGGGGTCAGTTCCGCACGTCTTCTACGAGAGGTCTCGATCGTGGCTGTCCGGCCCAAGGCATCCGTCGTCCCGTTCGTCCTGCACGGCGAGGGAACCGGTGTCGCCCAGAAGCTCACCGCGGCCGGCGACGCCGGCCATGTGTTCCACGCCGACGCCTATCCGGCCTTCGGTGGCGCCGACTCCGCGCCCAGCCCGCTGTTCTACGCCCTCGGGGCGCTGACCTCGTGCAACCAGGTGACCGCGAGCCTGGTCGCGAAGGACCTCGGCATCCAGCTCGGCCGGTGGACCTTCGAGGTCCAGGGCGACCTGGACACCGCGGTGCTGGTGGCCGGCGCGGAGGGCAATGCCAACTTCCACCGGGTCGAGGTGCGCGCGACCGTGGAGACCGACGCCGATGAGGAGCAGTTCGCGACGCTCGTCGCCGAGACCGAGCGACGCTGCCCGGTGTCGCAGCTGTTCAAGCGCAGCGGACTGGAGTTCGTCAACGACTGGAGCCGGGCCGCGCTGCCCGCCCACACCTGAGCACGCCGTGCCGTCGAGCGGCCTCAGAGCCGGTAGCTGCGGATCTTCGCGTAGAGCGCGGTCCGGGAGATCCCGAGCTCCTTCGCCGCCGCCGACTTGTTGCCGCCGCATTCCTGCAGCACCGCGGCGATCACCGACGACTCCGCCCGTTCCAGCGGCGTCAGCACGCGACGGCCCGCTGCCGCCCGGATCTCGGCCGGCAGCGCCTCCAACCCGACGACCCCGCCGCGGGCGTGCCGGGCCGCCTCCCGGACCACCCGGCCCAGCTCGCGGGCGTTGCCCGGCCAGTCGTAGCGGCGCAGCGCGGCCTGTGCCTCCAGGGAGAACGACAGCCGCTCCCCGTGCCCGCGCAGCTCGCGCCGGGCCAGCGTGAGCACGTCCGCCGCCCGGCGGCGCAGCGGCGGGATCGTGATCGTGGCTCCGCCGAGCCGGTCGAGCAGCCGGGCCGGCGCCTCCGCGGCGCCGGCGTCGGACACGGTCAGCGTGACCCCGAGCGGGGCGTGCGCCCGGCCCGCCAGCAGCGCGGCCACCGCGCGCGCCGCCTCTTCGGACAGCAGCTCGACGTGGCGCAGCACGAGCGGGACCGGGGTCCCGCCGAGCTGCTCGCCGAGCCGGGCCGCCCATGACGGCAGGCCCTCGACCGGGCAGGTCGCGGCGTCCAGCATCACCGGTTCGGCGCCGTACCGCTCGCCGATCACCGCGGCCAGCAGCGTCGCCTTGCCGGTGCCCGGCTCGCCGCGGACGGTCAGTGGGCCGTCGGCGACCAGGTCCGCGGCCTCGGAGAGCAACCGCTCCCAGGTGCCGGCGGGTCCCTGGGGAGGCGCCGCACCGCGCCGCCGTCTCGGGGTCTGCGGCACCGGTCCGGTGATCGTCACGACCGCCCCGGTCGTGGTCGGGCCGTCGCGCAGCAGCCGCACCCGCCCGGACAGCTCCGCAGGCAGCGCGATCACGGCGTCCTCCCCGGTGATCCGGGCCGTGCGCAGCTCGTCCCACAGCTCCCGGTGGTCGAGGTCAAGATCGGCCGCCGCCCGGTTCGCGATGAGGACGTCCTCCCCCACCGTGAGCACCGGGCCCGCGGCCCGCCGCTGCGCGGCCAGGAAGCCGGCGAGCAGCCGGCGCTCCCGGATGCTCGCGGCGGCCAGCAGGCCTGCCCGGATCTCGTCGACCAGCTTCAGCACCACCACCGACAGCAGCGGGTTCGTGTCCGCGGCCCGGCACGTCACGTTGACGGCGCCGACGGTGCGCTGGGTGATCGGATGCCGGACCGGGGCGGCCACGCAGGTCACGTCGTGGAACCGATGGACGAAGTGCTCGGATCCGCGGATGACCGCGATGGCGCCGGTCTCCAGGGCCGTGCCGAGCCCGTTGGTCCCGACGAACTCCTCGTCGAAGCAGTAGCCCGTGTCGACCGACAGCTCGTCGAGGTCGGCACGCAACGCCGGTTCGGACACCCACCGCCACACGACACTGCCTCGGGCGTCGGCGAGCGCGAGGCACGTCTCGCCGCCCGTGAGCAGCTCGGCCATGCCGGTGAGGATCGGTACGGCGACCCGCACGAAGTGGGTGCCGACGTCGGTCTCGAGGTACGGGGGCTCGACGTACTCCGGGTCCACCCCACTGATCCGCGAGCGACGCCAGGACGTCAGCACGTCGCCCCGGACGTCGCGCGGTTCCTCACCGGCGTGGAACTGCTCCCATGCGGTTCCGGCGCTCATCTTGTCTCCTCGACCCGGTGCAGTGCGTCCTCCGACGCTCGCACGACCGGCCCCGGTTGCGCACCCCACAGCCTGCGGAAGATCCGGGCGGGTGGCGGTGCGTGGGCTGCACCGGCCTGCAGTGTCGGGCGGAACCCGGTGCCTCGGGTGTACGGAAATCGGACGGTCCCAGCTCGCCGCCCACACCGCACATCGCTCGCCTGCCGGTGGACCGACAAGACGACGCGACCCGGAGGGTGCGCCATGGCGTGGTTTGTTCTCCTCGTCTCGGGGGTCCTCGAGACCGTGTGGGCGGCTTCGCTGGCCCGGTCGCAGGGGTTCTCCGGCCGGTTCCGACCATCGTGTTCGGCGTCGGGCTGGTCGCGAGCATGGCCGGGCCGGCGGTCGCGCTGCGCTCGTTGCCGGTCGGTACCGCCTCTGCGGTCTGGGTCGGCATCGGCGCGGTGGGCACCGCCGTCTACGGCATGGTGGCCCTCGGCGAACCGGCGACGACCGGTCGGTTGCTGTGCCTGGTCGCGATCGTGGCGGCCGTGATCGGGCTCAAGGTCCTGCAGTGATCCCGGCGGTGGCCCGTGACCGGGCGTCGACCACCCCGACACCGGCCGCAACGCCGGACAGGCCCCGGTGGCCCTCGGTGTGCCAGGCCGCGACCACGGTGACCGGCACGAGCAGGGTCGCCAGCAGCCCGGCGATGCCGCCCAGGCCGGCCAGGACGACGAACCCACCCGATCCGACCAGGGCCCTGACCAGCCGGCGCCCCCGGGACGGGTCGCACTCATCGAGCCCGACGGGCCGCAACAGGACGGCTCGCTGCCCGACCGTGGCTCCGCCCCCGAACTGCGGGAGCACGAACAACAGCAACACCCCAGGCACCCACCAGCTCAGCGCGCCGTCGACCGGGCCGAGCCAGCCGGGCCGCCCCGGTCCGGCGGACGGGATACCGATGAGCAGCAGCACCACGTCGAGCGCGCCGTTCAGGAGCGCGCCGGTGAGCTGTACCGCCAGCAGGTCGCACACCATGCCGAGCAGCCGCCGTCCGGTGGTGACCGGGCGCGGCGCGTCCGGCGGTCCCGACACCCGCTGGCCGGGCACCAGCCGCAGCAACGGGCCGGCCAGCGCACCGAGCAGCGCGCCCGTGGTGTTGGCCGTCAGGTCGTCGACGTCGAAGAGCCGATACGGGCAGGGGAAGATCCACCAGATGCCGCTGAGCTGGGTGAGCTCGATCAGCAGCGAGACCGCAGCACCGATCGCCGTCGTCAGCAGCACGGACCCGCCGGCCAGGTAGCGCACGAACGCGCCGAGCGGCACGAACAGCGCGACGTTGAGGACCACTTGCTGCAGCGCCGGGTTCGCAACCAGCTCCGGCAGTCCGGAGCCGTGCTGCTGGTCGCGGATGTCCTGCACGAACTGGAACGGATGCAGCTGCGGCTCGACGAGGCGGGCGAACCGCGTGCAGAAGTCGGCGTCCACGTCCGGCAGCGGAAGCAGGACGTACGCGACGAGGGCGAGGCCGTAGACCAGCGCGCCCACGGCGAGCAGCACGTGGCCGATGCCGAGCTGGCCACGTCGCCGGAAGCTCACCGCGACGTAAGGGACCAGCAGCGCGATCGCGAGCAGCCCGCCGAGCAGCACGGCGATCATGGCGGGCATCAGGCGGTCGCTCACCCGCGCATTGTCAGCCGCAGATGATCTTCGTGGGGGGCACTGTCACCCGGAGATCGTGTGACGGCGGGGGTGGCGGTCGTTACGCCGGGCCGCCGCGCACGGCAGCCGGGACCCCGGTCCAGAGGAAGTCACGCTCGGCGACGCCGGCGCCCGCCAGCCCGGGCAGCTCCGCCGCGACCACGCGGAAGTGGTCGGTGAGCCAGCGCCGCTGCGCCGCATCGTGGCCCGCCGGGGTGACGGGCTGGTCGTCACCGCTCCAGCCGCACTCGCAGGCCGGGACGTAAGCGATGACAGCCACGCCGGCGGTCCGGACGTCGGTCCAGATGCCGGTGAGCGAGCCGTCCGGGCGGCGCCCCGCCACGTACCCCTCGTGCTCGTCGGTGGCCTCGTCGGCTCCGGGGCCGATGTAGAACATGCACACAGGATGCACGGCCGAGATCGACCCGCCGCGGGCGGGCGCCTGGTCCGGAGCCTGCGCCGCACCCTCCCGAGCAGGCGTTTTGCCACTCGAACGAGTGATGCGACGATCTGGGTGACTGATCGTGGAGGAATGCACGGCGCACACCGCCCGCCGGGTCGTCGGCGCTGCTGGCCCTCGGGCCCCACGTCCTGCCCGGGCGTTCGATCGGCGCCTGATCGCCCAGCCGTCCGAACCGCCACGGGGCGAAAGCAGCCGTGGAATGCACCGTTGAGAACGGAGCCGTACCGTCCCAGTCATGCGTGAGCCCTTTCACATGGAACTCGATCGGCTCGGCGGCGAAGTGGCCGAGATGTGCGAGCTCGTCGCGCAGGCCCTGGAACGCGCGACCCACTCATTGATCGAAGTCGATCTGTCGCTGGCCGAGCAGGTGATCTCCGACGACGTGGAGATCGATGCGCGCCGCGCCGAATGTGAGGCCCACGCCTTCCAGGTCCTGGCCCTGCAGGCCCCGGTCGCCCGGGATCTGCGCGTGGTGGTCAGCACGATCTACGCCGCCGACAAGGTGGAGCGGATGGGAGACCTCGCGCGGCACGTCGCGGACGTCGCCCGTCGCCGCCATCCACGGCCGGTGGTCCCCGAGGAGCTCCTCTACCGGTTCGCCGAGATGGGCCGACTGGGGGCGCAGGCGGCTCGCGAGCTGGGGCGCGTCGTCCTCAATCCGACGACGCCCCGATCGGAGGCCATGGACCGCGCCGATGACCGCACCGACGAGTTGGAGCGCGAACTGCTGGCCGCGTTGACCTCGCACGATTGCGACTACGACGTGCGCACCGCGGTGGACGTGGCGCTGCTCGCCCGGTTCTACGAGCGGTTCTCCGATCAGGCCGTCTCCGTCATGCGCAGGATCGACTTCATCGTCACCGGAGAGCAGGTCCACGGCTCGCCCTGAGCTCGGCGGCTGAGCGGCTCGGCCGTTCCCGCTGTCCACAGCTGTGGATCAGCCGTGTGGACAAGTCGAACTGATGTTCGATTTCCTGCCCGAGCCAGGCCGGATTCGCCGGTACCGAGCGGCCGACGACAGCTCCCGGAAGATTTTCCGCCGACGTGTCGATCCGGCTGTCCCCTGTTCGACGCGTAGGTAGCGGCCGGGTTCAACCGTTCGGAACCGCCCGAAAGCCCGGCCCTCGAACACCGGAAGGGACACCCCGATGCGCGTCATGATCCTGGTCAAGGCCAGCAACGACTCCGAGGCCGGCGCACTGCCCAGCGAGGAGCTGCTCACCGAGATGGGAAAGTACAACGAGGAGCTGGTGAAGGCCGGCGTGCTTCTCGCGGGCGAGGGGCTGCACCCGAGCGCGAAGGGTGCGCGCGTCAGGTTCTCGGGCGGGAAGCAGACGGTGATCGACGGCCCCTTCACCGAGACGAAGGAGCTGGTCGCCGGGTTCTGGCTGTGGCAGGTCGCGTCGATGGACGAGGCGATCGAGTGGGTCAAGCGCTGCCCCAGCGACCCCGGCGCGGAGGCCGAGATCGAGATCCGCCCGGTGTTCGAGCCCGACGACTTCGGCCCCGCGCTCACTCCCGAGCTCCGTGAGGCCGAGCAGCGCCTGCGCGCGCAGTCGGCCGCGCAGCAGCGGTAACCGTCCCCGCCGCGGTCTTGCCGCGGTGCGCAAGGGGCTGCTCTGATGGGGCGTCGTGACCCATACCGACGCACATCGGGCGATCGAGGCGGTCTGGCGGATCGAGTCGGCGCGGCTCATCGCCGGGCTGGCGCGGTTCGTCCACGACGTCGGGCTCGCCGAGGAACTGGCCCAGGACGCTCTCGTCGCCGCGCTCGAGCAGTGGCCGGAGTCAGGCGTCCCGCGCAATCCGGGCGCCTGGCTCATGACCATTGCGAAACGTCGCGCCATCGACGTCCTGCGCCGGAAGGAACGGTTCGAGCGCAAACTCTCCGCGCTCGGGCGCGAACTCGAGACCGAGCCGGAGGGGGCCGGGGCGGACGCCGAGGCCCTCGCCGGCGACATCGAGGACGACCTGCTGCGTCTGGTGTTCATCGCCTGCCACCCGGTCCTGTCGACCGAGGCGCGGGTCGCGCTCACCCTGCGGCTGCTCGGCGGGCTGACGACCGAGGAGATCGCGCGGGCGTTCCTCGTCCCGGAGTCGACTGTCGCCCAGCGGATCGTCCGGGCCAAGCGGACCCTCGCCAAGGCGCAGATCCCCTTCGAGGTCCCCGCCCCCGAGGAGCGGGCCGCCCGGCTGTCGTCGGTGCTGGAGGTCCTCTACCTCGTGTTCAACGAGGGCTATTCGGCGACCGCCGGGGACGACTGGATGCGGCCCGCGCTGTGCGAGGAGGCGCTGCGCCTGGGCCGCGTCCTGGCCGAACTGGTTCCGCAGGAACCGGAGGTGCACGGCCTCGTCGCGCTGATGGAGATCCAGGCATCCCGGATGCGGGCGCGGGTCGATTCGTCGGGAGAGCCCGTGCTGCTGCTCGACCAGGACCGCGGCCGCTGGGACCACCTGCTCATCCGGCGCGGCCTGGCGGCTCTGGAACGCGCCGAAGCACTCGACCGGACACGCGGCCCCTACACGTTGCAGGCCGCGATCGCCGCCTGTCACGGCCGGGCGCGCACCGCGGAGGAGACGGACTGGACGCGCATCGCGGCGCTCTACGCTGCGCTCGCCCGGCTCACCCCGTCTCCCGTCGTGGAACTCAACCGCGCGGTCGCCCTGGCGATGGCGTTCGGACCGGCCGTGGGCCTCGGGCTCGTCGACGAGCTGACCCCGGAACCGTCGCTCAAGGACTACCACTTGCTGCCGAGCGTGCGCGGCGACCTGCTGGCCAAGCTCGGCCGGTTCGACGAGGCACACGAGGAGTTCGAACGCGCGGCATCGCTCACCCGCAACGCACGCGAGCGCACGCTGCTCGTCGAGCGCGCCGCCGCGTGCGTACGCACCGGCACCGGACAGCCCGGCAGGCCGCTGTAGATCACCGGCCCCGGGGAGATCCTCCGTCGCGGAAGGAATATTCGACCTGCCGGGCCGAAGAGACGACCCATCAGACCTGCTCGATCAATTCGGATTCGTCCCGCCGGGCCGAGGCCGGGCATTCTCGCCGTTGACACCCTGCGGTCGACATGGTCCTGTCCCATCGAGCCAGTTCCGAGAGAGACGACGTGGGTGAAGAGCCGTTCGGGCAGCACCGGGTGGCGCGGACATCGGAGTTCGATGAAGCGCACGCGGCGATGGAATCGGTGTTCCTGCCACTGCAGATGCGCCTGCAGCGCAGCGCCGCGGCGAAATCCTTGGGCCTGGTGCTCAACGCGCGGTGCGTCGGCGAGGTGACCGTCAGTTACGTCCGGTTCGGCTGCGGTGTCCACATCGACACCGCCGAAGCCGAGAACTACCACGTCAACGCCCCGCTGTGCGGTGGAGCCGATTCCCGCACCGGCCGGATGGAGCGGGTACAGGCCATCCCCGGGCGGGCAGCCGTGTTCATGCCCGACCTGCCGGCCGACATCGACTGGCGTGGCGACTGCGCCCAGTTCTGCCTGATGTTCCCCCGCCACGTACTGCAGCGGGAGCTGGAGGCCATGCTCGACCGGCCCGTGGCGAGGCCGATCGAGTTCGCGCCGGGCATGGACCTCACGACCGGCCACGGCCAGGCCTGGTTGGACATGCTGTGGCTCATCGAGCGACAGTCACGGGCCCGGCCCAGCCTGCTGGACCATCCCCTGGCGGCCGGAAATCTCGAACGACTCCTGGTCGACGGCCTACTGCTGGCCCAACCGCACAACTACACCGAGGCGCTGACCGGCCCCCGCCGCCCCGCTGCCCCGCAGGTGGTGCGACAAGCCATCGAACTCCTGGAGAGCCGTCCCGAGCAGCCCTGGACCACGCCCAAGCTGGCCCGCCAGGTCATGGTCAGCGCGCGCTGTCTGCAGGAGGGCTTCCAGCGGTCGGTCGGGGTGCCGCCGATGCGCTACCTGCGCGACGTCCGCCTGAACCGGGTCCACGACGATCTCCGGGCCGCGGCCCCGAACTCGGTCAGCGTGTCCCAGGTCGCCGGCCGGTGGGACTTCTGCTATCTCGGACGATTCGCTGCGGCCTACCGCGGCAAGTTCGGCCAGACCCCCTCCGAGACGCTGCGCGGGCCCACGACCCCGTGCACGAGGCGCCGGGGCGAGGCTGGACGCGGCCGGCGTGAGGTGGTCGCCCCCGCAGCGGTCGCGCACAAGCACGCGTGATCGATATCGCCGGCCGCGGCGCCGCGCCCCATTCGGCGCGACCCGGGCGGCTGTGCGTCCGGCGGCGACGACAAGCGGACCGGCGTCCGGAGCAGATCGTCACCGTCCCCACCACGCCACGCCCTCGGTCACTCGTCCTCCTCGGGGACCGTGAACATGACACCGGTGGGCACTTCCCTGCCCGCCAGGTCTGCGGGGAACCTGCGCACCAGGTCGCGCTGCAACCCGGGCGGCGTGAATGCACGTCGCAGCCTGCTCGAGCGTCGGGGGGGAAGGGGCACGACCCGACGAAGCTGATCCGCATCTCGTCCGGGCCGAGCTCCTCGGTCTGCGGGAAGAATGTGTTGTTGTTCTTCACGCTCAGTGTGGGCCGGGAGCAGGGCGCGAGCGTGCTCCCGCCGCCCGGCCTGTCTCCAAAGGGATTGTGAGCCGTCGGGCGTGCGACGTCGTCGGGCATCAGTCAGTGCTCACGGTCCGTTGTGATTCGAGGTCGTCCGTCCAACCGCTCACAACCGCGGGCCGGCGCGGTTCCTTCGCACCGTGCTCATCTACAGCGGCGCGTGGGCGCGACGGATGGCTGGTCCTCCTGGCACTGCAGCGGGGCACGGCAGCCCGCGCATGCGAGTGCGTCGACGCGTCGCGGGTGGCCAGCGGACATCGGGCATCCCTTCATCGATTTTCATGACTACTGCCAACGGTCGAGTGGGCCGCTGCGCTGGAGGGGCGTCACGTTCGCGCACGCGTCGAAAAAGGCCACGCAAGTGTTCGGTAACGCGGATCTAAACCCGCGCGATCACACAGCGACACTCGCTGCCGCCCCAAACCCCAGGACCGCCCTCATGGCCGATCAGCACGGACCGATCAACGTCAACGTCAACGTCAACCAAGTCAACACCCAGACCCAGCACGGACAGCCGCGGAACAGCGGATGTCTCGGCTGCCTGAGTCTCATCGGCGTGCTGATGGTGGTCGGATTCATCGGTCAGGCCTTCGAGGCGTCGCCGGTGCTGGGCGGCGTGCTGGTTGCCGTCATCGTGGCCGGCGTGGTGGGTGTGATCGTCTTGAAGGTCAACGCAGCGCAGGCGGAAAAGCGAGCAGCCGCCGCTAAGCAGGCCGCTGAGGCCCGCGCCGCACAGCTCCGCGCAGACATCGAGTCCAGGGCTGCTGTGGACGCGATCGGCGGCTGCATGTGGTGCGGCCAGCCCGGGTCCCACCGCGCCGAGAACGGACACGCGGTCCACCCACGCGACTGGCATGCCCTCGAAGTTGAGGAAGCCATCCGCATGGCGATCGACGGCACCGCCGCGCCGGCGCCGTCCACCCCGCCGAGCCACTCAGTTCCTCCCCAGCAGCAACCGCCGCAACCCACGGGCCCAAGCGCGACGGCGCCACCACCGCAATCGCCCGCGCGCAGCACACAGCGCTCGCTGCACATCCGCCGCCCACAGCGGCACGACCGCGACGCCGAGCTGCTGGACCAGCTGCGCTATGACGACTCAGGTGAGTGCCTGTGGTGTGGTTCGCCCATCGAGCACCGCAGCGACACCGGACGGGTCGTTCACCCTGCGAAATTCCACAAGGCCGAGTACGAGGCAGAGCGCGACGCGGGGGGCTCGACGGGCACGTAGGTGCCGTCCCGTCGTGACGTAGCCGGGCATTATCGGGCGTCACGAGCAACGTCGCCGCCACCGCTCGACGAGTCGAGCGTCGCAACGATGTTCGCTCGTCGTGGCTGGCTGGGGCCACGGTGGCGGCGCTGGTGCGGCGGCCCGCAGGCCGCTCATCAGAGGAAGCCGGACCAGGGCCTGTCCTGCGGATCTTCCGAGGGCTTGCCGCTGATGAGCGGCGGGGTGGTACGCGGGAGTGAGCGACGCCGCTCATCCCCCTTGGGTGAGGTCGGCAGATGGCACCGCGAGGACGCTGCACCCAGTCCGCGGGATCCGGCGACTGGTCTGGAGGTGCCCGATTTCGGCCTCCCGCGATTGCTACACGGCTTTGGTGCGGCGGGGCAAGGGCTCGAAGTCGGGGTGGGAGCCGTCATGGCCGCGCGGATCTTCCCGGCGGGCTGCACCCGCCCGAACTGCAGCTCACCAGATCAATCAATCCACGGAAAGGAACAGGTTCCCATGTCCAGCGAAACTGAAATCCGCCCCTTCCGTGTCGATGTTCCGGAAGATGAACTGGTCGATCTGCGCCGGCGCATCGCGGCGACGCGCTGGCCCGAAAGCGAGACCGTCGCAGATGCCTCGCAGGGCGTGCAGCTCGCGACGATTCAGGAACTCGCGCGATACTGGGCCAGAGACTACGACTTCCGGAGGTTCGAGGCGAGGCTGAACGCCCTACCGCAGTTCATGACCGAAATCGACGGCCTCGACATCCATTTCATCCACGTCGAGTCGCCTCACGAGAACGCGTTGCCCCTCATCATCACGCACGGATGGCCCGGCTCGGTCATCGAGATGCTCAACGTCGTCGGCCCGCTCACCGACCCGACGGCACACGGCGGCGACGCGGGGGACGCGTTCGATGTGGTGGTTCCGTCGATACCGGGCTACGGGTTCTCAGGCAAGCCGACCACTACCGGCTGGAGCCCCGAGCACATCGCCCAAGCCTGGGCGGAGCTGATGAAGCGCCTCGGATACACCCGCTACATCGCCCAGGGCGGCGACTGGGGTGCGCTGATTACGGATCTGATGGGTACGCAGGCACCTCCGGAGTTGCTCGGCATCCACTCCAACATGCCCGGCACGGTCCCACCTGACGTTTCAAAGGCTCTCGTATCCGGCGACCCGGCACCGGCCGGCCTGTCAGCCGAGGAGAGCCGCGCGTGGGAGCAGCTGAGCTACTTTTTTTCGAAGGGCATCGGATACTCAACCGAAATGGCGTTGCGCCCGCAGACGCTGTACGGCCTTGCTGATTCGCCCGTCGCGCTCGCCTCCTGGATGCTCGACCACGACGCGCTCAGCTACGAGGACATCGCACGAGCCGTCGAAGGCGACGCCGTAGGCAACCTCACACGGGACGAGGTCCTCGACAACATCACACTCACGTGGGCAACCAACACAGGGATTTCCTCGGGTCGTCTCTACTGGGAGAACAAGCTCGGCTTCTTCGACGTCAAGGGTGTCTCCATCCCGGCTGCAGTGAGCGTCTTTCCCCGAGAGCTCTACCAAGCGCCGCGGAGCTGGGCCGAGCAGGCCTACTCGAACCTTATCTACTTCAACGAAGTCGACCAGGGCAACCACTTTGCGGCCTGGCAGGAGCCGGAGCTCTTCACGACCGAGGTTCGGGCCGCGTTCAGATCACTGCGGTGATCACCGCCGCACCAACAACGGTCACGATACTATCGCCAGGATCGCGCCAGGGTCACTGGTCGGCCGGTGCGTCACCAGGCCCTCATACCGGAACAATGGCGCGACGAACTCATCACGAATGCCGTGGCCGCAGGCCGATCCGATTCGACGGTTGCTGCCCACCAGCCCGCGCAAAGTGTGACCCTGCATGGGCACAACACCCATTGTATTACCGATGACACCGTCCGGTTGACCGGACATCCGCCGGTCGGCCTGGAAGACTTCATCGCACACAACCGTCAGAGCTTCATGCCGACGGACTCCGCGGCACAACAGGCTCACCCAACGCTGTCGAGACGGACCCGCACCGCGTGCAACGACAGCAGCGCGCCGCGCGGCCGGTGGTTCACCACGACCTGCTGGGCCGGTCCCGCGTGGTTAGCCAACTTGTCCGGCCACTGCGGGTAGTAACCACGCGGACGAGCCGGCCTCCCACCGGTCACGCCGGCGTGGTCACCCGCCGCTGGTACCGCGACCCGTTGGGTTGCCGCCGGGTTTTCCGCTGCCGTGCTATGGCATGGGAGGCAGCGGCGGTCCAGGATTGGCGGCAACTGGAGGTCGCCGTCGGCGTCATCGGGGGTCTGGGCTCAGGGCAAGAAGGGGCTACCGTCACAGTGATCGACACGGACGAGCTAGCCGAGCGGAACGCCGGGTTCGCCGACGGCGGATCATTCGCCAACCTCAGGCTCATGCCCAGTGGCAGTCTGACGGTCATCGGATGCGTCGACCCTCGTGTCGACCCGTCCGACGTGCTCGGGCTCAAGCTCGGCGAGGCAGCGGTGATCCGCAACGTCGGAGGGCGGGTCACGCCCGCGACACTCCGGACGCTGGGGATGCTCTCGAAGGTCGTGCGGGCTCGCACGGGCGGCCCTGGCCCGGGCGACAACCACTATGCGGTCCTGCACCACACCGACTGCGGGATCACGGACCTGGCCGCGTTCCCCGAGCTGTTGGCCGATTACTTCGAAGTTCCGGCCGGAGACCTGGACGCCAAGGCGGTCACCGACCCGGTCACCGCCGTCCGCGTCGACGTCGAAATCCTCAAGCAGAAGCTTCGGGCCGGAGTCTTCGTCTCAGGGCTCGTGTACGACGTGGCCACCGGGCTCATCGACGTCGTCGTCCCGCCTGCGCGAGTGGAAGCATGACACCGCGCGGCGCCCGCGGCCGGTCCGGCCGGCCGCTCAATCCGCGGACCGACTACACGGGATGGAAACGACTGCTCGACAGGGCAGGGTCCCGCGGCGCCGACTCCACGATGCCCGGCACACCGCAGCCACCGTGCTGCTCCTGCTCGGAGTCACGGCTCGCCCGCACCGGCGGACGAAGCCGGCGGAGAGGGACCGCCGACGGCCGCGTAGCGAGCCGAATGCCACCCGAACTGCAACCAGACGACGAACGCCGGGTCGGCCCTCTCGGACCTTCCCGGCGTTCTACCTGTTCAGTGGCGGTAGCGGTGGGATTTGAACCCACGGAGGGCGTGAACCCTCACACGCTTTCGAGGCGTGCTCCTTCGGCCGCTCGGACACGCTACCGCCGTCGAGGATAGCGAACGCCCTGCCGCGTCCCCGAGGGGGACCATGATCTCGACGTATCAGCAGGTCAGGCGCGCCAGGCGCGGACCCCGATGTCGACCAGGCCGACCCGGTCGAGATCAGCGATCCGGTCGAGTGGGACCTACCCCGCCCGGTCGGTCGTGCCGTCAGCTCCGGTGGCCGGCGAAGAACGACTCCAGCAGCTGCGCGCACTCGGCCTCCAGCACCCCGCCGACCACCTCCGGGCGGTGGTTGAGCCTGCGGTCACGCAACACGTCCCACAGCGACCCGACGGCACCGGTGCGCGGCTCCCACGCGCCGAAGACGACCCGCGACACCCGGGCCAGCCCGATCGCGCCGGCACACATCGTGCACGGCTCCACGGTCACGGCCAGGGTGCAGCCCTCCAACCGCCACTCCCCCACGACGGCCGCGGCCGCGCGCAGGGCGAGCACCTCGGCGTGCGCGGTCGGGTCGCCCAGCGCCTCCCGGGCGTTGCACGCTGCAGCCAGCTCACGCCCGGCCGGGTCGACGACGACGGCCCCGATCGGCACGTCACCGCTGCTCAGCGCACCGACCGCCACGGACATGGCACGCCGGACGAGCCCCTGGTCGGGGCCGGGCAGACCTGCCGTCACCGGGCGTCGACGACCTCGGCGAGGGCTTCGGCGAACCCGCAGCGACGGCCGATGGCCGCGAGCTGCTCATCGGGGTACAGCTCGATCTCGCCGGCGAGCACCTCGAGCTCGTCGGCGGGTAGCCCGAGGTCGGCGAGGATGTTCAGATCACCCTCCGGCCACGGCTCGTCGAGGGCGTCGTCGTCGGGCGGCAGCTCCACCCGCAGCAGGTCGAGTACGTCGGCGGCGACGTCGTAGTCCAGCGCCGCGACCGCGTCGGACACCATCAGCGACACCCCGCCGGGGGTGGGCCTGAGCAGCACGAAGAACTCGTCGTCCACGTCGAGCAGACCCAGCACGGCCCCCGTCGACCGCAGCGACCGCAGCTCGGTGATGGCCGCATCGAGGTCGACCAGGGCGTCGGGATCCAGTCGCGTACACCGCCAGCGACCCTCCTCCCGGATCGCAGCGACCGCATACCCGGGCAGGGCCTGTTCCCGCACGTCCGCGGGCGCCTGGACGCTCTGCACCGCCATGAGACTACGGTAAGCCCATCACGGACTGTGGTCCAAGCCACAAGCAGAAGTTGGTACCGCTGTCACACCACCGGAATGCCAGGATCAGCCGTATGCCCACGGCCGATTCCCAGCTTGCCGGCCTCGGCGATCAAGCCCGGGCGCTGCAGCCCCGCACCGTGGCGCTCCGCCGGGCCCTGCACCGCCATCCCGAGCTCGGTCTCGACCTGCCCCGCACCCGCGACGCCGTGCTCGCCGAACTGGCCGACCTGCCGCTGCAGATCCACCTGGGGCGCACCGTCAGCTCGGTGGTCGCGGTGCTCGAGGGCGCCCGCCCGGGGCCGACCGTGCTGCTGCGGGGCGACATGGACGCGCTGCCGTTGCACGAGGAGACCCCGCTGGCATTCCGCTCCGAGATCGACGGCGCGATGCACGCGTGCGGGCACGACACGCACGTCGCGATGCTCGCGTCGGCGGCCCGGCTGCTGGCCCGGCGCCGCGAGCAGCTGTCCGGCCGGGTGCTGCTGATGTTCCAGCCCGGCGAGGAGGGCCACCACGGCGCCCGGTACATGATCGACGAGGGGCTGCTCGCCAAGGCCGGTCCGGCCGGCACCCCGGAGGCGGCCTACGCGCTGCACATCAGCGCGACGCTGCCCGTCGGCGAACTGCACACCCGGCCCGGTCCGATCATGGCGGCGGCCGACGTGCTGCGGGTGATGGTCACCGGCCGGGGCGGGCACGCCTCCGCGCCGCACGACGCGCGGGACCCGGTGCCGGCCGCGGCGGCGATGGTCGGGGCCCTGCAGACGATGCTGAGCCGCCGGGTGGACGCCCACCAACCCGCGGTGCTCACGATCGCGCACATCACCGCGGGCACCACGAACAACATCATCCCGGAGACGGCGTTCCTGGAGGGGACGCTGCGCACGATGGCGGAGCCGGTCCGGGCGCTGGTGCACGACGAGATCCACCGCGTCTGCCGGCACACCGCGCTGGCCTACGACTGCGTCGCCGACGTGCAGATCGAGCCCGGCTACCCGGTCACGGTGAACGACCACGACGCCGCCGGGCGCGTCGGTGAGCTGGGCGCGCGGGTGCTCGGCCGCCGCCGGGTGGCCACCATGCCCAACCCGATCATGGGCGCGGAGGACTTCTCCTACGTGCTGCGGCAGGTCCCGGGCGCGCTGGCGTTCCTCGGCGCCTGCCCGCCGGGGGTGAACCCGGAGTCGGCCGCACCGAACCACTCCAACCGGGTGCTGTTCGACGAGTCCGCGATGGTCGGCGGGGTCGCGATGTACGCCGGGCTGGCGCTCGACGCGCTGCGCTGACCGTGCCGGCGACCCCGGAGTGCACGGGCCGCGGCGCGGCCAGGCAGGGTGGTGGTGTGACCTCGTCCTCCCCGCTGCCGGCAGCGCCGTCGCTGCGCGATCTGTCACTTGCCATCCGTTCCGGCGAGCTCTCCCCCATCGAGCACGTCCGCGACGTGCTCGACCGGCTGCGCGCCGACGACCACAACGCCGTGGTCACCCTCGACGAGGAGGGCGCGCTGCGGCAGGCCGCCGCGCTCACCGAGGAACTGGCCGCCGGCACCTGGCGCGGCCCGCTGCACGGCGTCGCGGTCGGGGTGAAAGACCTGTTCGACGTGATCGGGCTGCCCACCCGGGCCGGCTCGAACGTGCTCGCCGACGCCCCGCCCGCCACCACCGAGGGCCCGGTGGTGACCCGGCTGCGCGAGGCCGGCGCCGTGATCGTCGGCAAGCTGCACACCCACGAGTTCGCCTACGGCCCCAGCGGCGACGTGTCGGCCAGCGGACCGGCCCGCAACCCGCACGACCCCGAGCGCATCACCGGCGGCTCGTCGTCCGGCTCGGCCGTCGCGGTCGCCGCCGGGCACCTGCCGCTCACCCTGGGCACCGACACCGGCGCGAGCGTGCGTACCCCGGCCGCGCTGTGTGGTGTGATCGGGCTGAAGCCGACGCTCGGGCGGCTGTCCACCGAGGGCGTGTTCCCGCTGTCGGAAACCTGTGACCACGTCGGACTGCTCACCGGCGACCCGCACTCGGCCGGCGTGGCGTGGGACGTGCTGAGCCGCGCCGACGGCACCGGCGGCGGGATCCAGCTGCCGGGAGTGTCCGGGGTCCGGGTCGGGGTGCTGCCGGATCCGTACTGGCAGGCCGCCGACCCGGTGATCAACGCCGGGGTGGCGGCCGCGGTCGAGCGCCTGCAGAAGGGCGGGGCGCACGTCGTCGAGGTACGTACCCCGATGATCGACGAGCTGGCGGCGACCTACTCCGAGATCGTCGGCGCCGAGGCCTACGCGACGCACGCGGACCGGCTCGCCCAGCGCCACGACGACTACCAGCCGTTCACCGCGCAGCGCCTGGAGGCCCTCGCCGACCAGCCCGCCCGCGCCTATGTCGACGCGCTGCGCGCCCGGCGCCGGTTGTCGGCCGCGTTCCGGGTGAGCTGCGACGCGGCCGGGGTGGACGTCCTGGTGCTGGCGACCACCCGGCTGCGGGCCACCCCGATCGGCGAGCGCAAGGTCGAGATCGACGGTGAGGCGGTCCCGGTCTGGTCGTCACTGCTGGCCCTGACCCAGCCGTTCAACCTGACCGGCTGGCCCGCGGTGTCGGTGCCCGGCGCGGTGTCCGACGGCGGGATGCCGCTCGGCGTCCAGATCGTCGGGGTGCGCCTGGAAGAGCGCGGGGTGCTGCGCGTGGCCTCCGCGCTGACGCGCTCGTGAGCGCAGCGCCTAACCTGACGGCCATGTCGGAGCGGGCTGTGTGCGTCGTCGGGACCGGGCTGATCGGCGGCTCGCTGCTGCGCGCCGCGGAGAAGGCCGGCCGCGACGTGTGGGGCACGAGCGCCTCCGAGACGACCGCGGCCGAGGCCCGCGCCGACGGGTTCGCCGTCGGCACCGATCTCGACGCCGCGCTGCGCCGGGCGGTCGAGGCCGACGCCCTGGTCGTGCTGGCCGTGCCGCTGCCCGCGGTGCCCGACGTGCTGCGCCGCGTCGACGCCGTCGCCCCGACCTGCCGGCTGACCGACGCGGTGAGCGTCAAGGTCGCAGTGGCCGACGCGGTGGCCCGCTACGCCCCGCGGGCCCGCTACGTGGGCGGGCACCCGATGGCCGGCACCGCCGAGTCGGGCTGGGCCGCCGGGCAGGCGGGCCTGTTCACCGGCGCGGCCTGGGTGGTCGCCGCCGACGACGGGCTGGACCTGGAGGTCTGGGCCGACGTCGCCGATCTGGCCTGGGACTGCGGCGCACACGTGGTGCCGGCCGCGATCGACGAGCACGACCTGGCCGTCGCCCGGATCTCGCACCTGCCGCACCTGCTCGCCGCGGTGCTGGCCGCCGTGGGTGCCGGCGCGCCGGACGACGATCTGCCGCTGGCGCTCGCCGCGAGCTCGTTCGCCGACGGCACCCGGGTCGCCGGTACCCGCCCGGAGCTGGTGCTGGCGATGTGCGAGGGCAACCGCGACGCGCTGCTCGCCGCCGTGGACGACGCGCTCGGCCGGCTCGGGGCGATGCGCGGCGCACTGGCCTCGACCGGCGGACTCGCCGCCACCGTCAAGGCCGGCTACGCCGCCCGGCAGCGCTGGGCCGCGACCCGTGAGCCGCTCGCCGAGCGGGTCCGTCTGGACGGGCCCGCCTCGCTGGCCGAGCTGCGCGAGCTCGGCCGCCGCGGCGACGTCGTGGTCGGCTGGCGGGACTGACCCCGCAGCTGCGGGCGGTGGTCAGCCGGCGGCCGGGGTGGCGCCCTGGGGCGACACCCTGCGGGCGAGCCCCGGGTAGTGGCAGATCACGCCGTCGGGGTCCACCACGAGCTCCGCGGTGACGTCGCCGGAGCTGAACTCGACCACGGCCTGGCCGGAGCCGTCGCCGCCGGTGAGCGTGGACACCGTCCGGTAGCGCTGGTCGACGAGCCGGACCTCCAGGTCGGGCAGCGACACGAACACGACCGACAGCGTGTGGTCCCCCGGCTCCCGGTGCAGGCCCAGCCGCCTGATCGGCAGCGTGTTGAACAGCGGGCTGTACTCGAGGTCGACGTCCACCGCGGAGCCGAACTCCGGCTGGGCGCTGCCCGAACCGGTGTCCAGCAACCACTGGCCGTCCTCGGTCCGGTTGATCGTCAGGTGCCGCTCGCGTTCCGCGGTCGCGGCGGTGACCGACAGCCGCTGCACCGTTCCGTCCTCGCCCACCACCAGCCGGTAGGACGCGGTGAACTCGCCCCCGGCCCCGGACCGGACCATGCGGCTCAACGCGCGGAAACCCCCGGCCCCAGGCAGGAACCGGGCCCCCTCCAGGCCCACCTCGCCGTCGGCCTGCCAGGTCAGCATGCTCGTCATCGACACCACCGTAGCCACTGAGGACAGGCCCCCTCGGTCAGAGGGGGCCGGCCGCCGGATCCGGGACTCAGGTTCTACCGCTCGGCTGCGGGCGGCTGCTCGCCGCCCGGGCCGTCCGGAATCAGGTCCTTGATCTTCCCGACGACCTGGTCGACCTGCTCGTCGTGGCCGAACTTCCCCTTGACCAGGTCGCCGACCTTGTCGGTCGCCGTCTCGACCTTGTCGCCGTGCTGGTTCAGCAGTTCCTCGGCTTTACCTCTGAGCGCATTGAAATCGACCACCGGTGCCCCCTTCTCGAGCTTCACGCCAACGCGCTCATCCTGCCCTTAGCCCACACGCGGGGGCCAGTGACCTGCCCGATCGGGCCACGACCGGGCGGCGATCAGGGATGACGACGGATCTCGGCAGGGTCGACATCCGCGCGGACCCCGCGGAACACCGGCTGGCGCAACCGGCCCCCGTCGGTCCAGCCCAGGTGCACGACCTCCACCACGAGAGCCGGCTCGCACCAGCGCGCGCCCGCGGCGTCCACTCGCGGCACCTGCCCGTCGACCGGCGAGTCCGTCGAGGGCAGTCCATCCAGGACCTCCCGGAGCACGCGCTGCACGGTGTCGGACGCCAAGCCGGAACCGACCCGGCCGGCATAGCGCAACGCCCCGTCCGCATCGGGTACACCCAGCAGCAGCGCACCCACCCGGGAGTCGCCGACGCGTTCCGGGCGCCAGCCGAGGACCAGGCACGTCTGCGAGAGCCGGTGCGCCACCTTCACCCAGCCGGAGCTGCGCCGCCCGGGACGGTACGGAGCGTCCCGGTGCTTGGCCACCACGCCCTCCATCCCGCGCTGCGCGGTCGCCTCCAGCAGTGCCGCCCCGTCGGTGTAGAGCGGGGAGAGCTGCACAGCCGGGACGGACCGGAAATCCAGTCGCTCCAGGGTCGCGCGGCGCTCGCCGAGCGGGCGGTCGAGCAGCGGGACGCCGTAGAGCCGCAGGATGTCGAAGACCATGAACACCACCGGCCGGGCCTGCGCCCGGGCCACGGACACCGGCCCGTGCATCCGGTCGGCCAGCGCGGCGAAGCTGGGGACACCGTCGTCGAGCAGCACCACCTCGCCGTCGAACAGCGCGTCCGGGACGACGGTGGGCAGCCCGGCCAGCTCCGGGAAGTTGCCGGTCACGTCACGTTCGCTGCGGCTGACCAGCCGGGCGCGGCGGTCGGCGACCTCGGCGAGCAGTCGCATCCCGTCCCACTTGACCTCGTACACCCATTCCGGGCCGCGCGGAAGTGCTCCAGGGGTGGCGAGCATGGGCTGCACGCCGTCATGCTGTCAGTAATTGTCGTCACGCAGTGCATGCAGTGTCGGCGCGACACGAACCGAACTATCCGGGTGGAAGGCAGAACCATGCGCGCGATGTGGAGCGGCGCCGTGTCGTTCGGTCTGGTCAGCGTGCCGATCAAGCTCTATTCGGCCACCTCCAACCACGACATCCGGTTCCACCAGGTGCACGCCGAGGACGGCGGGCGCATCCGCTACAAGCGGACCTGTTCGATCGACGGCGAGGAGGTCGACTACGCCGACATCGTCAAGGGCTACGAGACCGAGGACGGTGAGCTGATCACGCTGACCGAGACCGACCTCGACTCGCTACCGACCGCGACCGGACACGAGATCGACGTCATCGAGTTCGTCCCGGCCGACCAGATCGACCCGCTGCTGTTCGACAAGAGCTACTACCTCGAGCCCGAGGCCAAGGCGGCCAAGCCGTACGCGTTGCTGCGCGAGGCGCTCAAGGAGACCGACCGGATGGCGGTCGTGAAGGTCGCCCTGCGGCAGCGCGAGACGCTGGCCCTGCTCCGGGTCAAGGACAAGGCCATCGTGCTGCAGACGATGCTGTGGCCCGACGAGGTGCGCGAGCCCGACTTCGACATCCTCGACGCCGATGTCGAGCTGCGGCCCCAGGAGCTGCAGATGGCGGCCTCGCTGATCGAGAGTCTGGGCGCGGACTTCGACCCGACCGAGTTCCACGACGAGTACCGCGACGCCGTCGAGCAGCTCATCGAGCAGAAGCGCACCAGCGGCGACAGCCGACCGGCGCCGGTCGCGGAGAAGCCCGCCGAAGACGAGGGCGACAGCATGACCGACCTGCTCAGCGCCCTGCAGCGCAGCGTCGAGGCCGCGAAGGAAGGCACCGGGTCGGGCGGCGCGCGACGGCGCTCGGCGGCATCCGGGTCGTCGTCCGGATCGTCCGGCACGAAGCGGAGCGCCTCCGGCGGCGCATCGAAGAGGACCCGCAAGCCGGCCGCCGAGAAGTCCGGCGACGAGAGCGCCGAGGAGAAGCCGGCGACGCGCCGGCGCACCCGCAAGCCGGCCTGATGCCCGCCCGTCCGGGCGGGCATCGGACCGGCGGTGCGGCTCAGGGGCCGAGCGCGGACCCCGTCGGCTTCTTGTCGTTCTCGATCGCGGAGAACAGCGCGGACGCGCGCGCCTTGTCCCAGCGCACCACGTCCTGGCCGCCGATGTTCGGCGTCGACCCGACCGGCACCGTTGTGGCGACCCCGTCGCCGCCCGAGACGCCCTTGAGCGCCAGCGCGAGCCCGGCGAGGTTCCAGATGTGGTCGGAGTTGTCCACCGTGATCGCCCCGGTCATCGCCGACGCCAGCGGCACCGTCCGGAACGGGTTGATCAGGGTGGCCGGGCTCGTCGCCTTCGCGATCAGCGCGGAGAGGAAGGCGCGCTGCCGCGCGACCCGGTCGAAGTCCGAGCCCGCCGTGGCCCGGGTCCGGACGTAGCCGAGCGCGGTCGTCCCGTCGAGGTCCTGGCAGCCCGCCTTGATGTCCAGGCCCGCCTTCGGGTCCTTGATCGACTGCGGCACGCACATGTTGACCCCGCCGACCGCGTCGACGGCGCCGACGAAACCGCCGAAACCGATCTCCGCGTAGTGGTCGATGTGCAGCCCGGTCGCCGCCTCCACGGTGCTGATCAGCAGCTGCGGGCCGCCGAGGGAGAACGCCGCGTTGATCTTGTTGGTGCCGTTCCCGGCGATGGGGACGTAGCTGTCGCGCGGGATGCTGACCAGCACCGATCCGGAGCTGCCGGTGTGCAGCAGCATGATCGTGTCGGTGCGCTGGCCGGCGGCGTCGCCGGTCGCGAGCTGCTGCTCCTGCTCGCCGCTCAACCCGGCCCGGCTGTCCGAGCCGACGATGAGGTAGTTCGTGCCCGACGACGAGGTGGTGCTGTCGGTGGGCAGCGCCGCGGTGCGCTGCAGGTTCTGGTCCAGATAGACCCCGAACCCGACGATCAGCACCAGCAGCACGATGAGGATCGCCCTGATCCGGCGCCCCCAGCGGGGCCGGCGCCTGGGCACCGCGGCCACCGGCGGGCGCGGCGGCGGCACGACGGGCGGGGCACCGCCGTGCCCCCGGCCCAGCACGGCCGTCTGCTGCATCGGCGGGCGCTGCTGTGGCGGCCGCTGCGGCCGCCCCCAGCCGGGCCCGGGCCCGCGCCGCGGCGGCGCGCCCCGTCCCGGGGGCTGCGGCGGTGGCCCTCCGTAGTCACCGTTCATGCTCCACACCACCCCGTCGGCGTGTCGTCGGGTCCGTTGCGGGCGCGCCACTGCGTCCCGGCGATCGACGGTCACCCTACGCAGTGACGCAGCCGCCCCACGCCAAAGGGACGCGCGAGACCCCGATCGGGTTGCACGGCGACCGGTCGATCCCGCCGATCCGTCCTCCCGACGACGGGCGGCGGCGCGGCGCTCAGCTGGGCAGCAGCGGTTCGCCCTCGAACTTCCCGAGCTCCTCGCGGTAGAACTCGATGCCGATCCCGTTCGGGTCGCGGATGTAGAGGCTGTTGTCGACGCCGCGGTCCGGTCCGAGGTAGTCGATGCCGGCCTCGTCGAGCCGCTTGCGCGCCGCGGCGAACTCCTCGGGGGAGGTGGACAGCGCGATGTGCTGGACCCCGCCGATGGTCTCCTGGAAGTCCGGGTGGTCGTGGCCGGGGAAGTCGAAGAAGCCCAGCAGGTTGCGGTTGCCGATGTCGAAGAAGAAGTGGCTGGACCCGGCGTAGTCGCGGTTCTCGACGAGCTCGGCGAGCGGGAACCCGAGGAGCTCCTGGTAGAACCGGATGGTCTCCTCGACGTCACGGCAGATCAGCGCGATGTGGTGCACGCCGCGGACGGTCGTGGCGGGACGCGCGGCGCCCTCGCGAAGGTACTTGTTCCTCAGCTCGCCGCGCCGCGCGCGGATGGCCTCGAGCTCTGCTCCCTGTGGCTGTGGCACCGGAACTCCCTTCCTCGGATGCGATGACCGCGGGGCGTCCACGGTACGTGCGAATGCACACACATGGCGGGTTCGAGAGCCGGGACCCCCCGACAGGGCGGCAGCGCACCGGGGTCGGCGCGGCTGGCAGCGGGCACCACCACGTCTCCGGCCGTGCGGGGTGCGCTCCGCGGGCCGGAACGCGACCGGCGTCTCGCAGCGCAGGCACGGGCTCCGGGCCCGCCCGTGCACCCGGTGCCGGCGCCCGCGGCGGGGGCCGCCGGGTGGTCACCCGGCCCGGGTTCGCGACGACGGCGTGCCGCAGCAGATGCGCGCCGCGCGGGCGCCGCTCCCTCATCCGCTGCCCGGCGAGGTCGACCGAGGCCCACCGGGCCGGCGGAAGTCGCCGTGCGGGATCCGGGCCCCGGCCAGCCGGGCGTCCAGCCGGGCCGCGAGCCGGGCGATGCCGTCCCCCTCGGCCATCGGGCCCGACCGTGGGCGCATGGGCCCGCGGCGCGCGTTGTTCCACGTGAAACACGTCCGGGTGAGGCGCCGGCCGGGCCTGCGGGATGATCCCCGGCGTGGATCTCCCCCTGCTCGAGGACGACCTGGACCAGCGCGGCGTGATCGAGCCGCATCTCGTCGTCAGGCCCGTCGACATGCCCGACACCGCGGTGCTGTGTTTCTTCCCCGAGGTGGTCGACGCGGTGGGGGCCGGGGCGCGGCGGATCGCCCGGCTGTCGTCGGAACGCGGTTCGACGCCCGTGTGGGAGACCGCGGTCGACGGCCGCCGGCTGGCGGTGCTGCATCCCGGGATCGGCGCCCCGCTGTCGGTGATGTTCCTCGAGGAGCTCATCGCGATGGGTGCCCGCAAGCTGGTGGCCGTGGGCGGCGCCGGCACCCTGGTCCCGGAGCTGGTGCTCGGGCACGCCGTGGTGGTCGACAGCGCCATCCGCGACGAGGGCACCTCGTTCCACTACCTGCCGCCGGGGCGGGTGATCGACGCCGACCCGCACGGCGTCGCCGTCCTGCGCTGCACGCTCGACGAGGCCGGGGTGCCCTACGTCGTCGGCCGGTCGTGGACCACCGACGCGATCTACCGCGAGACGCGCGCCCGGGTGGACCGGCGCCGGGCCGAGGGTTGTCTGGTGGTGGAGATGGAGGCGTCGGCGTTCATCGCGGTGGCCCGCTACCGCGGCGTGCGGTTCGCGCAGCTGCTGCTGGCCGCCGACTCGCTGGCCGGCGAGGCGTGGGAGCACCGCGGCTGGACGACGGCGCGGCAGGCCCGCGAAGGCCTGTTCCGGTTGGCCGCGCAGGCGGCGCTGGCGTTGTAGCAGGCCCGTTGGCCGAGGGCTCAGTCAGCCCCCGGCCCGGTGCGGGGTGGCACCGGTCACGGCGAGCAGGGCAGCGACCGCCGCGACACCCGCGAGCAGGACGAACACCGCCGGATACCCGCCCAGCCCGGCGGCCAGCGCGGAGCCGGCCCACGGCGCGATCGCGGTCGCCAGCATCCCCGGGGCGCCCAGCAGCCCGTTGAGCCGCCCGTAGTGGGCCGCGCCCCACCGCTCGCTGACCGCGGTCGCCTGCAACAGCGTGAAGACGCCGCGCGCGGAGCCGACCACGATCGAGATGATCACGAGCAGCGCCGCCGGGCCCGGGACGACGGCCAGCAGCCCGGTGGTGGCCGCGCACCCCCCGATGATCAGCCCGGTGCGGGCCCGGACGGTGGTGCCGTCGGCCAACCGTCCGTAGAACAGCCGGCCGGCGACCTGGCCCACGCCACCCAGGCCCAGGGCCAGCGCCGCGACACCGATGTCGAGCCCGCGGCCGAGCAGCAGCGGCACCAGGTTGATCAGCACCGCGTAGACGGCGAACGCGGCGAGGGTCATCGCCACCGTGAGCAGGACGAAGGGGCGGCTGCGCGCGACCGAACCCGGCCCGTCGAGGTGGGCGTACGGGTGGTCGGTGGCGACGGGCGGCCACGGCCCGCGCAGCCCGAACAGATGCAGCGGGATCGTGAGCACCGCGAGCACGACGGCCAGCACGAGGTAGGTCGCCCGCCAGTCCAGCCGTGCGATCAGCGCGGCCGTGAGCGGCGCGAACACCGTGCTGGACAGCCCGGCGACCAGCGTCAGCCCGGTCAACGCAACGACCTGACGGGGGGCCCACCAGCGGGTCAGCGCCGCGAACGCCGGCTGGTAGAGCACACCGGCCATGGCCACCCCGGCCAGCAGCCAGGCGCCGAGGAACCACCACACCGAGCGTGCGGTGGCGATCCCGAGCACCGCGGGCACGGCGAGCAGCGAGCCCGCCGTCATCACCGCGCGCGGGCCCCGGCGGTCGAGGGCGCGCCCGACCGGGATGCCCACCAGCCCGGCCACCACCAGCGCGGCGGAGAACGCCGCGGTCAACGCGCTCGGCGACCAGCCGGTGTCGGCGGCGATGGACGGTGTGAGCACCGGGAACGCGTAGTAGAGGACCCCCCAGCTGACGACCTCGGTGACGCACAGGACGACCAGCACCCGCCGCAGCCCGCCGGGCCGTAGCACGGCGGGCCGCACCGGCCCCGTCGCCGCGTCACCCATCGTCGCAGTCTCGCTGGGGAATCGGCGGCACGCCACCGCGAAACCGGGAGTGGAACGTGGTGCACGGTGGGTAGTACGGGTGGGCCGGGCGGCCCCGCCCGCAGGGCCGCTGGGGAGGATTCGTGCTGGAGATGCCGCGCGCCGTGGGCCGGTTCGACGGCTGGATCGCCGGTCTGGGCACCGCCGCCGGGCTGCGGGTGGTCGTCGGGCACTGGCCGCACTCGCCGTTCGGCACGTTCACCGACGTCATGCTCGAACAGCCCGACGGGCACCGCGTGCTGCTCGCCCCGGACCAGGACGTCGCCGACTTCGTCGCGGGTACCTACCGGTTCGACGAGGTGCGGGTCGGTGATGTCGTGGCGACCGTGGACGGGCCGCACTGGCGGGTGAGCGCCGACCTGCTCGACCTCACCTTCCGCGCCGACGTGCGGCCGCCGTTGGGACGGTTGCTGCGCCTGGTCCCCCGCCCGCTGGCCACCGCCCGGTGGTGGGTCACCGGCATCGACGTGGTCGCCCGCGCCGTGCTGCCCGGAGTGCGCACCCGCGGCAGCGCCGGTGGCGGGCGCAGCGAGTTCTACGCCGCGCTGGATCTGCACCGGGTGCGCTCGGCCGCCGTGCGCTGGGAGGGCGCGGACCAGGGCCCGCTGGCCCCGGTCTCGCCGCCGGTCCGGTTCGGCTTCGGCTCGACGCCGCGCACGCCGTCGCTGGTCCGGGTCGTGACGCTGGTCCGGCCGGGCTGACGTGCAGACCTTCCTGCCCTCCCCCGACTTCGCCGCGAGCGCCGCCGCCCTGGACGACCGGCGGCTCGGCAGGCAGCGGGCCGAGGCGCTGCAGGTGCTGCGCGCGCTGCTGCGGGATCACTACGGCTTCAAGCATCACCCCGCCGTCCGGATGTGGGAGGGGCACGCCGAGGGGGTGGCGTGCTACGGGCTGGCCGTGTGCGCGGAGTGGACCGCGCGCGGCCGGCCCGACACCGTCGCCGACTCGATCCGTGCCGAGCTGGCCGCGGCGGGCCTGCCACCGCCGCGGCCGCAGGCCGAGCTCGCCGCGGCCGGCGCGCTCCCGGACTGGCTCGGCGATGACCGGCTGCACCGCAGCCACCGGGCCGCGCTGCTGCGCAAGGACGTCGCCCACTACGAACCGCTGTTCGGCGCCGACGATCCCAGGCTGCCCTACTTCTGGCCGGTGTGAGGCCGCTGGAACCTCACATGACGCTTGTTTAAGTAAGGCTCCACTTATGTAATGACAGGGTGAGTGAAACTGCGTCCAGCCGCGGCGTGCCGTTCGTCCATCAGCTGCAGGCCTACGGCGACCGGCCGGCCGTCGTGGCGCCCGACGGGACCGAGATCAGCTATCGGCAACTGGCGGCGCGGGTGTCGGACGTGGCGGATCGCCTCGGCAGCGTGCGCAGGCTGGTGCTGATCGCCGCGTCCAACGACGTGGAACCGCTCGTCACCTATCTCGCCGCGCTGCAGGGCGGACACCCGGTGCTGCTCGCCTCGGCCGACGACCGGCACCATCGGGACGCGCTCGTCGCCGCCTACGACCCGGATGTGGTGCTCTCGCCCACCGCCGGCGGCTGGCAGCTGCACGAACGGCGTCCGGGGTCGGCCCACACCCTGCACCCCGAACTCGCCCTGTTGCTGTCCACCTCGGGCTCGACGGGCTCGCCGAAGCTGGTCCGGCTGTCGGCGGCGAACGTGCAGGCGAACGCGGCCTCGATCGCGCAGTACCTGGGCATCCGGGACACCGATCGGGCGGTCGTGTCGTTGCCGTTGCACTACTGCTACGGCCTGTCGGTGGTCAACAGCAACCTGCTGTGCGGGGCCGCGCTGATCCTGTCGAAGCACTCCGTGGTCGATCCGTGCTTCTGGTCGGCTTTCCGGGAGCACCGGGCCACCAGCCTGCACGGCGTGCCGCACACCTTCGACCTGCTCGACCGCATCGGCTTCGACCGGCTCGAGCTGCCGAGCCTGCGCTACGTCACACAGGCGGGCGGCCGGCTGCCCGCCCACCAGGTGCGGCGCTTCGCCGAACTCGGCGAGCGCACGGGATGGGACCTGTTCGTCATGTACGGCCAGACCGAGGCGACGGCGCGGATGGCGTACCTCCCGCCGGGCCTGACCGCCTCGCATCCGTCCGCGATCGGCGTTCCGGTGCCGGGCGGCTCCTTCGAGCTGGTGTCCACCGGCCGCGCGGATGAGGGCGAGTTGGTCTACAGCGGACCCAACGTCATGCTCGGGTACGCGCACGGCCCGGCCGATCTCGCGCTGGGCCGCACGGTCGACGTGCTCGCGACCGGCGACATCGCCCGCCGGACCCCGGACGGGTTGTACGAGGTGATCGGACGCAAGAGCCGGTTCGTCAAGCTTCTCGGACTGCGGATCGACCTGGACCGCGTCGAGCGGATCCTCGCGGACGCGGGCATCACCGCCGCGTGCACCGGCACCGACGACGGGCTGATCGTCGCCGTGACCGGCGCCGATGCCGGCCACGTGCTCCGGACCGTCAGCGCCCGGCTGGGGCTTCCGGTCGGCTGCATCCGCACGATCACCGTCGACGAACTGCCCCGGCTCGGCAACGGCAAGATCGACTATCGGACCCTGGGCGAGCGCGCCCGGGCCGATGCCGGAAGCTTCGCCGGCACCACCCGGGGGCCGGTCCGGGCGCTGGGCCGTCTGCGCCGGGCGCGCGAGCGATCGGTCCGGGCCGTGTTCGTGCGCGTGCTCGGCGAGCCGGACGTCGACGGCGACGCCAGCTTCGTCAGCCTCGGCGGCGACTCGCTGTCCTACGTGGAGATGTCCGTGGCGCTCGAGGACGTCCTGGGCTGCCTTCCCGAGGACTGGCACGTCCTGACCGTCACGGAGCTGGAGCGGGCCCGGCGCCGGCGGCGGTTCGGCCGGGCCATGGAGACGGCCGTCGCGCTCCGCGCCGTGAGCATCGTCCTGGTCGTCGCGTCCCACGTCGGCGCGCTGCACGTACTGGGCGGAGCACACCTGCTGCTCGCGCTGTCCGGCTACTCCTTCGCGCGATTCACTCTGGTCCCGGTGGCGGGGTGGGGGTTTCCCCGGCGCATCGGCAGAAGCCTCGCCCGCATCGCGGTCCCGACGGTCCTGTGGATCAGCTGGCTGGCGGCGACCGAGGACCACGTCAGGTTGCGCAACATCGCCCTGCTCAACGCCTACCTCGACCCGGGCTTCTGGAATTACTGGTTCGTGGAGAGCCTGGTCCAGATCCTCGCGCTGGCGGCGCTGCTGTTCTCGGTCCCGGCCGTCCGCCGCTTCGAGCACGCCCACCCGTTCGGGTTCGCGCTGACGGTGCTGGCCGTCGCGCTGGTGGCTCGCGGCTACGGCGGCCCCGGCAACGAGTTCTCCGCGCTCTTCATGAGCCTGCACCTGGTGCTGTGGATCTTCGCGCTGGGCTGGCTGGCCGGGCGCTCGCGGACGGCCGCGCAACGGGCGGTGGTGGGCGCCCTCGTGCTCGTGCTCCTGCCGGGCTTCTTCGGCGACCCGGTCCGCGAGGCGATCGTCGCCGGCGGCCTGCTGCTGGTGCTCCTGCGCCCCCGCATCGTGCTGCCGCGGCCGGCCCCGCGGGTCCTGGCGTTGCTCGCCGGCGCCTCGCTGTCCATCTATCTCACGCACTACGCGGTCTACCCCGAGCTGCTCCCGCACGTCCCGCCCGCGGTGGTCGTCGTGCTGAGTCTGGCGGCCGGGATCGGCGGCTGGCTGATCGTCCGCTGGGCCGCCCGCGTGGCCGCGGCGGTGCTGGGCCGGCGCGGGCGTCCACGGCCGCTGTCAGGCGCGGAACCGGTCGGCCCGTTCCGGGCCGCCCCCGCCCGGGCGCTCTAGCCTCGGCGGATGCGGGTTCTCATCACCGGTGGCGCCGGGTTCATCGGGTCGCACATCGCCGACCGGCTGACCGCCGACGGCCACGACGTGCTGCTGCTCGACACCCTGCTTGCGCAGGCCCACGGTGACCACCCGGCGCCGTGGAGCGGCGGGCACGAGCTGGTCCGCGGCGACCTGCGTGACGCCGCGCTGGTCCGCAGGCTGCTGTCCGGGATGGACGCGGTCTGCCACCAGGCCGCCATGGTGGGGCACGGGATCGACCCGTCGGACGCCCCCGGGTACGCCGCGCACAACGATCTGGGCACCGCGGTGCTGCTGGCGGAGATGTATGCCGCCGGGGTCGACCGGTTGCTGCTGGCCGGCTCGATGGTGGTCTACGGCGAGGGCCGCTACGACTGCCCCGAGCACGGCGCCGTCCGGCCGGGCCCGCGCCGGCGCGCCGACCTCGACGCCGGCCGCTACGAGCCGCCGTGCCCGGCGTGCGGGCGCGACCTGGTGCCCGGTCTGGTCGGTGAGGGCGCGCCGCTGGACCCGCGCAGCACCTACGCGGCCACCAAGCTCGCCCAGGAGTACCTGGCCGGCGCCTGGGCACGACAGACCGGCGGCTCGGTCTGGTCGCTGCGCTACCACAACGTCTACGGCCCGCGGATGCCCCGCGACACCCCCTACGCCGGGGTCGCGTCGATCTTCCGCTCGGCGCTGGAGCGGGGCGAGCCGCCACGGGTGTTCGAGGACGGCGCCCAGCGCCGTGACTTCGTGCACGTCACCGACGTCGCCGCGGCCAACGCGCTCGCGCTGACCGCCGACCCGCCCCCGGAGGGGTTCGCCGCGGTGAACGTCTGCTCCGGCGAGCCACACACCATTGGCGACCTGGCCGGCACGCTCGCCGCACAGATGGGCGGACCCGAACCGGTGATCGTCGGCGGTGCCCGGCCCGGGGACGTGCGGCACGTGGTGGCCGATCCCGCACTGGCCCGGCGCCGGCTCGGCTTCTCCGCCCGGATCGGGTTCACCGAAGGGGTGGCCGCGTTCGCCACCGATCCGCTCAGGGAGCCGGCCGGGCGGTCGTGACCCGCCGCAAAAGGGACGTCACCGATCGGCAAGCACGATTCGCCGACCCGGAGCGGCCACGGTGCCCGAAGATCTCGGCGTGGCGGGCACCCCCGAGATCGTGCTTCCGTGCCTCGACGAGGCAGACGCGTTGCCGTCCGTGCTGCGCGCGCTGCCCGCCGGCTGGCCGGTGCTCGTGGTCGACAACGGTTCGACGGACGGTACGGCCGCGGTGGCGGCCGCCCACGGGGCCCGGGTCGTCGTCGAACCGCGGCGCGGCTACGGCGCTGCCGTGCACGCCGGCCTTGAGGCCGCGACGGGTGAGCTCGTCGCCGTGCTCGACGGCGACGGTTCCCTGGACCCGGCGGTGCTCGAGCCGATGGCCGACGCCGTCCGGTCGGGCCGGGCCGACATGGCCGTCGGCCGCCGCGTCCCCGACTCACCGGGTGTCTGGCCCTGGCACGCCCGGGCCGGCAACGCCGTGATCGCGGCCCTGCTGCGCCGCCGCGGTGTCCCGGTGCACGACATCGCGGCGATCCGGGTCGCCCGCCGGCAGGCGCTGCTGGATCTCGGCATCACCGACCGTGCCTTCGGCTACCCGCTGGAGCTGCTGCTGCGCGCGGGCGCCGCCCACTGGCGGCTGCTGGAGCTGGACGTGGCCTATCACCGGCGCGCCGGCGGCACGTCGAAGGTGTCCGGCTCGGTGAAGGGCACGCTGCGCGCCGTCCGCGACATGGCTGGGCTGCTCCGGTGAGGGGCGTGGCCCTGATCGTGCTGGCCAAGGCCCCGGAACCCGGACGGGTCAAGACCAGGCTCTGCCCTCCCGCCACGGCCGAACAGGCCGCCGACCTCGCGGCCGCCGCATTCCTGGACACCCTCGACGCCGTCCGCGGGATCGCCGGCGGCCGGCCCGTCGTCGCGCTGACCGGCCGGCTGGAGCACGCCGTGCGCGCCGCCGAGCTGGCCGAGGCGCTACGCGACACGCCCACCCCCGCCCAGCGAGGCGCCGACCTGGGCGAACGCATCGCCGCAGCGCATGCCGACACCGCTGCCCTGCTGCCCGGCCTGCCGACACTGCTGCTCGGCATGGACACCCC
Source organism: Pseudonocardia acidicola (assembly GCF_012911935.1). Classification (GTDB taxonomy): domain Bacteria; phylum Actinomycetota; class Actinomycetes; order Mycobacteriales; family Pseudonocardiaceae; genus Pseudonocardia; species Pseudonocardia acidicola. Next base: position 55,734 of record NZ_JAAXLA010000021.1, on the reverse strand, counting down.
GCAGGTCGATGCCGCGCTGCTCACCGGGTGTCTCGACCGGTTGTGGCATCCCGGTGTCGACGCCGTGCTCGGCCCGGCCGCCGACGGCGGCTGGTGGGCCCTGGGCCTGCGCGATCCGCGCTGGGCAGCCGTACTGGCCGGGGTGCCCACCTCCCGCGCCGACACCGGGGAGCGCACGCTGGGGGTGTTGCGCGCGGCCGGGCTGCAGGTCGCCACCCTGCCTGAGCTGACCGACGTGGACACCGCCGCGGACGCGGTCGTCGTCGGCCGTTCGGCGCCGTCGACCCGGTTCGCCGCCGCCCTGGCCGCGCTGCCTGCCCTGACCGCGGGGGGCACGCTCGGTGAGGCCGGGTGAGGCGAACCGGTCAGTGGGCTGGTCGGCACCATGGCCACCACCGACGACGCCCGCGCCACCCCGGGCCGGCTCGTCCGAATACGCGACGGGCCGGCGGAATTCATTCCGCCTCAGCAGATCGACCCGTCATCGCGAACCGGGTCTCGGCGGGCGCCCGGTCGTCGAGGGGCAGCACGATCTCGAACCGGCAGCCCGGCCCGTGGTTGCTGACCTCGATGCGCCCCTGCTGGGCCTCCATCAGGGCGCGCGCGATCGCCAGCCCCAGACCGGCTCCGGACTTCTCGTCGGGGGTGCGGGCCGCGCTCCCCCGGTAGCCGGCGTCGAAGATGCGGTCCAGGTCGCGCTCGGGGATGCCACCGCACCCGTCCTGCACGCACAGCCACGCCATGCCGTCACGGGCCCCCGCCGACAGCTGCACCCGGCCGCCGCCCGGGGTGTGCCGGATCGCGTTGGCCAGCAGGTTGCGCACGACCCGGGTCAGCTCGGTGTCGCTGCCCAGCACCGTCGGCCATCTCTCGGGATCCGCGGCCCCGACCTCGACCTCGGCGGCCGCGGCGGCCGCCGACTCGGCCGCGACGGCGTCGGACACCACCTCGGCGAGCGCCAGCCGGGCCGGTTCCAGGCGCAGCGCACCCGAGGTGGCCCGGGACAGCTGGAACAGGTCCTCGACCATGCCGGTCATCCGGATCGCCTCGCGGCGGATCCGCTCCAGGTACTCGGTGACCTCGTCGGGCCGGCTGACGACACGGTCGAGCAGGGCGTCGGTCATGCCGCGGATCCCGGCCAGCGGCGAGCGCAGGTCGTGGCTCATCCCGGCCACCAGCTCGCGCCGCGACGCCTCGGCCCGGCGTTCGGTCTCGCGGGCCTCCCGCTGCCACAGGGCGTCACGGGCGACCCGGCGGCCGAGCAGCAGCCCGGCGGGCACCGTCACCGCCGCGACCACCGCGCACACCGCGATCGTGCCGACGAGCTGCGGGGAGTACATGAATCCGCTGACGCCGAGCACGCCGATCAACGCGGCCAGCAGCGGGACCAGCACCAGCGCCGTCATCGCCGCGGTCAGCGACCGGGTCCGCATCCGCTGCAGCAGCAGGCCCCCGGCGAGTGCGACCGGCAACGAGAACAGCAGCGCCAGCGGCGCCGCCCGCAGCAGTTCCTCGATCACGTCCATGGGCTCTCCGCACGGTCGTACCGGTAGCCGGTGCCCCAGATCGTCGCGATCCGCCGCGGCCGGGTCGGATCGAGTTCGATCTTCTCGCGCAGCCGGCGGACGTGCACCGTCACCGTCGACTGGTCGCCGAACTCCCAGCCCCACACCTCGGCCAGCAGCTCGGCCCGGGTGAACGCCCGGCCGGGGTGGGCCATCAGATAGGCGAGCAGCTCGAACTCGCGGCTGGTCAGCACCAGCTGGGTACCCGCCAGCACCGCGCGGCGGGCGGCCGGGTCGACCTGCAGCTCGCCGTCGGTGAGCACGGCGGCCGCGCCCTCGTCGCCGGGCCGCGAGCGGCGCAGCACCGAGCCGACGCGCAGCACCAGCTCCCGCGGGCTGAACGGCTTGGTGACGTAGTCGTCGGCGCCGAGTTCCAGACCGAGGACGCGGTCGTCCTCCTCGCCGAGTGCCGTCAACATCACGATCAGCGGGTGCTCGCCGCTGCGGCGCAGCGCCCGGCACACCTCCAGGCCGCTGAGCCCGGGCAGCATCAGGTCCAGCACGATCACGTCCGGATGCCGCTCCTGGGCGGCACGCAGCCCGGTCGGCCCGTCCGCGGCGAGGTCCACGTGGTACCCGGCGTCACCGAGGTAGCGTCCGACGACGTCACGGACGGTCGTGTCGTCGTCGACGACCAGCACGCGTCCGCTCACCCGAGCGAGGTTAGTGACCGCGCGGGCCGTCCGGGGCGGTCGTCACCGGACGGTAAGGCCCACCGGCACCCGCGACATTAGGGCTTGCTTACCGATCGCCGTCGGCGCAGCTGCCGGGGCCGGGGCGGTTCTAGCGTCGGCGCTGCACCCGTCGTCGCGCCGAACCGGGGAGATCCATGTCGTCGACCGATCACCGCGCAGCACCGGACCCGCAGACCGGGCCCGGGTTCCCGGCGGGTCTGTGGCGGACGCTGGAGCGCAGCAGACCGCCCGGGCTCGAACGGCTGAGCCGATTCCACAGCCCGCTGCGCGGCCCGTGGCTGACGTCGGTGTTCGGCCTGGTCCTGCTCATCGGGCTGCCGGTGGTCATCGTGACCGGGCTGCTCGACTACCTCGCCTACGGCCCGCAGTTCGGCCAGGCGATCCCCGCCGGCGTCGGCCCGCTGCAACTGCCGGTGTTCGACTGGCCGACCCGGCCGTCGTGGCTGTTCCGGCTGACCCAGGGGCTGCACGTCGGGCTCGGCCTGATCCTGATCCCGGTGGTGCTGGCGAAGCTGTGGTCGGTCATCCCGAAGCTGTTCGCGTGGCCGCCGGCCCGCTCGTTCGCGCAGGTGCTGGAGCGGATCTCGCTGCTGATGCTCGTCGGCGGGCTGCTCTTCGAGATCGTCACCGGCCTGCTCAACATCCAGTACGACTACGTGTTCGGGTTCAGCTTCTACCTGGCGCACTTCTGGGGCGCCTGGGTGTTCATCGCCGGGTTCGTGGTGCACGTGACGCTCAAGTTCGCCACGATGGCGCGTTCGCTGCGGTCCCGGTCGTTGCGCACCGAACTGCGGACCCCGCTGGCACGGACCGTTCCCGAGCCCCTCGACGGGACCGGGCTCGTCTCCCGGGACCCGGCCCCCGCGACCATGAGCCGCCGCGGCGCGCTCGCGCTGGTCGGCGGCGGCATGGTCTTCGTGGCCGTGCTGACCGCAGGCCAGACGGTCGGCGGCCGCACCCGGGACCTGGCCCTGCTGCTGCCTCGCGGCCGCAACCCGGGCACCGGGCCGAACGGCTTCCCGATCAACCGGACGGCCGCCGCGGCGGGCATCACCGCGGCGGCGACCGGCCCCGGTTGGCGGCTGCGGCTGACCGGTGGACCGCAGGCCGTCCAGTTCGACCGGGTCGCGCTGTCCGCGATGGCCCGGCACACCGCGACGTTGCCGATCGCGTGTGTCGAGGGCTGGTCGACGACGCAGAACTGGACCGGCGTGCGGTTGCGCGACCTCGCCGCGCTCGCCGGGGTGCCCGCTCCCGCGTCGGCGTTCGTCCGGTCGCTCGAGCAGGGCCCGTTCGCCCAGGCCACGCTGACGTCCGGGCAGGTACTCGACCCGGACTCGCTGCTCGCGCTGCAGGTCGACGGGGCGGATCTGAGCCCCGACCACGGCTACCCGGCCCGCGTCATCGTGCCCGCGCTACCGGGCGTGCACTGCACCAAGTGGGTCCGGTCGATCGACTTCAGGAGCGCCTGAGATGCACCGCGTCGTCGCCTCCGCCCGGGCCTTCTACGGGGCCAACCCGCTGCACCTGCTGGTGCTGCTGGCCGCCTTCGCGGTCGCCGGCTACGCCGCCTTCCGGGTCGGCGCGGACCCGTCGTGGCCCTGGGTCCTCATCTGGTTCGCCGGCGCGGTGATCGGGCACGATCTGGTGCTGTTCCCGCTCTACGCACTGGCCGACCGGGCGGCCCGGCCGCTGACGGCGCCCGCCCGCCCCCGCCGGGTCCCCGTCGTCAACTACGTCCGGGTGCCGGCGCTGGGCGCCGGGCTGACGTTCCTGCTGTTCTTCCCGGGAATCATCCGCCAGGGCGAGGCCACCTTCACGGCGGCCAGCGGCCTGACCCAACAGCCCTATCTCGCGCGCTGGCTGCTGCTCGTGGCCGCCATGTTCGCGATCTCCGCCGCGCTCTACGCGGTGCGGCTCGGCCGGGCCGCGCATGCCGGCCGGGTCTCCGCGGCGCCGTCACCACACGGTGAAGAGCAGATGGTTCACGGCCAGCGCGAGTAGCGCCTGCGCCGCCAGCCAGGCCCGCACCTGCGCGCGCGGCAGCAACGCACACGGCAGGGTCAGCCAGACCACGAACGGCAGCCAGATCCGCTCGACCTCGCCCTTGCTGAACCCGGAGACGTCGGCGGCGAGGATCGCGGCCAGCGCCGCGGCCGCGAGCAGCGCCACCGCGACCGGCAGGGCCCGCGGCGCCGCGGCCATCCGGCGCAGCCCGGCCACCATGGCCGGGCCCATCGCGAAGAGCACGGCCGCGAGGTCGGCCCACACGAAGTACCAGTAGGGCCGGGTCGCGGCGATGCTGGCCGCGTAGATGACCGTGACGTCCCGGTAGCCGGTCAGCCACCAGAACCCGCCGGCGGTGAACGCAGCGCCGACCGTCGCAGCCCCGGCGACGGCGAACACCGCGGCCCGCCGGCGCCGTGTCACCCCCAGCACGACGAGCGGCAGCAACCCGCCCAGTGCCAGCCCGTAGGACAGGTAGAGCGTGTAGCCGAGCAGCAGGCCGCCGGCGAGCGCGGCGAGATCGGCCCGCCGTCCCGCCGCCGTCGCCCCGACCGCGAGCAGCGCGACCCCCCAGGCCAGCACGCCCGCGAACATTCCGTCGGCCGACACCCCGACCCACACGGCACCGGGCAGCAGCACGCCGAACGGCAGCACGGATCGCGCGACGTCCTCGGCCCCCAGGGCGCGCAGCGCCACCGCCACCGCGGCGCACGCCGAGGCGCCGACGAGGATGACGACGATCCCCGCGGCGCCACCGCCGCCCAGGCCGATCCGGTCGAGCCACACGAACAGCAGGAACACGCCGGGCGGGTGCGCGCCGACGTGCGTGGTCCAGAAGCCGGGCCGGTCGGTGAGGATGTGGTCGGAGAACGTCCGCAGCATCTCCGCGATGTCGGTCACCCGCGGCACGTCGTGCAGGTACTCCTGGTTGCTGGTGAGCCGCCCGACGACGCCGTCGTGCCAGCCGTCGACCAGCGCCAGCGACAGCGTCCACACCACCGCGGCCGCCCAGCCCGCCGCCAGCATCCGCCCCCAGCTCAGCCGCTGCGCGAGCGCGGGCCCGTGGAGCACCACCGCCGCAGCGGTGACGATCGCGATCGGGGTGCCCGGCCCGATGTGCGGCTGCCAGGAGGCCAGCAGCGGCGGGAAGTCGAGGAAGATGTCGATCCCGGCGGCGAGCAGTGCCCGGCCGACGAGAGCGGCCACGACGACGAGGACGGCCGCACTCCCGACGGCGACGAGATCCCAGCGCAACGCCCGGCGCGACACCGGGGCGGGACGCACAGCATCAGGAGCCGGCACCGCGCCACGGTAACGACGGTCCGGGGTGCCGCGCCGCCGGCGCCGGGTGACGTCCCGCGGATCGTCACCGGATCGCCGGATCGCCGGATCGCTCAGATCAGGTCGGCGTCGTGTGCCAGCAGGGCGATCTGGGTGCGGTTCTCCAGATCGAGCTTGGTCAGGATGTGCGAGACGTGCGCCTTCACGGTGGCGACACCCATCCCCAGTTCGGCCGCGATCTCCGCGTTGGCCCGGCCGCGGGCGACGCAGAGGACGACGTCGTGCTCGCGGGGGCTCAGCGCGGCCAGGGCCGCCCGGGCGCGCTCGTAGTCCCCGGCGCCGGTGGCCACCCGGTCCATCAGCCGGCGGGTGACCTGCGGGGACAGCATCGGGTCGCCCGCGGCCACCCGCCGGACCGCCCCGACGAGCTCCGCCGGCGGGGTGTCCTTGACCAGGAAGCCGCTGGCCCCGGCGCGCAACGCGCGCAGCACGTTCTCGTCGGCGTCGAACGTGGTCAGCACGACGACCTCGGGCGGCTTCGTCCGGGCGCGCAGCCGCCGGGTGGCGGCGATCCCGTCGACCCGCGGCATCCGCAGGTCCATCAGCACGACGTCGGGGGCGAGCGCGTCGACGGCGGCGGGCACGTCCGTGCCGTCCCCCACCTCGCCGACCACGCAGATGCCGGCAGCCCCGTCGAGCATCATCGTCAACCCGGCGCGAACCAGCGCGTCGTCGTCGACGATGAGAACCCTGACCGGGGCGGTCACGCCGGCCACGGCAGCAAGGCGCGCAGCCGGAACTCACCGGCCGGGGTCACCTCGTGATCGAGCCGGCCGCCGGCCAGCTGCACCCGTTCGGTGAGCCCGACGAGCCCGGTGCCCGAGCCCGGGGCGATGGACGGGCCGGCCGGGGCCAGCGGGTTGCGGATGTCGACGACCAGGCCGCTCCCCGGGCCGCCGTCCAGCGCGATCCGCACCGGCTGGCCTGCGGCGTGCTTGCGGGCGTTGGTCAGGGCCTCCTGCACGATCCGGTAGGCGGTGCGGCCCGCCCCACCGGGCACGGCGGCGGGTTCCGCCACCCGGTCGTCGAGCAGCACCTGCGCGCCGGCGCCGCGGGACTCGTCGATGAGCCGCGGCAGGTCGGTCAGCACGGGCTGCGGGTGGTCGGCATCGTGGTCGTCGTCGCGGGTCCCATGGGGGTCGTCGCGCAGCACGCCGATCACCTGGCGGAGCTCGTCGAGCGCCTGGTGCACGCCGGCGCGGACCACCCCCGCGGCGTGGGCGATCTGCTCGGGCGGCGCGTCCAGCCGGTACTCCAGCGCGCCCGCGTACGTCGCCACCAGGGACAGCCGGTGCGCCAGCACGTCGTGCATCTCCCGGGCGATCCGGGTGCGCTCGGCGGCCCGGGCCTCGGCGACCCGGCGGCCCTGTTCGGCCTCCGCCCGCCGGGCCCGCTCCCGCAGCGACGCCACGAGCGCCCGGCGGGCCTGCACCAGCGCTCCGACGGCGACCAGCGCGGCGTGGCCGACCACCACCAGGAGCAGCCACCAGGCGTAGGACAACCCGCTGGGCGGGCGCCACCAGCCCTGAATCGCGTGCGCCGCGACACCGGCGGCCGCCACCCCGAGGGCCGCCGGCAACCGGCGCGACTGGGCGACGTACAGGGTGCCCACGGTGGACGGCGGGGTCGCCGCCGGGGAGAGCGCGGCGAGGGCGGCGAGGGCCAGCGCCCCGATGACCGGGCGACGCAGCAGCAGCGGCATCAGCGCGACGCCGGCGACCCCGACGGCCGCCTCGAATCCGAGCATGTCCCCGGCCCGGCCTGCGTGGTACCGGCCGCACACGTTGAGCGCGACCAGCACGGCGACGAGCACCACGATCAGGGCGGTCGCGCGCCCCGAGCACCGGGGCCGTTCCGCGTCGCAGCTCGTCAGGCCGACCACGACCGGTGAGAGTAGGACCAGGGCGACCGCAGCGACCACCGACGAAAGTCGGTGGTCGCCGGCGGCGGTGCATCCGGCGGGCGGTCAGGCCCGGAGCGCGGCGACCAGGTCGGCGAACCGATCCGGCGACGGCGTGTCCCCCGGGCGGTTGAACCGGATGCGCTGCGCCACCCCTGCATAGCGGCGGCGCAGCTCGGCCGCGACCTCGGCCGGGGTGCCGACGACGCACATCGCGTGCAGGACCTCGTCGTCGACCAGCGGCACCATGTCGTCCCAGCGGCCCTGCTTGGACAGCCGGTTCAGCTCGGTCTGCAGCTCGCCCCAGCCGTGCAGTTCGAGCACCGGGCGGTACGCCGGGGTGGAGCCGTAGAACGAGATCTGCCTGCGGACCGCCTCGACGTCGGCGTCATCGAGTGCGACGAACGGCGACAGGCCGATCTCGAACCCGTCGAGGGTGCCGCGGGCCTGCGTCAGGGTCGGGACGACGACCTCCCGCAGGTAGCGCTCCGTGATGAAGGGGTGGGCGAGCAGCCCGTCGGCCACCTCGCCGGTCGTGCGCAGCATGTGCGGGCCGACGGCGGCGAGGAACACCCGCGGCGGCCCGTACGGATTGGGCGGCGGCGTGAAGTTCGGCGTCATCAGGGTGTGGGTGTAGAACTCGCCGCGGTGTTCCAGGCGCTCCCCGGTCTCCCACGCCGACCAGATCGCCCGCAGCGCCTCCACGAACTCGCGCATCCGGGCCGCGGGTCGCGACCACGGCATCGAGAACCGGCGCTCGACGTGCGGCCGGATCTGGCTGCCCAGCCCGAGGACGAACCGGCCGCCCGAGTAGCGCTGCAGGTCCAGCGCCGCATAGGCGACGGTCATCGGGGTGCGGGCGAAGGCGATCGCCACCGACGGGCCCAGCTCGATGCGGTCGGTGTGCTCAGCGGCCAGCGCCAGTGGCAGGAACGGCTCGGCCTGGTTCTCGGTGTTCCACGCGCCGTCGTAACCGATCTCCTCGGCGACGCGGGCGTCGGCGGCCGCGTACCGCATACCGTCCCGGAGCCGGGCATCGATCTTCATGAGGCGGTCGTACACGGCGGGCCGCGCCGGGGTCAACGCACACCCCCGACCGAAGTCGGTACCCGGTCCGACGACGGTCGGGGTCGGCCGGGTCGCGCGGCCGATGCCCCGGCGGGCGGCTGCAGGTCAGGGTGGCGTCCGCTCGTGAGAGGGGAATCGCATGTTCATGATGACCATCCCGACCATCCCGGCCCACCCGATCCTGCGGCGCGCGCTCGTCGTGGCGGCTGCTCCGGTCGCCGCGCTCGCGGTCTGGGCGCTCGCCGGCCCGGTCGCCGGGGTCGACCTCGACGTCGTGGCCGGGGGCGCCATCCGATCCGTCGGGGCCGCCGCCGTCGCGGGTTCCGCGCTGCTCGCCGGCCTGGCCGGATGGGCGCTGCTCGCGCTGCTGGAACGGACCGTCGACCGGCCGCGCCGGATCTGGACGGTCGTCGCGGTCGGCCTGCTGGTGGTGTCGCTGCTCAGTCCGCTCAGCGCGGCCCTGACCCTCGCCGCGGGGATCGCGCTGGCCGCGATGCACCTGGCGACCGGCGCCGTCCTCATCCCGCTGCTGGCCGGCCCGGGCGGGTGAGCGCTGCGGGCACGACGGCCGGGTTGAATGGGGCGTCCCCGCCGTCCCCGCCGTCCCTGCCGAGGAGCGCCATGACCTGCCGCGTGCTGATCACCCGTCCCGATCTGCCCGGGAACGGCCCGGCCCGGCTGGCCGAACACGTCGAGGTCACCGCCTTCACCGGCACCACGGTCCCCACCCCGGCCGAGCTGCGGGCACTCGCCGGCGGCGCGCACGGCATCGTGTGCCTGGGCAGCGACCGGGTCGACGGCGCGCTGCTGGACGCCGCGGGGCCGTCGCTGCAGGTGGTCGCACTGACCAGCGTGGGCTTCGACCGGGTCGACGAGGCCGCCGCGGCCCAGCGCGGTGTCGTCGTCACCCACACCCCGGGCACGCTCGCCGAGACCGTCGCCGACCTCGCGTTCGCTCTGATCCTGATGGCGCGGCGGCGGCTCGGCAGTGCCCGCGACACCCTGCTCGCCGGCGAGTGGGACGCCTTCCGGCTGGGCGACTTCCTCGGCCTGGACGTGTACGGGACGACGCTCGGCATCGTCGGCTACGGCGAGATCGGCCGCGCCGTGGCCCGCCGCGCCCGCGGCTTCGGGATGGCCGTGCTGCGCCACCGCGGGCGGGCGGTCGACCCGGACGACACCAGCGTGGAGGTGGACCTGCCGACGCTGCTCGCCGAGTCCGACGTCGTCACCCTGCACACCCCGCTGACCGATCAGACCCGGCACCTGATCGACGCCGCGGCGCTGAAGCTGATGAAGCCCACCGCGACGCTGGTGAACACCGCCCGCGGGCCCGTCGTCGACTTCGCGGCGCTGCTCGCCGCGCTGCGCGACGGGGAGATCCACTCCGCCGGTCTGGACGTGTTCGACCACGAGCCGCTCGGCGAGGACGTCGCGGCCCTGCGCGCCGAGGGCCGCATCGTCGCGCTGCCGCACATCGGCTCGGCCACCGTCACGACCCGGGCCGCGATGGTCGACCTCGCCGTGGACAACGTGCTCGACGTCCTCGCGGGCCGGCCGGCCCGGACGCCGCTGCCCGGGACGGCGGCCCGTCCGGCCCGCTCGAGCTGACCGTCTCGCCCGATCGGGACCGGCGGCCGCGGCCTCAGGTGTCGTAGTCCACCGTCACGGTGTCCGAGACGGGCAGCGACTGGCAGGTCAGCACGAACCCGGCCGCGACCTCCTCGTCCTCCAGCGCGAAGTTGCGGCGCATCCGCACCTCACCGGCCGTGACCTGGGCCCGGCAGGTCCCGCACACCCCGCCCTTGCAGGCGAACGGCAGGTCGCCGCGGACCTTCTGCGCGGCGTCGAGCACCGGGACCCCGCGGGGCAGGGTCATCGTGGTGGCCCGGCCGTTGAGGATCACCGTGACCTCGGCGGCATCGGGGCCCGGGCCGGCGTCGCCGTCGTCGCGGTGGCGGGCCGGCTCCGGCGGCGGTTCGCCGACGTAGAACAGCTCGCGGTGCACCCTGCGCTTGTCGACGCCGAACCCGGTGAGCACGTCGACCGCGGCGGTCGTCAGGCCCAGCGGCCCGCACAGCCACCAGTGGTCAACCTCCTCGACGTCCACCAGCGCACCGAGCAGCAGGCGCAGCTTGTCCGCGTCGAGCCGGCCGGAGAAGATCTCGGCCTCCATCGGCTCCCGGGACAGCACGTGGATCAGCTGTAACCGTGGACCGTAGGCGTTCTTCAGGTCGGCGAGCTCCTCGGTGAACATCACCGTGTCGGTGCGCCGATTGCCGTACAGCAGCGTGACCCGGGTGTCGGGGTGCGCGGCCAGCACGCTCGCCGCGATCGAGATGACCGGGGTGATACCCGACCCGGCGGCGATCAGGCCGTGGTGGGTGCCCGGTGCGAGGTCGGGGGTGAACCCGCCCGCAGGCCGGCCGACCTCCATCTCGTCGCCGGGTTCGAGCCGGTCCACCAGCCATTCGGAGAACAGCCCGCCCTCGACGCGGCGCACCCCGACCCGGGGGGCCGCCCCCTCGGGGGCGCAGATCGAGTAGGACCGGCGCTCGTCGGTGCCGTCGCGGCGCTGCCGCAACGTCAGGTACTGCCCCGCGCGGAACGCGTACTCGTCGCGCAGGTGCTCGGGGATGTCGAAGGTGACTGCGACGGCGTCGTCGCACAGCCGCTCGACCTGGGCCACGCGCAGCACGTGGAAGCCGCCGGAAGCCGGCCCGGTCGGCCGTGTGGTGGGGGCGGGCGCACTCACCGGTCAGATCTCCTTCACGTGCTCGAAGGGCTCCAGGCAGGCGGAGCAGCGGCGCAGCGCGGTGCAGGCGGTGGCCCCGAACCGGGAGAGCTCCTCGGTGTCCGGCGAGCCGCAGCGCGGGCAGCGGACCCGGGTGGACGGCGGGTCGAGGGTCAGCGGCACCGGCCCGGCCGCGCGCGGGCCGACCCGGCCGGGCGGGGCGACACCGGCCTCGGCGAGCTTGCGCCGGCCCTCGTCGCTGATCCAGTCGGTGCTCCACGGCGGGGAGAACACCGTGCGGACCTCGACGTCGGTGAATCCCTCGGCGTGCAGCCGGGCGCGCAGGTCGTCGCGCATGACCTCGATGGCCGGGCAGCCGGAGTAGGTCGGGGTGATCGTCACCCGCACCGCCCCGTCCGCCCTGACCTCGACCGACCGGACGACCCCCAGGTCCCCGAGGGTCAGCATCGGCATCTCCGGGTCCACGACCGCAGCTACCGCTACCCGTGCGCGGTGAGTGGTGCTGGAGCACGACTCACCGCGCACGACCCCTACCACGTCGCCCCCGGGTGCTGGCGGGCCAGGCTCTGCATCTGCGCGAGCAGGTGCCCGAGGTGCTCGGTGTGCACGCCGTCGCGGCCACCGCGCCCGGCGATGGTGCCGACCGGCGCGGTCGCGGGTCGTTCGAGCGTGGCCCGGGCCAGCACCTGGTCGATCACCCCGTCGACCTCCTCGCGGGTCGCGGCCGGGTCGGCGGCCACCCCAGCCGTGCTCAGCCGGGCCTCGATCTCGTGAGTGCCGAACAGCCCCTCGACGTACGGCCAGACCGCGACCAGCCCGGCCTGCACCCGCCTGCGCGACTCCGCGGTGCCGTCACCGAGGCGCAGTGTCCAGCGCGCGGCGTAGTCGCGGTGGTAGGCCAGCTCCTTGACGCCCTTGCCGGCCACGGCGGCGATCACCGGGTCGGCCGAGCCGAGCAGCCGCTGCAGCAGCGCCAGCCGCCACGAGGAGAAGATCAGCAGCCGCGGGACGGCGCGGCCGAAGTCGAGGTCGTCGGAGGGCTCGACGAGCGCGACGTTGCGGAACTCCCGGTCGGTGCGCCGGTAGGCGAGGTCGTCCTCGTCGCGGCCCCGGCCCTCGACGTGCGCGGCGCGGGCCAGCAGCACCCGGGCCTGGCCGAGCAGGTCGAGTGCGGTGTTGGCCAGCGCGACCTCCTCCTCCAACTCCGGGGCGTTGCTCACCCACTCCGACAGCCGCTGCGCGTAGACGAGCGCGTCGTCGCCGAGCATCAGGCAGTAGCCGACGAGGTCGCCGCGGTCCACCCCGGCGGGCGCCGGCGCGCTGATCTCGGCCTCCACGGCCTGGTCGAAGCCGGTGCCGAACGCCCAGTGCGAGTCGCCGCCGTGGACCTCGGACAGCGCGTCGTAGACGTTGTCGTTCACAGGTGCGGCACGTCCTCGGGGATCGCGTAGAACGTCGGGTGCCGGTAGACCTTGTCGCCGGCCGGGGCGAAGAACGGGTCCTTCTCCTCCGGGCTGGACGCGGTGATGTCGGCGGCGTCGACCACCCAGATGCTCACGCCCTCGTTGCGCCGGGTGTAGAGGTCACGCGCGTTGTGCAGCGCCATCTCGGCGTCCGCGGCGTGCAGCGAACCGACGTGCACGTGGTTGAGTCCGCGCTTGCCGCGGACGAAGACCTCGAACAGCGGCCAGTCACGGCGCGGCTTCCGGCCGGCACCCTCGGTCGGGACGGCGCCGTGACCGCCCTCGGCGGCGAACTCGCTCATGCCACCTTCTCCTCGCGGGCCCGGGCGGCCTGTTTCTCGGCGTACGCGGTCGCGGCCTCACGGACCCACGCGCCGTTCTCGTGGGCGCGGCGCCGGTGGGCCAGCCGCTGGGCGTTGCACGGCCCGGACCCGGCGATGACCCGCTTGAACTCGTCCCAGTCGATCTCGCCGTAGTCGTGGGCGCCCCGCTCCGGATTCCAGCGCAGCTCGGGGTCGGGCAGGGTGACGCCGAGCGCGGCAGCCTGCGGGACGGTCATGTCCACGAACCGCTGGCGCAGCTCGTCGTTGGTGTGCCGCTTGATCCCCCAGGCCATCGACTGCCGGGTGTTGGGCGAGTCGGCGTCGGGCGGGCCGAACATCATCAGCGACGGCCACCACCAGCGGTCCACCGATTCCTGCACCATCTCGCGCTGCGCGTCGGTGCCGCGCATCATGGCCATGAGCAGCTCGTAGCCCTGGCGCTGGTGGAACGACTCCTCCTTGCAGATGCGCACCATCGCGCGGGCGTAGGGGCCGTAGGAGCAGCGGCACAGCGGCACCTGGTTGCAGATCGCCGCACCGTCGACCAGCCAGCCGATGACGCCGATGTCGGCGTAGCTGAGCGTGGGGTAGTTGAAGATCGACGAGTACTTCTGCTTCGAGGTGATCAGCTTCTCGGTGAGTTCCGCACGGTCGACGCCGAGGGTCTCCGCGGCGGCGTAGAGGTACATCCCGTGGCCGGCCTCGTCCTGCACCTTCGCCAGCAGGATCGTCTTGCGACGCAGGGACGGCGCCCGCAGGATCCAGTTCCCCTCCGGCTGCATCCCGATGATCTCGGAGTGCGCGTGCTGGGCGATCTGGCGGATCAGCGTCTTCCGGTACGCCTCGGGCATCCAGTCCCGCGGCTCGACGCGCCGGTCGGCGGCGATGGTCGCATCGAAATCGGCGGCGAGTGGCGCCTCGAGCTCGTCGGTTCCGGCCACGACAGACCCTCCCTTGAACCGAATGTTCGTTCGGTACATGGTGGCGCACGACGGCGGCCGATGCAAGGCACCTCCACCCGCGCCCGCAGCGCATCGGATCCGGAGGCGCTGTCAGGTGTCGTGGTGGCGTTCGCCGGCGTGCCGGGCGTCGCGGCCGGGGCGCCCGTCGTCGTTCCGGAAGCGCGGGCGGGCGGTGTCCCCGGGGGCGGGGTCGTGGCCGGCGCCGGCCGGGCGGGCGTCACCGGTCGACGGACTCGCCGACGGGCCCGATGCCGCGTCGGAGGACCGGCTCGGCGAGCTGGATGCGACAGGCCGGCTCGACGGCGCAGGCTCGCCCGACGGCGCAGGCCGGCTCGACGGCGCAGGCCGGCTCGACGGCGCGGACGACGGCTTCGGAGCCGGACTCGCCGGGGCCGGGTGCGCCGCGGCGGCGTCCGTCCGCGGTGCGTTGCTCGGTGCCGCGTCGCCCGGCCCCGTACCGCTCGACGCTGCGTCGTGCGGGGCTGCCCCGTTCGAGACCGGGCCGGGCGCGGCCGGGCCGCCCTCCGTCAGGGCGCCGCGCGGCGGAGCCGCATCCGGTTCGGGCGCAGCGGGGGGCGCGACCGGCACCGCGGCGGCGTTCGCGTCCGCCCTGGCCGGTGCGCCGAGAGGCCGGGGCGCAGCCACGGCTCCGAGTGGGGCGGGGGCGATCGCCGCCGGGCCGGGCACCGCGGGGCCGCCCCCATGGGCATCCCCCAGCGCCATCGCCGCAAGCGCGTCGGGTGCCATGGCCGGACCGGGCATTCCAGGGTCGTCGGGTGCAGGGCCCGGGTGTACCGGCCCGGCGCCCATGGCGTGCGACGTCACCGCGGCGGCATCGCGGCCCACGGCGGCAGCGCGGTCGAGCCCCGTGCCGGACACCACCATGCCGCCCGTCACCGCCACCCCGGCCGCCACCGCCCCCACGACGGCCATCCCGGCCAGACGCGGTCGCACGCCACCGGTCGGTACCGGGAGCGCACGGCGTCCGGTCGACGGGGTCAGCATGCGGGCCACGCCGAGGGAGCTCTCCCGCTGCACCAGGTCGAGCGCGCTCGGCCGGCTACTCGCAGCGCGCCTGGCCGACCGCCGCTTCACGGCCGAGCGGGCCTCGGGCGCGCCGGCTCGCGCGACCAGCTCGGCCACGGTCACGATCGGTCGATCGGTAGGGCCGTTCGTGTTCGGCACGCTGACGCTTTCCCCTGAGTGGAGGTGGTCTCACAGACCCGAGCAGGTGGCCACCCGGGTCACGATCGGGTGCATCGTGCGCCGAAAAGGTGAACAATGATCCTCAGTTGGATTGACGACACCCCAATCGGCCCCGTCGATTCAGCCAATCCGGGTACTCGCGCGCCGTCCCCGCCCGAGGACGAGACGTCGTCGCCGGTTCATCCGATCACGGAATGCACGCCACATGAGCGACCTACCGCTGGCAGAGCGTCAAGGGCACGGGATCGTCGATGCCGACGCCGCAGCACCACGTCTACGCCGCCGCACCCGACCCCGCCGCACCGGCCGACTCCGACGGCTGATCCTCTCCCCCGGCCGCATGAAGGGCGTTCAGGCGGCCGGGAGGATGCCTTCGAAGACGGCGCGGGCGACGTCGTCGGGGAGCGTCCCGCTGCCGGGGCGGCCCGGGCGGTACCACTCGGCGACGGAGTTCACGAGCCCGGAGAGCAGCCGGGCCGCCAGCGCCGGCTCGATGCCCGCCCGGACCTCGCCCGCCTCGACGGCCTGCCGGACCAGTGCGGTGATCTCGGCGTCGAAGGCGCGGCGGCGCTCCAGGGCCCAGCGTTCGGTCTCGGTGTTGCCTCGCACGCGCAGCAGCAGCGTCACGTAGGACAGATCGGTCATCAGCACCCGGACCTGGCCGCGGACGATGTGCCGCAGCCGCTCGGACGGTGACCCGGCGCTCGCGCCGGGCTCGGCGAGCACCCCGAACAAGCCGTCGAGGGCGCGCTCCAGCGCCGCGCGCAGCAGCGCCTCCTTGCCCGCGAAGTGGTGGTAGAACGACGACTTCGTGATGCCGGCCGCGCGGGAGAGGTCCTCCATGCTGGTGGCGTCGTAGCCGCGGGTGTTGAACTCCGCCACGGCCACCTCGAGCAGCGGGCCGGGCCCGCCACTGGGCCGCCGCGGCCGGCGCGCCGGTTCGGCGGATGCCGCGCTCATCGGTGTCGTCTCGCGCGCCCGCACGCGACTCATCGCCCCTCGAACGTCGGACGCTTCTTCGCGAGGAAGTCGGCGACGGCGACCGCGTGGTCGCGGGTCACCGCGAGCCGGCCCTGCGCGGCGGCCTCGTGGGCCAGCACGTCGGGCAGCTCGGACACCGCGCCGAACCGCACGGCCCGCTTGACCTCGGCGTAGGCGGCGGTCGGCCCGGTCGCGAGCCGGCGGGCGAGCTCGACCGCGGTGCCCAGCACGTCCTCGGCCGGGACGACCTCGCGCACCAGCCCCCACTGCTGGGCCTCCTCGGCGGTGAACTGCTCACCGAGCAGCAGCAGTTCGGTGGCCCGGGAGATCCCGACGGCGTGTGCGAGGCTGGCCGACAGGCCGGAGTCGGCGGTCAGCCCGATCCCGGTGAACGCGGTGGCGAACTTCAGCCCCGCGGCGGCGACCCGCAGGTCGCACGACATCGCGAAACCCAGCCCGGCCCCCACGCACGGCCCGTTGATCGCAGCGACCACCGGCTTGGGCATCTCGGTGAGCCCGAGAACGATCGGGTTGTAGTGCTCGGCCACGGTGCCCAGCGCCGTCTCCGGGTCCTTCTCCAGGTTCTCGGCGTGTTCGCCGAGGTCCTGGCCCACGCAGAACGCCTTGCCCGCGCCGGTCAGCACGACGGCGCGCACCGACGGGTCGGTGCTCACGCCCGTGATCGCGTCGAGCAGGGCGGTCTTCAGCTCGAGCGTGAGCGCGTTGTAGCGGGCCGGCCGGTTCAGGGTGAGCACCGCGACGGCCGGGTCGGCCTCGTCGCGCTCGACGAGGACAGCGGGATCGGCCAGGTCGCTCGCGTGATCGGACATCGCGCCATGCTAGCCGGGCTAGCCGGTCTCCGACCGAACGATCGGTCGTTGCACGAGCCGGGCCGGTCTGCGCTGCCGGAGCCGTCCGGGCACTGTCGGGTGGCGCCGTTGAGTGCTAGCTTCGCCGAACGAACGGTCGGTCGAGCGAGATTCACGGAGGCATCCGCGATGACCACAGCACCGCTGCGCAGCTACGCCGGGGGCCGCTGGCGGGCACCAACGGACGACGGCCGACCGCTGCACGACGCGGTCACCGGCGACGAGGTCGCCCGGATCTCCTCGGCCGGCATCGACATGGCCGGCATGCTGGACCACGGCCGCCGCGTCGGCGGACCGGCGCTGCGGGAGCTGACCTTCCACCAGCGCGCCGGGCTGCTCAAGGCGCTCGCCGCGCACCTGCGCGAGCGCCGCGACGAGCTCTACGCGGTCTCCGCGCGCACCGGGGCCACCTTGTTCGACTCCAGGTTCGACGTCGACGGCGGCATCTCCGTGCTGCAGGCCTACGCGACCAGGGGCCGCCGCGAGCTGCCCAACGACACCGTCTACGTCGAGGGCGCCGTCGAGCCGCTGAGCAAGGGCGGCACGTTCGTCGGACAGCACGTCGCGACCTCGCTGCGCGGCGTCGCGGTGCAGGTCAACGCGTTCAACTTCCCGGTCTGGGGGCCGCTGGAGAAGCTCGCCCCGGCGTTCCTGGCCGGCGTCCCGAGCGTGATCAAGCCGGCCAGCCCGACGGCGTTCCTCACCGCGAAACTCGTCGAGCTGATCGTCGGATCCGGGCTGCTGCCCGAGGGCACGCTGCAGTTCATCGCGGGTGGGGTCGGCGATCTGTTCGATCACCTCACCGAGCAGGACCTCGTCTCGTTCACCGGCTCCGCGGCCACCGCGGCCCGGCTGCGCACCCACCCGGCGATCGTCAACCGCGCCGTCCGCTTCTCCGCCGAGGCCGACTCGCTGAACCTGTCGATCCTCGGCCCGGACGCCGCCCCCGGAACACCCGAGTTCGACCTGTACGTGAAGCAGTTGGTCACCGAGATGACGGTCAAGGCCGGGCAGAAGTGCACGGCCATCCGCCGTGCGTTCGTCCCCGAGCAGCACGTGAACGCCGTGTGCGAGGCGGTGGCGGCGCGACTGGCGAAGGTCACGGTCGGCAACCCCGCCGCCGAGGGCGTCCGGATGGGTGCGCTGGCCGGCCTGGAGCAGCGCGAGGAGGTGCGGCGCAGCGTCAAGGCCCTCTCCGACGCCGGCCGCATCGTCTTCGGCGACCCGGACACCGTCGACGTCCTGGACGCCGACGCCGAGCGCGGCGCGTTCGTCTCCCCGCTGCTGCTGGTGGGCGACCCCGACCGCGCCGAGCCGCACGAGGTGGAGGCGTTCGGGCCGGTCAGCACGGTGCTGCCGTACGGCTCCACCGAGCAGGTCGTGGCCCTGGCCGCCCGCGGCCAGGGCAGCCTGGCCGGCTCGGTCGTCACCGGTGACACCGCGTTCGCCCGCGACGTCGTGCTGGGCGTCGCCCCGTGGCACGGCCGACTGCTGGTTCTCACCCGGGCCGACGCGCAGGAGTCGACCGGGCACGGCTCGCCGCTGCCCGCGCTCGTGCACGGCGGGCCCGGTCGCGCCGGCGGCGGCGAGGAGCTGGGCGGGCTGCGCGGGGTGCTGCACCACATGCAACGCACCGCGGTGCAGGCCGACCCGGACACCCTCACCGCGATCACCGGCCGCTGGGTGCCGGGCTCGGTGCGCACCGAGACCGAGGAACATCCGTTCCGCAAGCACCTCGAGGAGCTGCGCCTCGGTGACACGATCGTGGCCGGCCCGCGGGTGGTGACCCAGGAGGACGTGGAGCACTTCGCGGAGTTCACCGGCGACACCTTCTACGCCCACATGGATCAGCAGGCCGCGGAGGCGAACCCGCTGTTCGGCGGGCGGGTCGCGCACGGTTATCTCGTCGTCTCGCTGGCCGCGGGCCTGTTCGTCGATCCCGATCCCGGCCCGGTCCTGGCCAACTTCGGGGTCGACAACCTGCGCTTCCTCACCCCGGTGAAGTTCGACGACGCGCTCACCGTGACCCTGACCTGCAAGCAGATCACCCCGCGCGACAGCGCCGGCTACGGCGAGGTCCGGTGGGACGCCGACGTGACCCGCCAGGACGGCGAGTCGGTGGCCCGCTACGACGTCCTGACGCTGGTGGCGAAGCGGAAGGCCGGG
Organism: Pseudonocardia acidicola; assembly: GCF_012911935.1. Taxonomy (GTDB): domain Bacteria; phylum Actinomycetota; class Actinomycetes; order Mycobacteriales; family Pseudonocardiaceae; genus Pseudonocardia; species Pseudonocardia acidicola. The sequence goes on along the minus strand of NZ_JAAXLA010000021.1, from coordinate 36,433 downwards.
AGGTGACCGCGCAGGCGGCCCGGCTGGGCGATGCCCCCGCGACTGAGACCCTCGACCCCGCCGAGCGGATGTCGACCGACGAGCTGCGCGCCCTGCAGCTCGAGCGGCTGCAGTGGACCCTGCGGCACGCGTACACAGGCGTGCCGTTCTACCGGGAGCGTTTCGACGCCGCCGGCGTGCATCCCGACGACTGCCGGGAGCTGTCCGACCTGGCCAGGTTCCCGATGACGAGCAAGGCCGACCTGCGCGACAACTACCCCTTCGGCATGTTCGCGGTACCGCGCGAGCAGGTGGCCCGGGTGCACGCGTCGTCGGGCACCACCGGCCGGCCCACGGTGGTCGGCTACACCGCGCGCGACATCGAGACCTGGGCGACGGTGATGGCCCGCTCGATCCGCGCGGCGGGCGGGCGGCCGGGCCAGATCCTGCACAACGCCTACGGCTACGGACTGTTCACCGGCGGACTCGGCGCGCACTACGGCGCGGAGAAACTCGGCTGCACCGTCGTCCCGGTCTCCGGCGGCATGACCCCGCGCCAGGTCCAGCTCATCCAGGACTTCGGTCCGCAGATCATCATGCTCACCCCGTCCTACCTGCTGACGATCATCGACGAGTTCGAGCGGCAGGGCATCGACCCGCGATCGAGCTCGCTGAAGGTCGGCATCCTCGGCGCCGAGCCGTGGACCGAGCAGATGCGCGCCGAGATCGAGGGGCGGATGGGGATCCACGCCGTCGACATCTACGGCCTGTCCGAGGTGATGGGCCCCGGCGTCTCCCAGGAGTGTGTGGAGACCAAGGACGGCCTGCACGTGTGGGAGGACCACTTCCTCCCCGAGGTCGTCGACCCGCTGGACGGGACACCGCTGGCCGACGGCGAGGAGGGCGAGCTGCTGTTCACCTCGCTCACCAAGGAGGCGCTGCCGATCATCCGGTACCGCACGCGCGACCTCACCCGACTGCTCCCGGGCACCGCCCGCCCGGCGATGCGCCGGATGCAGAAGATCACCGGCCGCAGCGATGACATGATCATCCTGCGCGGGGTGAACCTGTTCCCCACCCAGATCGAGGAGATCGTGCTGCGCGCTCCCGGCCTGGCCCCGCATTTCCAGCTCGTGCTCTCCACCCGGGGCCGGATGGATGCGCTCACGGTGCGGGTCGAGTCCCGCGCCGACACCCCGGCCGACCGGCACGGCCCGGCCGCCGCGGAGATCGTCCGTGGCGTCAAGGAGACCATCGGGGTGAGCGTCGAGTGCGAGATCGTGCCGCCGGCCACCCTGGAGCGGTCGGTCGGCAAGCTGCAGCGGCTCAAGGACCTGCGGCAGGCGCGCTGAGTCAGCGGCCGGCGAGCAACTCCACCACGGGGGCCGGCTGCTCGGCGAACGCGCCGTCGACGCTGAGGGAGGAGACGCCGATCTCGTCGCGGCGGCGCAGCAACTCCTCGGCCATCTGCTGCGGGCTGCCGCGGAGCATGGTCAGCGAGTCGTGCTCGATCCCCCGTCGCGGCGTCCGCGCCGATGAACTGCTGGATCCACGGCGGCACCTGGTCACCGACGACGGCGACGTTCATCGCCGGCTCCAGCCCGCCGGCGCGGTCCCCGGCGCGCGGTCGCCCGCCGGGCGTCGGCGCCGTCCGGCGGCGTCGCCACTACCCCGGTGCGGGTCACCCGCCGACGTCGGGCGGGGTGATTCGTGCCGGCCGGCCCAGCGGCGCCACGTGGATGAGCGGGAAGGTGTGGCGGTGGTGGCGGGCCGGCGTTCGGTGGATCTGTACGGCGTAGACGACCCAGCCGACCAGGGAGAGGCCGAGCCAGCTGATGGCGCGATAGATGAGCACGGTGGCCGCGGCCGGGGCGGCGGCCACGCCGGCGGCGAGAAGGACGCCGAGCAGGCCGGTCTCGGCCAGACCGGCACCGCCGGGAAGGACCTGGAGGGCGATGCTGCCCTGGACGAGGAGGAAACCCAGCGCGAGAACCGTCCAGGGGGCGAAGGCCCCCACGCTCGCAGCGCTGGCGTTCAGGGTCAGGTAGTCCAGCGCCCAGGCCAGCGCCGAGAAGGTGATCAGGACGAGCCATTGGACGGGACTGGGCCGCAGCAGGCCGAGGCGGGCACCGATCCGGTCGGAGACCTGATCGGGGTCGCGCTCCCAGGTGGCGCGGCAGTGGCGGCAGTTCCACGGCACGTGCTTGCCGATGCGCAGCAGCACGTGCATGACGTGGCGCAGCACGGCAGGGTGGGTCACCACCGCCCAGGCGGCGACCGACCCCAGGACGATCACGGCGATGAGCAGGACCGCCCACCCGACGGGTAGCCGCCCGGCCCAGGTCAGCGCGACCACACCGAGGACGATCAGGGTGAGCGTCGACATCACCCCGGCGAAGAGCACCGTCCAGGAGGCCAGCGCGGAGTCGACGCCGCGGCGGCGCAGCCGGCTGATCGCGTAGGCGACGGCACCGGCGCCGCCGACCACGGGCACGGTGTTGGACACCGCGTTCTCGGCGAAGGTGATCCCCTGCACCGTGGCCGCCGGAACGGGCGCGTCACCGACGAGCAGCAGTCGCCGGTGCAGCTCCCCGTACACCGCCAGCGCGCCCACGCCGAGCAGGGCCGCGAGAACCACCCACCACCACTGCAGGTGGTCCAGCGTCACGTGTACGTCGCCTGCGGAGCGAATCATCTTCGGCGCCTGCCAGGTCAGGTAGCCGAGAGCGGCCAGGACCACGACCCAGTGCCCGACGGTTCTCCAGTGCTGCCCCAGCCAGGTTGCCCCCCGGTGCCGGTCGGGGCGGCGCGCCGATCCCGGGGTCCAGGCCGGCTGCGGGTCGGGTCCAGCCATGTGCGTCTTCCCTCGGTCAGGAGTCGAGCAGCCGCAGCGGGAGGTCCGACGTGCGCAGGGGATGCGCGAGCATCGGCGCGGCGTCGACGGACAGGGTGGTGGAGCAGGTGACCACGCCGTGGGCCGTGGACATAGTCTGACGGTACGCACCCGGGCGCCTGCTCGACACGGCTGACCCGGCGTCGACGAGCCGTCTGTGCCACCGCGTACCGACACATCCGATTCAGGGGCGACTCCGGGACGATTCGGGAGGCACGATGCCGGGGGACGCGATGGCTGCGGTGGTCTTCGACCTCGACGGTGTGCTCGTCGAGTCCGAGGAGCTCTGGGACGAGGTCCGCCGCGGTCTCGCCGCCGAGGCGGCCCTGTCCTGGCCCGCGGAGGCGACCCAGGCCATGCAGGGGATGAGCACCCCGGAGTGGTCGGCGTACCTGACCGGGGTGGTGGGCGTACCCGGCCGGCCGGAGGAGGTCGCCGCCACCGTCGTCGACCGGATGGTCGCCCGGTACGCCTCCGGGCTGCCGCTGCTGCCGGGTGCGGTCGAGGTCGTGGAGCGGCTGGGGAGCCGCTGGCCGCTGGGGCTCGCGTCGTCCTCGCCGCGACGGCTGATCGACATCGTGCTGGAGCGAGCCGGGCTGGCCGGGTGATTCCGGGTCAGCGTCTCCCGGAACTGGTGGCGTCGATGGGCCGCCCGCCCCGGGTGGAGTAACCGGCGGATCGCCCACGCATCTGCGGCTCCGCGCCGGAGGGTGGGCCCTAGATCCGGATCTCGTCACCGACCCCCTGGTCCCAGGCCGCCTGCAGGACCAGCGCCACGGCCGCGGCGTCCTCGACGGCCACCCCGACCGACTTGAACAGGGTGATCTGCTCCGGCGAGCTGCGCCCGGGCCGGGCCCCGGCGACGAGCTCACCGAGCTCGGCGTGCAGGTGGTCGGGCTTGATGACGCCGTTCTCGATGGGTTCGAGCAGGTCGTTGCTGCCCGCCGGGAACGGGGCCAGCACCGCGGCGCGGGACTCCACACAGACCAACGCGTCGGCGATCGTGTCGTCGTCGATCTCCCGGCCGGCGGAGTTGTGGCCCACCGACGCGACGTGCACCCCGGGGCTCAGCCACGCCCGGCGGACGACCGGCACCACCGCGTGGGTGGTGGCGCAGACGATGTCCGCGCCGTCGAGCGCCTCCCGGATCGACGCCACCACCACGACGTCGACCGGAAGCTCCGCGGACAGCTCGACGGCCGCATCCGCGGCCTTCACCGGGTCCCGGCCGGCGATCCGGATCTGCCGGAGCCGCCGGACCCGGGACACGGCGCGGGCGTGCGAGCGGGCCTGCACCCCGGTTCCGATGATCGTGAGCACCTCGGCGTCGGGGCGGGCGAGCAGCCGCACCGACAGTGCCGAGCACGCACCGGTGCGGATCGTGATGATCGCGGTGCCGTCGAGCAGCGCGCTGGGCTCGCCGGTGTCCGGGTCGAATGCGACGATGACGGCCTGGCGGGTCGGCAGGCCGGTGCCGGCGTTGTGCGGGTACCACGAGACGAGCTCGGCCATCAGCACCTGGGACGAGGGCACGTACCCCGGCGTCGCCGTGAGCAGCCCTTCCCGATTCGGGACGCCCGCCGCGACCCGGTCCGGCACCGACGCGCGGCCGGAACTGAGATCGGCCATCGCCGGGCCGAGCGCGTCGATCAGTTCGTCCAGGTCGAGCAGGTCCTCGATCTGCTCGCGGTGCAGCAGCAGCATCGGCACCCACCTCCGGCGGCACGAGAGATACAGCGTGCCCAGTCCGGCCCCCGAGGGGAAGCCGGTCAGTACCCGACCAGCTTGCGGGCCTCCGCCTCGTCGGCGGCCACCGGCGGCGAACCGGGCAGCGGCCGGCCTGCGGTCTCCGGGGCGAACAGCACGGCGACGGCGCCGATGATCCCCGCCGCCATCAGGTAGAACCCCGGCATCAGCAGGCTGTGGGTCGCGGTCACCAGCGCCGCGGTGACCAGCGGGGTGGTGCCGCCGAACAACGACACGGAGATGTTGAACGCCACCGACAGCGCTCCGGCGCGCACGTCGGTGGGGAACAGCGCGGGCAGGGTGGCCGGCTCGGTACTGCTGAAGCACACCAGCATCAGCCCCATCAGCATGCAGCCGATGAGAATCGGACTGAACGTGGCGTTGCGGATGATCAGCATCGCGGGCACCGAGCCGAGGATGAGCAGGATGCAGCCGGTCATGAGCACCGGACGGCGCCCGACCCGGTCGGACAGGCGACCGACGAACGTGATCACCACCATCAGCACGGCCATGACGATCAGCACGACCAGCAGCGCGGTGGCCTCGGGCACGGCGAGCGCGGTGGACAGGTAGTTCGGCATGTACGACGTGAGCATGTAGTTGGTCACGTTCCACACCAGGACCAGGCCCATGCACACCAGCACCGGGCGCCGGTGCTCGACGATGATGCGCCGGAACTCCTCGCGGATGTTCATCGTGCGGTGTTCGTGGCCCGCGAGGTACTCGAAGGCCGGGGTCTCCTCCAGCTTGAGCCGCATGTACAGCCCGGCCAGGCCGAGCGGGCCGGCGACGAAGAACGGGATCCGCCAGCCCCACGAGAGCATCTGCGTCTCGGTCAGGGTGGCGGTCAGTCCGGTGGCTATCGCCGCGCCCAGCACGTAGCCGGACAGGGTGCCGAACTCCAGCCAGCTGGACAGGAACCCGCGGCGGCGGTCCGGGGAGTGCTCGGAGATGAACGTCATCGCCGAGCCGTACTCACCGCCGGTGGAGAACCCCTGCACGAGCCGGACGACGAGCAGCAGGATCGGGGCCCAGATGCCGATCGTGTCGTAACCGGGCAGCAGCCCGATGCAGAAGGTGCCGATCGCCATCAGGATCATCGTGGTGGCCAGCACCCGTTTGCGGCCGATCCGGTCGCCGAGCGGGCCGAAGAAGAAGCCGCCGAGCGGACGGATCAGGAAGGCCGCGGCGAACGTGGCGAACGTCGAGATCAGCTGGACCGGCCCGCTGGAGCCGGGGAAGAAGACCTTCCCCAGGGTCACGGCCACGTAGCTGTAGACCCCGAAGTCGTACCACTCCATCATGTTGCCGACCGCGGTACCGGCGATCGTGCGCTTCAACCTCGACGCGTCGACGACGAGCACGTCGTCCCCGGGCCCATTCGGGGAGGTGCCGTCGGGTGGACGCCGTGTGGCATCGCCGGGCCGGTTCTCGCTCATCCCGCCCCGGTTACCCAGGACCCGCCCGCTCACGCCGCCCGGCGCGGTGCAGGCGGACGCCGTCACCGCGACGTCACAACCAGCGGGGCAGCTCCGGGACACCCGCGCCACGGCCGGCCGCGAGGCGGGCACCGTCGTCGCGGCCGGCCGCCCAGGCCAGCAGGTCGGCGGCGGGTGCCGCCACGACGACCGGATCGGCGTCGTCCGGGCCGAGGCGCCAGCCGCGATCCCGGTCGGCGGGCTCCAGCCGCACCGGCGGGCAGCCGTCGCGGCCGGACAGCGCGCCGGTCACGTCGTCGAGCAGGGCGTCGACCACCCCGGCAGGCAGGTCGGCGACCCCCACCCCGGCGTCGAGGTCGACGGCGTGCAGCCACACCTCCCGGACCCGCATCCACGGGATCTCGGCGGCCGGGATGACGCGGCCCTGGGCGCTGCGTACCGACGCCTTCCAGGCTGCGTCGTCGAGGGCGTCCAGGGCGGTGTCGAGGGCCGCCGCGGTGGCGGTGAGGTCCGCGCGCAGCGTCGCCGCGGGCCACGCCGCCGACGCCTCGATCTCCGTGGCGCGCTGCTGCCGGTCGGCGTACATCGGGGTCTCCACCCCGGTGCGGGCCCAGGCCGCCAATCGGCCGAGCGCCTCGGCGTTGCGCGCCACGTGCCCGATGACGTGCGCCCGGGTCCAGCCCGGCAGCACGCCGGGCCCGCGCAGATCGCCGTCGGAGAGCCGATCGACCGCCCCGAACAGCACCGTCGTGCCCTCGGCCATCCAGGGCCGGGTCACCGCCAGATCGTGCCGGCTCATCACACGCTCCCCACGGTGGCGCCGAGCCGGGCGGCGATGTCCGCGCGCAGCGCCTTCTTGTCGATCTTCCCGACCTTGGTGGCCGGCAGTTCGTCGCAGAGCACCAGGTGTTCGGGCAGCGTGAACCGGGCGACCCCGGCCGCCTCCATCGAGGTGCGCAGCTGCTCCAGGGTCACCGTATGCCCCGGCCGCGCGACGACGTACACGCAGACCCGCTCCCCCAGCTCCGCGTCGGGCATGGCCACCGCGGCGACCCGGCTGACCCCGGGGACCTGGTAGACGAGGTTCTCCACCTCCTCGGCGGAGATCTTCTCCCCACCGCGGTTGATCATGTCCTTGTCCCGGCCCTCGACGACGAGGTTGCCCTCTCGCGTGCGCCGGCAGATGTCGCCGCTGCGGTACCAGCCGTCGGCGGTGAACGCGCGGGCGTTCTGCTCGGCGGCCCGGTAGTAGCCGCGCGGGGTGTACGGGCCGCGGGTCAGCAGCGACCCGGGCTCCCCCTCCGGGACGTCACGGTCGAGCTCGTCGACGAGGCGCACCTCGTCGCCCGCGCACAGCGGCCGGCCCTGGGTGCTGCAGATGACGTCCTCGGGGTCGTCGAGGCGGGTGTAGTTGAGCAGCCCCTCGGCCATCCCGAAGACCTGCTGCAGCGTCGCGCCGAACAGCGGGCGGACCCGGCGGGCGAGCTCGTCGGGCATCCGGGCGCCGCCGACCTGCAGCACCCGCAGCGACGCGAGCTGATCGGACGGGTTGTCGGCGTGCTGTTCGAGCCAGCGCCCGGCGACGGCGGGCACCACCGCGGTGTGCGTGACGCCCTCGGCGGCGATGGTGGCGAACGCCCGCACCGGCTCGGGCGAGGCGAGCATGACGACCCGCCCGCCGGCCAGCAGCGTGCCGAGGATCCCCGGGCAGGCCAGCGGGAAGTTGTGGCTCGCCGGCAGGCTGACCAGGTACACCGCGCCGGCGTCGACGCCGGCGATCTGCGCGCTGGCCCGGGCGTTGTAGGCGTAGTCGTCGTGGGTCCGGGCGATCAACTTCGGCAGTCCGGTGGTGCCCCCGGACAGCAGGAACACCGCGACATCGCGGCTGCCGGGCGGGGCGGCGTCGAGGCGGGCCCGGTCGGCCGCCGGGTCGCTGCTCGGTGCGCACAGTTCCCGCAGGTCGACGCCGCCGGGGGCGATGTGCGTACCGGCGACCAGCACGTGCCACGGGCCGTCCACCTCCGCGGCCAGCTCATGGGCCAGCGTCTGGTGGTCGAAGTCGCGCAGCCGGTCGGGCACCGCGATCGCAGCCGCCTCGGCGTGCCGGGCCAGGTGGCCGAGCTCCGCGCGGCGGTGCGCGGGCAGCGCCATCACCGGTACGATCCCGGCCCGCAGGCAGGCCAGCGTGAGGACAACGAACTCCCAGCCGTTGGCCAGCTGGACGACGATCCGGTCGCCGCGGGTCAGGCCCAGGTCGAGCAGCCGGGACGCGGCTGCATCGGCCCGGTCGGCGAGCTCGGCGTAGGTCGACCGGAACGGGCCGTCGACGAGCGCGAGCGCGTCCGGGGTGCGGTCGGCGACCTCGCGCAGCAGGGCGCCGAGCGGCCGTCCGGCCCAGTACCCGGCGGCCACGAAGCGGTCCGCGTCCTCCTCGGGCCAGGGCACGGTGCCCTCACTGATCGCTGTGGCCACGGGTCACCTCCGGATCTGTCGCGAGGCAGACCGCGTCGAGGGCGACGAGGCCGTCGACGGTCAGCCGCAGCGGGTTGATCTCGATCTCGTCGAGCTGGGGATGGGCGTGCAGCAGGTCGCCGAGGGCCACCACGACCGCGGCGAGCGCCTGCCGGTCCAGCACCGGGCCGCCCCGCCAGCCGTCGAGCAGCGCGCGACCGGCGAGCTCACCGGGCATGGCAGCGGCCTCGGCCGGGTCCAATGGGGCGAGCCGCAGCGCCACGTCGGCCAGCGCCTCGGCGGTGGTCCCGCCGAGCCCGACGAGCACCAGCGGCCCGAACACCGGGTCGCGGCGGGCACCGACCACGAGGTCGACGCCGGCGGGGGCCATCGACTCCACGAGGAACCGGCGGGCCCCGCCGGCCTCGAGCGCGTCGAGCGCGGCATCGAGTTGGCCGGTGCTGCCCACTCCGAGGTGCACCCCGCCGATCTCGGTCTTGTGCAGCACGGCTGCGTCCAGCATCTTCACCGCGACCGCACCGGGCAGCTCGGCGAGCGCCCGGTGCGCCGCCGCGCGGTCGGGGCAGGCTCGGCGTGGCATCGTCGGCACGCCGAGCAGGTCCAGCAGGCCCTTGACCTGGTCCTCGTCCCACGGGCCGGGGCCGGGCACCACCGCCGTCGGCCGCGCGCAGTGCGCCGGGGCCCCGGCACGGTGCCGCGCCCGGGCGTCGGCCAGCAGCGCGCCGGTCATCGCGGCCAGCCCGCGCGGATCCCCGGCGACCGGGACGCCGCGGTCGAGCAGGGCCCGGCGGGTCCGGGCCACCTCCGGCCCGGCCCCGCCGACGCCGAGCAGCAGGGGCACGCCCGGCCTCGTGGCGCGGAACGCGTCGACGGCACCCACCAGGTCGAACGCGGCCGGCTCGTGCAGCGCATACCCGGCGACCAGGTCGATCCCCGGGTCGTCGGCGACAGCGCCCAGAACCCGGTCGAAGCCCGGGCCGGGCCGGCCGGTGTCCACGGGATTGCACTGGTAGGTCAGCGGCGGCAGGACGTCCGCGAGCGCGCTCCGGGCGCCCCCGCCCAGCTCCGGGACCCGCGCCGCGCGGCCGCGCAGATCGTCGAGCAGCAGCAGGCCGGGGCCCGCCTGCCCGGTCACCACGCCCACGCCGGGGTCGGCGGCCGCCGGCAACCGGGCCAGCGACAGCGCCCCGGCGGCGTCGACCAGTTCCCGCTCGTCGTCCACCAGCACCGCGCCGGCCTGTGCGAGCGCGGCGCGGGTGGTGCGCCACGAGGTGGCGAGCGCACCGGTGTGCGACCGGGCGAAGGCGCCGATGTCGTGGCGGCCCACCACCAGCGCGACCACCGGGCGGGTCCGGGCCAGCCGTGCGACGGCGGCGGCCAGGCGCGGGCCGTCGGCGACCGACTCGACGTGCAGCGCCACCGCGGTGGTGTCCGGGTCATCTGCGAGGTGCTCGAGCACGTCCGGGGTGGTGAGGTCCACCCCGTTGCCCAGCCCGACCGCGAGGCTCACCCCGTGCCCGGCCTCGGTGAGCAGGAAGGCGAGCGCGTGGTTGACCCCGCCGCTCGCCGCGACCACCGCGACCCGGCCGGCGGGGACGTCGGACACGCCGGGCACGAAGCTGGCGGTCAGGCCCCGCGCGGGCACCAGGAAGCCCGAGGTGTTGGGCCCGAGCAACCGGATCCCGGTGCGCGCGGCGACCGCGGCCAGCGCCCGCTGGTGCTGCTCACCCTCGGGTCCGATCTCGGCGAACCCGCCGCCGCAGACCAGCGCGGCCCGGGCCCCGGCGTCCGCGGCCTCGGCCACCGTGGCCGCGGAGGCGGGCGCCGGGACGCAGATCACGGCCAGGTCGACGGGGCCGACCCGGGCGGCGTCCCGGACCGAGGCGTGCATCTCGGGGTCGCGGGCGTTGACCAGCGCCAGGTACCCGGGGAACCGCTGCAGCGACCGGGCCATCACCGCACCCAGCTTCGACGCGGTCCGTGACGCACCGACCACGGCGATGCCCCGCGGGGCGAACAGCGCGTCGAGCGCGGCCCGCGCCGCCACCTCCACCCCGCCTGCCCCCGCGAGTCGGCAGTTTCGGGAGGGCGAGTCGGCGCTTTCCGGTGGGCGTATCCCGGTCCTGGTGTGACCGCTCGCAGTGCCCGTCACGCCGCGTCCCACGACGCCACGACCTCGGTCGACCCGCCGACCAGATCGGCCCGCCCGGACAGCACCGCGGTGACCGCGCGGTCGCGGTCCAGGCTGTTGTCGACGAGCAGCACGGGCACCCCGTGGTGCAGCCGGGCCTGCTCGCAGACCAGGGTGCGGGTGTGCGGGGTGCCGCCGTGCACCGCGACCAGCGCCGGGCCGGCGTCGACGAGGCCGGCGAGCGTGGTGAACACCTCCGGCAGCCCGGTCTCGCCATCCGGCGCGGCGACCATGATCGCCGAGCCAGGGACGGCGCGGCCGGATTCGGCCGGAATGTCCCTGGAACGCTGACCATGGTCGTGCAGCGGGAGGGTGGTTCCGTCCGGGGCGCGCAGCACGGCGGCATCCCGGTCCACGACCACGGCCCGCCCGGGCAGCGCCACGCCGCCCACCTCGAACGGGCTCTGCAGCGGCTCGGCCCCGTGCCGGCGCACCCACCCGGCGTGGCTGGACCGGGAGAACTCCGGCGCGCGCCGGGCCAGCCGGGCGTCGGTGATGCTGCGGGACAGGAAGTGGTACGCGAACTGCCACGGCTCGAACACCTCGTGGTAGCGGCCGAAGTGCTCCCACCAGGACAGGCTCGGCCGGGCCGAGTCCTGGATCGCCGCGACCGACGGCTGCGCGGCGGCCTCGTAGGCGGCCAGCGCGGCGGGCAGGTCGTCGCGGTGCGCGGCGAGCGCGGCGCTGAGCGCGACCGCGTCCTCCATCGCCATCTTGGTGCCGGATCCGACCGAGAAGTGCGCGGTGTGCACCGCGTCGCCGAGCAGCACCACGTTGCCCGCGTGCCAACGGCTGGTGCGCCGGGTGCGGAAGTTGCCCCAGCGGGAGTTGTTGACCAGCAGCTTCCGCCCGTCGATCTGCTCGGCGAACAGCTCCTCCAGGTACGCCTTGCTGATCAGGTCGCTCGGTCCCGGCGGCTGGGCGACGTCGAACTCGTCGAGACCGGCCGCCCGCCAGGACGCCTCGTCGGTCTCCACGATGAACGTGCTGACATCCGCGCTGATCGGGTAGCCGTGCACGGCGAACACGCCGTGTGGGCCGCGCTCGTGGACGAAGGTCAGCCCGTCGAACATGTAGTCGGTGCCGAACCAGATGAACTTGGCCGTCGCGGTCTCGACCGTGCAACCCAGATCAGCGGACAGCTGTTCGCGGATCCGCGAGCCGGTCCCGTCCGCGGCCACGATCAGGTCGTGGTCGCGCAGGTCGTCGAGGCCGACCTCGGTGGAGAACCGCAGCTGGGCGCCGACGTCGCGGGCGCGGGCCTGCATCAACGTCAGCAGGGTCTGCCGCGCGATGGAGGCCATCCCGTTGCCGCCGCAGCGGATCCGCTCCCCCTTGAGCCGGACCTCGATGTCGTCCCAGTGCCGGCCGCGGGAGGTGAGCGCCTCGCGCAGCACGGGGTCGGCCTCGTGGATCCCGGCCAGCGTGCGGTCGGAGAACACCACGCCGAAACCGAACGTGTCGTCGGCGCGGTTGCGCTCGAACACGGTGACCTCGATCGACGGGTCGGCCCGCCGGATCAGGGTGGCGAAGAACAGCCCGCCCGGGCCGCCGCCCGCGACCGCGACGCGCATCAGCCCCGCCAGGCCTCGGCGCGGCAGATGTTGCGGCACTCGCCCACGCCCTCGATGCGGGTCACCAGCTCGTTGCCCCCGGCCAGGTAGCGCGGCGGCTTGCGGGCATGCCCGACGCCGCCGGGCGTGCCGGTGGCGATGAGGTCGCCGGGCACCAGCGTGACGAGCTGCGAGAGGTAGGCGACGAGCGTCGCCGGGTCGAACACCAGGTCCGCCGTGTCGGCCTTCTGCACCACGTCCCCGTCGACCTCGCATGAGATGTCCCCGGGCTCGGCGTCGGTGACCAGCCACGGCCCCACCGGCGTGCTGCGCTCGAAGGTCTTGCCCTGCAGCCACTGCAGCGTGCGGTACTGGAAGTCCCGTGCGGTGACGTCGTTGACCACCGTGTAGCCGGCGATCGCGGCGCGGGCCTGCTCGGACGTCGCGTGCCGGACCTCGGCGCCGATGACGACGCCGAGCTCGGCCTCCCAGTCGACCTGCTCGGATCCGGTCGGCAGCACGACCGGGTCGTTCGCGCCGACCAGGGCGCGGGCGAACTTGGCGAACAGCGTCGGGTGTTCGGGCAGCTCGCGGCCCATCTCGAGGATGTGCGTGCGGTAGTTCAGCCCGACGCAGAAGATCTTCTCCGGCGCCGGTACGGGCGGCGCGTAGTCCAGGCCCGCGAGGTCATGCTCGGGCCCGGCCGCGGCGGTGGCCTCGGCCCGCCAGTCCGGGCGGCGCAGCAGCGCGCCCAGATCGGCGTGGCCCAGCTCGACGGCGGCGTGGTCGTCCACCCGCACCGCGCGGGTGCCGTCGACGGTGCGGATCGTCGCGAGCCTCACGCGGGGTCCTTCCGGTGCAGGCCCAGGGCCTCGTACACGGGGTCGTCACCGAACCGGAACGCGTCCAGCCCGGTGTCGGTCTCGAACGTCAGCGGCGCCCAGGACGGGACGGCGAACAGATCGCCGGTGGCCACCTCGTAGCGTTCGCCGCCGACGGTGACGACGCCGGCGCCGTCGAAGACCTGCCACACCGCGGACCCGACGACGCGCGTCGTCGCGGTTCGGGTGCGCGGGCGCAGCCGGTGCATCTCGGTGCGGATGGTCGACAGTGCGTCGCGCGCGGTGGCCGGGTCGGTGAACCGGACCGCGGCGTGCCCGGGCTCGACGACGCCGGGATGGCCCTCGGCCTCCAGCTCCAGCTGCGCGGTGAGCGCGGCGTCGGTGTGCTCCCAGCGGTAGGCCATCAGCGGTGACGCGGGGGTGCGCGGCGCCCCGATGGGCCGCAGCCCGGGGTGGGCCCACAGCCGCTCGTTCCGCGAGGACGCCGGCTGGTCCCGGGTGGCCAGCTGATCGGGGCCGAACTCGAAGAAGCCCGCGTCGAGCTGGCTGACCAGCGGGATGTCCAGGCCGTCGATCCAGGCCATCGGGTGGTCGGTGGTGTTGTGGTGCTCGTGGAAGTGCATGCCCGGGGTGAGCAGCAGGTCGCCGCGGCGCATCGCGACCGGGTCGCCCTCGACGTTGGTCCACACCCCCTCACCCTCGACGACGAAGCGGAACGCGGTCTGGGTGTGCCGGTGCGACGGCGCCTCCTCGCGGGGGCCGAGGTACTGGATCGCAGCCCACAGCGTCGGCGTCGCGTACGGGCGGCCGGGCAGCCCGGGGTTGGCCAGCGCGATCGCGCGGCGCTCGCCGCCGCGCCCGACGGGCACGAGCTCACCGCTGCGCGCGGCCAGCGGGTAGAGCGTGGACCAGCGCCACAGCATCGGCACCGCGGCCGGCTCCGGATGCTGGGGCATCAGCCCGGCTCGCTGGGTCCACAGCGGCGCCATGTGCGCGGCCTCGAAGTCGGCGTAGAGCCGGTCGAGCTCGGCCCGCTCCTCCGCAGTCGGCTCGGCGACGGCCGGGGTCGGATCGGTGGCGGTCACAGCGACGTCCTTCCTTCGGCGCATCCGCGACCGGTGCGGCGCCCCGGTCGGCACGCTCGTCGAACGCTCATCATCGGCGCGGGCAGAGCCTGCTCAAGCTACAACGGCACTGCGACGGTCGTCTAGCAATTGAAACGAATCAGCTCGCCGAGCGGACGACTGCCGCGCCGTTCGCAGCCCCGGCCCCGTTGCCGACAAGCCCATCGACGCACGCCTCGGCCGGGGCCCGCAACAGGCTGTGCGCCTCCAGGAACACCTCGTGGGCGGCCCGGCCCGACCAGCCCGCCGGGAGCAGCTCGGGCGGCAGGTCCGGATCCCGGAACGGGAACAGCCGGTAGTCGTGCATCAGCTGCATCCGCTCGACCAGCGCGTCGCGGCCCTGCGGGGTGCCGGCGCGGTAGCCCGCGAGCCGCGGCCGGTAGCGGTCGAGCAGCTCGGCGTAGTCCCGGTCGAGCGCGGCCAGATCCCACGACCGGGCCGCCATGTCGCGGTCCGCATCGGCCCCCTCGGACCGGGCGTGCAGGACGTCGAGCCGCACGGCCGGATGGTCGGCGAAGGCGGCCCGAACCTGGTCGGCGCGGTTGTGCGGACTCAGCCACACAGACGAGGAGAACGGCCCGAAGCCCAGCCAGGCGAGCTTCTTGCGGAGCTGCTCGCGGAGCGCGCGGTCGGTCTCCGGCACCGAGTAGAGGACCATGTGCCATTGCCCGTCCCAGGGGCCGGTCTCGCGACCGAAGATCCGTGCGCGGCCCTCGTCGAGCAGCTGCCAGGCGGCCTCGGTCAGCGCGTAGACGGTCTCCCGGCCGTCGCGGCGGCTGGCCAGCCAGCCCTCCTTGCGCAGCCGCGTGACGACCACCCGCACGGTCGCCTCCGGGACCCCGAAACAGTCCATGAGCGCGACCAGCCCGCGCAGGCGAACCTCACCGCCGCGGTAGCGCAGGTAGTCACCGAACAGGTCGAAGACCAAGGAACGCGCCTTCACCGTCACCTCCCGGTGGATCGCCGCCCGGCGGGCCGCGTCCTGCATTGTTCCATTTCGACGACGTCCGTCCCACCGGCGCACCAGAAATGCGGCCCGCGGGGCCGCTCCGGGCTGCACCGGTACGGCCGGCGGCCGTACCGTCGGACCGTGGACGCCGCGAACACCGACCGGCTGGTGATCGTCGGCGGTGGGCCGGCCGCACTGTCCGCCGCCCGGGGCTACCGGGCGTGCGGCGGCGCGGGCGAGATCCGGCTGATCTCCGACGACCGGGCGCGGCCCTACGACCGGCCACCGTTGTCCAAGGAGTACCTGCGGGGCGAGACGACCGCCGAGAGCCTCCCGATGGAGCCCGCCGAGTTCTACGACGAGCAGCGCGTCACCGTGGACCTGGACCGCACCGTCGCCACCATCCATCCGGGCGACCGGTACGTCGTGCTCGGCGACGGGGAACGGCTCGACTACCGGACCTGCGTGCTGGCGACCGGGGCCGCCCCGAGACGGCTGCCGGTGCCGGGCGCGGACCATCCGGGAGTGCTGGTGCTGCGGTCGCTCGACGACGCCCGGGCGCTGCGCGCCGCCGCCGGGCGGGCCGGCACCGCGGTGATCATCGGCTCGGGCTTCATCGGCTGCGAGGCGGCGGCGTCGCTGGCCGGCCGCGGACTGCGGGTCACCGTGGTCAGCTCCGAGGAGGTACCGCACGCGGCCCGGCTGGGCCCCGAGGTGGGGCGGCGGATCGCGGGCTGGCTGCGGGAGCAGGGCGTCGACGTGATCGGCGGCGCCGAGGTCATCGCCGTCGCGGACGGTCGCCGCGTCGAGCTGGACGGACGCCCACCGGTGGCGGCGGACCTGATCCTGATGGCCACCGGCGTCTCTCCGCGCACCGAGCCGGCCGCCACCGCCGGCATCGTGCTGCGGGACGGCCGGATCCCGGTCGACGAGCGCATGCGGACCCAGGTCCCCGGGATCCTCGCCGCCGGCGACGTGACGCTCGCGCGCAACGCGGCCGCCGGCCGGCACCTCGCGGTCGAGCACTGGGGCGAGGCGGTGGCCATGGGCGAGATCGCCGGCGTCACCGCCGCCGGCGGCGGCGCACGCTGGGACCGGGCGCCGGGGTTCTGGTCCACCATCGGGCACCGGACATGCAAGTACGCCGCCTGGGGCGACGGTTTCGACACCGTACGGGTGGCCGAGCACGGCGACGGTGCGTTCACCGCCTGGTACGGCCGCGAGGGTGTCACCGTCGGGGTGCTCACCCACGGCGCCGACGACGACTACGACCGCGGGCGCGCGCTTGTGGAACGCCACGCGCCGCTGCCGAGGAGATGATTCGGGCCCGACCCTTGGCGATCCCCGCGCCACCCGGCACGGTGGAGCTGACGCGGCGGGAACGGAGCGGCACATGAGGCAGCGGCTGTGGGTCCTGGCGCTGATCGGGTTGCTCACCATGACCGGCTGCACGGCGGGCGGCACCGCCTCGGGCACGACGCCGGGCGCCGCGCCGCTGCGGCCGGGCCCGGACTGGCCGACCTACCACGGTGACGGCACCCGCGCGGGCTTCGTCCCCGGCGGCCCTGACCCGAACGCCCCGGCGGTCGCCTGGCAGGCACGCCTCGACGGGGCGGTGTACGCGAGCCCGCTCGTGGTCGGTGGTCTCGTCGTGGCGGCGACCGAGGGCGGTTCGCTCTACGGCCTGGACGCGCGGACCGGCGCGGTGCGGTGGCGCACGCACCTGGCCGATCCGGTGCCCGGCGGTGCGCTGCCCTGCGGCAACATCGATCCGCTGGGGATCACCGGGACCCCGGCCGAGGATCCGGCCACCGGTCAGGTCTTCGCGGTGACCGCCCGCGCCGGGATCGAGCACGTGCTGTTCGGCGTCGACCTCGCGTCCGGGCACATCCGCTCGCAGCGCGTCGTCGACGCCCCGGGCAGCGAACCCGCCACCCAGCTGCAGCGCGCCGCGCTGCTGCTGACCGGCGGCCGGGTCTACATCGCCTACGGCGGCAACGACGGCGACTGCGGCCGGTACCTCGGCCGGGTGGTCGGCGCGCCGACCGACGGCCTCGGGCCACTGGTCGGCTTCGCCGTGCCGACCCCGCGGGAGGGCGGCATCTGGGCGCCCTCGGGTCCCACGGCGCTGCCCGGTGGCGACCTGCTGGTCGCCACCGGGAACGGCGACGCGACCGGCGCCGTCTGGGACCACAGCGACTCGGTGCTCCGGTTGTCCCCGCAGCTGCAGCTCGTGGATGGCTTCGCGCCGACGCAGTGGGCTCAGGAGAACTCCGTGGACGCCGACCTCGGCTCCACCGGACCGGTGCTGCTGCCCGGCGGCACGCGGGTCGTCACGGCCGGCAAGGGCGGTGGGATCTACCTCCTCGACACCGCCGCCCTGGGCGGTGTCGGTGGTCAGCGCGCGCAGGCCGCCGGCTGTGAGTCCTACGGCGGTGGGGCGGCGACACCCGGCCCCGGCGGGACCGCCGTGGCCTACCTGCCGTGCATGACGGGCCTGCTGCAGCTGACGGTCGGGCCCGGCGACCGGCTGGCCCCGGGCTGGCAGGCGTCCGACCAGATCACCGGGTCGCCGGTCGTGGTCGGTACGACGGTCTGGTCCGTCCAGCAGGACGGCACGCTCTACGCCCTCGACACCGCCGACGGCCACACCCGCGCCACCGTGCAGGTCGGCGAGGCGACCCGTTTCGCCACACCCGCCGTGAGCGGGAACGGGCTGTTCGTCCCGACCACCGCGGGCGTCACCGCGGTCAGCATCGCCCCCTAGATCACCCGAGGTACCCGAGGTCCTTCAGGATGATCGCGGAGAGGTTGGGGACGCGCGTGCAGTCGGGCCGCACGTCCGGCCCGCCCGCGTAGTACCGCCGCAGCTCCTCGGCGAACTCGACGGCGCTCCCCGGAGCGGCTCTGTTCTGCAGCAACCCGTACGCCGTCTCCAGCTGGGTCCGCGTCACGCAGTCCTGCCACAGCCGCTGCTTCAGGCAGATCTGCTCGTCGTCCACGGATACCACCTGCAGCACGGACCCTCCGGCGAGCGGCCGGACCTGCGGCTGCGCGGCATACCGCGCCCGCACCATCGCCCAGTCGAGTCCGGTCATCGCATCAGCTCCGTTCCGCGGTGGGTCACCGGAGGACGCCTTAGGTCCTTCAGGACGTGTGCCGCCGAGGTCGCCCGGGCGTCGGCCACCAGCGCGCGGTACTCCTCCACGAACAGACCCGGGTCCCGGCTCATGCGCTCGGACTCGACCAGCTCCACCGCCCGGGTCAGGTGCTCGCGGGTCAGCGTGTCGCGCCACAGCGGATTGCGGATGTGCACGCCCGCATCGTCCGCGCCGGTGATCTCCAGCGTCTTGCCACCCGCCACGGTGGGGATCCGGGTACCGCCGGAGTACTTCGTCACGACCGCGTCCCAGTCCAGGGGCACCGGGCTCACCCTCTCTCGTCCGGATCGGGAGCCGGGGGCAGCCCCGGACTCGCCAGTTCGTGCATGAAGGCCAGCGTCGACTCCCGCCGGGCCTGTGCCTGCTGCTCGGTGCAGGACAATCCGGCGGCCAGGGCGGGGATGTCCTCGCCGCGGATGCACGCCGCGACCAGCACCTCCCGATGCTCCTCCGGCACGCTGTCCAACCGCTGCCGCAGTTCGGCCCAGCGGCACACCGTGGCCAGCCGGCCGGCGTCGGCCTCGGCGATGCGGGTCTCGGCCAGCCGGGCGATCCGCCCCGAGTACGGAAGCCCGAAGTAGCGGAACACGGTCGGCCGGGACACCAGCCCCGCGATCACCTGCACGCTCACCTGCTCGGCGAGATCGGGGTCGGCCAGGCGATGGCTGCACGTGTACCGCACGGCCTCGAACGTCGCCCGCACCCGCTCCACCCACCCCGCGTACTCGCCCGCAACGACATCCACCTCCACCTCCCGGTTCACCCACGGTGGGCGGATGCGGCTTTCGCTGCGCCAGATGCAGCGAAAGCCACATCCGCTGCCCGGCTACGGCGTCTGGACGACGGTTCGCAGCATCGGGGCGATGGCCGCCTGCTGCACCTCCGAGACGTCGTGCGAGGCCGGCGCGTCACCGCGGATCGCCGCGTGCGGCACCACGACCCAGCACGCGCAGCCCCAGATGCACTCGCCGGCCATCCCGTCGAACCGGATCGACTGCTCGGAGAGCATGACGCCCAGGTCGAGCAGCCAGGAGTGCATCATCAACTTCTCGTCCCACGACTCGACTGCGTCGTAGGCGTCCCGGGCCTCGTAGAACGCGGTGAAGTCGGTCTTCGCCACGCCCGGGATGATGATGTTCGAGTAGGAGGTGAGCTCGTCGAAGAACTCGTCGTGTGAGGTGTTGAGCGTGCCGTCCTCGCCCTCGAGCAGGTACTCCCCGAGCACCGCCTCCAGCTTCTTCTGCAGCGTCTCGTTCCAGATCTCGCGCGGGGCGACCGTCTGCGCCTCGATGTAGTCGGTCTTGAAGCCCTCCTTGAGCCCGGAGAACTGCGGGATGTAGTCGATCCACTTGCTGATGACCTCGCGCCACTTGCTCTTCGGCTCGCCGGGCAGCACCTCCACGCCGGGGTGGGTGAACTTGGCGACGTCGAAGAGCGTCCAGGTGCGGTCGCCGGAGATGTTGCGCTCGTGCGGTGCACCGGTGAACCCGGCCGGGCGCAGCATCTTGAACAGCAGTCGGCCGTTGTCCTGCACGATGAACCGGTTGAACGAGTCGTTGATGAACTTGCGCGTGACGCCTTTGCGCAGCGCATCGCGGATCGCCGGCTTGCCGGTCTTGGTGTAGGAGCCCAGCCGCTGCCAGGAGTGCTCCTGCGGCAGCGCGAAGAACCCACCGGTGAACGGGTTCTTGTAGAGATCGCCCCACACCGCCATGACGCCCTGGTTCTTGGCGTCGTCGAGCATGCAGTCGATCTCGTTCATGGTGGGGAACAGCGCGGCCTTGCCGCCGGCGTGCTCCTCGTCCCCGGAGAACGGCATCGGCGCCACCCCGACCACCGGGATGCGCCGGCCCAGCTTCACATTGGACAGGTGCCGGGCGAGGTCGACGACGATCCCGCTGCCGGTGCCGCCGGCCATCGAGAAGAACACCAGCACGATCGACGGCAGCCGGGTCGCGTTGATGCTGGCGACGAAGTCGTCGAGTTCCTTCTCCAGCCGCTTGTCCTCGCCGTAGTAGTAGTGCCCGTAGATCGCCTTGGCGACGGCGCGCGGAATGGAGTCGCCCGCCTTGGGCATCTCGGTGTCCGCAGGTAGCCAGGGTTCGTAGTTCGGGTTCCAGTAGTAGCGCGGGTACTCCATCTTCAGGAACTCGCGCCAGCGGTTCAGGCTGGTCATCAGATCGTCCCGCTCCGGGACGTCGAGGGCGACGGTGCGGACCTGGTGGCGGTCGGTCGGGATGTCGCGCTCGGTGAGCCGGGCGTTGAAGCCCGAGGCGTACTCCCGCAGTTCGTGCATGTCCTGGTCACCGATGTCGACGGCCAGGCCGGTGAACCGGGCGCGCGGGTCCTCCAGCTGGTCCTCGATCTCACCGGTGCGCAGCAGCGCCTCGACCATGTAAGCGCCGGTCTTGCCGATACCGATGGCGTGAATGCAGTGCGGCGCCTGGGCGCCGGTCGCACTGTGATAGAGCGACATACCCATTGTGTGCTTCCTCCTGTTTTCGGGCGTACGGCACAGCCGCACGTCCTCTGGCGGTCGTGCGCTGTTCGTCGCGGCTCAGGTCGGGCGGGGCGTCATTCCAGGTATCCGAGGTCCTTGAGCACGGTGGCCGCGGTCGTCGGCCGCTCGTCGGCGATGTAGGTCCGGTAGTGGTCGACGACGTCGCCGTAGTTGCGTGTCATCCGGCCCGCCTCGAGCAGTTCGACCGCCTTCTCCAGGTACGCGCGGGTGAGCTTGTCGGTCCAGAGCCGGTGCGCGACGTAGATGTAGTCGTCGTCGGCGCCGGTCACCTGCAACGTGCGCGCCCCGGGCATCGACGGGAGCTCCGCGCCCTTCTCGTATCTCGTGACGACGTCGGCCCAGTCCAGTGGCACGGTGTCCTCCTGATCAGCTGCCGGGAACGGTCGCCACCGGCGACGTGGCCTGCTCACCGCGGATCGCGGCGTGCGGGACCACCACCCAGCAGGCGCAGCCCCAGATGCACTCGCCGCCCATGCCGTCGAACCGGATCGAGGGCTCGCAGAGCA
The DNA here is from genome assembly GCF_012911935.1 of Pseudonocardia acidicola. Taxonomy (GTDB): domain Bacteria; phylum Actinomycetota; class Actinomycetes; order Mycobacteriales; family Pseudonocardiaceae; genus Pseudonocardia; species Pseudonocardia acidicola. The sequence goes on along the minus strand of NZ_JAAXLA010000021.1, from coordinate 15,057 downwards.
TCACCCCGAGGTCCAGCAACCAGGAGTGCTTGAGCAGCTTGTCGTCCCACTCGAGCGTGTCGTAGATGTCCCGGGAGGGCACGAAGAGCGCGAGGTCGAGCTTGGAGGCACGCGGCACCAGAACACTGACGAAGCCGGCGTCGCTCTCGACCGGCAGCACGACGGGTTCGACCATGGTGGTCGCGACGTCACCGACCGCCTTGGCCACCGCCTCACCCGCCTTCGTCCCTTCCTTGGCGGGGGCGAAGACCCGGGCCTCGGCGTACTCGGTGCGGAAGCCCTTGTTCAGGCCGAGCGAGCCGAGCGAGCCGGCGTCGTCGAGCGTACGGGTGGTGAGCACGTTGACCCAGCGGTCGCTCTGCTGGCCGCGGATCGCCGGGTGCCACTGGTCCCCGGGGACGGCGAGCCAGTTCAGCGCCTTCAGCGTCTCGTAGAGGTCCTTGCCGCCCTCGGCGGAGAGGAACGCCGCGATGCCGGAGTCGACGTAGGCGTGGGTCGCCGCGAGGTCACCGGTGAACGCCTGCACGTCGTCCTGTGGCACCACGAAGAAGCCGCCGGTGAACGGGTTCTTGTACAGGTCGCCCCACACCGCCATCACGCCGTTGTTCTTCTCTGCGTCGATCATGCAGTCGAGCTCGTTGATGACCGGGAAGAACGAGCCGTCGGCGATCTCCGGCGGATCGGCGGAGCTGGGCAGCACCCCGATGCCGACGACCCAGGGCCGGCGGCCCAGTTTGATCGTGGACAGGTGCCGGGCGATCTCCACGACGATCCCGCTGCCCACGCCCCCGCCGAGCGCGAACGGGACGACCACCAGCGGGGTCCTGTCGCTGGCCAGCACGCCCTCGGCGAACGCGTCCAGGGCCTTGGTGATCTCCCCGTTCTGGTAGTACTCCGAGCCGTAGATCGCCTTGGCGATCGCCCGCGGGAACCGCTCCCCCGCGGCGGGCAGCTTCAGGTCGGAGGGTAGCCACGGCTCGTAGTTGGGGTTCCAGTAGTAGCGCGGGTACTCCATCTTCAGGAACTCGCGGTACCGGTTCAGCGCGGTGAACAGTTCGTCGAGGGTGGGCACCGGCAGCGCGACGGTCTGCACCGCTCCGGCCGGCAGGTCGCCGGCCGCGGCGCGTACCGGGGCCAGATCGGCGTCCCCGATGTCCACGGCCAGCGCGGTGAAGCCCTCGGGCGGGTCCTTGAGCAACTCGGTGATGATCGCCGCCCCGGTACCGCCCAACCCGAGGACGTGCAGCGAGAACGGGCCTTCGTGCTCTCCCGCGCGGTGCACGCCTTCCTTGCTCAGCGCCTCGATCCGGGCGAGCGCCGCTTCGTGCTCGTGCTCGTGGTTGTGACCGTGTCCGTGCTCGGTGGCCATGGCCGCTGCCTGCCTTTCGAAGAGTGGGACGAGCCTCGCGAGGGGTCGGTCGGACCGCCCTCCACACGGGGCGGTCCCGGACGCCCTGCCGGGCGGTGCTCAGCCGCTGACGACGGCGAGGGCGACCGCCCGGCCGTCGCCTCTACGGCGGGGCACGGCCGCCGATCTGCCGGGGGTCGAGCCCCGCAGCGCACCGCGCCATGCCCATTCCAGGCGGCTCCGCGCGGCGCGGTACTCACGGATCGCGGCGGGGGACAGCTCCGCGTACTGCAAGCCGTACTCCTCGTCGCCGCACTGGCGCAGCGTGTGGCCGTCGAACCCGACGATCGCGGAGTACCCCGCCCACGTGTGGAGGCCGTCGGTGCCGACCGCGTTGACGGTGGCGACGTAGCAGACGTTCATCCACGCCATGGCGCGGGCGGCGGAGATCTGGTCTGCGACAGGGACCTCCGGCGAACCCTGGCAGCGCACGACCAGTTCCGCCCCGCGGACCTGGCATCCGGCCGGGCGATGCCGCCCGTCGCCACAGATGGTGAGCATCGTGCGCAGGCCTCGGGGGCCGTCGGCGACCTGGGCCGGGTCGCTCTGCGCACCGCACCCGGGCGGGCCGCTCAGGGTCCGGCGACACCGCTGGACCACCTCACCGCGGTCGTCGATCAGGACGACGGTGTTGTGCCGGTCGGGACGGCACCGGCCCCCGGTGAGGGAGAAGACGCCCCATACCCCCGCCGCGGCGCAGGCCGCGCCGAACACGTCGAGTTCCTCGCCCGGCGCGGTGAGGACCGGCCGGAGCACCTCGGCGCGCTGGTCGGCCATGCCGTGCGTGGCGTACTCGGGGAACACGATCAGATCCAGGCCGGGCAGTCCCTGCTTGATCCCGACGATCATGTCGGCGATCTTGAGGTAGTTCTGCCGGGCGTCGCTGCCGGTGTGCAGGCGGGGCACCGGGTAGTTCATCACCGCGATCCCGACACGGGGCCCATGAGTGGTGCACGGGTCTCGCACTGGACCACCTCCCGGACTCGTCCGGTACGCCTGCGCTTCGAGGCTCGGTGCGACCTGTGTCTCAAACCTACGCGGTCAGGTCCGCAATGCAATACCTCCACGATGAAGTGAATCCGGAGGTAGCAGACGATGGCGAAGCCACGGTACGCAGTCCCGCGTCGCGCCCCGGCCCGCTCACCTCTGTGTCTGCAGGGCGGCGGCGATGACGTCCCGGCCGATCGGCGAGGCCACCGAACCACCGGTCGCGGAGTCGCCGAGGTGACCGCCGTTCTCGACGATGACCGCCACGGCCACGACCGGATGTTCGGCGGGCGCGAAGGCCACGTACCAGGTGTGCGGCGGGGTGGTCTTCGAGTCGACGCCGTGCTCGGCGGTCCCGGTCTTGGACGCGATGGTGACGCCGGGAAGCGAGCCGTGGCCGGTCGTCAGGTTCTCGGATCCGATCATCAGGTCGCGGATCGTGTTGGCCACGTTCGTCGGGATCGCCTGCCCGAGCTTCTGCGGCTGGGTCTGGTCGATCACCGACAGGTCCGGGCCGTCGATCTCCTTGATCAGGTGCGGCGCCATCCGGGTGCCGCCGTTGGCGATCGTCGCGACGATCTCGGCGTTCTGCAGCGGCGTGAGCCGCACGTCGCGCTGCCCGATCCCGGACTGGGCCAGCGCCGCGGCATCGGGCAGCGTGCCGATGTCGGAGGGCACCACCTGGGTCGGGATCTGCAGGTCGGTCTGCCCGATGCCGAAGGCCTGGGCCGCGGCCCGGAGCTTGTCGGCCCCGATCTGGTCGGCCATGGTGGCGAACGCCGTGTTGCAGGAGCGGGCCAGTGCATCCGCGACGGTGGTCGTCGTGTTGGAGCCCGGCCCGCAGTGCTCGCCGTTGTAGTTCTCCAGCGTGGTGGTGGTACCCGGCAGCGTGATCCTGGACTCGGCGGTCACCTGGGTGTCCGGCGTGATGCCGTCCTGCAGCCCCGCGGCCAGATCGACCAGCTTGAACGTCGATCCCGGCGGATAGGTCTGGGAGATCGCCCGGTTCGTCATCGTGGGAGGGTCGGCGGCACCGTCGGCGTTCCAGGCCTGCTTCTGGACCGCCGGGTCGTGCGATGCCAGCGGGTTGGGGTCGAACGACGGGGTGGAGACCATGGTGAGGATCGCCCCGGTGGACGGCTCGATCGCCACGACGGCGCCCGCATAGTGCTTCTGCGCCATGTCGTTGTAGGCGACCTGCTGCATCTGCGGGTTGATCGTGGTCACCACGTTGCCCGCCGTCGGGCTGCGGCCGGTGATCATGTCGGAGATGCGGCGGAAGAACAGTCGCGGGTCGGAGCCGGCGAGCACCGGGTCCCCGGCCCGCTCCAGACCGGCCGTGCCGTAGCTCTGCGAGAAGTACCCGGTGACCGGGGCGAACGCCGGGCCGTTCGGGTACTGCCGCAGGTACTTCAGCGCGTCGTTGGTCGGGGTGCTGGACGCCAGCAACTGACCGTCGGCACTGATCTGGCCACGGGGGTTGGAGTACTCCGCGATCAGCACTCGGGGGTTACGCGGGTCGTTCGCGTAGTCCGACCCCTTCACCACCTGCACATAGGTGAGGTTCGCGACCAGCGCGACGATGAGGGCCATCATCGCGATGGACACCCGGCGGACTGCAGCGTTCACCCGCGACCGTCCCGGCCGATGACCGCATCGTGGGCCGGCCCTGAAGTCGGCGGCCGCCAACGCCTGGAACTGATCTCGATCGCCTCCTCGACCTCCGCCCCCCGTGTCGCTCCGAAGCTAGCCGTCCCGCGACGCGCGCCGCGCCGAGGTGGTCGGCGGGCGGGGCCGCGCGGGCCGTGCCGTCCGGCGTCCACCGCGCGGAGCAGGTGCAACGCGGTGGTGACACCGTGGGGTGGGCCTGATCACAGCCTGTCGCCGTGAACCTTCGCGGCCCGTCGCTACAACGGTGGCGGCGCCGTCCGCAGTTCCTGCACCGAGATCACGGTCGCGTCGCCGGTGACCGTGGCGGGTATCCGGCTCGCGTGGGCGTCATCGGCAAGCTCGACACGTATCAGCGACGACACCGGTGGCTGGGCCTCCCGATCGCGGTGATCTACAAGTTCGTCGACGACCAGGGCACCTACCTCGCCTCGCTGATCACCTATTACGGGTTCCTGTCGTTGTTCCCGCTGCTGCTGATCTTCACGACGGTGCTCGGCTTCATGCTGCACGGCCATCCCGCGCTGCAGCATGAACTGATCAGCAGCGCGCTGGGCCAGTTCCCCGTCATCGGGGACCAACTCACCGACACCGCGCACCCGCTGCACGGCTCCGGGACCGGGCTGGTGATCGGGATCCTGGTGGCCCTCTACGGCGGCCTGGGGTTCTCGGTGGCGATCCAGAACGCGTTCAACCAGGTGTGGGCGGTGCCGATGACCCGGCGCCCCGACCTTGTCGTGGCGCGGTTGCGTGGCCTGGCACTGCTCGGCGTCCTCTGCATCGGGGTGCTGGTGACCACCGGGCTGGCCGGGCTCACGACGTGGGCCGGCGACTACGGCCCGGAATGGGATCTCGCGCTGCGAGCGGGCGCCACCGTGCTGGCGGTGATCGTGAACGGCGTGCTGCTCGTGCTCGCCTTCCGGGTGCTCACCGCGCGGCACCTCACCGTCCGGCAGGTCCTTCCCGGAGCCGTCGTGGCCGCACTCGCCTGGCAGGTCCTGCAGTCGCTGGGCACCTTGCTCGTCGGCCACGAGCTGAGGGGGACGAGCCAGGTCTACGGGCTGTTCGGACTCGTACTCGGACTGCTGGCGTGGATCTACCTGGAAGCGCTGGTCGTGGTGTTCGCCGCAGAGCTCAACGCGGTCCGTTCCGAGCGACTCTGGCCGCGCGCACTGCTCGCCCTCACACCGTTGGTCGGCAACGACGAACTCACCCACGCCGACCGGCGCAGCTACCGCTCCTACGCGACGGCACAGCGCTACAAGGACTTCGAGGAGATCACCGTCGAGTTCGACCCCCCGACCGAGCGTGATCGGCGTCCGTGACGACGGGATCACTCGGTCTACGCCGGGGCCCGCCGCGCGTCGCGGTCGGGATCGACGAGCAGGGCGAAGCACAACCCGCCCAGGGCGACCAGGCCACCGAACACCAGGAACGCGGTGGTGTAGCCCTGCTGCGGGGTGGCGGCCCTGTCGAGCAGGGCGCCGGCGAGGATCGGGCTGAGCACGCCCGCGCTGGTGCCGAGCGCGGTGAGGACCCCGAGCACGCCGGCACGCTGGCGGGCAGGGGCGATCTCGGCGACCGCCGGGTTCGTCACCGCCTGGACGGTTGTCGACACGCCGTAGCCGATCATCAGCACGATGATCGCCAGGACCGCGTTGTGGATCCATGGAAGGGTGCACAGGACCAGTCCGGCCACGACGATGCACGCTCCGCCGAACACGCCACGGGCGATGCGGGAGCGCACCCCCCGCCGCAGCAGCCCGTCGGTGATCGTCCCGACCGACAGCAGGGCGACGATCGCCATCACGCTCGGCAGGGCGAACAGGGTTCCGGACGCGGCTGCAGAGAACCCGAGGCCGTGCTGGAAGTACGACGGCAACCAGGTGAAGATGACGGCAGCCAGCGCCCCCTGGGTGAAGTAGGCGGCCAGGCTGCCCAGGAAGGTGCGCGTGAGCAGCAGCCGGCGCCACGGCACACGCAGTTCCGGGCTCGCCGCGACGGTGGCGGCCGACGAGGCGGGCGCGGCGTAGGGGCCGAGCCGGCCCGTGGCCAGCCACAGCACGCTCCAGACCAGGGCGAGCGCCCCGACCGACGCGAACCCGGCGCGCCATCCGAAGGTCACGATGATCAGCGCGAGGACCGGTGCCAGGGCGATCTTCCCGATGGCCGCACCGCAGGTGATCAGTGCGGCCGGGAGCCCACGCCGCTCGTTCGGGAACCACGAGTAGGCCACGACGTGCGACAGCGGCTGGGCGGGACCCTCCGCAGCACCGACCGCGAGCCGGCTCGTGAACAGCATGCCGCCGGTGACTGCGAAGATCGCCGGAACCTGCCCGACCGCCCACATGAGGCCGCAGACGATCAGCACCCGGCGCGGTGAGATCCGGTCGGCGAGGAACCCGGCGATCAGGCAGGTGACACCGAACAGCAGGTACGAGGCGCTGCTGATCGCGCCGAACCGGGTCGCCGACAGCCCCAGGTCCCTGATCAGCGGTTGGGCGACGAGGCCGAGCAGCGCCTTGTCGACGAACACCACCACCGAGCACCCCACCACGACGGCGAGGACTCCCCACGCTCGCGGTCCACCCGTCGCCGGGCGGGCGGCGGCATCCGCCGGCGTGGAGGCCGGGGCTTCCCTGGCGACACGCCGCAACCTCCATCGCACCCGGCCACCGTAGCCAGAGCGCGCGCGAAAACCGTTGCGGCACGCACCGTTCGGACCGTCGCGATCACGGACGGGTGACACCGCGCCCGATCGGGCGTATGCTTGCTAGCAGGCAAATAAATTGGCGCGGGAGGGCACACATGTCAGAGAACTTCGAGGCCGAGGACGTCGCCCGGCTGCGGATCGCCCTCGCCCGCATCGCGCGACTGCTCGACCGTCAGGCCCGCGGCGACGCGCTGTCCCCGACCCAGATGTCCGTGCTCGGCACCGTCGCGCGGCGCGGCCCGATGGGCGTCAGCGAACTGGCCGACATCGAGGGCGTCAACCCGACCATGTTGTCGCGCATCGTCGCCAAGCTCGAGGACGCCGGCCTCATCGGCCGGCAGCCCGATCCCGGCGATCGCCGCGCCGTACGGGTCGAGGTCACCGAGGCCGGGGCGCAGCTGCACCGGCACCTGCGGGCCGAACGCACCCAGCTGCTGACCGATCGGCTCGCCGACATGCCCGAGGGCAGGTCGGCCGAACTGCTGGCCGCGCTGCCGGCACTCGAGGCGCTGGCCGAGCACCTGGCGAAGCGCCCGGCGGCCACCGGCCCCGCGAACGGCGGTGCCGGCACCCTGTGACCGCTCTCGGCGACTTCCGTCAACGCGCCTCCGTCCCTCTCGGCACACTGCGCCGCCAGACCTTCGCCTCCCTCGCCAATCCCAACTACCGCCGTTACTTCACCGGCCAGGCGATCTCGCTCGTCGGCACCTGGATGCAGACCGTCGCGCAGTCCTGGCTGGTGCTGCAGCTGACCGGCTCGGCAACCGATCTCGGCCTCGTCATCGCCCTGCAGACCCTCCCGACCCTGGTCCTGGGCCCCTATGCCGGTGTCATCGCAGACCGGATGGACAAGCGGCGGCTCATGATCGGCCTGCAGTCGATGATGGGCGTGCTCGCGCTCGCGCTGGGCCTGCTCACGGTCACCGGCGAGGTCCGGATCTGGCACGTCTTCGTGCTGGCGTTCCTGCTCGGGCTGAACAACTGCTTCGAGAACCCGGCACGTCAGGCGTTCGTGCTGGAGATGGTCGGGCCGGATGACCTGCGCAACGCGGTCAGCCTCAACTCGGTGCTGGTCAACGTGGCCCGCGCGGTCGGCCCCGCGGTCGCGGGCATCGTGATCGCCACCGGTGGCCTCGGCGTGTGCTTCATGCTCAACGCGGTGAGCTTCGTCGCCGTCGTCACCTCACTGGCCCGGCTCGACGTCTCGACGCTCAGCCCCTCGACGCCGGCGGCCCGCTCTCCCGGCCAGCTCCGCGAAGGCCTGGCCTACGTGGCCCGGACGCCGACGCTGGGGATCCCGCTGCTGATGATGGCGCTGGTCGGCTGCCTGGCCTACGAGTTCCAGGTCGTGCTGCCGGTGGTGGCCGAGGAGACGTTCCACGGCGACGCGCGGACCTACGGGTTCCTGACTGCGGCCATGGGCGTCGGGGCGGTGCTCGGTGGGCTCTACGTGGCCGCACGCGGCCGGACCGGCGTCCGGTCGCTGGTGACCGCCTCGGCCGCCTTCGGCGTGGTGCTGCTGATCGCGGCACTCGCCCCCACCCTGCCGATCGAACTCCTCGCCATGGCCATGGTGGGCGCTGCCAGCGTCGCGTTCCTGTCGAAGGGCAACAGCACGCTGCAACTGGAGGCGGCACCGCACATGCGCGGCCGGGTGATGGCGCTGTGGGCCGTCGCGTTCCTCGGCTCGACGCCGATCGGTGGCCCCATCGCCGGCTTCGTCAGCCAGCATCTGGGCGGCCGCGCAGGCCTCGTGCTCGGCGCCGTCGCCTGCATCGTCGCGGCCGGTCTGGGCGCCGTCGTGGTGCGCCGGATGGCCTCCCGCACGGTCCCCGCCGCGGACTGAGCTCTGGCCTCACCCCGTCGGGGACGACCGTCGCACACCGCGACGGCCATTCCCGACGGAACACGGGGCCTCCTCCACGAACGAGGGATAGCCCTAGACCGTGCGTGTCCCGCAACCCTCCTGGTCGTTGCGACGAGAGATTTGTCCGTGGTTGCACGAATCGGGGACGCCGCGTCTGCCGGCGCCCCGGCCGTTCTCCCGGCCTGGCTTGAGCTCGATCCTGGAGGATCTGATGAGAACGTCTGGTTCATCGAGGGGGCGTCGCCGAGCGGCCGCCCTCGTCACGACCGCAGTCCTGGCCGGCGCCGGCGTCGCGCTCACCGCCGGGCCCGCGTCGGCCGGGCCCGCCTCCGACCCGCGAGCCGTTGCCGACTCCGTCGCCCCCGACAACGGCCGCACCTGCACGACGAGCCGCCTGCCCGTAGACCTGGAGGTGGGACTGCCGCCGGCACCGGGCTCAGGACTCGGTGTTCCTCTCGGCGACACGCTCGGCCAGCAGCAGGTCGTCGTCAAGCTGTGCCTGCCCGAGGGCAAGCCCACCCCGGACACGGTGCAGGTGCTGGTCCACGGCATCACCTACGACCACCGGTACTGGAACATCGCCGACCCGGACGACCCGCAGGGCGACCGGTACTCGTGGGAGGCCGCCGCCGCGAAGGCCGGCTACGCCACCGCGGCCATCGACCGGATCGGCAACGGCGACAGCACCCGTCCGGTCAGCGCTGCGATCAACATCGACTCCAACGCCACCGCCGTGCACCAGGTCGTCCAGGCACTCCGTGAAGGCCGGATCGAGTCGCCCGGCGAAAGGGCCGCGTTCGACAAGGTCGCGCTGGTCGGACACTCCTACGGCAGCATGACCAGCTTCATCGAGGCGTCCCGGTATCAGGACGTCGATGCGCTGGTGCTGACCGGCGTCTCGCACAACATCCGCGAGGTGCAGACCCCCACCGCGATCGAGTCGAAGCACTACCCGGCGGCCCTCGACCCGCAGTTCCAGGGATCGATGCCGGACCCCGGCTACATCACCAGCCGGCCGGGCACCCGCTATGACCTGTTCTACGCCCCCGGTACCGACGTCGACCAGCGCATCGTCGAGCGCGACGAGGCCACCAAGGGCACCGTGACGCAGACCGAACTGGCGAACTACCCGATCATCTTCCGCACTCCGCTGGATGTCCGGGCGCCCGTGTTCATCATCAACGGCAGCCTCGACGGCATCTTCTGCTCTCAGGGCCCGCTGGACCTGGGCGCCCCGTGCAGCACCCCGCAGTCGCTGATCGAGAACGAGCGTCCGTGGTTCGGACCGGACGTGCCGTCCATCGACGCACACATCACCGAGGGCGCGGGTCACGACCTCAACGCGTTCCGCACCAGCCAGGAATCCTTCGCCGCCTCGATGGACTGGCTCAGCGGGAAGGTCCCTGCCCGGTCCTGACGCGAGTTCGGACCGGCCGGCGCGGGGGCGGTGATCCGGAGCCACCGGGTCACCGCTCCTCGCCGTCGATGCGTCAACGATCGAGCGGCCAGTGCATCTCGATGTGGGTGTAGCTGATGTGCACCCCTGGCCCCGCCCACGACGAGGGCTGCTGCTCCTGCGCGCCCGATCGCGGCAGGTCCCGCCAGCCGGACCACGCCCACAGCAGGCGGGAGGCCACGGCCGCGCCGCTCATGGCGGCGGCCGCAGCGGCGCCGACAACCGACGCCGCGACTGCGGGAGCGCCGACGAGGGCGCGCGCCGGCGACCCCGGACGATCGGCGGAGACTGCGCGGGATCTCCGTGCCATCGGGCGGCGATCCCGCGCCGGGACGGGCAGGCGGGTGTCCTTGGGCTCCTGATCAGGCATATGTTCCCTCCCTGTCAGTCGTCCTCATTCCACCACCGCCGGGCCCGGCGGGCCAGGTCCCGGCGATGCGGCCCCCGCGACGTCGGGGACAGGACGGCAGCCGGCGCCGGACGCCACGGTCACGCCAGACCAGGGTCGAGGAACCGCGCGGCGGCGCCCTGGTCACGCCCGGCCAGAACGGTCTCGTTGCGGGGGACGGCGCGGCCGGCCGGCGGCCGGATCGCCACCACGGCGTCGTCGCGGACCACGACCTCCACCGTGTCAACTCGGTGTACCCGGCCGCGGCGAGCGCACGTGGCCGCAGCGCTGATGCCTCTGGGCAGACCGGGGCCGGGCTCCGGGACCTGCGGCGAGGCCCCGGAGCACCGTCGGCCCGGCTCAGCCGGCGATGTCGAGGGTCGGCTGGTAGCGGCGCAGCCAGGCGTCGAGCTGCAGCACGTTCTCGATCTTCGCGCGGGCCGACTCGAGGCTCCGGGATCCGACCTCCTGCTCGGTCAGCGCCCGTGCGGCGTCCCGGTTGATCAGCGGCAGGACCGGCGAGTCCTCGGCGACCAGCAGCTTGGCGAGCTCGTCGCGCAGCATCCGCTCGTAGCCGGGGTCCTGGGTGGACGGGTACGGGCTCTTGACCCGCTGGACGATCGACGCCGGCAGCACGTCGCGGGCGGCGGCCCGCAGCAGGCTCTTCTCCCGGCCGTCGAACGTCTTGAGTGCCCACGGGGTGTTGAACACGTACTGCACCAGGCGGTGGTCGCAGAACGGCACCCGGACCTCGAGGCCGCTGGCCATGCTCATCCGGTCCTTGCGGTCGAGCAGGATCTGCACGAACCGGGTGAGGTGCAGGTAGCAGACCTCCCGCATCCGGCGCTCCTGCGCCGAGACACCGTCGACGTGCGGCACCTCCGCGAGCGCGTCGCGGTAGGAGGCGTCGCGGTATCCGGGCAGGTCCAGCTTCTGCAGCAGGCCCGGATCGAACAGGCTGCCGCTCTCGTCCAGCGGGCTGCGACCGGGCACCGCCATCCACGGGAAGGTGTCGGCGTTGACCGCCGCCGCGTCGTGGAACCAGCGGTACCCGCCGAAGACCTCGTCGGCCGACTCGCCCGACAGGGCCACCGTCGAGCGTCCTCGGATCGCCTTGAACAGCAGATACAGCGAGGTGTCCATGTCGCCGATGCTCACCGGCAGGTCGCGGGCCCGGAGCACCGCGGCCCGGGCGTCGGGATCCATCAGTTCGTCGTTGGACAGGGTGATGTCGGTGTGGTTCGCACCGACGTGTTCGGCGAGCTCCCGGACGTACGGGCCGTCCGGGGTGTCACGCATCGGGTCGGCGCTGAAGTTCTCCTCGTAGCCGACGAAACCGACCGCGAACGAGCGCACCGGCCCGGCGCCGGCCGCGGCGAGCTTCTGCGCGGCCAGCGCGGTGACGGCGCTCGAGTCCAGGCCACCCGAGAGCAGCGTGCACAGCGGCACGTCGGAGATCAGCTGGCGGGCGACGATGTCGTCGAGCAGCTCACGGACGTGGGCCACCGTGGTGTCGCGGTCGTCGGTGTGCTCGAGGGCCTCCAGCTTCCAGTAGCGCCGGACGGTGAGGCCGTCGCGGTTCACCCGGACCAGCGAGCCCGGGCGGACCTCGCGCATGCCCTTGTAGATCCCGTGGCCGGGGGTCTTCACGTGGGCGAGCAGTTCACGCAGGCCGTCGGTGTCGAGCACGGCCGGCGCCGACGGATGGGCCAGGATGGCCTTGGGTTCGGAGCCGAACAGCACGCCGTCGGGAGTCGGGTAGTAGTACAGCGGCTTGACGCCCATGCGGTCCCGGATCAGGAACAGCTCCTCGCGGCGGGCGTCCCACAGCGCGAACGCGAACATGCCGTTGAGCCGATCGACGACGTCCTCGCCCCACTCGAGGTAGCCGTGCAGCACGACCTCGGTGTCGCTGTCGGTGCGGAACGTGTGCCCGCGCCCCTGCAGCTCGGCGCGCAGCTCGGTGAAGTTGTAGACCTCGCCGCTGTAGACGATCGTCGCCAGGGTCTCGCCGTTCTCCTCGACGGTCATCGGCTGCCGCCCACCGGGCACGTCGATGATCGCCAGCCGGCGGTGGCCGAGCGCGGCGTGCCGGCTCGTCCACAGCCCCTGGTCGTCCGGGCCCCGGCAGGCCATGGTGTCGACCATCGGCTGCACGCGGGCCCGGTCGCGCTCGAGGTCACCCCGGAAGTCACACTGCCCTGCGATGCCACACATACCGTTCGCCTCCCCCGATGTCGCCCGGTTACCCACCGGCAACAAGCGGTCACCTGGCTGTGACATCTCGACCGTAGGAGCATCTCGTTAGCTATCGCAACTAAATCGGGGTGAAGGCTGATCCCGAGTCCGCGGCAAGACGCGTTTCGGCTGGTGGCGAGGGTGGCCGGGTTCGAAAGACCAACGGTGATGATCACCACGCGCCGGACAGGTTTACGACGCGACACGAGCCACGAGCACATATTCGGGACGTGCAGGGCAGCCGCGTCGGCCAGGTCCCATCGCGGCCAGCTCGACGATCACGGCCCGCGCCGTACTCGCTCCCGGTAGGGCCGACCGCCGGCGCACGGCCGTGCCGCGGGCTCGGCGGCGGCACCCCGTCAGCCCTGGTGGTAGGGCGTTCGGCTGTCGGCGGCGGAGCCGGCCGGGACGACGTCGGGATAGGTCATCCCGTCATCGGATCGCGGACCGGACCAGGCGAGGTCGGAACCCACGGGCGTCTCCCGGTCGGTGCGGGTCCAGCGCAGGACCAGCGCCAGCACCGTGATGACCACGGGTAGCTCGCCCAGCGCCCAGGCGAGCTCGGCGCCGAGTCGCTGATCGGCGAGCAGGTCGGGGACGTAGGGCAGACGCAGCGAGGCGTAGAAGCTCTCCGCGACGGGCGTGGGGCGGCCCAGCAACCACACGGAGAACACCGCGTGCAGCGCCATCACCGCGAACACCATCACGATCCGCCCGATCGCGGGGAGACCGCGTCCCGGGAGGCTGTGCCCGAGCACGGGCCAGAACAGCGCCAGCCCGGTCCCGAAGAATGCAGCATCCATCGCCAGATGCGCCCAGTGCTCCTGCAGGATCGCCCCGAACAGGCCCGTCGGGTACAGCCCGAACAACGTGAGTGCGACCGCCACCCAGGCGGCCGCGGGGTGGCGCACCAGCCGCACCACCGGGGAGTCGAGCAGGCTCACCAACCGGGCGGTCGTGCGCTCCCCCGAGACCTGCAGGATCAGCGTGACGCCGTGGCCGAGGATGAGCAGCACGGGGACCAAGGTCGCGAGCAGCATGTGTTGCACCATGTGCACGCTGAACACGGCCGTCGCGTACGTACCGAGGCCCGAGGACGTGGCCACGAGGAGCACGGCGCAGCCCGCCAGCCAGGCCGCCGTGCGCCCGGCCGGCCATGACCGCCCGATCCGTCGCAAGCGGGCCACTCCGAGCAGGTAGCCCGCGGCCGCGAGCACCGCGAAGGTGCCGAAGACCAGGTCGAAGCGCCATTGCAGCACCAGATCGGCCGCCGTCAGGTGCGGGGGCAGCTCGTAGCCGATGAGGTAGACGGTCCGGCTCGCCACGTAGCTCTGTTGGCTGGGCGGGAAAAGTCGCATCAGCCCGGTTCCGGTGGCCGCGGCCCCCGCGAGCAGCACGAGTTCGAGAACCACGAGGCGGGCCGCAGTACGCCCGGGGTGTGCCCGCACGGCGAACCGGATCCGATGCGCGATGACGGCGAGCCCGGCCAGCAGGATCGCGCTGACCACCACGAGCAGCCCGTATCCGCTGGCGAACAGTTCACCGGGAGTGAGGACCAGGGCCGCCGACTCGACCCCCGACGCACCGACCACCAACAGCGAGGCGGTGGCGATCACGCTGTGCCGGCGCAGTACCGCCTGCTGCCCGGTGCCCCGCCGGGCGAGGTGCAGGGCCACCGCGATGGTGCTGCCCAGCCAGAGCACGGCCCCCAGCACATGCAGCGCAACGGCGTCGCCTGCCAGGTCGTGCGAGCGCTCGGTGTCGGTGGCCGCGGTCAGCGCGACCGGCGTCAACGAGATCAGCGCGAGCACGAGCAGGCCGACCGCGGTCCGCCAGGACAGCGCCACGGTGGCGAGCACCGCGACCAGCAACGCGACGACGGCCGAGATGGCCCATCCCGCGGCCTGCTGGAGTTGCAGCACGCCCACGGCCAGTTCGGCGAGGTGGGTGAGCTCCCAGCCGGGTGGCTGCCCGGAGTTCTCCGCCACGGTCAGCAGCGCCACCGCCAGCGACGCCACGCATTGCACGACCGCCCACGGACGCGCCGCCTGCAGCCCGGCGTAGCCCTCCCGCGACACGGCGCCGTTCGGGTCGCCGGGCACCAGGACGGCGGCCAGCAGCAGGTTGCCCACGACGACCGCGGCAGCGCCGATCGCGATCACCCGGGCCGCGGGCAACCCGGCGTCGACCACCGCACCGAGGTCGGGCAGCCCGTAGAGCTCACCGACGCTCGGGGCGAACGCGGCCAGCAGCACGCCGGTCAGCGCCGCGGCGGCGACCACCGCGGCCCCGATGAGGAGCCACGCCGGGACCGGTCGCCGGCGCACGGGTC
>NZ_JAAXLA010000020.1 GCF_012911935.1 Pseudonocardia acidicola | reverse complement strand
TGCCCTACCGGTACCGCTCCGACGACATCGACCTGGACCGCACGATCGAGGTGCTCACCGAACGTCCGGTGCCCGAGGACACCGACATCGTGGTCCGGGAACGGATGCGTTCCCGGCGGGCCGCGGTTCTCATCGTCGACGTGTCCGGGTCGATGCGCGGGGAGAAAGTCAAGATCGCCGCGGCCACCGTCGCCGCGCTGTCCGCGGACCTGGGCGGGGCCGGCACCGGCGACCAGCTCGCGCTGGTGGCGTTCTGGTCCGATGCCGCGCTGCTCAAACCGCTGCAGGCCCGGGTGCCCGCCGCGCGGCTGCTCGACCAGCTGCTGCGCATCCCGGCCCGCGGCCTGACCAACGTGGGGTTCGGGCTCACCGTGGCCCACGCCGAGCTGGGCCGTTCGGCGGCGCGGCGGCGCACCGCGATCCTGCTCACCGACGCCGTGCACAACGCCGGCCCGGACCCGCGCCCCCTGGCCCGCCGGTTCGGTGAGCTGCACGTGCTGCTGCAGACCGACGGCGAACACGACACCCCGCTCGCCCACGACCTCGCCCGCCTCGGCCACGGCCGCCTCGCCCCGGTGCACACCCACCGCGACGTCGCCCCCGCCCTCAACCGCCTCCTCGCCCGCTGACACCCGGACCGGGCACACCCAGTCCGCAGGACCTGTGCCGTTGAGGTGAAAGACTCGCTTCTGGCGTTTCGTAGATTCGGTTTCGAATCAAGTATGCCCCTTCTGTCTTCGTCTCATGGGATCATTCTGCTGCGACCAATTTGTCGCTTTTGCCACACAAGGTGATCGGTGCGGGCTTGGATGCGGGTGAGATTGGCGGCGGTGAGGCGGAGGCAGCTCTCTGCAGCGCCGCAGTCGCGGTCACCGGCAAGGTCCGCCTCTCCGATTCCGGAGGTTCACTCCGGTCAGCGTGCTCGGGGAAGACCTACTGCGCGCAGGACATTCTCGGCGAAGACTGGCATGTGTCGTCGATGCCCGGAAGCTCCAGAGCGGGCATGTTCTGCGCGGCAGGACGCAGAAGGACTCGTTGAGAGGGAGCGGTTCGCCGAGGAGGCGGACTGGGCGTGCGTGCCGCGGAGGTCTGGACGCCCCGTCGGTCGCAGCCGTGCTGGACCACACCTCGCCGGGATGCGAAGACGCGGAGGACACGGAGACGTTTGTGGCGTCGCTGCCAGCGCTCCCCGGGGGCACTGCCCTCAAGTCGTTGATACATTGACGCTTCTATTTGTCAGCCTTAGGTTGACAATGTGGGTCCGGCGAGGGCGTCGTCGGTGGTTACGGACTGGTAGCCAGATCGGTAGCCAGTGACCCGCGCAGTCTTGTGCGAGGCGGGGAGAGCGGACGCGATGATTGAGACGTCGTCTCGCGATCCTTGCTGGTCAGGAACCGATTCCTGCGACCGGTCGACGCCGGTGCGACGCAGTCCGGCTTGTTCACACCGAAGAGGTCACTGGTTCGATCCCAGTATCGCCCACCGCCGAACGGCCTGGTCAGAGGCTCATTCCGAGCCAACCGACCAGGCCGTTCGTCGTTGTAGCGCCCCGAGAGGCAGCAGAAGGGCATCACGCGGGCACGAGCGCGTCGCCTGTGTCGTCGTCCGGGTTCTCGTCGTCGAGCGCCCGCAGGATGCGCGAGGAGTCTTCGGTGCGTCGCGTGTAGAGGTCTAGCGTCGTCGACGAGCGCTCGTGACCCATCACACGCTGCACCATGTTTCGGCGGGACCCCGTCGTCGACGAGCCACGTGGCGTAGGAGTGGCGCAGGTCGTGGAAGCGCAGCCCGCCGTCGTGGCTGCGGGCGACGTGCTTGACCGCTGCGGCCTCCGTCTTGAAGGCCTGCCGGTGCCGCTGGCCGTTGTTAGCGGTCCAGGCCGCCACGTACCCGGCGTCGGCGGGGGTGATCGTTCCGAGTAGCCCGGCGCGGACGAGCGCGGGTCGCCAGACGCGGGCCCGGAACAGTGTGCGTCGCAGCGCGCCGCCGACCTGGTTCGCGAACACGAGGTCCGCCGCACCGGGCGGGTAGCGGTCCAGATGCTGGCGAAGGATCGTCACCAGCCAGGCGGGCAGCGGCACGCTGCGGCGTCCGGCGTTGGACTTCGGGTAGGGCTTGAACGACGTGTGGCCGGCGACCTCGATCACGGTCCGGATCACGCGCAACCGGGCCCGGTCGAGGTCGAGCGCGTCCGTGCAGAGCCCGACGGCCTCACCCCAGCGCAGGCCGCACCCGCCCGCCACGGCCACGAGGCCCCGGTGAGCGTGGGGGACGGCGGGAAGCAGACGGCGACGGAACGTCGCGCGTTCGATGACCTGTTCGTCGGTGTCCCGGCGCCGCCGTTTCTGGACCTTCACGTCCTCGCACGGGTTGAAGGCGATGAGCCGGTTCCGCCCCTTGGCGATCTCACGCCAGAACAATCGCTGCACGTCCCGGCGATGCGAGGGCTTCCCCGGCGACTTCATTGGGGACCTGCCCGTCAGCTCCCGCATCCACCCAGCTGGCCTGCCCATCACACCTCCACGACTAGACGAGTAATTCCTAACGTCGGGGCGGCCGTAGACGTGGGCGGAGGGTGTTCAAGATCAGTTTGTGACGACCGACCTGAACACCCTCCTGACCGCACTCTACGTCAAGATCGACGACCATCTGGGCCGTCGCACCCGCACGGGTAGACCGCCCAGGCTCTCCGACGCCGAGTTGCTCACCCTCGCCGTGGCCCAGGTCCTGCTCGGGGTCCGCTCGGAGGCCCGCTGGCTGCGGTTCGTGCCCCGGCACCTGCCCGGCGCGTTTCCGTACCTGCCCGGCCAGTCCGGCTACAACAAGCGCCTGCGGGCGGCGGTGCCGCTGCTCAAGCGCCTGATCCGGGTGCTGGCCACCGACACCGACCTGTGGACCGACCCGGTCTGGGTGGTGGACTCCACCCCGGTGGAGTGCGCCCGCTCGCGCCCGACGGTGAAGCGGTCGAACCTGGCCGGCTGGGCCGGCTACGGCTACTGCGCCAGCCACTCGCGGTTCTTCTGGGGGCTGCGCCTGCACCTGGTCGCCACCCCGGCCGGGCTGCCGATCACCTGGGCGCTGGCCGACCCGAAACTCGACGAACGCCAGGTCCTGATGGCCATCCTGGACCACGACCCCACCCTCACCGGCGACCGGCCCGGGCTGACCATCATCGCCGACAAGGGCTACGTCTCCGCCGAGCTCGACCGCTACCTGTCCGAGCGCGGGGTGACGCTGCTGCGCCCGTCCTACCGCAACCGCACCCCGCGCCCCGGAGAGCACCTGCTCAAACCGATCCGCCAGCTCATCGAGTCGGTCAACGACACCCTCAAGGGCCAGCTCGACCTGGAGTTGCACGGCGGGCGCAGCACCGCCGGCGTCGGTGCCCGCGTCGCCCAGCGCCTGCTCGCACTCACCGCCGCGATCTGGCACAACCGCGCCACCGGCCAGCCCGTCACCCGATCCCTGATCGCCTACGACCACTGATCGAGTTCGGACTTACTCGTCTAGGTGTTGCGACGACCAGTTGAGTCCGCCCAATACACGTCCATCGCCTACGCCGAGCGTCTCGCCGTCGCCGGGCCGCACCGTCGGTCGGGACGGTCGGCGACGCCGATGACAACGCCCTGGCCGAGTCAACCATCGGGCTGTTCAAGACCGAGCTGATCAAACCGAGAGGGCCCTGGCGCAGCGTCGAGCAGGTCGAGATCGCCACCCTCGAGTACGTCGACCGGTTCACCACCGACGACTCCACAGCGCCGCCCGGGGACATCCCGCCCACCGAACTGGAGACGGCCCACTACCGTCAACGAGCACGTCAACCGGAGTCACAGCGCTCAAACCGATAGCCCTCCGGACACGCCGGGGCGGTTCAGTCTGCAGCACCGTCCGGGTCACCCCGGCCAACAGCCCGTTCGGGCCGACCAGTGACACGCCGGGCTGGCGGGCCTTCTCGATCAGCTCGTGGGCCAGTTGGACGTCCAGGCCCGCCGGCGGTGCCGACGGGCCTGCCTGCTCGACGGCCGACTCGCCCGTCGTGCCGATCTCGGTCAACGATGATCCTTCCCGGCCGGAGCTGCCGCTCCAGCCTGCCGGATCACCGCCTCACACACGATCTTGCTGACAGACCCGACCGGGAGGAAGCCGGGCGCGTCGCGGGCCAGGAGGTCTTCCAAGTCGTGGACCTCTAAGGTGCTCGAGCGACGATGTGGTAGGGACCGAAGGCCTCGGGAGCGGCAGCTCGACGAGCGCGGCCGTGACGAATTGCGGGACATAGTCACGGCTGGGGTGGGTCGCTTGGTATGACGACTGATCAGCTGGACCGGCTGGTACCTTCCGACCCGCTCGACACAGGGCCGTGGGGGCGCGGCGTCGGATCGAGGGGGCAGCCACGAGCGGGAGAGCCGAGGACCGCGCGGGCGGAGAGATCGGACGCCGGCGGCGCGCCGCACAGGAGGCCGGCGGCGAGGAGTACGTCACCAAGCGGCGGGAGGTTCTCGACGCCGCCGCAGTCGTCTTCCAGCGCAAGGGCTACCAGGCCGCCACCCTGCACGATGTCGCACGGGAGCTGGGATCGGACCGGGCGACGCTCTACTACTACTTCGCCGGGAAGCAGGAGCTGCTCCGTGGCGTCGTCGACGAGTCCGTCGACGAGATGGTGTCGGGGGTCCGCGAGATCGCGCGGTCGGACGCGACCGCGCGGGAGAAGCTCCGGAACCTCGCGGACCACCTCATGGAGGTCTACGAGTCCCACTTCCCGTACCCGTACGTCTTCATCCAGGAGAACCTGAAGGCGACGTGGCAGGAGAAGTCCGAGTGGGCAGAGCGGCTGACGGCCCGGGTGCGAGAGGTGCAGAGCCAGGTTCGGGGCATCGTCGAGCACGGGATCCGGGACGGCGAGTTCCGCAGCGACATCCCGGTCGAGCTCGTGGTCAACGGGCTCTTCGGGATGGTGAACTGGTCGCACCGCTGGTTCCGGCCGGGACAGCAGCACAGCGGCGCGGACGTGGGACGCGCGTTCGCAACTCTCCTGCTCGACGGTCTGGGCGAAGCCGAGCACCGTCTGAAGCCTCGCGACTGACCATCGCCCTTAGTGACCGGTGAGCGTGTCCCGAACGCCCGAACGAGTTGCTGTGATCGCGAGGATCCTCGGACGGCACCTGAGAGTTGCTCTGGTCGCAAATAGTCGCGTCATCTAGTTTATGCTCGTGAGCGCCACGCCCGACGCTTCGTAGAGCTTGCCGGAGTCGCGTGTCGCAACCGCACGGCCGACTGCGCTCCGTGTCCGCGCAAACCAGCCCGATCGCGTCACGACCAGCGCGTAACTCGCGTGTTGACGGCTCGTTGAGCGTGTCGAGCGACACTCGCGCGGCTTTCGTCACGACGACGTGTCCCTGTCCGTGCTCCACGCCAAAGGAGGCGTCGTGACCAGGCTTCACCTCGGTGACCGGCCCAGATGGTCGAGCGGCCATGTATCACCCTCCAGGGGCGTCGAGTGCAGCTCGACGATTCTGGAGGTCTGATGGTCGCCGAACAGAGTGACGCTCGGCCGAAGCCCATCCCTCGTGGTCATGTGCCGTCCCGCGCGGAGAGGATCGCCAAGCCCATCGGCGGATTCCTGGCGATGGCGGCGGACACCGTCGTCGCCACGTTCAAGCCGCCCTTCCAGTGGCGGGAGTACGTCCAGCAGTGCTGGTTCGTCACGAGCGTGGCGGTGGGCCCGACGATTCTGCTGGGCATCCCCTTTGTCGCCCTGGTGACCTTCCAGTTCAACCAGGTGCTCACCGAGCTCGGCGCGATCGACCTGGCCGGGACCGGCTCCGCCTTCGCCACGGTGACGCAGATCGGCCCGATCGCCACGACCTTCATCATCGCCGGCGCCGTCGCCACGGCGATCTCGGCGGACCTGGGCGCACGGCGCATCCGCGAGGAGATCGACGCGATGGAGGTGCTGGGCATCGACCCGATCCATCGTCTGGTCGTGCCCCGGGTGCTGGCCGCCGCGACGATGTCGATCTTCCTCAACGCGCTGCTGATCCTGATCGGGATCGGGGGCGGCTTCTTCTACTCCGTGTTCCTGCAGGGAGCGAGTCCCGGTGCCTTCATCGACACGATGAACGTGCTGGTGGGCAACGACAGCCTCGTGTCGGCGACCGTCCGCGCCTGCATCTACGGCTGGCTGGGCGCCATGATCGGCTCCTACCGCGGGCTCACCACGTCGGGTGGGCCGAAGGGCGTCGGCAACGCAGTCAACGAGACCGTGGTCTACGTCTTCCTGGCCCTGTTCCCGGTCAACACCTTGTTCACCCAGCTGTCCTACACGCTCGGGTTCGTGAGCAAGTGATCCACGAGACGAGCGAGAGGGAGGTCTGATGGCGAACGTCGCAACGCGCACCGGTGAGGCGCTCAAGCGCGGAGTGGGGGCGCCGTTCAAGGCCCTGGACGACCTGGGCCGCCAGGCCAGCTTCTATGGCGAGGCGGTCCGGTGGGTACCGAAGGCACTCAAGAGCTACAAGCGGGAGCAGATCAGGCTGATCGCCGAGGTCGGGATGAGCAACGGCGCCCTGGCGGTGATCGGCGGCTCCTCCGTGATCACCTTCTTCATCACGTTCTTCGCCGGCCTCAACGGCGGCGTCCAGGCCTACTACGGCCTCAAGAACCTCTCCCTCGAGGCCTTCGCCGGTTTCTCGGGGGCCATCATCGTGCCCCGGCTGTTGGTCCCGATCATCGGTGGCGCCGCGCTCGCGGCCACCGTCGGCACCGGGTTCACGGCACAGCTCGGCGCCATGCGGATCAGCGAGGAGATCGATGCGCTCGAGGTGATGAGTGTGCGATCCCTCCCGTACCTGGTGAGCACCCGCGTCGCCGCGGGCATGATCACGATCATTCCCATCTACGCCATGGCGATGGTCGGCGGCTGGCTCGCGTGGAAGCTGCCGTTCATCATGTTCTACGGGTTGTCGGATGGCACGTACGGCCACTATTTCGACACCTTCATGCAGCCCGAGGACATCTTGTACGCCCTGGTCCAGGCGGTCGGGATCGCGATCGTCGTGATCCTGATCCACACCTACTACGGGTACACCGCGAAGGGCGGGCCGGTCGGCGTCGGCGAGGCGGTTGGCAAGGCCGTCCGGGCCTCGCTGGTCGCCGTCATGGTCGTCTGTCTGCTCGTCGCGACGGCCCTGTACGGCAGCTCCGACACGATCCGGATCTCGGGGTGAGGCGGCCGTGAACTCCTCCGGCCTGTGGGGCCGTACCAAGTACAAGATCTACGCGCTGGTGCTGATCGCCGCGTTCGTCGGCCTGGCCGCCGTGTCGGTCGTCGCCTACAACAAGGGCTTCACCAGGTCTATCCCGGTCACGCTGCAGGCGGACCGGGCGGGCCTGCAAATGCGCCCGGGCAACATCGTCAAGATCCGGGGAGTCGACCTCGGCCGGGTCGAGAAGGTCGTCCCCGACCCCGACGGCAGCGGCGTCTCGATCGTCATGGATCTGGACCCGGAGCTGGCCAAGGTCGTGCCGGTGAACGCCGTCGCGAGCCTCGAGCAGCTGACGGCCTTCGGGAACAAGGCCGTGCAGCTCTCCTACCCGCCGAACCCCTCGTCCGAAACTCTCAAAGCGGGTTCGGTCATTACCGCAAACCATGTGACAACCGAGGTCAACGATCTCTTCGACAAGCTGACCCATGTGCTGAACGTGGCGCAGCCGGCGAAGCTGAACACGGTGCTGGGCGCCTTCGCCGAGACGCTGGACGGGAATGGTGACCGGCTCGGGGCGAGCCTGAGCAAGGCCAACGACTACCTGGGCAAGATCAACGGCGATCTCCCGCAGCTTCAGCGCGACTGGCAGGCCACGGCCGGCTTCGCCAACGTCTACGCAGACGCTGCCCCCGACATCGTGGCCTTCCTCAGCAACCTGGGCGTCACCTCCCAGACGCTCGCCGACCGGACGACCGACGTCCCCGGCCTGCTGCACGGCCTACAGAACATCGGCAACGAGGGCGACGTGTTCTTCGGGGAGAACGCCGAACCGCTGACGACCATGCTGGCGTCGCTGCGGCCGACCACGAGCCTGTTGAAGGAGTACTCGCCGGCGCTGACCTGCTTCCTGCAGGGCGCGGCCGTGTCCTGGGACAAGGTCTCCCGGGTCGGCTTCAACGAGACCGGCGCGATGTTCACCGCCACCCTGGCGCTGGGGGCGAACACCTACCAGTACCCGCGCGACCTGCCGCGGGTCGGGCCGGGTGCGATGAAGGGGCCGGACTGCCACGGGCTGCCGAACGTCGGTCAGCAGGATCTCACCAAGCTCGACGAGACTCCGGACCCGCCCAACCACTTCTCGCCGACCAACACGCCGCAGCCGTCGGACCCGCCGGTGCTCGTGCAGATGTTCGGCCCCGACGCGCTGCTGCCCGGCGCCACCGGGAACCAGGGCAAGCAGACCCCCGGCCAGACAGGGGGGCGCTGAGACATGGCACGCAGGGATAACGCTCTCGCGGTCGCCGGACCGCTGACGAAGAGCATCATCTTCGCGATCATCGGCTTCCTGATCCTCGCCGTGCTGTGGATCCAGTTCGGCCAGATCCGGTTCAACAGCCAGAAGACGTACTCGGCGATCTTCACCAGTGCCTCGCAGATCCTGCCGGCCTCGGCGGTCACGGCGGCGGGGGTCAACGTGGGGCGCGTCGACGACGTCGAGATCGTCGACAACGACAAGGCCAAGGTCACCTTCACGATCGACGCCTCCGTCGGGCTGACGGACGGCACCGAGGCCACGATCAAGTACAAGAACCTGACTGGTGACCAGTACCTGGACCTCACCCCCGGTGCGGGCTCGACGACGCCCCTCGCCGACGGCGCGACGATCCCGGATTCCCGAACCAAGCCGGCGCTGGACCTGGACGTGCTGCTCGGCGGCTTCAACCCGCTCTTCCAGGGTCTGCAGCCGGACCAGATCAACCAGCTGTCCAACGAGCTGGTGAACGTTCTGCAGGGCGAGGGCGGCACGATCAACTCCGTCTTTGAGCACGCCGCCTCGTTCACGGGCTCGCTGGCCCAGCAGGACCAGGTGATCGGCAGTGTGATCACCAACCTGAACACCGTCCTGGGCTCGCTCGACAAGCACCAGGCGGACCTGTCGGCCACGGTGGAGAAGGCGCAGACCCTGGTCAGCCAGCTGTCGACGGACCGCCAGCAGCTCGTGACGGGGCTGCAGAAGACCTCGGACCTCGCCCAGGGCATCGGCGACATCGCCAACGCGCTGCGCAGCGGACATGACACCTACACCGAGCTCGGTCGCGCGGCGAAGGTCTTCACCGACCAGACCCCCGAGTTCGACCGCATCCTGCGGCTCCTGCCCGGCGCCTACCTGCGCATGGGCCGGGCCAGCGTCGGTGGCGCGGCCTACAACCTCAACGTCTGCGCGGTCACGCTTCGGCTCACCGGTCCGGACGGCAAGCCCTACTTCACCCCGCAGATCGGTCCGAGCGACAACAGCCTGCGGTGCAGCCGTGACGACGTCGCACCGCTCGAGGGGTCCGACGGCACGCCGACCCAGTACGGCGGCCCGCCGAACCCCTGGGACGGCCAGGCCGTCGCTCGACCCGGGAACGGAGGCTGAGAGATGAAGATCCCCCGATTCCGCGAGATCAACCCGCTCCGCACCGCCATCGTCGGGGTCAGCGCCATGGCCGTGCTGATCGCGGGCGCGTTCGCGATCCCCTCGTTGCCCATCGTCGCCGGCCCGACGTACGAGGCGGACTTCAGCGAGGCGGGCGGCATGCAGGTCGGCGACTACGTGATGGTGGCCGGCACCAAGGTCGGCGAGGTCACCGACATGGAGCTCGACGGGGACAAGGTCCACGTCAGCTTCACGGCCAAGGGCGTCAACCTGGGTGACCAGACGTCCGCGCAGATCAAGACCGCGACGCTGCTCGGCAAGCGCTTCCTCGGCCTCACCCCGGCCGGGCCGGGAAAGCTGGACGGCACCATCCCGCTGTCCCGCACCACCTCGCCGTACAACATCTCGGACACCCTGAACACCTTCACCCAACAGGTGAAGGACTTCGACAAGCCGAAGATCGAGGAGGCCCTGAACGCGTTCTCCGACGCGTTCAAGGACACGCCGGTGAACTTCGCCGCGACGATGCAGAACGTCAGGGCGCTGTCGGACACCATCAGCTCCCGGGACGCGGCCCTTCGCGA
Source organism: Pseudonocardia acidicola (assembly GCF_012911935.1). Lineage (GTDB taxonomy): Bacteria > Actinomycetota > Actinomycetes > Mycobacteriales > Pseudonocardiaceae > Pseudonocardia > Pseudonocardia acidicola. The sequence continues at coordinate 89,278 of NZ_JAAXLA010000020.1, read as the reverse complement.
GCTCCTGGCCCACGCCAACGCCGTGTCCGGAGTACTCAACGACCGCACGGCGCAGTTCCAGTCGCTGATCGTGGACGGCAACTCCCTGCTCGCGGAGCTCCAGGAGCGCCAGCAGGTGCTGGACGAGATGTTCGACAAGATCAACTATGTGGCCGAACAGGCTCGCCAGTTCGTCAACGAGAACAACCAGCAGCTCGGCCCGGTGCTCGACGAGCTGAACGGCATGCTGGGCACGATCCAGGACAACGACCAGAACATCTCGCTGGCCCTCGAGCGGCTGGGCAGCTTCGTCGGCGGCCTGGGCGAGGGCATCGCGACCGGGCCCCGGTTCAACGCCGAGGTCTACCTGGGCACCCAGGTCTTCAACTACACCGACCTGCTCCGTCAGGTCGAGAACCCGCAGGCCCCGCGCCTGCCGGGAACTCCGGGCCTGCCCGGGCTCGGCCCGCTCCCGAACCCCCTCGACGCCCCGCCGAGCGGCGCGGGTGCGAACCAGCCGAACCCGCAGCCCCCGACCCAGACCCCGCTGATCCCGTTGGGAGGCAACTGATGGCCGGCTCGACGACGGCGGCCCTGAAGAAGGTGCCGCGGCTGGTGGGCGTGCTCGCCGTGGTCGTGGTGCTGCTGGTCGCGGGTGCCGCGGCGTACATCCTGCTCGGCGGCGGGACGAAGACGGGCACGGCCTACTTCACGCAGGTGAAGAACGTCTACCCCGGCGACTTCATCCGCATCCTCGGCATGCAGGTCGGCAAGATCGACGCCGTCACCCCGGAGACGAACCAGGTGCGGGTCGACTTCCACTACGACAGCAAGTACACGCTGCCCGCGGACGTGAAGGCGGCCGTCGTGTCGCCCACGCTGGTCGCCACCCGCTACATCCAGCTCGCGCCGGCCTACACCGGCGGGCCGGAGTTCGAGGACGGTGGCGTCATCCCCATCGAGCGCACGGCGTCGCCCCTGGAGTTCGACGACCTCAAGAAGCAGCTCGGGGACCTGTCGGACGCCCTCGGCCCGAACGGGGTGAACAAGGACGGCGCACTGAACCGAGCGCTCGACACGATCGACGCAAACGGTCGGGGCCAGGGCCAGAACTTCCACGACATGATCGAGTCCCTCTCGAAGGCGGCCAAGACCGTCGCGGACGGGCGGGATGACCTGTTCGGGACGGTCCGCAACCTGGCGGCCTTCTCGGGTGTGCTCCGACAGTACGACTCGCAGATCGTGGAGTTCGACAACCGGCTCGACGACGTGTCCGGGATCCTCGACCGCAACAGCGACGCGCTCCGTGACCTGCTGCCGAAGCTCGACGACGCCGGCCACAAGGTGGACGACTTCCTTGCCCAGCACGGCGGCCAGCTCACCGACACGGTGAACAAGGCCGGGTCAATCACCCGGACGCTGGCGGACGAGCGCGACAACATCGCCAACGTCCTGCACATCGGCCCCAACGCGCTCACCAACTTCAACAACATCTGGGACCGGCGGCAGCAGGCCGTCGTCGGCAGCCTGGCGGTGAACAACTTCTCCGGTCTCGGCGGCCAGGGCGACCAGCTCTGCGCGATCATGACCCAGGCCGCTGCGGCGGACATGAAGAAGGGCCAGGAGATGTGTGTGCAATACCTGGGCCCGGTCTTCAAGTACCTCGCGGTCAACTCGCCGCCGGTCAACGTCAACGACCCGGTCGAGGTCACGGGCGGGACCAGCCCGACCTACGGCGACGTCGCGAACGGCACGGCGGACACGAACCAGTCCCCGAACGGGACAAACTCCGACCTGCCGCGCTCGTCGACCGCCAACGGCAACGACCGGACCTACTCGGGCGGCCTGCTCGGGATCCTCGGAGGGGGGCGATGAGCGTGCGGCAGACACCACGGCGGCCCCGGCGGGTGCTGCTGGCCGCCACGGCGGTCGCGACGACCCTGGTGATGAGCGGGTGCTCGTCCTACAAGGGCATCAACTCGGTGAGCCTGCCGGGCACCGTGGGGACGGGCAAGGACTCCTACCAGGTCACGATGAAGCTGGACAACGCGGCGAACCTGGTGCCGAACTCGCCGGTGATGCTGAACGACGTCAACGTCGGCACCGTCACCGACGTGTCGCTCGACGGCTGGACGCCAGTCGTGACCCTCAGCCTGAAGAACGACGTGAAGCTGCCCGCCAACGCGGTGGCGAAGCTGGGCCAGACGAGCCTTCTGGGCAGCCAGCACATCGACATCGGGCCGCCGACGGACGTCGCGCCGGAGGGGAACCTGCCCCCCGGCGGCCAGATCGAGGAGGACCGGTCCTCGCGCTACCCGCAGACCGAGGAGGTCCTCGCGGCCGTCGCGCTTCTACTCAACGGCGGCGGCCTGCAGCACGTGCAGACCATCACGACCGAGCTCAACCGCGCGTTGGGCGGACGCGAGCAGGACGTGCGCAACCTGCTCGGCCAGCTCGACACCTTCACCGGCGGGCTGGACAAGCAGAAGAGCGGCATCATCGCGGCCATCCAGGGCCTCGACCGCCTCGGCGGCACCCTCGGGCCCCAGATGGACCAGGTCGACCACGCCCTGCAGGTGCTCCCACAGGGTCTGCAGACCCTGAACGAGGAGGAGCCGGACCTGGTCAAGGCGCTCGACGCGCTCGGTCGGGCCTCCGACTCGATCGCCCCGTTCGCCAAGGACGGGTCCGAGCAGCTGCGCGGTGTTCTCAACGAGCTCCGCCCGGTCCTCAAGGGCACGGCCGACGCGCAGGGCGACGTCATCACGGCGCTGAAGCTGCTGCCCTTCGTCGTGTTCCCGCTCGACGAGATCCCGTACGCCTTCCGAGGTGACTACGTGAACATCCTTCTGACCCTGGACCTGACGACCGAGCAGCTGGACAAGATGCTGCTCGCGGGTACCCCCGCGGCCGGCGCGCTGGCCGGGGTGACCAAGGCCGTCGCAAACACGGACCTGCGGCAGAACCCGGCGATGCAGGCGAACAACCCGCTGCTCCCGCAGGCGCTGGGCGCCCCCGCCGCTCCGGCCCCGGCCGCCCCGGCTCCCGTCGGCCCGGCCCCGGCGCCCGCCCAGTCCAGCGGCACGCCGCCGACCGGCGACCAGGGCGGCGGCGAGCAGGGTGGCCTCCTCGGCGGGATCGGGGCTGACCGGTGATCACTCCCTACGTGCGCCGGCAGCTGATCGCGTTCGGCGCGCTCACCCTGGCCGCGGTGCTCGTGATCGTCTTCGTCTACGCGCAGGTGCCGACCCTGCTCGGGTACAAGCAGATGAACGTCACCGCGATCTTCCCGGACGGGGCGGGCATCTACCGCAACGCCAACGTGACCTCCCAGGGCGTCGGCATCGGCAAGATCACCGACATCCGACTCACGCCGGACGGCGTCGCGGTGACGATGCGCCTGGACTCGGACGTGAAGGTCGAGGCCGACGCACGCGCCGAGATCCACAGCGTGTCCGCGGTCGGCGAGCAGTACGTCGACCTCGTTTCCGACAAGCCGGACGGGCCCTATCTGACCGACGGTGCGGTCATCCCCATGAACCGGACCCAGGTGCCGGTGCAGATCGCGCCCGTCCTGGACAAGGCCCAGAACCTGCTGGCGTCCATCCCGGACCAGGGCCTGGAGACCTTCCTCGACGAGGGGGCCAAGGCCTTCCACAACCTGGGGCCGGACTTGCGCACCCTCTCGGACAGTGCCCAGCAGTTGCTGGACACCGCGGACGCGAACTACACCCAGACGTCGCAGCTGATCCGCGACATCGGGCCGCTGCTCGACACCCAGAACCAGGCCGCGGACCAGGTGCGCGGGTACTTCGCGAACCTCGCCCACTTCACGGGCGTGCTCCGCGACGGCGACCAGTACATCCGCTCCGGTTTCCCCGCCGTCGGCCATGCCGCGAACAGCGCTGCGGACTTCCTGCGGGAGAATGAGAACGGCGTGCCGATCCTGGCGTCGTCGACCACGACGCTGGGTCAGGTGCTCGGGGTGTACCGGCCGGGCATCGAGCAGGTCCTCGTGACCTACCCGGTGGTCATCGGCTGGGAGCAGCTCTTCGCCGCGGACACCCCGAACTACGGGTTCCACGTGGCGGCCGAGCTGGAGGTGCACCAGAACTGCTCCACCGGCTACCAGCCGCAGATGGCCCGCAACCCGCAGGACGTCAGCGACGCGGAGGCCGTGCCCGGGACCTATTGCAATGTCCCGCACGACGACCCCCGCGTCGTCCGGGGCGCGCGCAACATCCCGTGCCTCGAGGGCGACACCCGCAAGCGCGCGGCGTTCGTCCAGCAGTGCCTCGGCGAGGCGTCGGACGAGCCGGTGCCGGGCAGCGCGGGCAGCGTCATCGCGCCGGGCAACCCGCTCGGCTCGATCGACCTGCCGCAGCGCGGCCCGCTCACCCCGCCCGACACACAGGAGCCCAACCCCCTGGCCGGCACCCGGCGCGACGAGCCGCTGTCGATCTTCGGGGTCCGGGGTTCGCACGACGATGGAAGGGACCAGACATGGCAGTCGCTGCTGACCGCGCCCGTCGGTCGATGACAGCCCCGCACGACGACGTACCGACGGAGATCGCCCCCACGGTGGACGCGCCCTCGGACGGGCATCCGACCGAGGTGCTCCCCGTCGCCGACGGAGAGGGGACGGTCGCGAAGGAGGTGTCGGCCGACGAGTCGACGCCGGGGCGCCTGCGCTGGGTGCTCCCCACCGGCATCGCCCTGTCGGTCGCTCTGGTGGCCCTGCTGACGTTCGGCACGATCTTCGGGGCCCAGACCGTCCGCGGCTGGCGCCTGGAGAGCACCCGGTCGGACGTGGTGGCCGCGGCCAAGCAGGTCGCCGTGAACCTGACGACCTTCGACGCCGACACCGCCGAGGCGGACGTCAAGCGTCTCCAGGACTCGACGACGCCGGACTTCGAGAACGGGTTCGCCCAGGACGCCGACGCCTTCGTGAAGGTGATCAAGGACGGAAAGGTGAAGATGACGGGGCAGGGTGCCGAGGCGGGCCTGCTCACGTTGGACGGGGACAAGGCCACTGCGATCGTGGCGGTGAAGGCGCAGGTCTCGACGGCGCAGAACCCGCAGCCCGACCCGCGGGACTACCGGATGAGCATCAGCCTGGTGCACCAGGACGGCCGTTGGCTGGCGAACGGAGCGGAGTTCATCGCATGAGTGTCGGCGAGGACATCGACGTGCGCGCACCAGCGCGCGACCACGAGTCCGACGGCCCCGAGGCGGCGGACGAGGGAACCACCACGAAGGAGCGCCGCACCCGGCGGCGCAGTAGCCGCGAGGACGGGGCCGGAATCGCCCGCAGAGCGACCTGCGCGGTCACGGGGCTGCCGCGGCGGGCGACGGCCCTGGTGCGACGCATCGTCGCGGCCATCCGGCGACACCCGGTCCGCACCGTGCGGTTCCTGGGAATCGTCGTGGCCGTGGTCGCCGTCGCGGTCGGCGTGCTCGGCTACGAGGCCCACCAGTACTCGGCGACCGCCCAGGCCCGGGACGAAGCGTCGGCGAAGGCCGAGGACGCGGTGGTGAAGGTGCTGTCGTACAACTTCCGCACCATCGACCAGCAGGTCTCCGACACCGCGCCGCTGCTGACCGGGAAGTTCAAGGACGACTACGCCTCGCTGGTGCGGGACGTCGTCACCCAGCCGGCCAAGGACCAGCAGGTGGCGATCCACACGGCCGTGGTGCAGGACTCCGTGGTCTCGAGCTCGCCCGACCAGGTTGTGCTCCTGATGTTCGTGAACCAGCAGGCCGACTCCGGCGCCAAGGCGAACCCGGTGCTGACCGGAAGCCGGCTGCGGGTCACGATGGACCACGTCGACGGCAGCTGGCTGATCTCGGAGTTGACGCCGGTATGAGCGGGGGAGTCGAGGTCCGCGTCGAGGGGCTGACCAAGTCCTTCGGCATGGCGAACATCTGGTCGGACGTCAGTTTCACGATGCCGAAGGGCGAGATCAACGTTCTGCTCGGCCCGTCCGGCACGGGCAAGTCGGTGTTCCTCAAGTGCCTGATCGGGCTGCTCAAGCCCGAAGCCGGGTCCATCTTCATCCACGACATCGACCTGGTGCGCACCAGCGCCGAGAAGATGTACGAGATCCGCAAGCTCTTCGGCGTCCTGTTCCAGGACGGCGCGCTGTTCGGGTCGATGAATCTGTACGACAACATCGCCTTCCCGCTGCGTGAGCACACGAAGAAGTCCGAGCCGGAGATCCGTCGGATCGTCGCCGAGAAAATGGAGATGGTGGGGCTCGCCGGGGACGAGATGAAGCTGCCCGGGGAGATCTCCGGCGGCATGCGCAAGCGCGCGGGCCTGGCCCGGGCGTTGGTGCTCGACCCGGAGATCGTGCTCTTCGACGAGCCGGACTCCGGGCTGGACCCGGTGCGCACGGCGTACCTCAACCAGCTGATCGTCGACCTCAACGAGGCCACGGACGCGACGTTCCTCATCGTCACGCACGACATCAACACGGCTCAGACGCTGCCGGACAACATCGGCATCATGTACCACAAGCACCTGGCGATGTTCGGTCCGCGAGAGCTCCTGCTGACCAGTGAGGACCCGGTGGTGGCGCAGTTCCTCAACGGCCGTCGCGAGGGGCCGATCGGGATGTCGGAGGAGAAGGACGCGAGCGAGAAGGCGGCGGAGCAGGGAATCCGGATCACGGTGCCCCCGATGAAGCCGCAGCTGATGCCGTCGAACCGCCGCAGGCGGGCGGCCGAAGACCGCCGGCTGGAGAGGGTGATGGGCATGCTCCACGAGCTCCCGCCGCGCGCCCAGCAGGCGATCGTCGACAGCCTGGCCGATGCCGACCGGCAGCGCTACGGCCTGGTCGGCGCCGGTGCGCCGGCATCGGGAGGGCCTGCCGCTCCGAGCAGTGGGCGGCACCTGTTGCGTCCGCCGGCGCCGCCGATGCCTCCGCGACCGCCGAACGGAGGATGGCGCGGGCCGATGAGTGGGCCGCCGCGATAGCACCACGAGATATGACGAAGGGGCCCGGCCGGAGATCCGGCCGGGCCCCTCGTGGCTTTCCGGGTCCGTCAGATCGGACGGAAGTCGGAGACCAACCAATGGCCGTCGACGTGCTGCAGGTCCATGCGCATCCGGCTGCTCTGCGCACTCGGGTTCGGTTGCGCCGGTGTGGTGCGCCGGGTGTTCATGAACAACAACACCTGCGCGTGGTCGGAGTCCGAGGAGATGATCCCGGCCTCGGCGACGTCGGCTGTCATCGTCGCCTGGTCCTGCTTGACCATCGGTGCGACCGACTCTGTCGCAAGGCGCGTGAAGTCGTCCTTGAAGGAGCCCGTCAGACCGTTCCCGACCGTGGCCAGGTGCTGATCGACGGTGTCCGGGGCGTAGGACAGGAGTTCCGATGCCTCCCTCTTGGCCGTGTCGAGCGCCGCAGCGGTCGCGCTCTCCTGGGACGCCGTGGCCGAGGTGATCCAGAGGGCCGCACCGTCCGCGATCAGCAGGGCCACGGCGACACCGGCGAGACCGAGGCGGACCCTGCGCCCACCGGGAAGCCGTGGACGCCGCTTCCGCGGCAGCTCGACGACCGGTAGCTCGGCCGCGCCCGTTCCCGTCGGGCGCGTCTCGTCGGTGGTTGCGTCGTCCGGCCACCGCGCCGGCTCGGGCGTTTCGACATCGCCGGATTCGGTGCCGATGCTCTTGCCGGTGTCACCGGTCGTGCCGATGTTCTCGTCGGTGTCGGTCGTGTCGGTCGTGTCGGTCGTGTCGGTGCTCATGGGAGGAACTCCACGTCGGAAGTGAGCCAGCGACCGCCGACATGCTGGAGCTCGATGGCCATTCGGTAGTCGGCGGGGGACTGTTGTTGCGGCGACTGCGCCGACGTGATGTGTGCGCTGGCGGCGACGAGGACGCGGGCGCCGTCGTCGTCGACATGATCGGGCGCGACGGCGACGACCTCGCCGTTGCTGGTGACGCCACCCTGCTGCAGGAAGGCGATGAACGCCTGCTGGTCACGGGTCATCTGGTCGTGGAAGTCACCCGTGCTGCTGTCGACCAGGGCCTGGACGCCCTGGTCAGCCCGGTCGTGGCTCAGCGTGGTGAGGGCCGTGGCGGTGCGGGTGGCGGCGTCGACGGCCTGGGCCCGCAACGCCTCCTGATGGTTCTGGTCCGCCCAGCGGACACCGAGCCCGGCACCGCCCGCGGCCAGGAGGACCACCGCGGCGCCCAGTAGTGCCGTGCTGCGTCGCCCACGTGAGGACGGGCCGGAGCCGGCTGTGCGGTTCGCCGGCTCCGGGCCCGCCTCGCCCGCAGGAGAGGGGGATCCGGGCGAGGTCTCGGGTGCGTCGGTCGCCGCTGCGGTCGCCGCCTCGTCGGTTGCGTTGTCGGTCGTCGCGTCCTCGGGTGGGGAGTCGGTCGTCGTGGTCCCGTCTGCCGATGGCACGGGGTGCTCCTCTCGGGGCGACCCGGTCCCACGAGACCCCGCCCGGGAGCGGGGCGGGACGAGTCGCCGGTCGTGGCGACGTCACGGTCGCGGGGGCGGCCTCGTCGCGCTCCAAAACTGCCCGGGGGGCAGTTGCGTCTCCACTGGAGTCAACGAACGAGTTGTGTCCCGGGTGCGGGCAGCTAGCCGACCGGACCGGGAATCGTCGTCGGGTCGAGCTTCGAGGAGGTCCTGCCCTCAGTGATCCAGCGCTCGACCTTCTCGCGGATCGCGGGAGCGGTGAGGAGCTCGGGCTTGAAGTAGTGCCCGACGTACTTGACCGCGAGGCTGACCTCGGCGTCCTCGGTCGCGAGCTCGGACAGCGCTTTCTTGAACGCCGCCGCGTCGGCCGAGGGCGGCTCGATCCCGTCCAGCTCGGCACCCTCGTAGGCGGAGTCCGTGCCGACGACGATCCCGAACACGGTCTCGATGGTGGCCGTGAAGTTCCCCTGGATGCGGCCCGCCAGGCCCGGCTCGCGCAGGTCCGACACGTCGGCGAGGGTGTCCGCGAGCAGGACCGCCTCCACGGCGGCCAGCGACATGCCCTGCCCGTAAAGGGGGTTGAACGACATCACGGCGTCGCCGATCGCGACGAAACCCTCCGGGCGGCGCTCGAGCCGTTCCCAGAGCCGTCGGCGGCTGCCCGGCATGCGGTACGCGACGACGTCGCCGACGGGCTCGGCCGTCCGGGCGACCTGCCCGACGACGGGGCTCGCGGCCCGGTCGACGAACTCCAGTAGCGACGGCATGTCGCGTGGCGGGTCGACGTTCATCATGCTCAACGCCGACACCAGGTGAAGACCGTTGTCGCAGGGCACCACCGAACCGCCGCGGAGGTTGCGCGGGTGCGGGTGCGACAGCACGCCGGCGACACCGGTCGGCAGCGCGTCCTCCGGTAGCCGCACCGGCACGGTGGTGTACCCCACGTAGGAGCGGAGTTCCTGCTCGCCGGGGGCGTCGTAGCCGAGGTCGCTGATCCACGTCGGCGCCTTGGACGAGCGGCCGCTGGCGTCGATCACGAGGTCAGCCGGGACGTCGTCCGCCCCTCGGAGCGAGACGCCGACGACGCGGGTGCGGTCCTCGTTCGCGACCAGCCCGGTGACGTTGCCCTTGAGTACCGTGACGTTGGGGAGGGTGAGGACTCGCTTGCGGATCACCCACTCGATGAGCGGGCGCCGGGCGCACACGACCTTCGCGTCGCTGGGTGCCCGTCCGGTCCAGCCACTGGCGGTGTAGACGGCGAGATCGCCCGGCCCGTCGACCAGGGTCCCTCCGGCCTCCTGGAGCTCGGCGACGATCCCGGGAAGCAGCCGTTCCATGTTCTGCTGGCCCACGGCGAGCAGCGCGTGCACCTGCGTTCCCTGCGGCACGCCGCGTCGGTGCTCCGGGCCCGCCGGCAGGTCGTCCCGTTCGACGATCGTGACGGCCTCCGACGCGGGACTCGCGGCTGCTGCGGCGAGCAGTCCTGCGATGCTGCCGCCGACGATGACAGTGGTCTGGCTGGTGCCCACGCTGGCTTACCTCCGAGCGGCGCCGGCGCTGCGACGCGCCGATGGACGAGTTGTCAATCATTTACCGCGCGACTATCGTACGACGTCACCGGGGGCTCCCCGCAACCCACCCGATCAGTGCCAATGGAGGTCACGTCCGGTGAAGCTCAGTCCCGCCACCGAACCCCGGAACGAAGCCGAACGCGTGGTCGTCGGCTTCCTCGATGCCTGGGGTCCGGGGGCCTGGCCGCACATGCTCGAGTGCTACGACACCTGGATGACCGACGATGTGTCCTGGGAGAACACCGGTTCGCCGCCCTGCAAGGGCAAGGCCGAGGCCATGGAGTTCCTGAGTGTCCTGCACGAAACTCTGGAAATGGAGTACTGCACGGCGGAGCTCCACAACGTGGCCTCGCGCGGGAACATCGTCTTGACCGAGCGCACCGACCGCGTGCACCTCGCCGATGGCACCGTCGCCATCGAGATCCCGATCATGGGCACGTTCGAGGTCCGCGACGGCAAGATCGCCCGCTACGCCGACTACAACGCCGATTCCCCCATCAGGGAACGCTTCCCCCGGCACAACGTCTGAGGCGAGAGGACCCATCGACGTGGACGACAACCTGCGCGCGGCCGTCGAGCGGCTGGTCGCGATCGAGGAGATCCGGCAGCTCAAGGCCCGCTACTTCCGGTTCGTGGACACCAAGAAGTGGGACGAGTTCGCCGGCCTCTTCACTGACGACCTGAAGATCGACTTCGAGGAGTCGACGAGCAAGCCGCTGACGAAGGACCAGTTCGTCGCGTCCGCCGAGCGGCACTTCACCGGCGCCATGTCGGTGCATCACGGGCACGTCCCGGAGATCGAGATCATCGACGCCGAGCACGCGCGCGGCATCTGGCCGATGTTCGACCTCGTCGAGACCCCGCCGGAGAGCAGCTACGACTCGCACACCGGATGGGGGCACTACACCGAGGAGTACCGCAAGGTGGACGGGAAGTGGCTGATCTCCCGGACCCGGCTCTCGCGGCTCAAGCGGGTCGTCCTCGACAAGCAGCCGTCGCCGACCTCCTGAGGAGACCCAGATGACCACTGTCGGTCTCGCACTTCCGCAGCTCGGCCCGGTCGTGAGCGGACCGTTGCTGCGGGACTTCGCCCAGGAGGCGGAGCGGATGGGGTTCGCGCACCTGTGGGTGCAGGACCACTTCCTCTACGCGGTGGAACAGGAGGGCGACTACGCGGGCAGCGCGAGCAGCCAGCCCGCGGTCTACCAATCGGTGTTCGGGCCCACCGAGGTCCTCGCCGCCGTGGCGACCTGGACGAGCACGGTCGAGCTCGGGACGAGCATCCTGGTGGGCGGCAACCACTGGCCGGCGCAGCTGGCCCAGCAGCTGTCCACCGTGGACCAGCTCAGTGGCGGCCGGCTGACGACCGTCGGCCTCGGTGTCGGCTGGTCGCACGAGGAGCACCGCGCCGTCGGCGTCGACCCGACCACCCGTGGGCGCCGGATGGACGACTTCGTGCCGGTCCTGCTCGCCTGCTGGGGCGAGGACCCGGTCGAGCACCATGGCCCGTTCTTCGACGTGCCGCGCAGCATCATCCGCCCGAAGCCGGTCACCCCGCCCCGGTTGATGTCGGGCATGTGGTCGGCGAAGGGCCTGGCGCGCACGGCGGCTCAGTACGACCTCTGGAACCCGGGTTCGATGCCGGTCGCCCAGGCCGTCGACCTGCTGGGCTCGATCAACGCCCAGCGGCCCGCGGGCCGGGATCCGGTGGGCGTGTTCTACCGGGTGGGGCTGGAGTCGACCGCGGGCAAGCGGATGACCGTCGACGAGGTCGCGCAGCGGGTGTCCGAGTGCGCGGCGGCCGACTTCGAGGGCGTGATCGTGGAGACCAACTTCTGTCGCGAGATCGAGGCGCCGGAGGACTGGCTGAAGATCCTCGCGAGCCTCGGGCCGGTGCTGGAGGCCGGCGGGGTACCCGAATGAGCCCGGACGCGGCCGTGCTCACCGAGCGGCTCACCCTGACCGTCGAGGCGACCCGCACCGTCTCCGAGGACGTCCTGCTGGTGGAGCTGCGCCGTACCGACGGTGGCGACCTCCCGCCCTGGGATCCCGGGGCGCACGTCGAGGTCGAACTCCCCTCGGGCCTGCGCCGGCAGTACTCGCTGTGCGGTGACCCGGACCGGCGCGACCGGTACGAGATCGCCGTGTTGCGCGAGCCCGAGGGCCGGGGTGGCTCGATCGAGCTGCACGAGGTGGCGAGCCCCGGCGCGGAGCTGTGGATCGGCCTGCCCCGCAACAACTTCCCGCTCCGTCCGGCCGTGCACTACCTGTTCGTGGCCGGCGGTATCGGAGTGACCCCGATCCTGCCCATGGTGGCCGCGGCGGAGCGGGCCGGGGCGACGTGGCGGCTGGTCTACGGAGCGAGGACGAGTCGCAGGTTGAGCTTCCTCGACCGGCTGGAGCAGTACGGCACCGAGCGGGTCGATCTCTGGCCGGAGGACGAGCGCGGCCGGCCGAACTTGGTCGCCGAGCTGGACCGGACCGACCCGAGCACGCTCGTCTACGCGTGCGGCCCGGGCGGGATGCTCGACGCCGTCGCCCTCGCGTACGCGCAGCGCCCGGACGGTCGGGCCCTGCACGTCGAGCGCTTCGGCGTGGACCAGCCGGTCGACGTCACCGGCGACGAGATCGAGGTCGTGCTGGCCCGCTCCGGCCACACGCTCACCGTGCCGGGCGAGCAGAGCATCCTGAGCGCGGTGCGGGAGGTGCTGCCGCGTACCCCGTACTCGTGCGAGGAGGGATACTGCGGGGAGTGCGAGACCCCAGTCCTCGAGGGCACCCCCGATCACCGCGACACCTATCTCAGCGACGACGAGCGGGAGGGCGGGGAGACCATGATGCTCTGCGTCAGCCGATGCGCCGGCCGCCGCCTGGTACTCGATCTGTGACCACCGCCGGGACGAAAGTACTCCAATAATAGATGGTCTAGTGATTGACATCTTTTATGGTCGCGGTCATAGTCGACGCGCCGGGCCGGATCGGTCCACATAGGCTGGTCGCTCACCACGGCGGTGAGAAGGCGGCGCGCCCGGCGGGATGCCAGGAGGTTGCGGGTCAGTGACGACTACGGCGACGACGCAGACGGATCCGGGCGCCGGGCGCGCGACAGGGGGTGACGCCGGCAGCCGCGGACTCTCCCGACGGGCGACCCTCGTGGCCGTGGCCGCGGCCCTGCTGTTCGTGGCGGCGGCCCTGCTGATCACGGGGCTTCGCCAAGGGCCGGTGCTCGGCAGTCCGGACTTCACCATCGACCCGGATTTCGGCATCCCGACCCCGCCGCACGACACCCCCTACCGGTCCACCGCGAACATCGTCGCCACGGCGGCGATGACCCTGGTGGGCCTGACGGGCGTGCTGCTGGGCATCCGCGAGTGGGTGAAGACGCGGTCGTGGCTGCCGCTGATGATCGCGGTGAGCGGTGCCTTCATCGCGCTCCCCGAGGTCTTCTTCGACGTCATGGGCGCGGTGTACTTCCCGTGGAGCGAGACCAACCACGCGTACACCATCCTCGGGCGGGAGATGCCCTGGTGGATCGTGGCAGGGTGGTTCGGCTACGGCGCCTTCAACTTCTTCACCTTCAAGGTCCTGCTCTCGAACCCGAGGACGAAGGTCCTGTGGCTGATGTGGGGCGGGGCGGCCGCCGGCGACGTCGTCTTCGAGGAGATCCTGCTCGCCACCGGCGTCTACCACTACTACGGCAACCAGCCGCTGATGATCACCCCGCAGCTGCCGTGGTGGTGGATCCCGTGCAACTCGGTCGGCGTCTTCCTGGCCGCGTCGATCGCCTACCGCTACCGGGAGCAGATGCGCGGCTGGAAGGCGCTCGGGATGATCGTTGTCACCCCGATGTCGGTCGGGGCGGTGTACGGGTTCATCGCCCTGCCCTCCTGGATCGCGACCAACAGCACCCTGCCGTGGCTGCCGACGCAGCTCCTGGGCCTGCTGACCATCGCGCTCGGCGTGGTCGCCTATTGCCTGATCCTGCACAACGTGCTCGGCCGCCCGCCATTCGCGATGGACTTCGTGCCGGGTGAGCGCGAGGCGCCGGCCGTCGGGTCGGCGAACGCCTGAGTCTCCGGCCCGCCGGTCGTGTCGCCACGTGGGGTGGCGGGCGACGTCGGCGGCGCCGGACGGCCCGGGTCGACCTCCCGGTGGTCGATCCGGGCCTCGCCGTATCGGCGGCGGCCGTGCGCGGTGCGCAGGCCGTCGTCCTCGGCGAGCAGGTCATCCGGTCCGAATGGACCCTGGGGGAATGGCCGGCCGGCCGTATCCCCGGCGAGGGCGGGCAGTTGTACCCGATGCGTGCGTGCTCGTTAGTTTGTCGCTAGAGTAGCTGCCCACCCGGAGGGCGTGGCCCTCCTCACGGTTACCAGGTGATCCCGGTGCGGGACCCAGCATGGGAGTACATCGATGTCCACCCTTGTCACCGATCCGATCCGCGGGACGAGCGAGCCCGGTCGGTACTGGACGACCACGAACCTCGGCGAAGCCGTCCCGGACGTCATGACGCCGATGTGCTGGAGCGTCTGGGGTGAGTCGGCCGAGCTGGGCTGGCTCTACTCCATGTACGCCTTCGGCGTGCTGCCCTCGAGCAAGGTCGTCGTCTCGCCGGACACCAACGACCACGGCCTCGCCGTCTTCTACGGCCGTCAGGCCCTCAACGTCGACGCGATCCGCAAGATCATGGCCGACCTGCCGGGGGTGAACCCCGACGACTTCGAGCGGGACCTGATGGGGAGCGTCCGCGCGGACGCCCCGCAGTACAAGGGCAGCCTCAAGCGCCTGCCGGTCATCCTGGTCAAGGCGCCCAAGGCGCTGCGCAGCACCGGTGGCGAGCTGCGGCGCAAGCACGACGAGATCTACGCCTGGTGGCTCCGCGAGGTCTACGGGCCCTCCCGCGGGCAGGGCACGCCGTCGGGCCGCCCGATCGAGCGGCTGACCGAGGCCCGCGACCGGTTCGCCGACGTGTTCAAGACGCACTGCGTGTGGCGCTTCATCTTCCAGGGGGCGCAGAGCGCCATCACGGACGCCGCCGCGAAGGCCGGCGACCCCGCGCTCGCCACCCAGGTGATGTCCGGGGTCGGCGACGTCAACGAGACCCGCATGTCCGACGACCTGTGGCGGCTCGCCCATGGCGAGCTCGGCGAGGACGAGTTCCTGCGGACCTGGGGCTACCACGGCCCGAACGAGGGCAACCCCTACACGGTCGTCTGGCGCGAGGACCCCTCGCGCGTGCACTCTCTCGCGCGTTCGTACGCCAGCCGCAAGAGCGAGCGTCCGCGCGACCGCGAGGAGCGCGCGAAGCAGGCGGGCAAGGCCGCCGAGGCGAAGCTGCTCGCGGCCACCTCCGCCACCCAGCGGCCGGTCATGCGCTGGCTCGTCGCCCGGTCGCGCAACATCGTGCGGACCCTGCAGGTCGGCAAGGCCGGCTACCTGATGACCCTGGACGGCGCCCGTGCCGCGGCGCGGGCGTTCGGCGAGGAGCAGATCGCGAAGGGGAACTTCACCGACCGGGACGACGCCTTCTTCCTCACCGTCGAGGAGTGCGTGCAGCTCGACGCCGGGCAGCTCCCCGGGGTGGCCGAGATCGTCGCTGAGCGTCGCCGCACCCGCGAGGTCTACAAGGCGATGAAGCTGCCCGTCGCGTTCCGCGGCATGCCCGAGCAGGTCGCCGCCGACGAGCCCGAGGACGACCAGGAGAAGGCCGCGGCCGACCGCGCGGCCGGCCGGACCGTCGAGTTCTCGGGGGCGGCGTCCGGTGGCGGGCGCGTCGAGGGACGCGCGCGCGTCGTGCTCGACGCGTCGGCGGACGTCGAGCTCGAGGACGGCGACATCCTCGTCTGCCGTTTCACGGACCCGGGCTGGGCGCCCCTGATGTCGCTGGCCGACGCGCTCGTCATCGACATCGGCGGCTCGGCGAGCCACGGCGCGGTCGTCGCGCGGGAGCTCGGCATCCCGTACGTCATCGGCACCGAGATCGGGACCGCCGCGCTGCGCGACGGCGACCGCATCCTGGTGGACGGCATCGAGAACGTGGTCCGCGTGCTCGCGCCCGCCGGGGACCCGACGTCCGGCGAGCTGACGGGCAACGCGGCCGGGTGAACCGCGTCGGACGGTGATGCCCGGCCGGCCGCCCCTCGCGGAGGCCCTCGACCCACAAATAGTCGATAGTTAGACTACTGTTGTCGTCGACGACGTCGGAGGGAGCGGCCGGTGGCCGAGGCACTGATCATCGATGGGGTGCGGACCCCGCGCGGCAAGGGCAAGCCGACGGGCGGCCTGCACGAGGTCCACCCGCAGGAGCTCCTGGCCCAGATCCTGCGCGCCCTCGCCGACCGGACCGGCATCGAGCCGGCGGACGTCGAGGACGTCGTGGTCGGCAACGGGGACCAGCGGGACGACCACGGCGATGACATCGGCCGGCTGGCCGTGCTCGCGGCCGGCTGGCCGGTCACCGTTCCGGGTGTGAGCCTCAACCGGTTCTGCGGTTCGGGGCAGCAGGCGGTCAACTTCGCCGCCATGGGCATCGCGTCGGGGTTCCAGCACCTCGTCGTCGCCGGTGGGGTCGAGTCGATGTCCCGCTACCAGCCGCGGCGCGGCGGGGGAGTCCTCGACGGCGGCAACCCGGCGATCGGCGCGAAGTACCCGCTGGTCCCGCAGGGTGTCTCCGCCGACCTCATCGCGACGATCGAGGGCTTCGGCCGCGTGGACGTGGACGCCTTCGCGCTGCGCAGCCAGGAGCGGGCGGCCAAGGCGATCGCCGAGGACCGGTTCGCCGGCAGCCTGGTCCCCGTGCGCGACCCGGACGGCACGGTCCTGCTCGACCACGACGAGCACCCGCGCCCGCAGACGACCGCGGAGTCGCTCGCGGCGCTGGAGCCGGTGTTCGCGCGCGCCGCGGCCAAGGTCCGCGAACCCTCCGGGCTGTCCTACGACCAGATGTGCATGCAGGTGTACCCCCAGGTCACCGAGGTCGCTCACGTCCACCACGCCGGCAACTCGTCGGGCGTGGTCGACGGCGCCGGCGCCCTCCTGCTCGCCTCGGCGGACTATGTGAAGGCGCACGGGCTGAAGGCGCGCGCCCGGGTGCGCAACGTCGCCGTCGCCGCGGCCGAGCCCGTCATCATGCTGACGGCGCCGACGCCGGCGTCGCAGGCGGTGCTGGCCAAGGCTGGGATGACGGCGGCCGACATCGACCTCTGGGAGATCAACGAGGCCTTCGCGGCCGTCCCGCTGAAGGTGATCCGGGACCTCGGGGTGGACGAGGACAAGGTCAATGTCAACGGCGGGGCGATCGCTCTCGGCCATCCGATCGGTGCGTCCGGGCCGATGCTCCTGCAGACCGCGCTCGACGAGCTCGAGCGCCGCGACCTCGCGACCGCGCTCGTCACGATGTGCACGGGCGGGGGCATGGGCACAGCCACGATCATCGAGCGGGTCTAGCTAGCCTAGTCCTCACCGAGTTTGGCCGCCAGGTGCATGGCTGCGCGGAGGTCGGTACACCGTCGATGACGGCCGGTCGATCACTCGAGAAAGTCCGCGCATCGACTGTCCGACACTTGGGTTTGGCCTTGTCGGCGTTTCGCTGGTCCGGAATCTGGCCGGTGCTCACCGCCGGCACTTCGCTCGGCAGCCGTCCACGGCCCAGGTGGCTGGCGGTCCGGGCGGCTGGCCAGTCCTTCTCGTCCTCACCCGGCCGGACCGGTGTGCGCGCGGAGGGACTCCCGTAGCCGCTCGCCCCAACTGCGCAGCTCCACGGAGAAGTCGACCGCCTCCGGCTCCAGGGTCCAGCGGAAGCCGAGGCCCAGCCCGTAGGTGACGATCCGATCCGCCTCCCGGTCGGGGTCGAGATCGAGGCGGATCGAGCCGTCTGCTTGGCCTGCGCGGAGGGCCTCGGCGACGGCACCGCGTTGGTAGGCGATCCACTCGCGTACCCAGCCGCTCAGTCCCTGGATGGCGCCGACGGTCTCGAAGCACACGACGAAGAGTGCCCGGAGAAGCTCGGGCTGCTCCTTCGACTCCCTGGCGAGGTGGTCCCACAGGTCCAGCAGCCGCCCCAGTGCGGTCTCGGACGAGCCGGTTCCACTGCCGAGGAACATCGGCTCGAACTCGTCGCGCATCAACGACTCCAACAGGGCCTCCTTGGAGCCGTAACGCGCGCGGACCATCTCTCGGCTGAACCCCGCGCGCTCCCCGATCTCCGCCGCCGTGGTGCGCCCGAATCCCTTCTCGGCGATCAGTGCGACCGCGGCGTCGAGTAGGCGCCGGGAGGACTCCGCGGAGCGCTCCGCCTGCGACCGACCACGGGACCGTTTCGCGACCATGACCCCATCCTCCCAGGCAAAAGTGTTGTTTGCGAACAAACATATGCGCTACCGTTCCCGGAACCGGCGTGCTGATCATCACTGTGGACGGACCTCACCAGTCGTCCGCGGCAGCCGCGGGGGCGTTCTCGTCAATGCAGACAGGGAGAGTCCGATGCAGCCTCCGTATCAACCCCCGATCCCGTATGGCCTCACCCCCGCGCCCAGCGCCTCGAACATCGTGATGATCATCTTTGGCGTCCTCGCCCTCGGGCTGATCGTGGAGGCTGTGCGTGACTGGCGCCGCCGCGGCCAGCCGCTCATGCTGGTGCTGGTGGTCGCGGCCGTCGTCACCAATCTCGACGAGGGCATCGCCGACCACCTCGGCTTCGTCTGGTACAGCGACATCGACCAGGACGTCTGGTACCGGTCCTTCGTGCCGATGCCGCTGTGGATGGTGCCCGCCTACATCGTGTTCTTCGCCGGCCTGACCACGGTCGTGATGCGGTCAATCGACGCGCGGGTCACGCGCAAGTCCTTCGTGCTGACCGCGGTCGTCTGCTGGGCCGTCAACCTGGCCATCGAGGTCCCGTTGATGTCCACGGGCGTCTACACCTACTACGGGGACAACCAGCCGTTCTCGGTCAACGGCTTCCCGCTGTACTGGCTGGTGCTCAACGCCACCGGCCCGCTGATCGCCGCGGCCGTCCTGTGCCGGTTCCGGGCGTTCTTCACCGGTGCCCGACTGCTCCTGGTGATCCCGCTGCTGCCCATGTGCTACGCCGCGTCGCTGGGTGCGATCGGGTTCCCGATCTTCAACCTCCTGCACTCGGCCGCGCCGCAGTGGGCCGTCGAGGTGGGCGCCCTGATCACCATCCTCCTCGGGCTGAGCGTCTGGTGGTTCGTGATGGAGCTCGCCGCGCGTGACGGTCGGTTCAACGCCTACTACGCGCCCGCCGGCTCGCAGGCGCAGGCCGTGGAGGTCGAGCCCCGCACGCACGCCGCCGCCTGACGGACCGCCCGACGGTGCGGCCCGGTGTCCCGCACGCGGGCGCCGGGCCGCGCGGCGCTGTCCGGCTTCGGCTCGAGCGGTCGGACATCTCCCTGATCCTCGTGGCGCGACGCCCACCGGCGGGTGACTCGCCGCGCCGTGGGAAGCGCGGGATCGCGACCGGGGTGACGTGTGCCTCCGCAGATCAGGCCCGTCACGTCGCCGAGCTGCTGCAGCCGCGCCAGGATCCGGGCCCAGGTGCCCTCACGCTGCCAGCGCCGGAACAGCCCGTAGACCGATTGCCAGGACCCGTACCGCTCGGGTACGTCCCGCTACGGAGTACCGGCACGGGTCCGCCACCGGATCCCGTCGATCAACTGTCGCCTGGTCAACGTCGGGGGCCGCCCACGCCCACTCACTGCAGGTAGGAGCGGCTCGAGCAGCTGCCACTGCGCGTCGGTGAGGTCATGACGAGCACCCGCGGGTACGGTGCCCACGAGGTCTCCGGATGGATGGTCTCCTTGGTCGTTGATCCACTTACCGGAGACCTCACTCGTCTCCGCTCGCCGACACGCCACCCGCGGCTGGCAGTGATCGACTTCCTAAACACGGCCTAGCTACTTCGACCTGAAGAAGTAGCGGTCTGTGGGGCTTCTGACCTGCGTGGATGTGTCGGCGCGCCTCCCGCGATCACCATCGAGTGAACGGACGGGAGAATCGGTCTCGTAGGGCGGTGAGCTGGGGAAACGGGGTGTGATGCTGCGGACGCGGGCACTCGAGGTGAGTCTGTGGGAGGCGGTGCTGCCCGCGGAGGTGCTGCGGCTGCCCGAGGAGCTGGCCCGGGTCGACGCGCTGCTGGACGACCCGGCGTTCTTCGCCCCGTTCGTACCGTTGTTCGATCCGCGGCTGGGTCGGCCGTCCACGCCGATGGAGGTCTACCTGCGGCTGATGTTCCTCAAGTTCCGCTACCGGCTCGGCTACGAGTCCCTGTGCCGCGAGGTCGCCAATTCGATCACCTGGCGGCGGTGCTGCCGGATCCCGCTGGACGGGCGGGTGCCGCACCCGACCACGCTGATGAAACTGACCACCCGCTGCGGGGCCGCCGCGGTGGATGGCTGCAACGACGCGCTGCCGGCCAAGGCCGCCGAGGCGAAACTGCTGCGCACCTCGCGGCTGCGCGCGGACACCACCGTGGTCCCGGCCGACGTGGCCTACCCGACCGACTCTGGGCTGCTGGCCAAGGCGGTGCGCCGAATCGCCGCGGCCGGGCGCCGGGTGCAGGCCGCGGGCGGCGCCACCGGACCAGGGGTCCGCGACCGTAGCCGCGCCGCCGGGCGGCGGGCCCGGGAGATCGGGGCGAAGCTACGGCTGCGCGGCGCGCAGACCCGCGACGAGGCCCAGGCTGTGGTCCGCCGGATCACTGGTGAGCTGGCCGGGCTGGCCGAGCGCGCCGCCGCCGACGCCGAACTGTTGCTGGTCAACGCCCGCCGAGCGCTGCGCCGAGCCCAGGCCAAAGCCGCCGAGCTCGCCGCGGCGGGGCTCCATGATGCGGCCGGTGGGCGCCGCCGCGGCCGGCTGCGGCGGGCGGTGAACGACCTGACCGGCCTGCTGGCCGCGACGCGGCGGATCGCCGACCAGACCCGCCAACGCCTGTCCGGCACCACCCCAGAGGGGGCGGCCCGGCGGGTCAGCCTGCACGACGCCGACGCCCGCCCGATCGCCAAGGGCCGGCTCGGGAAGCCGGTCGAGTTCGGCTACAAAGCCCAGGTCGTCGACAACGACGACGGGATCGTGCTCGACCACACCGTCGAGCTCGGCAACCCCGCCGACCCGCCGCAGCTGGTGCCCGCGATCGGCCGGGTCATCGCCCGCACCGGGCGGCGTCCGCGCACGGTCACCGCCGACCGTGGCTACGGCGAAGCCCGAGTCGAGAACGACCTGCACGACCTCGGGGTGCGCACCGTGGTCATCCTCCGCAAAGGCAGACCCGGCAAGGCCCGCCAAGCCCACGAACACCGCCGCGCGTTCCGCAGAACGGTCAAATGGCGAACCGGCAGCGAGGCCCGGATCAGCACCCGCAAACGAGGCTACGGGTGGGACCGCACCCGCCTGGATGACCTCGAAGGGGCCCGGGTCTGGACCGGACACGGGGTCCTGGCCCACAACCTGGTCAAGATCTCGGTCATCGCCGCATGATCGACCCCTGAACAGAGACCGACATCCTCCGGCGGCCACCCCGCCTCGTCCTGAATCAGAGCGATCGGCCTTCTTCAGGGCGAAGTAGCTAGCCACCGGGCACCCCGCAGCTTCCGCGGCGACGTGGCGCGACCGGCCGGCGATGGTCGTGGTCCCCGTCGGGCCGGGAGCCGTCCTGCGCGGAGCTGGACGACCGGTCGATCCGGCTGAAGACCGGCTTGCCGGGCACGCGGGCGTCGCGGACGGGGCCGTCATCGGGGTCGACGACCCGATCTGGGTCGGCGGGTCCATGCCTCGTGGTGCCGACCGCGGGCGTCGAACCGGGACCCGGCCTGGCGGCGGAGCTGCTCGTCCACGTCAGGGCGGTGCTGCCGGGCCCGCAGGCCCCGGCACCCTCGGGTTCGTGACGGAGCTGCCAGGGGGCGAGAACGGCAAGCTCTACACGAGGGAGATCGCCCGCCGGGCCTAGCGACCGCGGCCCACCTTGGCGGGGGTGTCGGTGTCGCCGGCCGCGAGCCGGAGCTTGGCGAGCACGTCGACCAGGTCCTGCTGCTCGTCGACGGTGCTGCCGGAGAAGCCGAAGTCGCATTCGCGCAGCGAGTCGGTCGCCTCGCCGATCAGGGCCCGCCCGGCGCTGGTGATCGACACGAGGGTGGCGCGGCGGTCGGTGGGGTGAGGGCTGCGCTCGATCAGGCCGCGGTTCTCCAGGCGGTCGGTGGCCAGGGTGGCGGTGGTCGCGTGCACGATGAGGCTGCGGGCGAGCTGGCTGATCAGCCGGGTGCCGGTCTCGCTGAGCTGCAGGGTCATGAGCAGCATGTAGTCGGTCAGGTTGAGTTTGTGCGGCCGGAGCGCGGCCTCGACCGCGTCGACCATGATCCGGTGGAACCGCAGGACGGAGCTCATCGCGATGAACGCGTCCTCGTGGTCGCCGAGCCCGTGCCGGCGCCAGAAGTGACGTGCCCAGTCGACCGGATCGGTGGGCGAGCTGGTCTGCGCACGGCCCTGGCTCGCCTTCTGGCGGGGTGGCATCACGACTCCCGTGGTTCCTGTGGTGACACGACGGAAGCCGCGTCATGGACAGTCTAGATCCCGACGATGACGGGAGACCGGCAGCGAAGCGGGCTGGCGAGTTGCGCGGCATCTCAGTGGTCCGGCGCGGTGCGGATGAGGTCGTGTGACAAATAGTTGACAACTCGGGTTTCGCCTCGACACCCTGTCGAGGACGCGGTCCCGACGGGGACGCGCTCCGATCGGACGACGTCGTCAGGGGTGTCGAGAGCATGACGTTCGTGGAGGGTGCCGGCCCGGATCGCTCGGGTTCTGGGGACCACGCGGTCTCTCCGGAGGAGTACCAGGCGGTGGTGCAGGTGCTGCATCGTTACTGCCGCGGGGTCGACCGGATGGACGCCGGCCTGACGCGCTCGTGCTTCACGCCGGACGCCGAGCTGGTGTACGGCGGGGTGTACCGGGGCGAGCCCGCGGGGTTCGTCGACTGGCTGTGGCCGGTCCACGCCGCGATGATCGCCCACAGCCACGACGTCACCAATGTGATCGTCGACCGGCGTCCGGACGGATCACTCGGGAGCGAGGCCTACGTCGTCGTGACCCTGCGGATCGACGATGGCGGCGAGGTCGTGGACCTCGTCAGCCACGGCCGGTATCTCGACGAGTGGACTCTCGGACGGGATCCGCGTATCACCCGGCGGCGCTACGTGTCGACGCTGTCCGCGGCCCGGCCCGTCACGCCGCGGGACCTCTCCCGGCACTTCCGGGTCGGGCCGGGTGCCCCCGTTCTGCGGGCGGCCCGGGACGCCGCCGACCCGTCCTACGATCTGTTCGCGGGGGAGGCGCAGTGAGCGGGGACCTGGCAGGCCGCCGTATCGCGGTGACCGGGGGGTCCTCCGGAATCGGTGCGGCAGTGGCAGCCGAGCTACGGGCGCGCGGGGCCCGCGTCGGCATCATCGGCCGCAACGCCGAACGCCTGGCAGCCGTGGCCGACGCCACCGGGGCGGTACCCAGAGCGGCCGACGTCGCCGATCACGGCGCCGTCCGTAGCGCCGTGGAGGGGCTGGCCGAGGAGCTCGACGGCCTCGACGGCCTCGTGAACAACGCCGGCGCGATGTTGCACAGCCGGGTCTCGGAGGGCCGGGTCGACGACTGGTCCGCCGTCGTCGGGGCCAACGTCCTGGGCGTGCTGCACGCCTCCTCGGCCGCCATACCCTTCCTGCGCAAGGCGGCACGGCAGGGTCCGGCGGACCTGATGACCGTGACGTCGGCCGGCGCGGACCGGGTGACGAGGCCCGAGTTCGCGGTGTACATGGGCTCCAAGGCCGCGGCGCGCCACATCACGGAGGGCCTGCGGCTGGAGCTCGCCGGCGACCTCGTGCGGGTCTCGATGGTGAGCCCGGGGACGACCGACACGGAGGGGCACGGGCCCGGTATCGCCGACCCCGAACTGCGGCAGCGCGTGATGGCCCAGAAGGCCTCGCTGGGGCTGCGGCCGACCGCGGTCGCCGCGCAGGTCGCCGCGGTGCTGGCGCTGCCTCCCGGGGTCAGCATCCGGCACCTCGAGGTGCGCCCGTTCCCGGGGGATTGACCGTGGTCGCGCCGTGCCGGGAGACCCCGTGGACACCGCGTGACCGACCTACTACTCTAGTTCACGACAATTGTGCGATGGAGCATCAATGGAGGGTCGCGTGTCCGAGCTGGCCGAGCTGAGCCTACTGCAGGCGTTGCGACTCAAGGGGCGTGTGGCGCCGGAGGCGGCGGCGGCCGCGACGGGTGTGAGCGAGGCCGAGGCCGAGGCCGCCTTGCAGGGGCTGACGGCCCGGGATCTGGCCTCCCAGGCGAAGGCGTCGTTCCGTATCACTGCGGCGGGCAAGGAGAGGCTCGCGGAGTTGCTCGACGCGGAGCGGGTCGCGGTCGACCAGGGGGCGCTCGAGCCGGCCTACGAGGACTTCGACGAGGTCAACTCCGACCTCAAGGCGGTGGTCACGGCCTGGCAGCTCAAGGACGGCGACACCCCGAACGACCACACCGACGCCACGTACGACGCCGGGGTCATCGAGCGCCTGGCGGCGCTGCACGAGCGCTTCCAGCCGCTGCTGGGGCGGATCGTCGAGATCGCGCCCCGACTGGAGCCCTACCGCACCCGGTTCGCCTCGGCGATCGAGAAGGTGCAGGCCGGCGAGCACTCGTTCGTCGCCCGCCCCATCGCCGACAGCTATCACACGGTCTGGTTCGAGTTCCACGAGGAGCTCATCGGCCTGCTCGGGCGCACCCGCGCCGAGGAGGCAGCCGCCGGTCGGGCCGTCTGAGCCGGACGGGCGTGAAGGAGGGAATCACAGATGTCGCTGCTGTGGACGGGCGAGCACCCCGATCTCGACCGTGAGGTCGTGGGGGGCAAGGCCTACAGCCTCAACTGCATGCACGTCCTCGGGCTGCCGGTCCCGCCGGCGTTCGTCCTCACGACGGACGAGTGCACCCGGTACGCCGCGAACGGCGGACTCCATGATGATGCGGTGGACAGTGTCCGGGCGGCGGTCGCCGAACTCGAGTCACGCACGAGTCGCAAGCTCGGTGGCACCGAGAACCCGCTGCTGGTCTCGGTGCGGTCCGGAGCAGCGCGGAGCATGCCCGGGATGATGGACACGATCCTGAACCTCGGCGTGAACGACGAGGTCGAGCACGCCTTGGCGCGGCTCACCGGGGACTCCGCCTACGCCGCGGACACGCATCGCCGCTTCCGCGAGCAGTTCGAGCGGGTCGTCGGGATGGCGGCGCCGGCCGATCCGTGGGAGCAGTTGCTCGCCGCCATCGGAGCGGTGTTCGCCTCGTGGCGGTCGCCCCGCGCCGTCTCCTACCGCAGGCACCACGGGATCTCCGACGACGGTGGCACTGCCGTGACCGTCCAGGCCATGGTCTTCGGCAATCTCGACGACCGGTCCGGCACCGGCGTGCTGTTCTCCAGGGACCCGCTGACGGGCCACCCCGAGCCGTACGGCGAGTGGCTGCCGCGGGGACAGGGCGAGGACGTTGTGTCGGGGCGCTTCGACCCGCTCCCGCTGGCCTCCCTCGCCGAGGGCATGCCGAGCGTGCACGACCAGCTCCTCGAGGCCGCCCGCGCCCTGGAGGAGCACGGCCGGGACGTCCAGGACATCGAGTTCACCGTCGAGGCCGGCAAGCTCTGGCTGCTGCAGGCGCGCGCCGCCAAGCGGTCACCCGACGCCGCCGTCAAGCTGGCCGTCGCGCTGCACGACGCCGGCGTCGTCGACACCGACGAGGCGCTGGCCAGGGTGACGCCGGCCCAGGTCGCCGCCGTCTGCAAGCCGCGGGTCGCCGCGGAGGCGAAGGCGGGCGCCACGCTGCTCGTCAAGGGTGAGGCTGCCTGCCCGGGCGTCGGGGTCGGCCGGGTGGTCCTCGACGTCGAGGAGGCTGAGGAGCTCGCCGACGACGGGATCGAGGTGGTCCTCGCCCGTCCGACGACGGATCCCGACGACGTCGCGGGCATGATCGTGTCCAGCGCCATTGTGACGGAGATCGGCGGCTCCACCTCACACGCCGCCGTGGTGAGTCGCGAGCTCGGCACACCCTGCGTCGTCGGGGTCGGCGCGGGCAAGCTGGCTGCGCTCGCCGGCAAGGAAGTGACCGTCGACGGCTCGTCGGGGGAGGTCTTCGAGGGCAGGCTGCCGATGGCGCCCTGCGGTGAGGCGGACAACCCCGATCTGGCCAGGCTCCTCGCCTGGGCCCGGGAGCGGGTCCCGGGCCACGAGGGCACGCCGGCGGAGATCGTCGCCGCTGCGCAGCAGGCGCGCCTCGAACCGGTCTCCGCGACCGGCTGAGGGGCCGGCGACGTCCGGGGTGCGGACCCGCCCCTGCCCCGGGCGTCATCTTCAGGCACGACCGAGAGACGACCCGCGCCGCGGTGCGCGGTCACGGAGGATGACCATGACAGTGGCCGAGTCGACCTTCGACGAGGTGTTCGCGCTCGAGCCCCGGGCCGTGCGGTGCCCGTTCGGGGCCTACCAGCAGACGCGGGCGGAGAACCCGGTTTTCTGGTCCGACCGGGTCCAGGCGTTCGTGGTGTCGCGGTACGAGGACATCGCCGAGGTGCTGCGCGCACCGGAGAAGTACTCGTCCTCGGTCGCCAGCGGACCCCGCTCGGTGACCCCGCTGGCCGCGCAGCTGCTCGAGAACCCCGACACCCCCGCCAAGCTGCGCGCCCAGGCGGAGCGCCGGATGCAGATCAGCAAGGCGACCGTACTGCTCTTCTCGGATCCGCCCAACCACGTCCGGCAGCGCAAGCTCGTCAACAAGGGGTTCACCGCGCGTCGCATCAACGGCATGGAGGAGGAGATCCGGGGCGTGGCGCGTGGCCTGGTCGACCGCTTCGCTGCCGACGGCCGTGTCGAGCTGGTCTCCCAGTTCTCGATCGGGCTGCCGATGACGGTGATCGCCGATCTCGTCGGCGTGCCGCAGGACATGCACGACACGTTCAAGCGCTGGTCGGACAACTTCACCGCGGGCACCGGGAACTTCGGCCTCACCTCGGACGAGGTGGCGGACATGTTCGACTCGGTCGACCAGTTCTACGACTTCTTCACCGAGCAGGTCGAGGCCCGCCGTGCGGAACCGCGCGACGACCTGCTGTCCGACCTGGTGGCCGCCCGGATCGGCGGGGAGGAGCCGCTGCAGGTCAACGAGATCCTGCAGATGCTCGTCCAGTTCCTGGTGGCGGGCAACGAGACCACGACCAACCTGGTCACCTCGATCGTCTATCGGCTGGTGACCGACGCCGCCCTGATGGCGAAGGTCCGCGAAGACCTGTCGCTGGTGCAGCCGCTGGTCGAGGAGGTGCTGCGGGTCGAGTCGCCGGTCCAGGGCATGTTCCGGCGGGCCACCGAGGACAGCGTGATCGGCGGGGTCGAGATCCCGGAGGGCAGCATCCTGTGGCTGTCGTACGGCTCGGCCAACCGCGACGAGTCGCAGTTCCGGGACAGCGAGCAGATCACTCTCGGGCGCTCCGACCCGCAGCCGCATCTGGCGTTCGGCCGTGGCGAGCACTTCTGCCTCGGCGCCGGCCTCGCCCGGCTGGAGGCTCGCGTGGGCGTGCAGACCCTCCTCGAGAGGCTGGACGACATCGCGCTCGACGGCTCCGACGAGGACCTCGCCTACCTGCCCAACTTCATGCTGCGCGGGATCCGGAAGCTACCGCTGACCTTCACCGCCCGCTGATCATCCGGTGTGTCCTGCCGCCCCCCGTCGGGAGGGCACACCGGAGTCCAGCGCCTCCTGGTGAGGAGCACCCGGTCCGGTCGGCCTCGCCGACCGGACCGGTCGCCGTTCTCAGCCCTGCGCCTTCTGGAAGTACGGGATGGTCCCGATCGTCAGGCCGCCGTCGACGAGGAGGGTCTGGCCTGTGACGTAGCGCGAATCGGAGCGGGCGAAGAAGGAGACCGCCGCGGCGATGTCGTCCGGGTAACCGAGCCTGCCCGCGGGCAGTAGTTCGGCGGTGCGGCGCTCCCGCTCGGGGTCGCTCTGCCGCGCGGCCGAGCCCTCGGTGGTGATCCGGCCGGGGGCCACGGCGTTGACCCGGATCCGGAGCGGGGCGTACTCCACCGCCGCCAGCTCCGTGAGCGACCGGACGGCTGCCTTCGAGGGCGAGTACATCCCGGTCCCGGGTACCGGGAGGGTGGCCGACATCGAGGCGATGTTCACCACCGAGCCGCCCTCGCCGCGGGACAGCGGCTCCGCGAGCGCCTGGATGCACAGCAGCGAGCCCAGGACGTTCACGTCCATGACCTTGCGGAACGACTCCGGGGTCACCCGGGCGAGCGGTTCGAAGAGGTAGATCCCGGCGTTGTTGACCAGGACGTCCAGGTCGTCGAGCCGCTCGGCGAGCGCACCCACCGAGGCGGGGTCGGTCACGTCGCACACCGCGGCGGTGCCGCCGACCTCGGCCGCGACCTTCTCAGCCGCCGCCTCGTCCCGGTCCGCGACGACGACCGTGAAGCCGTCGTGCGCGAGCCGCTGCGCGATGCCGCGCCCGATGCCCTGTCCTGCTCCGGTGACCACTGCCTGGGGCACGATCGCACCTCTCGTCGTCGAGTCGTTCTGGCCGCCGAATCATCGCATAATCTACTATCGCTTCGTAGATGTTCTGGGGAGCGGAGTGCACATGGCGGAGCTCGACGACGCGCAGCGCGGCCAGGGATCGGGGCCGCTGTGCGGACTGCGAGTGGTGGAGATCGGTGGGATCGGCCCCGGGCCGTTCGCCGCGATGCTGTTGGCGGACATGGGGGCGGACGTCATCCGCATCGACCGGCCGGGCCCACCGGCCGACGACCGGACGACGGTGGCCGACGTGCTCCAACGCGGACGCCGGTCCGTGGTCCTGGACCTCCGCCGTCCCGAGGGAGTGGCCGCGCTGCTGGACCTCGCGGCGTCCGCCGACGTGCTCATCGAGGGCTTCCGGCCCGGGGTGATGGAACGCCTCGGTGTGGGGCCCGAGGAATGCCGAGCCCGTAACCCGAGGCTCGTCTACGGACGGATGACGGGGTGGGGCCAGGAGGGCCCGTGGGCCGGAATGGCCGGGCACGACGTGAACTACATCGCCCTTGCCGGTGCCCTGCACCCGCTCGGCCGCGAGGGCGAGGCCCCCGCCGTCCCGGTCAACCTCCTCGGCGACTTCGGCGGCGGATCCCTCTACCTGGTCGCCGGCGTACTGGCGGCCCTGTGGGAAACGGCCCGGTCGGGGACGGGGCAGGTCGTCGATGCCGCTGTGGTGGACGGCGCGGCATCGTTGACCACGATGCTGCACGGGATGCTCGCGGTCGGCTCGTGGCGCGACGAGCGAGGGGTGAACCTGCTGGACACCGGACGCCCGTGGTACGACGTCTACGAGACCTCGGACGGCGGCTGGATGTCGGTCGGCCCGCTCGAAGTCCGCTTCTACAACGAATTCGCCACTCTCCTCGGGCTCCCCGAGGACCTGGTGCGCAGGCCCCGGGCGGACGAGTGGCCGCGGCTACGCGCCGCGATCGCCGAGGCGTTCGCCGCCCACACGCGCGACCACTGGGAGGCCGTGTTCGCCGGCACCGATGCCTGCGTGGCGCCGGTGCTCGGGCTGAAGGAGGCCGCGGAGCATCCGCACCTGGCCGCGCGCGGGACGTTCGTCGAGATCGAGGGCGTGCGGCAGCCCGCACCCGCCCCCCGGTTCGACCGGACACCCGGTGCGGTCCAACGCCCGCCCGCACGCCGTGGCGCGCACACCCGCGAGGTCCTGGAGGGCTGGGGTGTCGGCGGCGTCGAGGGCCTGCTGGCGGCCGGGGTGGCGGTGCAGGAGGACGCCACAGTGGAATCCTCCGCTTAGTCTATTGCTCGATAGTGCATGAGTAGAGCACGGTGATGCCTCTCAAAGAGGAGGAATGACCCGTGGTCGACATCTCTCGTCCCTGGGTGGTGGACTCGCCGCTCAGCACCCGGTTCCCCGTCTACACGCGCGCGAACGTCGGTGAGGTCTCGCCCAACGTCGCCACACCGCTGTTCTGGAGCATGATCGGCGGGCTGCCGTCCGAGCGGGAGTGGAAGAAGGCACTGGCCGAGTTCGGCGCTTTCGACGAGGACGAGTTCCGCCGGGACGTCATCGACATCCAGGGCATGGTGCACGGGTACGTGTACCTGAACCTGTCGAACCTGCGGGTCTTCGGGGTGCGGATGCCCGGGGCCAGCGCCGAGCTGATGGACCGGACGTACCTGGGTGCTCCCTCGCAGGAGGCCCCGTACGTCCCGCACCCGGACGACGCCGCCCCGCAGTTCACCGACCGCATCCTCAAGACCGTCGGCGAGGTGTTCGCCGTCGAGTCGCGGCCGGACGTCGAGGAGGGGACGCGGGTGGCCGCCCGGCTCCGGGCCGAGCGCCCCGAGCTGGCGTCGTTGTCGGAAGCAGAGCTGGTCGCGCGGCAGCGGGCGATCATGGCCGACCCCTACGCGGGGCAGCTGCGCACCCACCTGAAGATGGTCTACGAGTCCTCGCTGGTCACCGGGGCGTTCGACGAGGCCCTGGCCCCGCTGAACGACCCGACGATCGCGGTGCGCCTGTACGGGGGCCTCGGCAACATCGCATCGGCGGCCCCCACCCAGGCGCTGTGGAATCTCAGCCGGATGGTGGCGGGGTCGCCCGAGTGGACGGCGGCGTTCGACGAGGGGGCCGACGGGCTGCTGGAGCGGCTGCGCAGGGGCTCCGACGCCGGGTTCCTCACGGCGTTCGACGAGTTCCTCTACGAGTACGGGTCACGGTCGACCAACGAGTGGGAGGCGGCGCCGGCGACCTGGGAGACGCATCCCGCGATCCCGCTTGCGCTGATCGACCGCATGCGCCTGCAGCCCGCCGACCGTGAGCCGCGGCAGCAGGCCGAACGTCTGCGCGCCGAGCGCGAGCGCACCACCGCGGCGGTGCGCGAGCGGCTCGCCGAGGAGCCCGGACAGCTCGGCCGGTTCGACGCGGCGCTGCGGTCGGTTTCGGTGTTCATGCCCGCGAGGGAGCAGAGCAAGACCAACGTCATCCGGATCCTGCACGAGGCGCGCCTGCCGATGTGGGAGCTGGGCCACCGCTACGTGGCGACGGGGCACTTCGACCGCCCCGAGGACGTCACGATGGTCCGCGAGGACGAGCTGGACGCCTTGGTCGCGGACCCGGCCTCGTTCCGGCCGGTGATCGCGGAGCGCTGGGAGTGGTACCACGCGCTGAGCGAGCTCGAGCCGCCCTTCCTGATCAACGGGGAGGTCCCGCCCGTCACGACCTGGCCGCGCAAGAAGGATCCGGCGGTCACCGTGGTTCGCCCGGGTGACGTGCTGACCGGCCTGGCGGCCTGCCCCGGTGCGGCCACCGGTCCGGCCCGGATCATCGAGGATCCGGCGGACGCGGCGGAGCTCGAGCCGGGGGAGATCCTGGTCGCGCCGATGACGGACCCGGGGTGGACGCCGCTGTTCACCTCGGCCGCCGCGGTCGTCGTGAACGTGGGCGCGCAGCTGAGTCACGCCGCGATCGTCAGCCGGGAGCTGGGCATCCCGTGCGTGCTGGCCGTGCAGCACGCCACGAAACGGATCAGGACCGGGACGATGCTGACCGTCGACGGGACCGCGGGCACCGTCACGGTGCACTGAGCGGCACCGGATCCGGCGCGGGCGCCCAGCGCCCGCGCCGACCGGTCAGGCCAGCCCGTGCCGGGGCAGCGCGCCTCGGGTGATCACAGGCAGGTGGCCCATGCCGGGGCGGCCGTCGACCGTCAGGGTCACCGGCTGCTCGCGGTGTCCCGGGGGGACGGACACCCCGTCCTGCTGCACGTCGTCGGGCGGCACGAAGGTGTACACGTCGTGCTCGGCGACCTCGCCCCGCCAGGCGCCGAGGCCGCGCCGGTCGAGGTACCCGCCGTCGTAGCCGGTGCCGGAGTAGGCCCAGGCGTGCAGCCGGGGACGGGCCGTCACCTTCAGCGCGCCGCCGTCGGCGAGCCCGACCGCGAGCCGGACCTCGGAGTACGCCCGGCTGCCGGCGACGAAGTCCACCTCGGCCTCGACGTCGATCACCGGGATGCGCACTCCGGTCGGCTCGATGAGCTCGCCGTCCGTGGCCAGCCTGTGGCCGTCGGCGTCCTCCCGGTACTGCAGGGCGAGGAATCGGCCGTCGACCTCGCCGAACAGCACCAGGTGCAGCATCGCCGCACGGGGCGCGGTGGGCATCTGGGCCTGCGTGCTGGGGTCGCCCTGGGACCGCTCGAAGCCGCCGACGCCGGGGCGCAGGCCCCAGGAGTGGTCCCGCGCGCCCCACCAGTCCTCGACCGCGATCCGCCCGCCGCCGTGGTCGATCCACCCGTTCCACCGCCCCACCTGGTCGTAGCGGGTCATGTCCTGCAGCACCCGCCCCGCCGGCGCGTCGAAGTGGTGGGCCTCGAGGTGCGGCGCCGACGCGGAGGTCCAGGTCAACTCGGCGGCGAGCGGGGAGTGCTCGGGCCGGACGACGAGCTCGATCCGCTCGAAGGGCTCGGCGACCCGGACATCCAGGTCGCCGACCCCCATGCGCTCCACGTCGGAGTCGAGGGCGCGCGCGAAGCGGGCGTTGTGCTGGCGGTCGCCGGCCTGGATCGCGACGTATCCGTCGCAGCTGCCGGTGTTCTTGTAGAAGGCGACGCCGGCGATCAGGCCGGCCGAACCCGCCGGATCGGCGGCGCAGAGCCAGTAGCGGTCGAAGAACCGCACGTCGGAGCTGGCGGCGTGGCGGACCGGCCACGGGGTCTGGTGAAGCAGGGCCTCGTCGGCGGCGGCGAGGGCGTGATGGCGGTGGGTCATGAGGTCCTCAGCGCTCTCCGAAGGCGGTGGTCAGGGCGTTGTCGAGGAAGCGGGTGCCGAGCAGGAGCCCGGAGACCCCGTCGGAGAGGCGGCTCGGGTCGAGCACGAACTTGGTGCGCAGGCGCAAGCAGCTGGTGGCGCGCCAGAAGTCCTGCCACACGGTGAAGAACCGCAGCTCCTCCTCGTCGACCGGGCGCCCCCCGGCGGCGAGGTAGATCTCGAGGAACTCCGGCCAGTCGAGTAGCTGCCGCACGCTGGGCCGGACGTAGGCGAGGTCCTCCGCGGGTTGCCCCCGGTGCGCCATCTCCCAGTCCAGCAGCGCGGTCACGGCCCCGTCCGAGACGAGGACGTTGTGGAATCCGACGTCACCGTGCACGAGGACCGGCGGCCTGCCCAGATCGGGGATGTGGGTGCGCAACCAGGTCAGCAACGCCCGGTGGAGCACGATCCCGGGGGTCACCGGCACCGCCTCCGCCGCGCCGTCCACGATCGCCTCTCGCTGGTCGAGTGCGGCCCGGACGTCGTCACGGGAGGCCATGGGGGGCCGCGGGGTTCCGCCGAGCCCTGCGACGTCGAGGGAGTGCAGGTGACCGAGCAGCCGGGCGAGCTCGCGGGCGCTCTCGGCGGTCGCGCCCGACGTCGGGCCGGTCACGGTCCCCACGGTCTTCCCGGTCAAGCGCTCGGTCGCGAACAGCGGCCCCCCTAGCGGGTTGTCCGCGGGATCGATCCAGAGGGGACGCGGGGCGGGGATGCCCCCGTCGGCGGCGAAGCGCACCACCTCGTACTCGCCGGGCAGGGTGTCGGCGGCGCGGCCGGCGGCCACCTTGCGGACGACGATCTCGGA
This sequence comes from Pseudonocardia acidicola, assembly GCF_012911935.1. GTDB lineage: Bacteria > Actinomycetota > Actinomycetes > Mycobacteriales > Pseudonocardiaceae > Pseudonocardia > Pseudonocardia acidicola. Next base: position 55,613 of record NZ_JAAXLA010000020.1, on the reverse strand, counting down.
GGTGCCGTCGGCTCCGCGTAGCTGCACCAGCAGCGTCTCCTTCGAGAAGCCGCCGGTGAGCACGCGGACGGCGGTCACCTCCCGGGAGTCGCCGCGTGCCCGCAGGTACCGCTCCATCGCTGCGGGGTCGACCGTGCCCGACTGCTGCGGCTCGGGGAGCTCGATCCGGTCACGGTCGGGGAGCTCGCCCAGCTCGGTGCGCCGGGCCTCGTTGACCGCCCGGCGGGTGTCCTCCCCGTCGGGATCGTCCGCGACGAGCGCGGCCACCGCCGTCGGTAGCATCGTGACGCTCCCGGGTGGACAGTACGGGCCGGGTGCGTCGTCCGGGGTCCACGATCCGGCTGCAGCGGCGGCGCGGTGCCGGCGGGCCGCCACCTCGTCGTCGAGCGCGGCGCGGTGCAGCAGGGCGTCGGCCACCTCGAGCAGCAGACCCAGATCGTGGGGAGTGTTCGCGTCGGCCGGGCGGCGCGCGGCCACCTCGTTGCGCACCGCGCGCACGACGGCCGCGGAGGCGGATCCGGGTGCGGCCGCCGGCGCGGCGGCGCTGGACCTCGCCGTCATTTGTCTAAATCTAGACTATAGATCGCGCGATCAGTAGGCTTCCGAGCTCCGGAAACAAGGGAGTTCCGATGGTGGACATCACGAAGCCGTGGGTCGTCGACACGCCGCTCAGCGAGCAGTACCCGATCTACACGCGGTCCAATGTGGCCGAGGTCGCGCCGAACCCGGCCACCCCGCTGATGTGGACGTGTATCGGCGGGCTGCCCGGCGAGCATGAGTGGCGACGCGCGCTCGTCGAGTTCGGCGCCTTCGACCTCGACGAGTTCGACCCCGACAGGATCGAGATCCAGGGCCTGGTGCACGGGTACCTGTACCTGAACGTCTCGATCCAGCGGATCTTCGGCGTGCGCATGCCGGGCGCCAGCCCGGACCTGATCGACCGGACCTACTTCGGCAATCGCCACGTCGTGCGGCCCTACGACCCGCGGCCCCAGGACTCGGACCCGAAGTACACCGAGCGGATCATGGCGAGCATCGGCCGGCTGCTCTCCGGCGAGGGCGTCAGCGGCTTCGACGACGACGCGGCCGCCGCGGCCCGCGTCCGTGAGGAGCGCCCCGACCTCGCGTCGGCCTCCGAGCGGGAGCTGCTGGAGCGCTTCTCCACCGTGCTCGACGGACCCTACCGGCCGGTGGCGCGCAAGCACTACTCGCTGGTCTACGAGTCCTCGGTGGCCACCGGGATGCTCACCCAGGCGCTCGCGCCGCTCGAGGACCCGTCGCTCGAGGTCCGGCTGATCAGCGGCTACGGCGGCGTCGACTCCGCCGCGCCGTCCTACGCGTTGTGGGACCTCTCGCGGCTCGTCGCCGCATCGCCCGACCTGACCGCCGAGTTCGCGGCCGGCGCGAAGGGCGTCGCGGAGCGACTCCGCTCGCTGGGCACGCCCGAGGCGGACCGCTTTCTGGAGGAGTTCGCCACCTTCCAACGGCGGTTCGGCTCCCGCGGCACCGACGAGTGGGAGATCTGCCCGCAGACCTGGGAGACCCATCCCGAGCTGCCGCTGGGCATGGTCGACCGGATGCGCCTGCAGCCCGACGACCGGGCTCCCGGTCTGCGGGCCGCGCAGCTGCGCGCGGAGCGGGAGGAGCTCGAGGCACAGGTCCGCGAGCGGCTGGCCGGCACGCCCGAGGCGCTCGCCGCCTTCGACACGGCCGCCGCGCTCGTCGCGCGGATCATGCTGACCCGGGAGCGGAGCAAGACCACGGCGGTCCGGCTGATGCACGAGGCTCGGATGGCCGTGCAGGAGCTCGGCCGCCGGTACGCCGCGGCGGGGCACTTCAGCCGGCTCGAGGACATCAGCATGGTCCGCCGGGACGAGTTGGAGGCCCTGGTGGCCGACCCGGCGTCGTTCCGGGACGCGGTGGCCGAGCGTCGCGCCTGGTACGAGCAGCTCGACGAGCTCGACCCCCCGTTCATCGTCGACGGCACCCCGCCGCCGGTGTCGACCTGGCCGAAGAAGAAGGAGCCCGCGGTCGAGGTGGCGCGCAGCGGGGACATCCTCGCGGGCCTGGCCGCGTGCCCCGGCGTCGTCACGGGGCCGGCGCGGATCGTGCACGACCCGGAGGACGCGGCGGAGCTGCAGCCCGGGGAGATCCTGGTCGCGCGGATGACGGACCCGGGGTGGACGCCGCTGTTCGTGTCGGCGGCGGCCGTCGTGGTCAGCGTCGGCGCCACCCTCTCGCACGCCGCGATCGTCAGCCGGGAGCTCGGCATCCCCTGCGTGGTCGGCGTCGAGCACGCGCAGAAGCGGATCGCGGACGGCACGATCCTCACGGTGGACGGGACGGCGGGGCTGGTGACGGTGGCATGAGCGGCGGCATCTACGACACGAACGACGTGCTGGGCCCCTACGACGAGCTCCCGGTCCACCAGACCTCGCAGCCGCTGTCGGTGCTGTCGAACACCGATCCGGGCTTCGACGACGGCTACTTCTTCGGGGTCTTCTCCGCCGATGCCCGCACGTTCCTCTATCAGGGCCTGCGGATCAACCCGAACACCGACGTGGTCGGCGGGTACGTCGGCGTGATGCGCGACGGCATCCAGCGGACGGTGCGCTTCAGCCGGACCTGGCGTGAGCTCTGCGACACCACCGTGGGCCCGTACTCGCTGCGCGTGCTCAAGCCCTACCGCGACATCCACTTGCGGCTCGACGACAACGAGTCCGGGCTCGCGATGGACCTGCACTGGCTGGGGTCCTCGCCCGCCTTCCTCGAGGCCCACCACCTGGCGACGAACCGGGGCCGGCCGACCACGGACCAGAGCCGGTACGCGCAGGCGGGCACGGCCCGCGGCTGGATCTCGATCGACGGTGAGCGGATCGAGGTCGAGCCGGGCTCCTGGTACGCGAGCCGGGACCACTCGTGGGGGCTCTACCACGAGCGCCCGCCGCTGGCTGCGGACCCGCGCTGGCTCCCGCCGAAGCAGGCCGCCGGGCGCCGCCGGGCGCTGCGCTTCTGGACGCTCTTCGGGGCGGGCGAGCTGTCGGGCTTCTACGGCATCCACGAGGCGTCCGACGGCTCGCAGGCGATGATGAACGACACCTTCGGCACCCCGTTCGAGGGCCGGCTGCACGTGGGCTGGGACCGCGAGGTGATCGACCTCGTCGCGGGCTCCCACGAGCTGGAGCTGGTGCCGGGGACCCGCCGGCTGCGCGCCGGCCGGGTGCACCTGATCGCCGCCGACGGGGGCAAATGGACCCAGGAAGTCGAGCCCGTCGGACCGCCGTGGGTCACGGCGACCATCGGCTACCAGGCCGGCAGCTGGCGCGACGGCGGCTCGATGCGCACCTACCACGGGCCCGGCGTGTCGCTGGAGTGGGACGAGTTCGACTTCGCCGAGCAGCCCTTAGACCACACGATGTACGACGGCACCGAGTACAAGGGCCTGCACGGCAAGGAGTACCTGTCCCGGATCACCACCACCGCGCCGGACGGCCGGCAGTGGGTCGGCGCGGGGCACACCGAGCTGTTCCTCGACGGGCCGTTCGCGCCCCTCGGCCTGACGTGAACCGGCTCGACGATGTCGGGTTCGTCGACCGCTGGTTCCGGCACCGGGCGTCGGAGCTCGGCGAGCGGGAACCGCGGGTCGTGGCGGTCCGGCGGCTCTCCCGCGGGGTCTCCCGGCAGACCTGGGAGGTGCGCGCCGAGACGGCCGGCGGGATCCGGACCTTCGCGGTGCGCCGCGACCACCGGGACGGCAGCATCATCCCGACCACGCTGCGGACGGAGTACGAGGTCTACCGGCTGCTCGGGCCCACCCCGGTGCCGACCACGGACGCGCTGTGGTTCGAGGACGACTCCGCCTGGCAGCCCGACGGCCGCCCGGCCTACGTCCGGACCATGGTGGACGGTGACTGGCGGCTGCCCTTCCTCGCCTCCGACGATCCGGCGCACGACGATGTGAAGATCGCCGCGTCGAAGGAGCACCTGGCCAGGCTGGCCCAGGTGCACGCCCTGGACTGGGCGGACCTCGGCTTCGGCGAGCTCTTCCCGGTGCCGGAGTCACCCGCGGACTGCGCGGAGAACCTGATCCGCACCTGCCTCAGGCAGCTGGCCGAGTTCGGCGCCGAGCCGAGCCCCGTCCTGGCCGAGGCCGTCGCGCGGCTGCGCGCCCTGGCCCCGCGCCGCGACGAGGTCCCGGTGCGGCTGTGCAAGGGCACGAACGGGCACGGCGAGGAGGTCTGGCGGGACGGGCGGATCGTGGCGCTGAGCGACTGGGAGCTGGCCGCGATCGGGGACCCGGCCTACGACTTCGCGCAGATCCAGGAGATGGTGCCGGAGATCGTCCGCGACGGCCGCCGGGTCTGGGGCTGGCCGGAGGCCCTGGAGCACTACCGCGCCTGCGGCGGGGCCGACGTCACGACGGACCGGATCGACTTCTACCGGCAGTGCTACGGGCTCCTGCAGTTCGTCTACACGCAGCACGCGGCCGCGCAGGTGCGCCGGATGGACCATCCCGACCTGCGGTTCGTGTGGAACGCCGTGGAGGTGGGCTTCCGCAGCGAGCTGCGCCTGGCCCGGCTGTTCGGGATCGAGCTGATGACGGAGGCGATCGCGTGATCCACCCGACCTCGGACGACATCCTGGGGGCGATCGTCGACGCCGTGGAGGGGACCATCGCGCCGGCCTGCGCGGGCGACGACTACGCGTCGAGCTTCTGCCGGACCGTCGCCCAGATGCTCAGGTCGGTCCGGGTGCGCGCGGCGGCGGAGCAGGCCGCGCTCTCCGAGGACAACGCCGAGTTGCGGGCGCTGCTGGCCGGGCAACGGGAGCTCCCGGACGAGGTCACCGACCTCGTCCGGGCTGCTGTCGAGGCCCTGCCGGAGCCGGTGTACCCGCCGTTGCCTGAGCTGCAGGCGGATGCACTGCGGCTGCGCCGCGCCCTGGCCGCCGTGATCGACGCGGTGCCGGACGAGGACCACCCCGTCCACAAGACGGCGCGCGAGCACCTCGCCCGCCGGCTCGAACGCGAGCGGGAGTGGCAGCAGGACGCCTACACCGGCCCGCGCCGCTGAGACCGGGTCAGCCCTCGGAAGGAGCGCCGGTCGCGGCCGCCTTGCGCTCCTTCCAGGCACCCAGGTCGGCGTAGTCGCGGATCTCGGCGATCAGCCCGTCGGCGAGCCGGAGGACGCCCACGCACTCGATGGGGGCCTCGTTCTCGCCGAACCAGAACCGGTCGACGCGCTCGAGGAAGACCAGGTCCCCGTCGACGGAACTGGTCACGATGTCCCAGCGGACCCGGTCGGCCTCGCCCAGGACCCGCTCGAACACGGCCTGCAGTTTCTCCCGGCCCTCGACCGCCGGGTGCGGCATCGCGAGGAAGTAGCGGGCGTCCGGGGTGAAGCAGCGGGCCACCGCGTTGGCGTCGCGGCCGGCGACGGCCTGCAGGAAGTCGCGCACGACCTGGGGGAGGGTGTCCGGGGCGGCGGGGGAGAGGATCTCGGTCATCGGGTCTGCTCCTTCACGTACATCTGGTCGATCTGGTCGGCATAGCGCCTGCCGACGCCCTGGCGGCGCATCTTCCCCGTAGCGGTCAGCAGGTCGGAGGCGAGCGGCCAGGGCTCGCCGACGACCAGGTGCGCCCGGATCCGTTCGGCACCCGGCAGCGCGGCGTTGATCTCGTCGATCGCGCGGTCGATCTCGGCGCGCACCTCGGGCAGCGCCGCGATCTCCGCCACCCCGGCACCGGGCCTGCCGTGCTCCGCGGCCCAGGCCGCGGCCGCCTCGGGGTCGAGGCTCAACACGGCCGACAGGTGCGGCCGCCCATGCCCGACGACCATCGCGTACCCGACGAGCGGGATGCGGTTCAGCCGCTCCTCCAGCGCCCCGGGGCTCACGTTGTGCCCCGACGTGGGGATGATGACGTCGTTCATCCGGCCGCCGAGCACGAGGTTCCCGCCCTCGTCGAGCAGGCCGAGGTCACCGGTGTGGTACCAGCCCTCCGCGTCGAGCACCGCGGCCGTCGCGTCCGGCCGCCCGTAGTAGCCGCCGAACACCGCGGGCCCGCGGACGAGGATCTCCCGGTCGTCGGTGAACCCGATCTCCATGCCGGGGAACGGCGTGCCGCAGGTGCCCAGCACGATCTCGTGCGGGTTCCAGGCGCCCATTCCGCAGGTCTCCGTCTGGCCGTAGCAGTCGGCGAGCGGGAAGTCGTGGTCGAGCCAGAACTGCTGGACGTACCGGGGGAGCGGTGCGGACCCGACGATCGCCACCTCGATCTCGGCGAGGCCGAACTCGCCGAATACCCCGGCGAGCAGCGCTCGCCGCTCGGCCGGGCGCAGGGCGGGATCGGCCGCCTTGTCGCGCAGCGCGGGTTCCCGCTCGAGGCGGGCCTGCACGCCCTCGTAGAGCCGCTCCCACATCCGCGGCGCGCCGAACAGCATGTGCGGGGAGGTCTCCGCCAGCACCGCCGGCATCGCGGTGAAGACCGGGCAGCAGTGCACGACGCTGCCCTGGGTCATGTGCAGGTAGTGCGTGGCCAGCCGCTCCCCGATGTGCGCCATCGGCAGGTAGGAGAGCTGCCGGCGCCCGGCGAGCGAGACGCCCATCCGCTCGCCGAGGGTCCAGGCCGCGAACGTCAGGTTGGCGTGGGTGAGCGGCACGCCCTTCGGGTTGCCGGTCGTTCCCGACGTGTAGAGCATCGTCGCGGTGTCGTGCGGGCGCGCCCGTGCGTCGTCGAGTGTCACCCCCGGGCCGTCGAGCGTGTCGAAGGCGATCACGCGGGGCTGCCGGGTGTCGTCGTCGACGCCGATCAGCCGAACCGCCGGAGTGTCCGGCCGGGCGAGCGCCTCGCGGGCGCGGACGAGGTCGGCTTCGTTCTCGGCGATGCAGGCGACGGCGGAGCAGTCCCGCAGCACGTGGGCGAGCGCGTCGACGTCGGGGGAGAGGTAGACCGACACCGGGATCGCGCCGAGCAGCAGGCATGCGACGTCGGCCAGGTAGAACTCGGGCCGGTTGCGCAGCAGGAGCAGGACGTGGTCACCGCGTCCCACCCCGAGCGCGGCCAGGCCGCCGGCGACCCGCCCGGCGCGCCGGGCGTACTGCTCCCAGGTCATCTCATGGCGGTCGGCTTCCGAGCCCCAGCGCAGGGCAGAACCCGTGCCCTGCTCGCCCACGGTGCGCCGTAGCGCGGTCAGCAGGGTGTCGTCCGGCGAGCGTTCCGGGTGGGTGAGCGCATTTGACGTCGGCATCGCTGCCCTCTCTGACGTGCGGGCCACCGGCCACGATCGCGGAAGTGACCGGACACGGTAATGAATCGAGGCCTGAACGGCGCAGGTGGTCAGGGTGGCGGATCCGCTGTCCATGCAGAGCCGCCACAGATCGTCGTTGTGGAACATGGGGGCGTTGATGCCACTGGGCAGCACGGCGCCGACCCGCAGGTGATGCGGGCCGAGTTCACGAGCCGTGGTGTGCATCGGCACGAGCCGGCCTCCTTGCCGCACCGGATCCTAAGCTCTATCAATAAACTATCGATAGATCTACAGTGCCGGTGCTGAGAGGAGCAAGGGGATGGCTGACGATACCGACGTCGACGTCGTCGTGATCGGGTCCGGCGGGGCCGGCCTGTGCGCGGCCCTGATGGCCTACGAGAACGGCGCGAGGGCGATCCTCGTCGCCGAGGCCGAGGATGTGGTGGGCGGCTCCTCACGGCTCTCCGGCGGGGTCGTCATGGGCAGTGGCAGCCGGCTGCAGAAGGCCGCCGGGATCGAGGACCACCCGGACGACCTGCTGCACGACTACATGCAGCTCAACCAGTGGGACGTCCACCACGGGCCCGTCTCGACCTTCACCCGGCGCAGCGGGGAGACCGTCGACTGGCTCGCCGACCACGGTGTCCGCTTCTTCGACCGCCTGATCTTCGGCGGCGACGAGCGCAAGCCCCGCTCGCACTGTGTCGACGGCGCCGGACAGGCCGTCATCGACGTCCTGCATTCCCGGTGCCGCGAGCTCGGCATCGACATCGCGCTGCGCCGCCGGGTCGACCGGCTGATCGTGGAGGACGGGCGCGTCATCGGGGCACAGGTCGGGGAGGATCGGATCACCGCAGGGGCGGTCGTGGTCGCCTCGGGCGGATTCGGGGCGAACCCGGAGCTGCTGGCGAGCCATTTCCCGGCGGCCTGGCACGAGGGCTTCACCTGGTACATCGGCTCGGACGGGGCCCAGGGCGACGCGCTGGGGTTCGCCGAGCAGGTCGGTGCGCAGGTCGTCGGCCGAGACCGGGGGCTGCGCACGCTCACGCCCGCGTTCGGCCGTCTCAACGAGGCCTTCCTGCCCGGCTGGACGGTGCTCCTCGACCCCAGCGGCCGCCGGTTCGCGGACGAGACCGCGCCCTACGGGATCCTCGACGGTCTCGTCGGCGCGCACGGCAACGCCGGGTTCGTCGTGTTCGACGACGCGGCGCTGCGACCCCCGCCGGAACTCGCCGAGCGCTACCGGGACTCCTACAAGCAGGTGTGGCCCAACCACCCGCCGTTCCGTTCGCGCAACTACAACGCCGACATCGTCGACGAGATGGTGGGCAAGCAGCGGATCGCCACCAGCGACACGCTCGAAGGCCTCGCGGACCTCATCGGCGTCGACCCGGCCGTTCTCGTGGGCGAGATCGAGCGCTACAACGGCCACGTCGAGGCGGGCGAGGACCGTGACTTCGGCAAGTCCGGCAAGTTCCTGATGCCGATCGGCACCCCGCCCTTCTATGCCGCGGCGGTGCGTCCGGCGACGGTCAACCTCACGGGCTGCGGGCTGCGGATCGACGGCCGCGGCCGCGTCCTCGACGCGCACGGCGGGGAGATTCCCGGCCTGTTCGCCGCCGGCGAGTGCACCGGCGGGGTGCTCGGCACGCGGTACATGGGCAGCGGCAACGGCATGGCGAACGCGCTCACCATGGGCCGGGTGGCCGGCGAGAGCGCAGCGTTGAGCCTCGGCTCCTCCTGCTGAGCCACGTGTGCCTGATCGGACATTGTCGTCTCGATAGTCGATGTCTAGAGTATTTGCGGACGGGGTTCCCGCCCGCCCGAGCGACGAGGGGGTCTGATGACGTTCGCGGCAGAGCTCGCGGCCGCCCGGCCGCAGGAGACGGCCCTGCGCGATGCGGACACCGCACTGACCTGGGCGGAGGTCGACGAGCGCCTGCGTCCCGCGGTGAACGCGTTGCTCGCGGCCGATCTCGGCCCGGAGCGCAGGATCGCCGTGTTCGCCGAGAACTCGGTCGAGACGGTGCTCGCCTACGCCGCCGCGACGCTCGCGGGAGCCTCGGCGGTGCCGGTGAACTTCCACCTCACGGCTGAGGAGGCGGCGTACATCCTGGAGGACTCGGGCGCCCGGGCCGTCCTCGTCGACGCGCGGACGGCTCGGTCGGGACTGGAGGCGGCCCGCCGGGCCGGGATCGACCTCGTCACCGGATGGTCCGGCGCCGCTGAGGTCGAGGGGGTCGCGGACTGGCTCGCGCTCGGCGCGGCGGCGGGGTCGGACGAGCCGCCCACGGACATGGCGCCCCTGCCGACGTTGGTCTACACGTCGGGAACGACCGGGCGGCCGAAGGGCACGGAACTGCCACCGACGTCGTTCGTGGGCGGGGCCGACGTCGCCGAGCACGTGCACCGGCTCGCCGGAGCCGGGCTCGCCGGCTACGGCCGCCACCTCGCCGTCGGTCCGCTGTACCACAGCGGACCGCTGACTGCGACGCGCCTCTTCCTCGGCGGCGCCCCTGTCACCGTCCTGGGCCGCTTCGACGCCGAGGCCGTGCTGGCGGCGATCGACCGCGACCGGGTTGCGTCGGCGATCATGGTGCCCACGCACTTCCAGCGGCTGCTCGCGCTGCCCCCCGAGGTCCGGTCGCGGTACGACCTGTCCTCGCTGCGCTACGTGCTGCAGGTCGGCGCCGCGTGCCCGGCCGAGGTGAAGCGCGCCATGATCGAGTGGTGGGGGCCCCTCCTCTGGGAGAGCTACGGCGCCAGCGAGGTCGGCTCGACCTGCCGGATCAGCTCGACCGAGTGGCTCGAGCACCCGGGGTCCGTGGGTCGTCCGGTGGATCCCTTCGATGTCTTCGTGGTCGACGAGTCCGGCGCGCCGGTCCCGGCGGGGGTCGAGGGGCGGCTCTACTTCCGGGACGGTTCGGGCCGCGGCATCGTGTACCACCGGTCCGGCGCTGCCGACCCGGGTCTGCCGGCCGGCCTCGCGGCGCCCGGGACCTTCACTCTCGGCGAGGTCGGCTACGTCGACGAGGCGGGCTACGTCTACATCACCGACCGCTTCTCCGACACGGTGGTCTCGGGTGGGGTGAACATCTACCCGGCCGAGGCCGAGCAGGTCCTGGCCACCCACCCCGCCGTCGCCGAGGTGGCGTGCATCGGGGTCCCGCACGGGGAGATGGGCGAGCAGCTCAAGGCGCTCGTCGTGCCGTCCGATCCGGCCGCGCGGCCGGACGGGGCCGAGCTCGTCGCGTTCTGCCGCGAGCGGTTGACGCACTACAAGTGCCCCCGGTCGGTGGAGATCGTCGAGACCCTGCCGCGCAGCGCCATGGGCAAGCTGGACAAGAAGGCGTTGCGCGTGCGGTACGCGGCCGCGTCCGTCTGAGGTGCGGGGCGGCGGCATCGGTCGCCACCGAGTATTGTCTAGTACTTGATTATCGGGTCGGCGACCACCGGCCCCGACGGGAAGGTCGTTGATGACCGAGGACGTGCTGCAGAACCCCCGAGAGGCGGCCGCCCCGGCGCCGCCGTCCCTGGAGGAGTTCGAGGCCGAGGCCGTCGCGTTCCTGGAGCGCTCGGCCCGCCGCCGTTCCGGAGGCGGCATTCCGGAGTGGGGCGAGGGCGACGATCGCGTCTCGCTGTTCCGCGGTGCCACCGCGGCCGAGGCCGAGGAAGCCCGCGACTGGCGGCGGACCGCCTTCGACGCCGGTTTCGGTTGGATCACCGGTCCGGTCGAGTGGGGCGGCCGCGGGCTGCCCGGCCGCTACGAACGGGCCTACCTGAGGCTCGAGCGCGCCTACGAGGTGCCCTCCCGCTCGCCGCTGGGCGTGAGCCTGGGCATGGTCGGTCCGACGCTCACCGCGTTCGGCGGCCAGGTGGCCAAGGAACGCTGGCTGCGGGCGATCTACCGGGGCGACTCCGTGGGCTGCCAGCTCTTCAGCGAACCGGGCGCCGGGTCGGACCTGGCCGCGGTCAGCACGCGGGCCAGGCGCGACGGCGAGGAGTGGGTCGTCAGCGGGCAGAAGGTCTGGACGTCTGGCGCCCACTTCTCCGACGTCGGCCTGCTGATGACGCGCACCTCCCCGGGGCCCCGGCACGGCAACCTCACGGCTTTCATGATCGACATGCACGCGCCCGGGGTGGACGTGCGGCCGCTGCGCCAGATGACGGGCGGCGCGGACTTCAACGAGGTCTACCTCGACGAGGTCCGGGTGCCCGACGCCTACCGGCTGGGCGAGGTCGACGGCGGCTGGAAGGTGGCGCTCGCGACGCTGATGGCCGAGCGCGGCGCGATCGGCGGCTCGGCGGGCGGCGGCAGCGGTCTGTTCAAGCTCGAACGGATCGTCACGATGCTGCGCCAGCTCGAGCGCTCCGACGATCCCGAGGTGCGCCAGGCCTACGCCAAGGTCCACTGCGGGGTCGTCGCGGCCAAGCAGATGCGGGCCCGCGCCGAGGCCGCGGCCAAGGCGGGGCAGGTCGGCGCCGAGATGTCGCTGTCCAAGCTCGCGCTGACCGAGAACCTCGCCGCGCTCGCCCACCTGGTGAGCGTGGCGCTCGGTCCGAAGCTGCTCGCCGACACCGGGGAGTGGGGCACCTTCGCCTGGGCGGAGTTCGTCCTCGGGGTCCCCGGCTTCCGGCTGGGCGGCGGGACGGACGAAATCCAGCGCAACATCGTCGCCGAGCGTGTCCTGGGTCTGCCGAAGGAACCGGCGGCGAAGGGGCGCTCGTGACCGGGCCGGACGTGACGCGAACCCTCGGCGTCGGGATCGTCGGGCTCAGCGCGAGCGGTGGCTGGGCCGCGGGCGCCCACGTGCCCGCGCTGGCCGCGGTACCGGGTTACGAGCTCCGGGCGCTGTCCGCGAGCTCGGCGGACACGGCGCGTGTGGCGGGGGAGAGGCACGGGGTCGGGCGCACGTTCGGCTCCGCAGCCGAGCTTGCCGCCTGCGAGGACGTCGACCTGGTCGTCGTCACCGTGCAGGCGGCCCGGCACCGCGAGCTCGTCCTGCCGGCGCTCGAGGCGGGCAAAGCCGTCTACTGCGAGTGGCCGCTCGCCACCTCCGAGGAGGAGGCGGCGGAGCTGACCGACCTCGCGGCGGCGAGGCGGGTCCGCACCGCCGTCGGGCTGCAGGCCCGCTCGTCCCCGACCATCCGCTACGTCCGTGACCTCGTCGCCGACGGCTGGCTCGGCGAGGTGCTCTCCACCAGCGTCGTCGCGTCGGGCATGTCCTGGGGTGCGGAGTACGACCCGCGGACCTCCTACCTGCTCGACCGCACCGGCGGCTCCACGATGCTCGCGATCCCTTTCGGTCACCTGGTCGACGCGCTGTGCGCCTGCCTCGGGGAGTTCACCGAGGTCAGCGCGCTCTCCGCGGTCAGGAGGCCCGAGGTGCGCGAGGCGGGTACCGGCGCGCGGGCCGCCATGACGAGCGAGGACCAGGTCGCCGTGCACGGGTTGCTCGAGTCGGGAGCCGTGGCGTCGTTGCATTTCCGGGGCGGCCGCTCCCACGGGACGAACCTGCACTGGGAGATCAACGGGACCGAGGGAGACCTGATCGTGTCCGGGCCGCACGGGCATCTGCAGCTCGCACCGGTCGCGCTGCGCGGCGCCCGGGCCGGGGAGGAGCTCCACGAGCTCACCGTTCCCGCGCGCTACTTCACGGTGGCGGGCTTCCGGGAGCGGGCCGGACACCCGGCCGCGAACCTCGCCGCCGCCTACGCCACCCTGCGCGCCGAGCTCGACGGTGTGCCGGTCGAGCCGAAGGACGCGGTGCCGGATTTCGCCCACGGCCGCCGGCGGCACCGTCTGCTCGACGTGATCACCCGCTCCGCCGCCACCGGCCGCCGCCTCCGCATGGACGAGGACTGAGCGTCCGCGCTCCGCAACCCGCCACGATCCGCCAACCCGACGACGACGTGTCGGCGGCCATGAGGGGCCCCGGGAATCAGCGGGGTGGGGGGATGGGCTCGGCGGGGATCGACCCGAGCTCCCCGTCACCGGCGCCGGACCGCAGCCGGGCGAGCAACTCGGTCAGCGTCCGCTGGTCCGCCTCGGCCTCCTCGTCGTCTCCCTCCCCCACGCCGAAGCCGATGGTGCGCAAGGTGTCCGTCGCGTCGCACGCCAACGCCCGCCCGGCCTCGGTGATCGTCACGAGGGTCGCCCGCCGGTCATCGGGGTGCGCTTCGCGCGTGATCAGCCCACGCCGGGCGAGCCGGTCGGTGGCCAGCGTCGCGGTGGTCGCATGTACGAGCAGGCTGCGGGCGAGGTGACTGATCAGCCGCGTGCCGCTGTTGCTGAGCAGGAGCGTCATCAGAAGCATGTAGTCGGTGAGGTTGAGCTCGTGCGCGCGCAGGCGGGGTTCGATGCGGTCGACCATGATCCGGTGGAAGCGCAACGTCGAGCTCATCGCGAGGAACGGGCTCCCGTCGCCGAGGCCCTGGCGCACCCAGAAGTGTCGCGCCCAGTCGATCGGGTCCGCCGGTGGGTCGTCGGTCGCCCTCGGCCGCTGAATCACCATCACTGCTCCTGTCGTCACCGGCTTCGCGCCGGACTCCGGCGTCCCGACGTCCCTCGCGGGTGGCGAACACAACTCTAGAGCAATACTGTTGAGTGAACGAGTTTCCGTGCGGCGTCCCCCATGGGTCTCGCATCGCCGGGTCGAGGAAGCTCGCATCCATGATGGTCGCGTACTAGAGTATCGTCTGAGTGCGGAGCGCACGAGGGTGCCGAGGTCGCGCACACGGAGGAAGCCATGGTCTACCGCTTGCGGCATCCGTTCAGCGGGCACATCTACGCCGCGATCGGGGACGGCCTCGTCGAGGTCGACAAGGCGGGGAAGCGCGGGGTCTTCGACCGCTACGGCTGCTGGCAGTCCGGCGAGGTGCGCAGCGCCGACGTCGAGATGTGCCGGTGGCTCGGCACGCACGAGAACGCCGTCACCTCGCGGCATGCCGCGGGGTTCACCGAGGAACGGGACGGCGAGGCCGCCGTGGAGGCCGACCCGTCCTCCCACACGAAGGAAGGGGAGGCGCTGTGACAGGCACGCTGCCGCAGGCCCGCGAGGACCGCTCGCCGGGCGCCAGCTACCAGGACCTGGTCGCGGCCGACACCCGCGAGGTGCCGAAGTTCCTGACGATCGAGACCGAGCCCGACTACGGGGTCGCCGACATCCCGGCGCACTTCTACTGGTCGCGGGAGATCGCCGCGCTGGAGAAGGAGAAGATCTGGCTGCGCACCTGGCAGTTCGCCTGCCGGGAGGAGCTGATCCCGAACATCGGCGACACCGAGGTCTACGACATCGCGGGCATCTCCGTGCTGATCGTGCGCACCGCCCCCGATGAGATCAAGGCCTACTACAACGCCTGCCTGCACCGCGGACGCCAGCTCCGCGAGGAGGCCGGCAACGTCCACGAGCTCCGCTGCCCGTTCCACGGCTTCTGCTGGAGCCTGGAGGGCGAGCTCGCCCACGTCCCCGCGGCCTGGGACTTCCCACACGTCAACGGCGAGAACTTCCGCCTGCCCGAGGTCGCGGTGGGCACCTGGGGCGGGTTCGTGTTCGTCAACCTCGACCCCGAGCCCGAGCCGCTGATGGACTACCTGGGCGTGCTTCCCGAGCAGCTCGACCGGTGGGACTTCGAGGGCCGTTACACCCAGGCGCACGTCGCCAAGGTCCTGCCGTGCAACTGGAAGGTTGCGCAGGAGGCCTTCATGGAGTCGTTCCACGTCGTGACGACCCACCCGCAGCTGCTCCAGGGCATCGGCGACGCCAACTCGCAGTACGACGCCTGGGACAACGTCAGCCGGGCGATCACACCGCGCGGCACGCCCAGCCCGCACCTGACGGTCCAGCCCACCGAGCAGGAGATCTTCGACGCCATGATGGGACTGGGGCTCGACGACGCCCCCGTCATGACCCTGCCGGACGACGCCCGCGCCCGGTCCGTGATCGGTGCCGCGACACGCAAGAAGATGCACGACAGCGTCGGCGACTTCGCCGAGGAGCTGTCCGACACCGAGTGCGTGGACACGTTCTTCTACACGGTGTTCCCGAACTTCCACCCGTGGGGCGCGTACAACCGCACCTGCTACCGCTTCCGGCCGCACGGAGACGACCCCGAGCAGTCGGTGATGGAATGCCTGGTCCTCTCGCCGTTCCTCGGCGAGCGTCCCGAGCCCGCACGGGTGCGCTGGCTCTCGCTCGAGGAGTCGTTCGTCGACGCCCACGATCTCGGCCCGCTGGCCCGCGTCTTCTTCCAGGACGAGTACAACATCGGCTGGGTGCAGAAGGGCCTGCACACGATGGCCCAGAACAAGCCGGGTGTGACGTTCGGGCGCTACCAGGAGACCAAGATCCGGCACTTCTACCACGTCTACCGCCGGCGGCTCGGCGTCTGACGCCGCTTCCCGCGAGTGCGCCCCGACCCAGCAACGAAGGAGATCCGCAGTGTCAGAGTCGACCCTGGAAGCGACGCGCGCGGCGGAGGGGGGTGAACGGCCCGACGCCGACGCCCTCGAACGCATGTACCGGCTGATGGTGGTGACCACCCTGGCCGACGAGCGCTCGGTGAAGGAGGCGAAGGCCGGCAAGCTGCAGGCAGCGTTCTACCCGGTCCGCGGCATGGAGGCGGTCTGCGCCGCCTACGGCGAGGCCCTCCGCGCCGACGACCGGATCGTGTCCACGTACCGCAACCTGGGCGACGCGCTCGCCAAGGGCGCCACGCTGCGGTCGATCATGGCCGAGTTGTACGGGCGCGTGGACGGGATGAGCAAGGGAAAGGGCGGCCCGATGCACCTGCACGACGCCTCGGTCGGCTTCATGGCCACCACCGGGATCGTCGGGTCGGGCCTGCCCATCGCGGTCGGCCTGGGGCTCGCTGCGCAGCTCGACGCGAGCAGCGAGGGCGCCGAGAGCAGGGTCGTCGGGGTGACCTTCGGCGACGGCGCGACCTCGATCGGCACCACGCACGAGGCGCTGAACCTGGCCGCCCTGTGGAGCCTCCCGGTGGTGTTCGTATGCCAGAACAACCAATGGGGCGAGCACACGCCGATCGCGGAGTACACCGCGTCGACCGAGCTCGCGGACCGTGCCCGGGCGTACGGCATGAAGGCGGTCAAGGTCGACGGCTTCGACGCGATCGCCACCTGGCGTGCGCTGCGTGACGCCGTGGAACACGCCCGTAGCGGTGCCGGCCCCGTCTTCGTCGAGGCCGTGACCTACCGGCTCACCGGGCACAGCGGCACCGCCGACTACAGCTACGTCCCGCGTGAGGAGCTCGACGCCGCCCTGGCCCGGGACCCTGCGCCG
Source organism: Pseudonocardia acidicola (assembly GCF_012911935.1). Lineage (GTDB taxonomy): Bacteria > Actinomycetota > Actinomycetes > Mycobacteriales > Pseudonocardiaceae > Pseudonocardia > Pseudonocardia acidicola. The sequence goes on along the minus strand of NZ_JAAXLA010000020.1, from coordinate 39,064 downwards.
ACCTTCCGGCGCTGGCTGGCCGAGGAGGGGCTGGTGACGAACGAGCGGCTCGACGAGCTCGACGCGGAGGCCGCCGAGTACGTCGACGACGCGTTCGCATACGCCGAGGCCAGCCCCGCACCGGGTCCTGACGAGCTGATGGCCGACGTGTTCGCCGACAACACCTGGGTGAGGGGGCTCGCATGACCGCGACCATGGATGCCGCGACCGGGACAACCGAGACGGCCGAGATGACCCTGGTCGCCGCCGAGAACTCGGCGCTGGACCTGGAGATGGCGCGCGACCCGAAGGTCGTCCTCCTCGGCGAGGACATCGCGGACCCGGCCGGCGGGGTCTTCAAGGTCTCCAAGGGCCTCTCCACCAAGTACGGCACCGCACGGGTCCGCGCGACGCCGATCGTGGAGCAGAGCATCGTCGGTACTTCGGTGGGCCTGGCTCTGGGCGGGTACCGGCCGGTCGCCGAGATCATGTTCTTCGACTTCATCACGATGGCGATGGACCAGCTGGTCAACCACGCGGCCAAGTTCCGCTACATGTCCGGCGGCGCGACCCCGACTCCGATCACGGTCCGCACCGTGGTGGGCAGCAGCCGCTTCGGCGCGCAGCACGCGCAGTCGCTCGAGGCGTGGTTCATGCACACGCCGGGCGTCAAGGTGGTGATGCCGTCCTCGGCCGCCGACGCCAAGGGGCTGCTCACCGCGGCCATCCGGGACGACGACCCGGTGCTGTTCATCGAGCACATCAACCTGGCGTACGGCCGTAAGGGCCAGGTTCCCGTCGGCGAGCACGTCGTGCCGATCGGTAAGGCCAACATGCTGCGCAGCGGCGACGCCGTCACGCTGGTGACCTACGGAGCCCAGGTGCCGATCGTGCTCGACGCAGCCGAGCAGCTGGCGGCCGACGGCATCGAGGCCGAGGTCATCGATCTGCGCAGCCTGGTCCCCCTCGACATCGAGACCGTTCTCGAGTCCGTCGAGCGCACGCGGCGCGCGGTGGTCGTCCACGAGGCGACCCGGTTCGCCGGCCCCGGGGCGGAGATCGCGGCCCAGGTCAACGAGCACCTGTTCGGCGAGCTCCTGGCGCCGGTACAGAGGCTCGGAGCAGGCTTCGTGCCGATTCCGTTCTCGCCGAGCCTGTCGAACTTCCCGACCGCGGCGGTCGTGGTCGAGTCCGTGAAGTCCATCCTTTGAGCTGATCGGCGTGAGGACGCCCGCCCGGCCCGGGACGCAGGGGGCCGACCCTCCCTGTCCCGGGCCGTTCCGCTATGTCGCCCGGACCGGGCTCGTGCTGCGGTCCGCCGTCACCGTCAGGAGTCCCGCATGGCCCGTCATGTCCTGGTCGTCCACACCCGCCCCGTCGAGGGCAAGGACGCCGAGTTCAACGAGTGGTACGACACCGTCCACCTGCCCGATGTGCTGAAGGTCGACGGGTTCGTCGCCGCGCAGCGCTACCGGGCCGAGCCGTCGGTCCACGGTGAGCTGCCGGAGTTCCCGTACCTCGCGATCTACCAGGTCGAGGCGGACTCCCTGCCGGACGCGCTCGCGGCGCTGAGCACCGCGGCGAAGTCCATGGACATGGGGGACTCCCTCGATCGCAGCGGGATGGCCACCTACGCCTACACCGCCATCTGAACGCACACGGGAGAGGGGCCGGGATCTCGTCGATCCCGGCCCCTCTCCGCTGCGTTCTCCGCCCCGCGGAAGGCTCCTCAGCTCCCCAACCGCTGCAGGATGTGCATCCGCAGCTCGCGGCCGGACTCCTCGGGCCCGGCGTCCGGATGGTCGCGGCCCCAGCGGGCCAGCGCCTCGCCGGCCTCGACGAGCAGGGCGGCGTCGGCGTCGTGGCAGGCGTTCAGCTCGGCGAAGGTCTCTGCTGAATCGTCCTGGGCCGAACCGTCGCGGGCCGCGCCGATCCGCGCGGCCAGGTCCGCGAACCGGTCCGCCCGCTCGGGGTCCGCCTCGATCCATTCCCGGACCTCGGTGAGCAGACCCCTGATCTCCCGGTCGCGGCGGCGGACGTGCGCCCACGCGTCGTTCCAGTCGATCTGCGCGAGCACCGCACGGATCTCGCGGAGCCGGCTGCGGGCGTACTCCGAGCCCACCTCCGGCTCGACGACGTCCTTCAGGATCGCGCGGATTCCGGCGATCGTCTCCGACGGCGTCGGGCGCATCGCTACCTCCCCCCCGTGGCGAGGATCCCCGCCAGCACCTGGCGGATCACGCCGTCGGCCGGCGCGGCCGGCCGGTCCGTCGCCCCCGTGCAGTAGTTGCGCACCCCCGTCAGGGCGATCACCGCGAGCCGGAAGGCCGACATGACCTGCCAGAACACCAGCGCGTCGCGGTCGACCTCGATGCCGGTGCGCTCCGTGTAGCGACGCAGGAAGTCCTCGACCTCCCAGCTGCCCGGGATGAAGTGCTCGCGGGCGTACAGCGGGGTCGTGTACCAGCCCAGGTCGTCGAGCGGGTCGCCGAGGTGGGCGAGCTCCCAGTCGAGCAGCAGCGCCAGCTCGCCGGAGTGCACGAGCACGTTGGCGGGCCGGAAGTCGCCGTGCACGACCACCGTGCGCGCGGGGCGCGGGGGCAGGTGGTCGCGTAGCCAGGCCGCCGCCGCGCGCAGGGCGGGTTGCGGCTCGAGCTCCTGAGCGTCCAGCTCCCGTTCCCAGCGGGTCAGCTCGTGATCGGCCGGGTCGGGGCCGGGATCCTCGAGGTCGCCGCGGATGCCCGTCGCGTCGACGTCGACGAGGTGCAGGGTGGCGAGCACCTCGCACAGGCGCTCGGCGAGGGCCCGCTGGCGGTCCGCGCCGAGCCTCAGCGGATCCGCCGAACGCAGCACCGCCCGGTGCGCGGCCCCCTCGTAGCGCTCCACGATCATGGTGGGGCGCAGGAGGTGCTCGCCGCTGTCGTCGAGCCAGTGCACGACGGGGGAGGGGACGGGGGTGTCCACGAGGCGTCGCAGGAGCCCGAACTCCGTGGCCCGCTGCGTGTCGACGACTCCGGCCGGGGGGTCGCGCCGCATCAGGAGCTGATGCACCGAGCGCGTCCCGTTCGTGACCCAGGCGGCGTCGAAGGGCCAGTTCTCCCGTGAGCTCCCGGTCCCGGAGCGCCGCAGACCCCAGACCTGTGGCTTGGCATGGGGCGGCAGGTTGCGGCGCAGGAAGGCTTCGAGCGCACCCGACACCTCGCCCACACCCGGCTCGGCCGGACGCGTGCCCTCCGCGGTCCCGCGGGTCACGCCCGTCCCTCGCGTCGCGGCGGGATGGCCTCCTGGTAGCGGGGATAGCCAGGGAGCACCATGTACTCCATGATCCCGTAGCCGACCTGGCCCTCGTGCCGCACCTCGACGAGGTGGTCGCTCCCGGCCTTGGCGTAGCGGTAGAACTGGTCGCGGTCGGTCAGGTCCCAGGTCTCGTGCTCGAGGCTGTCGTCGCCCTTCCAGTGCCCCTGGTACCAGCCGTTCCAGCCCTCGTACCCGCCGCCGCGCAGGTGGGCGCGGCCGACCTGGGCGGTCAGGTCGAAGTCGAGCTTGCGGCCGGAGCCGAGGCTGAGCGTGATCCGGCCGCCCTCCAGCGTGGGCGCCGCCGCACCCTCCACCCAGCGCAGATCGTGGTCGAGGCCGACGATCATCTCCTCCTCGTCCGGGGCGCCGAACGGGCGGGAGATGCCGGCGGAGAGGTGCAGCGGGCGGCCGGGCTCGGCCTCTTTGAGGTAGAAGTGCAGCCCGAACTCCGGGAGCTGCAACGGGCAGAACATCAGCATCGTCCACTCGGGACGGGCCCCGGGCGGGGCGCCCTGGGCGCGGGGGAGGGGCCGGGTGCCCCACGAGTGGTCCCGCTCACCCCACCACGTCTCGGGGGTGAGCGTGCGCTCGCCGCCGGGCCCGGTGAGCGTGCCGGAGGCGCGACCGAGCTGGACGTAGCGGATCGCGTCGTGCGTCACGCGGGTCCGGCTGACCTCGAAGTGCCGGCCCTCCAGGACCGGTTCCAGGCGGCTGGACCAGGTGATGTCGAAGGCGAGGCCCGACGGGTTGTCGTCGAGGATGAGGCGCAGCTCCTCGAACGGCTTGACCACTTCCACGCGCAGCGGGCCGATGTGCATCACGTCGTTGCGCGGCGAGAGGGCCCGCGCGACCCGCACGTTGGTCTGGGTTCTGCCGTCGGACAGGACCGCGAAACCCTCCTGCACGTCCTGGTTGGGGTACTGGCCGAGGCCGACCGACAGCACGGTGTCCTTCGCCGCAATGTCCTGCAGGCTGATCCAGTACCGCTCCCGCCAGCTGGGGTCGCTCGACCCGACCATCGCGTGCGGGTAGGCGACCTGGTGGGTGAAGTACTCGTCCGGGGGGCTCAGGCGCACCATCGTCAGCCTCGCTTCATCGCGTCAGGATCGGAACCGGCGCCGGCTGCGGCCGCGAACTCGGCCTTCAGCGCCTTCTTGTCGGTCTTCTCTCCGGCCAGGGTGGGCAGCCGCTCGGTCCGGATCGACCATCGGGTCGGGATGGCGAAGTAGGCGAGCGTGCCCTTCAGGAACTCGCGCAGGCCCTCCGGGCTCGGCGCCACGCTGCCCTCCCGGTGCACGACCACCGCGGCGAGCTCCTCGCCGAGGTCCGGGTGCGGCGTCCCGAACACCGCGACCTCCACGACGTCGGGGTGCTGGGCCAGGGCCAGCTCGACGTGGGCGCAGGCGATGTTCTCGCCTCCCCGGATCACGATCTCCTTGCTGCGCCCGTCGAGGTAGAGGTAGCCGTCGGAGTCGAGGTGACCGAGGTCGCCGGTGTGCAGCCAGCCGTCGGCGTCGACCGTGCCGTCGTCGATGCCGAGGTAACCGAGCATGACGGTGGGGCTGCGGACGAGGATCTCGCCGGTACCCGCCTCGTCCGGTTCGTGGATGCGCAGCTCGGCCACCGGGTAGGGCCGGCCCACGGTACTCGGCCGCTGGGCGAGGTCGCGGTTCCCGGCGACGGTCAGGAAGCCGCCGGACTCGCTCATCCCCCAGGTGTTGCCGAGGCCGCGGCGCTCGAGCTGGGGGAGCTGGCGCGCCATGCGTTCCAGCAGGCTCGCCGGGACCGGCGCCCCACCGAGCGGCCACGAGCGCAGGCTGGAGAGGTCGTAGGACTCGAAGTCCGGGTGCTCGAGCACCCGGATCGCCATCGTCGGCACGCCGCCGAAGCTCTGCACCTTCTCGGTCTCGATCAGCCGCAGGATCTGGGCGGGGTCGAACCTGCCCTCGTTGAGCACCAGCTTGCCGCCGATGATCAGGTTGGTGAGCAGGTTCGAGATGCCGCCGATGTGGAACAGCGGGGTGCAGACGAGTGTCACCGGCTCCGGCGCGTCGCCGTCGAGGTCGGTGGGCAGGCGCCGCGAGCGCGCCAGCAGGTTGTGCTGGTTGGCCACCACCGAGCGGTGCGAGAGCACCACGCCCTTGGGGGCTCCGGAGCTACCGGAGGTGAAGATGACGACCGCGGGCGCGTCCTCGTCCGGGACCGGCAGGCCCCGCGGGACGGACTCCAGGTCCGCCAGGGGCTCGCCCGCGTAGGCGGCGGCCAGGTCGGAGATCGGGACGGCGCCGTCGAGGCCGTGCGCGGCGGGGTCTGGGAAGTCCGAGAGGACGAGGGCGGGCCCGCTGACGTCGAGCGCGTGCCGGATCTCGCCGTCGCCCCACCAGCGGTTGCCGAGGATCGGCACCGCGCCGAGCTGCCAGCAGCCCCACAACGCCAGCACCCAGTCCGGGCTGTTGTAGCCGATGACGAGCACGTGGTCGCCCGGCCCGACGCCGTGTCCGGCCAGGATCTCGCCGGCCCGGGGGATCGCGGCGAGGAACTCCGCGAAGGAGATTCGTCGCTCGCCCTGTACGAGGTAGGTGCGCTCCGCCCAGCGCGACGTGCCGGACAGCATCTCGCCCAGCGAGCCGGGCCGCGGCTCGAGGACAAGCCCGGGATGCCCGGCGTACTCGGCCTCGACCGCCGTCGAGCCCCAGATCTCGGAGAGGGCCTTGGCAGGCGCCGTCATCGTCCACTCCAGACTCCGGGCCGCTTCTCCTTGAACGCCGCGACCGCCTCGCGCAGGTCGCCGGTCGAGGCGCTGATCGCCTCGAGGTAGAACGCGGTGTCGAAGGCCTCGTCGACCCGGGCGCCGAGGACCTTGTTCAACGCGCGCTTGGTCAGCTGCACCGCGACCGGGGGCAGGGCGGCGACCCGCCCGGCCAGCTCCAGCGCGGTGGCCCGCACCGTGTCCGCGGAGTCGACGAGCTCGGTGACCAGGCCGAGCGCGTGCGCGTCCTCCGCGAGCAGCGGCTCACCCCAGAGCAGATGGCGCTTGGCACGGATCAGCGGGAGGTTGGTGGGCCAGGTGACCACGCCGCCGTCCCCGGCGACCAGGCCGAGGTGGACGTGCGGGTCGGAGATCCGGACGCCGGGGGTGGACACGACGGCGTCACCGGTGAAGGCGATGCTCGTGGAGACCCCGAAGGTGTGCCCGTGCAGGGCCACGACCAGCGGCTTCGGAAAGTCGGCGAAGGCGCGGAAGGCCTGGCGTCCCTCGTCGACCTGGTGCAGCAGGACCTGCAGGTCGGAGTTGGCGTCCAGCATGGACTGCATGTCGCCGCCCGCGGAGAAGGTCCTGCCGGTCGACGACAGGACCACCGCCCGGACCTCCTGGTCGGAGCGCAGCTCGTCGAGCGCGGGGACGATCTCGGCGAAGAGATCGTGGTCGAACCGGTTCTGCAGGTCCGGTCGGCAGAGCCGCAGCTCGCCGACCGGCCCGTCCTTGCTCAACTCGACTGTCGTGTAGCGCGTCATCGCGTCTCGAGGCCCTTCGACTCACCCTGCGGCAACCAGGCCGCCGCTCTCACCAGGTCACCCTAGACACCTTCGACCTGGATAGTCTAGTTCTAGAGTACATGCCTCGACGTGGCGGCGGACCTGACCGCGGCGGTCGCCGCCTCCTGCGCGGACAGCACCGCGCGCAGCGCCCTGACGAGCTCCAGGGGGCGGTCGAGCATCGGGTGGTGTCCCGCGGCGGGCAGCTCCACCAGATGGACCTCGCCGGGTGCGGCCCGCACGAGCGCGGCGACCATCTCCTCGTCGACCACGCCCTCGGAGCTGCGCAGGAAGGCCAGCGGCAGCGTCGGGTCGATCCCGGCCACGAGCTCGCGCAGCGTCGGGGGCAGGCCGAAGGTGCCGTCACCGGACTTCCAGGTCCATCCGCCCTCGACGGCACGGAGCGACTGGGCTGCGACGTGCGCCCGGACGTAGGGCAGGGACTCCTGCGGGGGGATCGTCCGGAACCGGTCGACGGCGGCCTGCGCGGTCGCGTGCACGCGCGGTGCGCGCCGGGGCGAGCGGGCCTCGCGGATGTTCGCCGACACGGGGTAGACCTGTGAGTCGATGCACGTGACGCCGGCGGCCGGGCCGAGGGCGGAGGCGGCGACCGCCACCCGCCCGCCCATGCTGTGGCCCACGAGGTGCGGGGCCCGGAGGTCCTCCGCGGCGGCGACCGCCCGGATCTCGCGGGCCCACTGCGCGATGCTGTAGACGGGGCGACGGCCGCTGTCACCGTGCCCGGTCAGATCCACCGCGACCACCCGGCCGCCGAGCTGTGGCGCGACGTGATCCCACCATGCCGAGTGGCCGCCCGCACCGTGCACGAGGATGACGCCCGGCCAGGAGTCCCCCCAGACGCGGTAGTGGACGGTCGCCCCCTCCAGTGCGACCTCGTGACGGCACGGTCGCTGCGCGAGGGCCGCCTCGAACCAGGCGGGGGGCTGCGAGGTCAAGGTCTCCTCCTTCAGGTTGCGCAACGGGACGTCGTGCACTGGAAAGTCCACTTTTAGATTATAAAATTCCGGGGCTGGAGATCGTTGGCCGTCGCGCAATCAGCGGCCTCGGCGGCGTGGACTCGGCCGAACGGGCCGACGGGTGCCAACGCGTCAGACCTCGCCGGGCCCGGCTGGGAGACCGATCCGGCCGTCCCTCTCACCGTCGTCGACCGGTTGCGCACCCGCCTCGACGCGGACGGCCCGGAGGTCGCCGGCAGGCGCCAGGCAACGAAACGCGCCCGCGCACAGCACGAGCTGCCCGCCGCGGCGGGCCCGGAACGGGACGTCGTGGCGGCGGCGCTGCGCAGTGCGCAGGTGTTCCTGGTGGGCCGCGACCGAACGAAGCTGAACACCGGCGATCGTCAGTCGCGAGCCGGGCTCGCTCTGCCTCGTCTCGGCCCCGGACGCCGGCTGACGGATACCCGACGGCGCCTGCGTCGAGGCCGACGGCGGGCGGGGACGGTGCGGGTGTTGGCGCTGCCCTGACTGCATCTGCACCGCGGGCCCAGGCCCGCGTCCGGGCGGGTGTCGTCAGGCGTAGCCGGGGTCGGTGCGGTCCCGGCGGCCGGTCAGCATCCCGGATGGGAGCCCCACCATCCGGCCCTGGTGCTCCACCTGCCATTCGGCCACGACTCTGCGGTGGGCGATCCGCCAGCCCACGGGCGGGCGGTTCTCGAACTTGTCGACGTAGCGGCAGCCGAAGACCCGCAGCGAAGGGCCCGCGTCGGTGTCCAGTGTGTGGTAGGCGATGCAGTAGGCCTCGGACCGTGCGGTGTCGCCGTCGACGTCCACGCTCAGATTGGTGATCGTGTGCATCGTCGAGGTGAAGCGGTCGCGCAGCAGCCCGAGGACCCAGGGGACGTACTCCGCCACCGTCCCGCGGAACAGTTCACCGTGGTCGTCGTGGCCGTCGTCGTGGTAGGCCGAGCGCACCAGGTCGCCGTCGCAGCGGTCCACCCCGCGGCAGTAGCGGAGGATCGCGTCCTCGATCTCCCGGCGCGCATGCAGCGCATCGTTGCCGTCGTCACCCACCGGGGGCCTCCTTCGTCGCGAATGCGTGGTCAGTTGGGCAGGCCGAGGTGGGGGAGCTCGCCAGGCCCGAGCCGGCGGACCAGGCGGGTCGGCTCGGCCTTGTAGGTGTCCTCGCCCATGACCAGGCTGTCCGGGGTCATCACCCACACCACCAGGGCTCGGTACTCGACGAGGTAGCGGGCCTCCGGTTCCAGGTCCCGTGCCACCCCGTCCGCGACCAGGGCCGCGCCCCGGTAGGCGTGCCGGAACACGCCCTCGGTGACCACGGCCTCGTCGTCGACCATGACTCGGTCGATCGCGAACTCCAGCCGGTTCTTGCCCTTGGCGAAGGAGGCCTGGTACATCGTCCGGACCGCCTCCTGGCCCTTTGGACCGTCATGGTCCGTGGCGCCCCAGACGCGGTAGTCGGGCTCGGGGACGAGGGTGGCCATCGTCGCGTCGAGATCGCCAGCGACCTCCACGACGAGATGGCGCAGGACCGTCTGCAGGTGCGCGCGCCGGCGCGGGTCGGGCTCCTCGGCTGCCCGCGTGGTGAGCAGGTCCCAGCTGGCCGCAGCGTCGGCCCTGACGGTCGGGGTGTCCATGTAGATCACCCTAGGCATCGGGATGGTCTAGGCATAGAGTTCACCGGTTGGCGCCGGTGGGCGCATCGGCGGGCCGACGGAGGTGGCCCAGGCCTCGAGGATAGTCTACTGTTCGAGTATTCGGCGGCCGAGCCCTGCCGTCGGGCGCGTGGACGCGGTGCAGCATCCTGGCCGGTCTGCGGACCCTGTGCCGGTGGCTCGTCCGCACCGTGCCGGTCCTGGGAGTCGAGGGGCGAAACGTGGATCTGAACGACAGCGCCGAGGCAGCGGAGTTCCGCGCGGAGGTGCGCGACTTCCTGGCGGAGGTGCTCCCCGCGGGATGGCAGGGGGTGGGCGCGCTGGGGGAGACCGAGCGTGCCGAGTGGCTGCCCACCTGGCGGTCCGCCCTCCTCGACCGCGGCCTGCTCGTGCCGAGCTGGCCGAAGGAGTACGGAGGCAGTGGGCGCGGGCTGGTCGAGGAGTCGATCCTCGCCGAGGAGCTCGCCCGGGTGGGAGCCCCGCGGTTCCCGCTGCCGACGGACCCGTCCGGCTTCGTGCTGATCGGCCCCACGATCCTGCACTGGGGCACGCCGGAGCAGAAGGACTTCTTCCTGCGCCGCACTGTCTCCGGTGAGATCCGGTGGGCCCAGGGCTACTCCGAGCCCGAGGCGGGCTCGGACCTGTTCAACGTCCGTACCCGGGCGGTGCTCGACGGCGACGAGTTCGTGGTCAACGGGCAGAAGATCTGGCAGACCGCGGGCATCCACGCGAACTGGATCTTCGCGATCGTCCGCACGGGGACGCGCGAGGAACGCGCCAAGGGGCTGTCGTTCCTGCTCGTCGACATCGACCAGCCGGGCGTCGAGGTCCGGGGCATTCGCTCGATGGCGGACGACACGGAGCTGAGCGAGGTCTACTTCACCGACGCGCGCACCCCGGCGACGAACGTCGTCGGCGAGGTGGGCAAGGGTGCCATGGTGGCGTTGACCCTGCTCGGGTACGAGCGCGGCGCGGGTGGCGTCGCCGCGGCACTCGAGGCTCGGCTGGAGCTGGAGCGCCTCGTGGAGCTGGCGCGGTCGACCGGGAAGCACACCGACTCCGCAATCCGGCGCCGGATCGCAGCTTGCTGGAGCACCGTGCACGCCCTGCGCTGCCTCGCGCTGCGCACCCTGACGACCGGCGCCGCGGGCGACCCGCCCGGCCCCGAGTCGTCGATCACCAAGCTGGTGATGTCCGAGTACCGCAAGCGGGTCACCGAGCTCGCGCTCGACGTGGTGGGCGGCGCGGCGCTGACCCTGACCGGCGCCCCCTCCGCCGCCTCGCTCGGCCCGCAGCCCCGCGGAGCGGACCCGCTGTCCTCCGCGGGCTGGGTCGGTGACTTCCTGCACGCGCGGCCCGGGACCGTCTATGGCGGGTCCTCGGAGATCCAGCGCAACACCATCGGCGAACAGGTCCTGCGGCTCCCGCGCGAGCCCCGCGTCACGATCGCCCCGGCCTGAGAGGAACCACTGTGGATCTCGCGCTCTCCGAGGAGCAGAACGACTTCCGCGGCGTCGTCGCGGAGTTCCTCGCCGACCGGCTGGGGGACGGGCACGCTCGCGAGTTCGTCGACCACGGCGGGCAGTACGACGCCGGGCTCTGGAAGTCCATGGCCGGCGAGCTCGGCCTGGCGGGTCTCGCCGTCGAGGAGGAGCTGGGTGGCTCCGGGGCCGGGCTCGTCGAACTGGCCCTGGTGTTGGAGGAGGCGGGCCGAGCCCAGCTCTGCGCGCCGCTGTTCGCCACCACGGCGCTGGCGCTGCCCGTGCTGCTTGCCGCCCCGGCGGGCGAGGCTCGGTCGGAGCTGCTCACGCAGATCGCGTCCGGTGAGACCACCGCGACCGCCGTGTTCGACGCCGTTGCGCCCGCGTTCGCGGACGGGCGCCTCGACGGCACCGTCTCGCCGGTGGTCGACGGCGCCACCGCGGACCTGATCGTTCTGCCCGCCCGGAACGGGGACGAGACCGTGCTGGTCGCGGTCCGACGGGCCGCGGACACGGTGCGGGCCACGACGCTCGAGGCGCTCGACCCCACCCGCCCGCTCGCCGAGGTGACGTTCGCCTCCGCCGCCGCCCATGTCCTCGCCCGTGGGGCTGAGGCCGAGACCGCGCTGCGCCGGGCCCGGGCGACCGCGATCGCCCTGCTCGCCGCCGAGCAGCTGGGCGGGCTGCAGGGCACCCTCGACCTCGCCGCGGAGTACGCCCGCTCGCGGGTCCAGTTCGACCGGCCGATCGGCGGGTTCCAGGCGGTCAAGCACAGGCTCGCCGACATGTACGTCGACCTCGAGCTCAGCCGCTGGACCGTCTACGTCGCGGCAGGCGCGTTCGCCTCGGGACCGGAGGACCCGGCCGAGGCGGAGGAGCTCGCGGCCACCACCCGGGCCGTGGTGTCCGAGGCCTTCCAGCGGTCCACGGCCTCCCTGCTGCAGGTGCTGGGCGGCATCGGCTACACCTGGGAGCACCCCGCTCACCTGCAGTTCAAGCGCGCTGCCGCCTCCGCTCGGCTGTTGGGCACGATCGACGAAGTCCTCGACGCCGTGGCGGACCGCATCGGGCTCTGACGCCCGCCGACGAGAAAGGGGCCGCCGGAGAGATCTCCGGCGGCCCCTTCGTCGTCGTCCTAGCGGGCCGGGGCCTCCAGGATGTGCACCGCACAGGCGGAGGCGAGCCCGATGACGTGGGTCAGGCCGACCCGGGCGCCCTCCACCTGTCGGTCACCCGCCTCGCCGCGCAGGTGGGTGACGACCTCGAAGAGGTTCGCAACGCCCGTCGCGCCGAGCGGGTGCCCCTTGGACAGCAGCCCGCCGGAGACGTTGACGGGCAGCTTGCCGTCCCGCCACGGGGCGCCGGAGTCGATGAAGTCGCCCGCCCCGCCCGGCTCGCACAGCCGCAGGTTGTCGTAGTGCAGCAGCTCCGCGGTGGCGAAGCAGTCGTGCAGCTCGACGAGGTCGAGGTCGTCCGGTCCGATGCCCGCCTTCTCGTACGCCGCGTCGGCGGCCATCCGGGTCAGCGTGTTGACGTCGGGCTGTACCTGGTCGGTCTCGGTCCACGGGTCCGACGTCATGATCGACGCCGAGATCTTGACCGCTCGCCGCCGGATGTCCGGGTCGAGGGTGCGCAGCTTCTCGTCGGAGACGAGCACGACCGCGGCGGCGCCGTCGCCGGTGGGGCAGCACATCGGCAGGGTGTTCGGGTACGAGATCATCTCGGCGCCGGTGATCTCCTCGAGGGAGAACTCCTTGCGGTACTGGGCCAGGGGGTTCAGCACCGAGTGTGCGTGATTCTTCTGCGCGACCTTCGCGAACTGGGTGGCGGTCACGCCGTGGGCGAGCGCGTACTCGGTGCCGGCCTGCGCGAAGACGCCGGGCATGAGCCCGGTGCCCAGCACGCCCTCGGTCTTGAGGACCGAGCCGTAGCGGCCCTTCGGCTCGTAGACCTTCTTCTCGGCGCGCGGCTTGGCCGCACCGCCGATCATGCCCATCTTGCCCATCTTCTCGACGCCGACGGCGAGGCCGATGTCGGTCTCGCCCGCCTTGATCGCCATCATCGCGATGCGCACCGCGCTCGCGCCCGTCGCGCAGGCGTTGACGACGTTGAAGACCGGGATGCCGGTCTGGCCGATCTGCTTCTGCAGCCGCTGGCCGTTGTGCGAGTTCGCCTCGTACACGTTGCCGAGGGCGAGGACGCCCATGTCGGCCATGGTCATGCCCGCGTCGTCAAGTGCGCCCAGCGTCGCGTCGGCGGCGAGGTCGAGGAGGTCCTTGTCGGCGAAGCGCCCGAAGGGCGTCATCGACGTGCCGATGATCCAGACGTCACCGCTGCTCATGCCTGTGCTCCCTGCTCCTCGCGCGGGCGATACCCGAAGGCGACCGCCTCCGTCCCCTCGTCGTCGGTCCCGGCGACGTAGGTCTCCAGCTCGACCGGCATCCGCGGGGTGACTGCGTCCGGGTCATCGACGCCGCGCAGGTTCGCCTTGACCACGCCGCCGCCATCGAGGTCGACGATCACGGAGACGTAGGGCCGCTTCACCCGGTGCACGAACGTGAACGCGCGCACGGTGCCCTGGTTGGACAGGTCCTTGCGACCGAACTCGCGGCCGAAGCACTTCGCGCACGCGTTGCGGCGGTCGAAGTACAGGGCGCCGCAGGAGCTGCACGCGCGGCTCGTCAGGTGCGGCGTGTCGCCGAGCTCGAGATAGTCGACGACGGGGATCTGTTTCGGCATCCTTGCCCGTCCGTTCTGGTGGTGAAGTCCGTGGTGCCGGGTGCCACTCCCGTCGACACTCGACGCCTGAATGGTAGAGGACTAGAGTATATCGGGAAAGTAGCCCTCCCGAGGTGCGTGGGAGTCACCGTCGTTGCAGGATCCAGCGCGGCGCGGCTCCCCGAAACTCTAGAGGGCTACTGTCAAGGCAACGAGCAACGAGCACGTAGATCCCGCTGCACGGCCGGCATCCGTCGCGCTGGGCGGGCCCGCGTCAGGCAGCGACGACGCCGCCGGTGTCGCCGCCTCGCGGAATGACGACGAGGAGTTCGAATGGGGAGTCTGGACCAGCTGGTCGCCGTGGTGACGGGCGCAGGGCGCGGCATCGGGCGCGAGCACGCGCTGTTGCTGGCCGCCGAGGGCGCAGCCGTCGTCGTCAACGACCTGGGCGGTGCGAAGGACGGCACCGGCGCCGAGGGCAGCCCTGCCGAGCAGGTCGCCCAGGAGATCCGCGACGCGGGCGGCCGGGCGGTCGCCAACGGCGACGACGTGTCGGACCCCGCCGGCGCACAGCGCATCATCGACGCCGCGGTGACCGAGTTCGGCAAGCTCGACATCCTGGTCAACAACGCCGGCATCCTGCGCGACCGGGTTCTCGTGAACCTCGCCGAGGAGGACTGGGACGTCGTGGTGAAGGTCAACCTCAAGGGGACCTTCCTGCTCACCAAGGCCGCCGGCAACCACTGGCGCGAGCGCAGCAAGGGCGGCGAGCAGGTGCAGGCCGCGGTGGTCAACACCACCAGCGAGTCCGGCGTGTTCGGCAACCCCGGCCAGGCCAACTACGCGGCCGCCAAGGCCGCCGTCGCGTCGCTGACCCAGGTCGCGTCCAAGGAGCTGGGCCGGTACGGCGTGCGCGTCAACGCCATCGCGCCGCAGGCGCGCACCCGCCTCACCGAGGGTGCGTTCGGCGACGCCCTGGCCGCGAAGGAGGGCGCCTTCGACCGGTGGGACCCGGCCAACGTCTCGCCGTTCGTCGCCTTCCTGGCGAGCCCGGCGTGCGAGCTGACGGGCGAGGTCTTCATCGTGGGCGGCAGCCGCGTCCAGCGCGTGCGGCCGTGGGAGCGTGACCCGGAGTGGAAGTTGCAGACTGAGGGTCGGTGGACGGTCGAGGGCCTGGCGAAGGCCGCTGCCGACGCCGGTGTGCCGCAGGGCGACAAGTGGACCGCCAACCCGGGCAAGGCCGCCAAGTGACCACGACCGAGGAGAAGACCGACCGCTCGCCGGAGCCTGCCGGCCCCGCCGAGGCGCGCATGCCGGAGGCGGTGATCGACGACGCGATGATGGAGTCGATGCGCGCCAAGATCGGCGTCGACCTGCGCATCGCGCACTCGGTGAACAACGAGGAGGCCACCCGCATCGCGGTGGCCAAGTTCGCCGGCGGTATCGGCGACATCAACGAGCTGTGGACCGACGCCGAGCGCGGCCGGGCGTCGGACTACCGCGGCCCGGTGGCGCCACCGTCGTTCGTGATCGGCTGCTTCTCCGGGATCCAGTTCGGCTGGCCGGGCCTGGGGTCGTTCCACTCGTCCACCGACATGGACCTGCTCGCGCCGATCTACTGGGGCGACACGATCACCGCGGCCTGCCGCTACGACGGCTTCACGGGCCCGCGTCCGTCGAAGTTCGCCGGGCGGATGGTGACCGACCACTTCACCAACACCTACCGCAACCAGCACGGCGAGACGGTCGCGGAGATCCGCTGGCAGGTGGTCAACTACGAGCGGGCCACCGCCCGCAGCACCAAGGGCAACCGCAAGCCGCTGACCATCCCGCACCCCTGGACGCCGGAGGAGATCGAGAGGGTCGAAGCGCAGGTCCTGGCGGAGAAGCCACGCGGCGCCGAGCCCCGCTACTACGAGGACGTCCAGGTCGGCGACGCGCTGTCGAGCCTGACCAAGGGCCCGATCGGGCTGACCGACGAGGTGGCGTTCATCGCCGGCGGCGGGACCCCGATCCCGCGGCTGAAGGCGCACGCGTCGTCGTTGGTCGACTACGCGGCGCACCCGGCATGGTCCTTCCGCGACCCGGTGACCGGGGCGCAGGAGCCGATCTACGCCGTGCACTACAACCAGGCCGCAGCCAACGCGATGGGCGTCGCCTACCAGTACGACGTCGGCTTCCAGCGACAGTGCTGGCAGATCCAGCTGATGACGCACTGGGTGGGCGACGCCGGCTGGGTGAAGCACCTCGAGTCGCAGTACCGCGGGTTCGTCTACCTGTCCGACGTGGTCGAGCTGGGTGGCGAGGTCATCGGCAAGGAGGTGTCGCAGGACGGGGAGCACCTCGTGCACGTCACGACGTTCGCCCGCAACCAGCGCGGCGACGACGTGATGCCGGGCAAGGCCACTGTCGCGCTGCCCTCGCGCGAGTCCACGCTCACCCCCGTCGCGCGCCGGGCCCGGGACACGTCGTGAGCCTGCTGAGCGAGGAGCAGGTCGAACTGCGCGCCGCGGTGGCCCGCTGCGTCGAGCGCAGCGACGGCCCCCGCCCGTACCTGGTGGGCGAACCGGGCACCGAACAGCCGTGGGACGCCGAGCTGTGGCGCGTCCTCGGCACCGAGGTCGGCGTCGCGGGGCTGGTCGTACCCGAGGAGCTCGGCGGATCGGGCGCGCGGATCGCCGATCTGGCGGTCGTCGCCGAGGCGCTGGGCGGCGGGCTCGCACCGGTGCCGTTCTTCGGCACGGTGGCGCTCGCCACCTCGGCGCTGCTCGTGCACGCCGGGGACGAGGTCGCGCGCGAGGTGCTCGGCCGCATCGCCGCGGGCGACACGACCGCCACGCTCGCCTACTGCGAGGACCCCGGCTCCTGGGAGATCGACGAGGCCGCGGCCGCCGCGGCCACCGTCGCGACCCGCGAGGGTGACGCGTGGCGGGTCACCGGGCGAGGCGCGTTCGTCGTCGACGCGGCGACCGCGGACGTGGTCCTCGTGCCGGCGCGCACCGAGGCGGGCATCGGGCTGTTCGAGGTGGACGGCTCCGCGGACGGGGTCACCCGCCGCCAGTCGGCCTCGCTGGACCTGACCCGGCCGCTGGGCTCGATCGAGCTCGACGGCGCCCCGGCCCGACTGATCGGGGCGGAGTCGGGCGCGGAGGCCCGGTTGCGCACGGCGCTCGACCTCGCCCTGGTCGTGCTGGCCGCCGAGCAGGTCGGCGGCATGCAGCGTTGCCTGGACGGCGCGGTGGAGTACGCGAAGCAGCGGGTGCAGTTCGACCGGCCGATCGGCAGCTTCCAGGCGATCAAGCACAACCTGGTCGACGTGCTGCTGAAGGTCGAGATGGCCCGCTCGGCGGCCGAGGCGGCGACCGCCGCGGCCGACGCGTACCTCGCCGAGCCGGGGGAGGAGACCGCGCGTCGGCTCTCTGTCGCCGCCAGCCTCGCCAAGTCGACCTGCTCCGACGCGTTCATGCACACCGCGGAGGAGACCCTGCACGTCTACGGCGGCACCGGCTTCACCTGGGAGCACGACGCGCACCTGCACTACCGCCGGGCGAAGGCGTCGGAGCTGTTCCTCGGCACCGCGGTCCAGCACCGCGAGCGGCTCGCCGTGGGGGCCGGGCTGTGAGCGAGGCCGAGGAACTGGTCCTGGTCGAGCGGGCCGAGGGTGTCGTGACGGTCACGCTGAACCGGCCGAAGCGGAAGAACGCGATCACCCGCGGGCTCGTCGAGCAGCTGATCGCCGCTCTGGAGGAAATCGCCCGGACCCCCGAGGACCGGGCCCTCGTTCTGACGGGCAGTGGCGGCGCGTTCTGCTCCGGAATGGACCTCGCCTCCCCGCTGGAGCCGGACGTGCTGACCTTCATGCAGCGGATCGGGTACCTGTGCGGCCTGCTGCACGACCTGCCGCGGCCTACGATCGCGAAGGTCGCGGGCCCGGCGATGGGGTTCGGCTGCAACCTCGCCTTCTGCTGCGACCTGGTCGTGGCGGGGGAGGGGGCCGTCTTCGGCGAGATCTTCGCCCAGCGCGGCATCGCACTGGACGGGGGCGCGTCGTGGTCGCTGCCGCGGCTGATCGGTCTGCAGAAGGCGAAGGAGCTGGTCTTCTTCGGCGAGCAGGTCACGGCTCCGGAGGCGGAGCGGATCGGGCTGGTCAACCGGGTCGTGCCGGACTCCGCGCTCGACGAGGCGGTGGCGGAGTGGGCCCAGCGCCTGGCCGACGGCCCGACGTTGGCGCTGTCGATGATGAAGGCCTCGCTGAACAGCTCGTTCGAGACCGACTTCCGCCGGGCGCTCGAGGGCGAGGCGCTCAACCAGTCGGTGGCGTTCCGCACTGCGGAGGCCAAGGAGGCGGGCAAGGCGTTCATGGAGCGCCGCGAGCCCCGCTTCCGCTGACACCCACGACCCAGGCTCCGGGCCCGCGGGTCCGGAGCCTGTGTCGTCTCGTACGGCGGCTCAGCCGACGGTGACCGTCCCGGTGCTCCCGCCGACCGTGATGACGGTGCCGGAGGCCGGCCGCTGGGTGGCTCCCGTGCAGGACAGCACGCATGGGATCCCGAGCTCGCGGCTGCGATGCCATTTAGTCCATGACTGGACTGTCTACGCATGGAGGCCCTCGATATCCGCGAGCCGCACGTGCGGCGGGGCGTGAAGGTCGTCCACGGGATGGTGCGGGCCTGATATAGTCTAGAAGTCGAGTATTCGGCCGCGGTGTCCGGCCGGCTCGGCGCCCATCCCGGTGACCGGAGAGGACGACATGGAACTCACCCTGGTGCGGCACGGCGAGCCTGTCCGCGGGGCGGATGCGCAGGCCCGGTTCGACCCGGGGCTCAGCGAGCGCGGCCGGGCCGAGGTCCGACGCGTGGCGGAGTTCCTCGCCGGCGAGCACCACGACGCGGTCTACGTGTCACCGCTGCGGCGCGCCCGGGAGACCGCGGAACCGATCGCCGAGCTCACGGGGCTGCAGCCCGTCGTCGAGGACGGTCTCGCCGAGTTCGACCGCAAGGTCGGCTACACGCACTTCGAGGACCTGCGGGACAGCGGCGACCCCCGGTACGCGGCCTACCTCGCCGCGGACCTCAGCCCCTGGGAGACGGACGCCGAGACCTTCCGCCGGGAGATCCTGGCCGCGGTCGACGGCATCGTCGAGCGGCACCCCGGGCAGCGCGTCCTGCTCGTCACGCACGGCGGCGTGGAGAACGTGTTCCTCGCCGCCCTGCTCGACATTCCCGGGATGGCCTTCCACGCGCCGGCCTACGCCTCGATCAGCCGTGTGCTGGCCGGTTCGGGCGGCCGCCGCACCCTCATCAGCATCAACGAGACCGGGCACCTGCGCGGCATCCGCGCCGAAGGCTCCGGCGAACAGCCCGCGCCAGCCGGCTCGGTGTCCCGGTGACCCCGTCGAAGGAAGGACGACCATGAAGGTCAGCTCCGTTCCGGACCGCTGCTGCGGGTCCGGGGTGTGCGTCGAGATCGCCCCCGAGGTCTTCGACCTCGACGACGACGGCTTCGTCCAGGTGCTGGCGGAGGCGCCGGCACCAGAGCACGAGTCCGCGACGCGCGACGCGGCCACCAGGTGCCCGACCATGGCGATCGTCGTCGACGACTGATCCTCGCATTCCAGCCATCCGCACGACCACGACGAGGTGACCATGGGCATCAAGGCGGACAGTCTCGGCGCCACCGCCGGACCGAAGGACGTCAGCTGGACCGACCGGGAGACCCTGCTCTACGCGCTGGGTCTGGGAGCGGGCCCCGAGGACCTGGCGTTCGTCACCGAGAACTCGCACGACCTGCCGCAGCAGGTGCTGCCGACGTTCGCGGTCATCGTCGCCGCCGGATTCGACGCCCTGCCGAAGATCGGCCGGCCGAACTGGGGTCGGATGCTGCACGGCTCGCAGGAGATTCGGGTGCACCGGCCGCTGCCGGCCGCCGGCTCGCTGGCGGTGACCTCCGAGATCGGCGAGCTTCAGGACAAGGGCGAGGGCAAGAACGCCGTCGCGTCACTGATCGGCCGCGGTGTCGACCCGGAGACGGGCGAGCTCGTCGTGGAGACCGTGACCACGCTGGTGTTCCGCGGCGAGGGCGGGTTCGGCGGCGAGCCGGGGGCGAAGGCCGATCCGGTCGTCATCCCGGACCGCGCGCCCGACGCCCGGCGCTCCCAGGAGACGGACGCGCGGCTCCCGCTGATCTACCGGCTCTCCGGGGACCGGAACCCGCTGCACAGCGACCCGTGGTTCGCGCGCGAGAAGGCCGGTTTCCCCGGTCCGATCCTGCACGGGCTGTGCACCTACGGGATCGCGGGGCGTGCCCTGGTGGCGGATTTCGCCGACGGCGACCCGGACCGGATCGGTTCCATCGCGGCCCGGTTCACCTCGCCCGCCTTCCCCGGCGACACCCTCACCACGCTGATCTGGAAGCTGGACGACGGGACCGCCGTCTTCCGCACCGAGGCGACCGGCCCGGACGGGGCCGAGCCGCGCGTGGTGCTGGACGGCGGCCGGGCCACCCTGCGCGGCTGACCCCGGCCGGGGGTGGGGCTTGGCGGTCCCGCCCCCTTCGATCAACCGCCCGGCTCGCGGAGCAGGTCCCGGATCGTGGCTGCCTGCTCGGCGCAGCCCAGGTGCGCCACGTAGGCCGTCCCCCTTCCGGATCGACCCGCTAGTCACTCTAAGCCTGGATGGTCGGGTGCGCGTGTATCGGTTCTCGCGCTCGACGTCGCCCGGTCCCGAGGCGGCTGTCTGCGCACAGCCGGATCGTGCCGGAGACGTTCAACGCCTGTGGCGTGGCGGTCGATGTGGCGGAGAGGTGCTGCGGGTACGGACGTGCTCCTCCTGCAGTGCCAGTGGGCCTCGTCGCCCGTGGACGGGCGGCGCCTCAGTGCCGCGTCACGGCGCCGGGCACCGGGCTGCCTGGGCGTCATGATGACGACGAGCCGGTCCTGTGCGCTCTGTGCATCCGCCTGCACATCGGCCTCCGACTTCCGGTGGCCCCTCGGCCCGTCCACGCCCTCCCGAGCTGTCGCCGCCGGAAAGTGAAGGAATGGCTGGTGGAGCCGGGGTCCCGGCTCCGACCCGGGGTCGCTCGGAGCAGCTCGAGGATGGTCGCGTCGGCTATCCCGCCGCCCTCGCACATCGTCTGGAGGCCGTACCGGATGCCGCTGTCCGGCATGTGATGGACGAGCCGCGTGGCCAGCACGGCACCCGACCCGCCGAGCGGGTGCACGACGGCGATCGCCCCGCCGAGCGGGTTGGTGCGCTTCGGGTCGGCGCCGGTCTCGGCTGGAGCCGCACTGCCGGTCGACGATCGTGGCCGGGGTCGACGCGGGCCAGCCGGCGGCGAGGACGGCCGTGCGGCCGATGTTGTTGGTCTGCTCGCCCGTCTGCGTGACGCAACCCCGTGCCACGTCGTCGATCACGCCGGGCTCCACGCCGGTGCGCTCGACCAGCTTGCGCAGGACGAATGCGGAGAGCTCGGCGGGGTGGACGTCGGCCAGCCCACCTTTGCGGCGACCCACCGGGGTCCTGACCGCACCGACGATCACTGCAACACGCATCGCTCGTACCTCCGTGGGTCCTGACGTCCCGCAGGTCGTTCACCCAGGAAGTAGGTAGCTGGATTGTTTGCGACTAGAATATTGGCGGCACCCGGTCGACGACGAGGTGAGGTGTGACATGACCACGGCCACCGAGCTGCATCCCGCGGCGAAGGCGAGCTGGAAGCTGCTCGCGGACCGCGTCGAGCAGGAGCGCGACCCCCGGCACCGAGCCAACCTCGAGGTCGTCGCCAGGCACGTCGAGGAGGAGGTGCGAGGCGACATGGACGCACTCATGGCCACGCTCGTGCCCGAGCCGCAGTACCGGATCTGGGGCGCGTCGTCGTCGACCGGACCCAAGGGACACGCCGAGGTGGTCGCCCATTACCAGGCGATGTTCGACAGCGGCAAGAGCAGGCTGGAGTACGAGGTGACCCGCGTGGTCGTCGATGACGACACCGTCGTCACTGAGGGCATCTTCCGGCACGCCTACACCGGCGCCACCCTGGCCGGCCGGGTCGTTGCGGCGGACGAGGTCGACCTCGAGCGGTGGTACCTCGTCGAGTACCACGCCCTCGTCGTCTGGCCGATCGGTGCGGACGGGCTGATCGAGGGCGAGGAGATCTACGCCGGCGAGCCCCCGCGCATCGTCCGGGCCCTCGAACCGGGCGAGTGCCCGCACCTGGGACCGGTGGACCGGTCCTGACACCACTCGACCAGGAGGGAACCCTCATGAGCGTTGCCCGCGTAGGGATCGTCACCGGCGCCGCCCGCGGAATCGGAGCGGCGACCGCGCACCGCCTGGCGTCCGACAGGGTGGCCGTGGCGGTCGTCGACCTCGACGAGCAGGCCGCCAAGGCGACGGTCGACGCGATCGCCGCCGCCGGCGGGCGGGCGCTCGCCGTGCAGGCGGACATCTCCGACGCGGCGCAGGTCGAGGCGGCCGTCGCACGCGTGGCCGAGGAGCTCGGTGCCCCGACGATCCTGGTCAACAACGCCGGGATCACCCGGGACAACCTGCTGTTCAAGATGACCGAGTCGGACTGGGACCAGGTCATGGGCGTGCACCTCAAGGGTGCGTTCCTGATGACCAAGGCCGTGCAGAAGCACATGGTCGACCAGCAGTGGGGCCGGGTCGTGAACATCTCATCCATCGCCGCGCTCGGAAACCGCGGGCAGGCGAACTACTCCACGGCCAAGGCGGGTCTGCAGGGGTTCACCAAGACGCTGGCCATCGAGCTCGGCAAGTTCGGCGTGACGGCGAACTGCATCGCTCCCGGCTTCATCGCGAGCGAGATGACCAAGTCGACGGCGGAGCGGCTCGGCGTGGACTGGGAGAAGTTCGTGGCGGCCAACGCGAAGCAGACGCCCGTGCAGCGGGTGGGCGAGCCGGACGACATCGCCAACGCGGTCTCGTTCCTGGTGGCGGAGGCATCCGGCTTCGTGTCCGGGCAGGTCCTCTACGTGGCCGGCGGCCCGGTGTCCTGAGCGCGGCCCGTCGAGATCCGGGCCCCGTCATCGAGCGGACTTGAATTCTCGACTTCCCGACCATCCCCGACAGCGACGAGCGACAGCGAGGTTGCCGACGTGTACCCCGGTACGCACGCCCGGACACGACCGAATCACCCTGCCATGATCATGGCCGGTTCCGGTGTGACGATTACCTACACCGAGCTCGACCGGCGGTCGAATCAGCTGGTCCACGCCCTGCGCGATGCCGGCTTGACCCTCGACGACACCGTGGCCGTGGTCGCGGAGAACCGGCTTGAATGGGCGGAGCTGATCTGGGCCGCACAGCGGTCGGGCCTCTGCCTGGCTCCCGTTCAGCGCCATCTCCGGGCGGATGACCTGGCCGCTGTTCTGGCCGAGGCCGGTGCCCGGGCCGTGGTCACCACACCGGTGCATGCGGATGCAGTGCGCGCCGCCCTCGACCAGCTGCCCGGCGTCACGGTCCGGCTGTGCATCGGTGGCGCACCGGGTTTCGACGACTACGCAACCACGATCGACCCGTACCCGGACGGCCCCGTGTCCGACGAACGGCTCGGCAGCCGGATGATGTTCAGTTCCGGTACGACCGGCCGCCCCAAGGGCATCCGGCACCCGCGGCTGGACGTCCATCCCGCCGACGCGCCACCCCACCTGGGCGGCTACACCGAGCTGTTCGGATTCGACGCCGACACGGTCTACCTGTCGCCCGCCCCGACCTACCACACGGCGCCGTTCCGCTTCGTGCTCGCCGTCCAGCAGCTGGGCGGCACCGTCGTGTGCCAGGAGTCCTTCGACCCCGAGGGCGCCCTCGCCGCGATCGAGCGGTACCGCGTCACGCACGCACAGTTCGTCCCGACGATGCTGACCCGGATGGTACGGCTGCCGGCCCTCGCGCGGGCGTCGTTCGATCTCTCGTCACTGCAGGTGGCCATCACCGGGGCGGCGCCGTGTCCGGCTGAGCTGAAACGGCAGATCATGGAGTGGTGGGGTCCGGTTCTGCACGAGCTCTACGGGGCGTCGGAGAGCTACGGCAACTGCCACATCGGCCCGCGGGACGGGATCGATCGGCCGGGGTCGGTCGGCCGGGCGCTCGTGGGACGGATCCACATCCTCGACCCGGACGACGCCGACGGTCCGGATCTGCAGGTCGGCGAGGTCGGGCAGATCTGGTTCGAGGGGACCCAGCCGTTCCACTACCGGGGTGACGAGGACAAGAACCGTATGGCACGCAACGACCGGGGCTGGTCCACCGTCGGCGACCTCGGCCGGACCGACGCCGACGGTTACCTGTACCTCGTCGGCCGGCGCGATCATGTGATCATCTCCGGTGGGGTGAACGTGCATCCGCAGCAGGCGGAGGAGCGCCTGGCGGAGCACCCGGCCGTGGCCGATGTCGCGGTGATCGGTGTGCCCGATGACGATCTCGGACAGCGGGTCCATGCGCTCGTCGTACCGTCCCTGGACGCGGTCGCGGGCCATGAGCTCGGTGCCGCGCTGCTGGGGTTCGCCCGGGCCGGCCTCCCGCGCCCGATGTGCCCCCGGTCGATCGAGTTCGTGAACACCCTGCCCCGAGGTGAGAACGGCAAGCTCTACAAGCGCGCGCTGAACAGTGCGACGCGCTGAGGACCGACGGCCGCCCCTCCGGAGGCCGCCGAACAGCGGAGGAACGATGCAGGACCTGGCAGGTAGAACGATCATCATGTCCGGCGGGAGCCGCGGCATCGGCCTCGCGATCGCGCTGCGCGCGGCCCGCGACGGAGCCAACGTCGCGATCCTGGCGAAGACCGCCGAGCCGCACCCGAAGCTGGAGGGCACGATCTACTCCGCCGCGGAGGAGATCGAGGCGGCCGGTGGCAAGGCGCTGCCGGTGGTCGGCGACGTTCGCGAGGAGGCCGACGTGCAGCGCGCGGTCGACGCCACCGTCGAAGCCTTCGGCGGGATCGACATCGTGGTCAACAACGCCTCGGCGTTGAACCTGGCTCGTACGACCGAGCTGTCGATGAAGGCCTATGACCTGATGCAGTCGATCAACACCCGGGGCACGTTCCTGTTGTCGAAGACGGCTATCCCGTATCTGGCGCAGGGTACGAACCCGCACATCCTGACCCTGTCCCCGCCGCTGGACCTGCGCCCCAAGTGGGCCGGGCAGTACCTCGGCTACACGCTGTCGAAGTACGGGATGAGCCTGTGCACCATCGGGCTCGCCGAGGAGTTGGCCGATCGGGGCATCGCGGCGAACTCGCTGTGGCCGCGCACGCTGATCGCGACAGCGGCGGTGCGCAATCTGCTGTCGGATGCGGCCGACCGCACGCGGAGCCCGCAGATCGTGGCCGATGCGGCGCACGCGATCCTCGTGCGGGACAGCCGCACCTGCACCGGCAACACGTTCATCGATGACGAGGTGCTCGCGGCCGAGGGCATCACGGACCTGTCGCGCTACCGGTCGGTCGAGCGCGACGAGGACCTCGAACTCGACCTGTTCGTGGACTCGGCCGCTCCCGCGGCCCACTGAACCCGATCGCTGCTGCCGGGGCTACTTGGCCCGCGCCGGTTTCGGCGGCGTGTCCGTGTCGCCAGCGGTGTTGGCGGTGTCGTCGCCAGTTGGCCCCAGATCAGCGGGCTGGTGAGGCGGCGGGCGGGTTCGATGGCCAGCCGGTTGAGTAGGCGGTGGATCTCGTTGCAGGTCAGGGCGATCAGCCCGGACGGTGTCGGATGGCGGGCGCCGCCACGAGATCCACCGGCGGGTTTGGTGCTCATCGAGCCCGGTCAGGCCTTCGCGGCGGGGGAGACCAGGTACCGTACGGCCTGCGCGACGTCCTCCGGTTGCCCGGGGGCGGCCCTGCGGTCCGTCGAGCCGGTGCGCAGGTCCGTGCGTTCGAGGTCACCCACCAGCTTGTCCCCGCCACCGTGGTCGACCTGGATGCTGCCGACCCGGATCGCGTTGCAGTGGACGCCGAGGTGGGCGTAGCCCCACGCGACCGAGCGGGTGAACGCCTCGAGCCCCACCCTTGCCGGCCGCGTAGGTGTCGAACCCGGGCATGGCCAGCAGCCGGTGATCGGGAGATCGGGCGTTCGCGTGGTCACGAACTCTCCTCGGGGATCAGGACGACCTTGCCGCGGATGCGACGGCCCTCGAGCAACCGGTGCGCCTCGGCTGCATCGACCAGGGGCAGGGTGCGTTCGACGTGCGGAGTGAGCCTGCCCGCGTCCACCTCGGACACGAGGGTGCGCAGGTCCTCGGATGAGGAGTGCAGGCCGAAGAAGGCGTAGCGCAGCCCGCGGGCGACGACCTGCGCGCCGCGGGCCACCGCCAGCTGCACCGCCATGTGTCCCACCCCGCCTGGACCCGCTCGACCTGCTCCGGCATTGCGCGGCGGAGCCGCCCCCGGTTCATGGTGCCGCGCTATCTCGAGTTCGTCGCCGAGCTGCCACGGACCCGACCCAGAAGATCCAGAAGAGCGTGTTGCGGCAGCGGTGTGGGGCCGGGCACCTGGGACCGTCGGGCGGCGGGGGTCGAGCTGCGGCGGCTCGTCCCCCGACCCCGGGAGGACGCGGCAGCGCTCGCCGACTGAGGACACCTTGCCTGCGCCCGCTGCCGGACGAGGCCCTGAGCGTACATGGAATACGTGAGAATCGGCATTACGTAGAGCCGTCGAATTCTTTTACTCTCGACTCTGGATCCGTCGAGAACTGTTTGTCGCCCTCTGTGATGCAAGTCATGCACGGAACAATTCTCCACGAGCATCGCGGCAATTCTCGGAGATCGCCGAAAAGAGTCGATCGATCATGACCGAACTGCTGAACTTCGTGGTTCTCGGCGTGGGCGTCGGGGCGATCTACGCCCTGATCGCGCTGCCCGGGCCGGGACCGTGGGGCGCTGACCCGTGAGTCCCACCACGTCCAGGGCGCCGGACAGGCCGATGAGTTGACGTCGTGCCCGGCCCGGTCGGCGAGCGGGCCGTCCTGGCCCCACCCGGTCATGCGGCCGTACGCGAGGCCAGGGTTGACGCGACGGCAGTCCTCGGGCCCGATGCCGAGCCGCTCGGCCACCCCGGGCCGGTTGCTCTCGACCAGCGCGTCCGCCCGCTCGACCAGCCGCAGCACCGTCGCGGCGCCGCGCGGAGCCTTGAGGTCCACGATCACGGACCGGCGCCCCGCGCGAGCGGCAACGGCGTCTCGAGACCACGGACCGGGCGGTCGACCCGCACCACGTCCGCACCCATGTCGGCGAGCATCATGCATGCGAACGGCGCCGGTGCCAGCCCCGCGATCTCGAGCACCCGAATTCCATCGAGTGGGCCCAAAAAG
This sequence comes from Pseudonocardia acidicola, assembly GCF_012911935.1. Lineage (GTDB taxonomy): Bacteria > Actinomycetota > Actinomycetes > Mycobacteriales > Pseudonocardiaceae > Pseudonocardia > Pseudonocardia acidicola. The sequence goes on along the minus strand of NZ_JAAXLA010000020.1, from coordinate 12,096 downwards.
GCACCTCCGAACGCCGATTTTCCGGACGCGCGCCGTGCATTGTGGGGAACCGGGGCAGAGGTCCGAGCGTAACTTTCCGAGGCGATCACGACAATGTGCGGAATCGTCGGCGTGAACGGTCAATCAGCCGAGCTTGGCCCGCAGTCTCTTGACGGTCTCCTCCGAGAGTCCGGCGGCCCGGAGCGGAGCGAGCGGGGACCCGTGCTTGCGCGCCATGACGTCGAGGAAACCGGACATCGCCGCGGGCGGCGCCTCGAGCATCACGCCGTGGATCCGCGACAGCCCGATCGACACGCCGACCTCCTTGGCGATGCGGTGCATCGTGGGGAGGTTATCGTTGGTGCGGCCGAAGTCCTCGACGATCGCCGCGGGCTCGGCGCCGATCGCGGTCAGCACGAGGGCGATGACGATCCCCGTCCGGTCCTTGCCGTGGCTGCAGTGCACCAGCACGGGCGCGTCCGCGTCGGCGATGATCCGCAGCGCGTCGACGTAGGCGGCGGTCGAGGCGGCGACGCTGCGCGAGTACAGCCGGCCCATGCCGGCCGCGTCCGTGGGCAGGCCCTCGTCACCGAGCGCGTCGTAGAGGGTCAGGGGTACGGGGTGGTGGACGACGTCCTCCCGGACGACGAACGTGCCGAGTGTCCCCGCCCGCTCCAGCTCGTCGGCGTGGCGCAGGTCGATGACGTGCCGGATCCCGAACTCGGAGGTCAACCGGTCGCCCGAGACCCGGTCCCCACGGCCTGGGTCGTCGCTGCGGTAGAGCAGGCCGGGATGCACCGTGCCGCCCCCGACGAGGGGGAGACCGCCGAGGTCCCGCACGTTGCAGGGGAAGGTGAGGGGCGCGGTCATCCGGCGTTCCCGGCAGGCCTCGACATGGGCGTTCCCTTCGGTTCGCGGGTGCTCCCAAGTCTAGCCGCGATGGTCAAGGACACGAGTAGTAGCGCTCGTCTATGCCTGCGCCGCGGCCCTTCCGGGAGGCAGGATCCTGTCTCCTGAATCGAAGGTGCGGACCACGAAGGCACAGCTCACAGCCGTTCTGTCAGGCGCTCAGTCGCAAGTGTTGACTCTCGCCAACGGCCGTCACTACGTTGCTGAGCACTCGACCGATCGAGCCCTCTGACGCAGGGTCGAGGTCACGTACCGGTCCGCTTCGGACCTTTCGCGGTGAAGAAGCGACGACGCTCATGACAGCGGTTGACGACACCACGACCCGGCGGGACGCACGGGCCCCCGCCGAGGACTGGCTGGTCCGTTCGGACGCGCGCTCACGGCTGGCGGCGACCCGGAGGCCGCCGCCGCCCTGTTCGCCCTCGCCGCGAGCTGGCGGGACCTCCCAGGGTCCGGTGGCGGTGGAGAGGACGCCGACGATCGAGTCCGTGCGCGACGCCTGGGCGGCGATCTCCGCCGCGGAGCCGCTGGAGATCCTGGCCGACGTGCCTTCGGCGGGCCGGAGCCTGCAGCGCGCCCTGGGAATCTGACGGTCACACCTCGGCGGTCAGCAGCCTCTCCATCATGGAGGCCACGGCCTCGGTCATCTCCTCCGGCGTCGCCTCGGGGTAGAGGTCGCCCGCCAGCCAGTGCAGGGCGGCCACGTTGCCCGCGAGCACCGCCGTGCGTGCCGCGATCCGCTCCGTCGGGTCCGGCTCGCCCGCGTCGGCACGGTACCGGGCCGTGCCCGCCACGTGGCGGGCCACGAACTCGTCCCAGAGGCGCGCGATCGTCGGTGTGGTGCCCACGCTGAAGAGCCACAGCAGCCGGGCCCGTTCGGGGTGGGCCCGCGCCCAGGAGAACACGGTGCCGAGGATCTCCCGCAGTCCGCCCACGGGTGGGCCGTGCCGGTCGACCGCTGCGTCGACCTCGTCGCGTACCCGGCGGAACGCGGCGTGGAAGAGATCGTCCTTGCCGGGGAAGTGGTAGTAGAGCGCGCTGACCGCGAGCCCGCACTCCTCGGCGACGTCCTCCATGGTGACCGCGGCGTACCCGTCCCGACCGAAGCGTCGCACGGCCGCCTCGACCACCTCGTCCACCCGGGACGGACGGTTGGCGGGTCGGGCGCCGGGGGCCGCGGTCACGCGCCGACCGCCGTCCCTGGCCCTCGGGGCACAATGCGGCCCATGCGGAGTCCTAGTGGTCGCGGGGCGCACCGCCCGTCGCGGCGGGAGTCCGTCCTCGCTGCCGGCCTGGCCGAGTTCACGCAGCGAGGCTACTCGGCCACCGCCATGGGTTCGATCGCCGAGCGGGCCGGCATGTCGACGTCGTCGATCTACTACCACTTCCCGTCGAAGGACACGATCCTGCTCGAGCTGCTCAATCGGGCGGCCACATCGCTCCGGGAGACCGTCGCCGCCGTCGACCCGGGAGTGAACCGGACGGACACCGCGCGCCGGACGGCCGCCGCGTACGTCGGGTGGCTGATGCCGGACCCGCGGCGAGCCCTGCTGCTGCTCGGCAACGGTGTCGGCGGCACCGCGACGGTGGAGGCCGACCGTCGCGCGCACGACGTCGCGCTGACGCGGGCGGTCGCCGACCTGCTGCGGCGCGCCACCCCCACGGATGTCGACCTGCTCGTCGCCGCCACGGCGCTCGTGGTGCTCTTCGGCGAGCTGGCTCGCACCCAGGTCGACGACCCCGTGCCCGAGCCGCGGCTGAGGGCCGTCGCCGAGCGACTTGCGGCGCGTCTGGTCCCCTGATCCGGGTCCCTTCTTGCTTCGGCGTGGCGGGCGCCCTATCATCGGCCGCAGCACTTACTGGAGAAGAAATTCAGTAACTATCTCCGGCCGGTCTGGATGAGTCGTCGATGCCGCTGAGCTGCGGCATCGATCGGATCGCTGCGCGGTAATCGATTTTCCGTCCAATTCCGTCTTTTCCGAATCCGCTGCTCGGCACTTCTCAACGTGGAGGAGAAACGTGAACCGATACCGTTCCGGCCGCAGGCCGGGCCTCCTGGACGGCCCCCGGCGTGGGTGATCTCGACGCGGTCCCCGATCCCGTCCTGGCCGACACCGTGCGCGGCTCGTCCGAGCCCGACCGGTTCTGGACGCTGGCCAACACTGGTGAGGTGACCCCGGGCATCCTCTCGCCGCTGGACTGGAGCGTCTGGGACAACTTCGAGCTCGCCGTCCGGCAGGCGTGGTGCGACCTGGGGATCATGGCGCGGTCCGAGGTCTTCCTGCCCACCGATCCGAACATCCGCCAGACTGCGACCTTCTACGGCAGGCACGCGCTCAACGTCGACTACGTCCGCCGGCGGATGGGGTCGATCCCGGGTGCGTCACCGGACGACTTCGAGCGGGACACCTGTGGCAGCGTCCGCACCGGGCTGGCCACGGAGAAGCAGTCGAACCGCAGGCTGCCGTTCATGCTGGCGAAGCTGCCCGGCGCGTACCGCCGCTTGGACAGCGAGCTGCGCGCGCTGCACGTCGAGACGAAGTCCTGGTGGACCCGGGAGGTGCTGCACGGGCGCGCCGCGGGCGACCCCGTCGCCGACCTGCGGGCCGCCGGAGACCGCTTCCGCGCCACGATGCGCCTGCACATCCGGGTGCGGACGTTCATCACCGCGGTGCAGGGAGCCCTGGTGGACCTCGCGGCGTCAGCCGGTCACCCGGAGCTGGCGCTACCCCTGTTCGCGGGGTACGGGGACGTCACGGAGCTGTCGCTGGCCCGGGACATGCGCAGGCTGGGCCTGGGCGAGATCACCCCCGCGGACTTCGTCGCCGACTACGGCTACTACGGCCCCAACGAGGGCATGGTCTGGACGACCCCGTGGCGGGAGAACCCGGACGCCCTCCTCCCGAGGGCCCGCGCTCTTGCCGCCCGAGAGGACCCCGAGGCCCGGGAGCGCGCCGCCGTCGCCGCCAGAGTGGACGCCGAACGGCAGATCCTCGCCGCGATCGGGGCCGCGCGCCGCCCGCTCGCCCGGATCCTGTTCCGCCAGGCCGCCCGCCAGGTGCGCAACCTGGAGCTGGGCAAGAGCACCTACCACATGGCGATCGACGGCTGCCGGGCTGCGGCCCGCCGCGCGGGCGCCCGACTCGCGGCCGATGGCGTGGTGGACGACCCCGAGGACGTCTTCTTCTTCACCCTTTCCGAACTCGAGCAGCGCCCACCCGCGCGGGCCCGCGAGATCGTCGAGTACCGGCGGGCGTGCCGGAAGGAGTACGAGGCAATCGAGCTGCCGATGACGTTCACCGGTATGCCGGAGCCGCTCCTCGTCCCGGCGGACGCGGAGGATGTGGACGAGATCGTCGGCATCCCGGGCAGCGCCGGCGTCGTCGAGGGCCGGGTGCGGGTGGTCCACGACGCCGATGAGGGCGATGACCTGCTCGAGCCGGGGGAGATCCTGGTCTGCCGGGTGACGAACCCGAGCTGGACCCCGCTGTTCGCGCTGGTCGACGGCATCGTCATCGACATCGGCGGCCCCAACAGCCACGGCCCGATCATCGCCCGCGAGCTCGGCGTGCCGTGCGTGATCAACGTCGGGACGGGGACGACCGCGCTGCGCGACGGCGATCTCGTCCGCGTCGACGGCTCCGCAGGCCGGGTCACCCTGCTGTCCCGCGCCGGCCGGCCGGTGCAGCCCGCGACCTCTGTCTGAACCACCCATCCATCCATCTCAGGAGGACACACCCGTGCCACTGTTCGGCGATTTCGACCATCGAGTGGTCGTCGGCTCGTTCACACCCGATCCGGAGCGGATGCAGGTGGATCAGGAGCAGCACGGCCTCGGCCTTCAGGCGACCTGGCTCTATGGCTTCTTCCACGACGAGGACGGCCTGACCTACTGTTGCGAGCGCAAGTTCGTCGGGTCCTTGACCAGTGGGTGCTTCGTCATGACCCAGAACGGCGACCCGAGCCGCGAACTCGACGTGCACCCGGACTCCGGGCGCAGCGCCCGAGGCGAGCTCCGACGCGTGCTCGGCGGCGTCGAGCGGAAGTGGTCCGACCCGGTCTTCCAGCGGCTGCCGAAGGGCACCCTGCCCGAAGGCGAGCAGCCGATGACCCTGCACTGGACCGGCGACCGGCTCACCTACGACGAGGGTGACATCCTGCAGCTCGAGGGCGAGAGCGCGGGCAACGGCGTGCAGTTCTTCGTCCCGTCCCGGAAGCTGCCCCTGCTCTACACCTCGACCTGCTACTGGATGACCGGCGAGTTCCAGGGAAAGCGGGTCCAGGGTCCGATCTGGTTCGACAACGGCTACTGGCGGCACGGCATGGAGTGGAAGGAGTACGGCTACTTCAACGACCTGCAGATCATGTGGGGCGTGTTCTGCAACAAGTTCGCCGACGGCGGCTACGAGTGGGGCCACCTGGTGATGGGCCGCGAAGGCTTCACCCCGGGCGTGGTCGTCGAGGGCGACCAGGTGGCCGCCATGACACCGACCCTCGACGCCCGTTTCGACATGGACGGCGACGACTGGCCCAACTCCGCGACCTACGACGTCGCGGGCACCCAGTACGAGTTCGTCGGTCCGCAGACCGGGCGGATGACTGAGTTCTCCGAGTCCCGGTGGGCCAACTATCGGGCGCAGTACGGGCAGATCCGCCGGATCGGCGACGAGCGCGAGCTCGTCGACGGCCTGACCTGGCTCGAGGGCTTCGGCAACCGGGTGACCGAGGACGGCCTGCGCAAGTAGCGCTCAGCCGGCCGCGACGAGTCTCCGCCGCCAGTGACGAGGAGGGCGGCGGAGACTCCCGGTCCATCGGGAACTTGGACCGTGAACCGGATCGTCGCGCCTCCGCTCGTCCGGGTTCATTCTGTAGGCCGCGGCGAGGTCAGTGACGCAGCGCACTCGGCAGGGCAGCGACCCGCTCCTCGAGGAACCGCCGCAGGCCCCCGCTGAACACGTCGTTGTCGTCGCCCGCGACCATGTGTCCTGCCCCGCTGACGTCGATCTGCTCGGAGTGCGGGATCAGCGCACGGAGTTCGGCCGCGGACGCCTCGCTGACCACCCTGGACCGCACGCCACGGACGAGCAGCGTGGGAACGGAGATCCGGCGTGCCGCCTCTCGGGCCCGTCTGGACCGGTGCTCGTCGTCCGGCCGCTCCCGGCTCGGTTCGTCCCTGCCGTCGACGAACCGGGGGTCCCAGTGCCAGTACCAGCGCCCCTCGCGCAGGCGCAGGTTCTTGCGCAGGCCGTCGGTGGAGGCGGGCCGGGGTCGGTGCGGGTTGTAGGCGGCGACGGCGTCCGCGGCGTCCTCGAGCGAGGCGAACCCACCCAGACCACTGCGCATGAACGCCATGATCTCGGCGACGCCCTCCGGCTCGATCCGCGGCGTGACGTCGACCAGGACGATCCCGCGGGCGAGTCCGCAACCCTCACCCTCGGCGAGGAGCGCGGTGCTCCCGCCGAGCGAGGCGCCGACGAGGACCGGCTGGACGTCGAGCGCGGTGACGACCGCGCGCAGGTCGGCGACCAACGCGTCCATGGAGTAGTCGCCGTCGGCCGCCCAGCCGCTGTCGCCGTGCCCGCGGGCGTCGAGGGCGTAGGTGCTCCACCCCGCTCCGGCGAGTGCGCGGCCCGTCGTCCGCCAGGAGTGCCGGGTCTGGCCGCCGCCGTGCAGCAGGAGGACCGTGCCGTTCGATGGCGTACCGGAGGGCGGGTCCCAGCGGTCCGCTGCGAGGGTGATTCCGCCCGCGCCGGGGAAGGCGACCGGGTCGGCTGTGGTGGAGTCCGGCATGGAAGAAAGTCTAGAAGTAGATGGTCGTGGGCCCGGCCGGTACGTGACGAGGTCGTCGCCGATGGGTGCGTCCATACAGCGTGGGTGCTGGTCAGCATCGAGAGGCGTTCCATCAGAGAAAAGTCGTGAGTTAGAGTTTCGACGTGACGGACGACGACCGACCCGCGGTGAGCACGTCCCAGGACGAATCCGGGCTGCTGACGATCACCCTGGACCGCCCGCGGCGTCGCAACGCCCTGTCGCCCGCCGGCGTGCGGGATCTGTGCGCAGCCCTCGACGAGACCGACGATCGGGACGAGGTCCGCGCTGTCGTCCTCACCGGTGCGGGGTCGGCGTTCTCGGTCGGTGCCGACCTCAGCGGCGGCGGGGGCACGTTCGGATCGCGCGGCGGGAGCGGTGGCGCGCGGGACTGGCCTGCATCTGGTGGGCGGGCGAGTCCCAGGGACTGATCCGGGACATCCCGACCTGCGGCGAGCTGATCCCCCGCATCGTGCCGGACGCCGAGGAGATCATCGTCGGGCGGCTGGGCGGGATGGTCGGCGCCACTGTGTAGGCGGCCGGCGGGCCGGTGGGGAACACCCGCCGGCCCGTCGTGCATCACACGAGCTCGAGGATGGTCGCGTTCGCCATCCCGCCGCCCTCGCACATCGTCTGCAGGCCGTAGCGGATTCCGTTGTCCCGCATGTGGTGCACGAGCCGGCTGGCCAGCACGGCGCCCGAGCCGCCGAGCGGGTGGCCCACGGCGATGGCGCCCCCCAACGGGTTGGTGCGCTTCGGGTCCGCACCGGTCTCCGCCAGCCAGGCCAGCGGGACGGAGGCGAACGCCTCGTTCACCTCGAACGCGCCGATCTCGTCGATCCCGAGCCCGGACCTCGCGAGCGCCTTCGCCGTCGCGGGGATCGGCCCGGTCAGCATCATCACCGGGTCGCTGCCGACCACGACGGAGGTGTGCACCCGCACCAGCGGAGTCAGCCCCAGCTCGGCGGCCTTGTCGCTGGTGGTGACCAGCAGCGCCGCCGAGCCGTCCGAGATCTGGGACGAGTTCCCCGCGGTGATGAGGCCGTCCTCGGTGAAGGCCGGCTTCAGTCCGGCCAGCTTCTCCACGGTGGAGCCGCGGCGGATCCCCTCGTCGGAGGTCACGGACTCCCAGGTGGCGATCTGGGCGCTCAGGGCGCCGGAGTCGGTGGCGGCCGCGGCCCGCTCGTGCGACTCGACGGCGTACTCGTCGAGCTGGGTCCGGGAGAAGCCCCACCGTGTGGCGATCTGCTCGGCCCCGATGCCCTGGTTGAAGTCGACGCCGTAGCGCTCCTTCACCGACGGTGGCACCGGAAAGCCGGGGCCCTGCCGGACCGTCGTGCCCATCGGGACCCGGGTCATCGACTCGACACCGCCCGCGATCGCAACGTCGTAGTGCCCGGCGACCACGCCCGCAGCGGCAAAGTGAAGGGCCTGCTGGCTCGACCCACACTGGCGGTCGACCGTCGTGCCCGGAATGTGCTCGGGCCAGCCCGCCGCCAGCACCGCGGTACGGGCGATGTTGTTCGTCTGCTCACCGGTCTGGGTGACGCAGCCCCAGATCACGTCGTCCACGGTGCCGGGCTCGATCCCGGCCCGTGTGACGAGCTCGCGGAGCACGAAGGCGGACAGCTCGGCCGGGTGGACCTCGGAGAGGCCGCCCTTGCGCTTCCCGATGGGTGTCCGCACCGCTGCGGCGATCACCGCGTCTCGCATCGCTTCTCCTTGGGGCAAAGGTAGGCAACTGGAATATCTATGACTAGAATAAACTGAGCACGAGCCACGACAAGGTGAGGTGCGACATGACGGCTGCCACCGACCTGCATCCGGACGCGCGGGCGAGCTGGCGACTTCTCGCCAAGCGCATCACACAGGAGCAGGATCCCCGCCGTCGGGCCCACATCGAGGTCGTCGCGCGGCACGTCGAGGAGGAGGTCCGGGGTGACCTGGACGCCCTCATGGCAATGCTCGTGCCCGAGCCGCGCTAACGATCTGGGGCGCATCGTCCTCGTCGGTCGGGCCCCAGGCCACGCCGAGGTCGTCGCCCACTACGAGGCGATGTCCGCCAGCGGCAAGAGCCGGTTGGAGTACGAGGTCACCCGCGTCACCGTGGACGACGACAGCGTGGTCACCGACGGCGATTTCCGGCACGCCTACCAGGGATCTTCTCGGGCGAGCCGCCCCGTGTCGTCCGGGCCCTGGCCCCGGGTGAGCACCCCCACCTCGGCCCGGTCGACCGGGCCTGAGCACTGCGAACAGGAGAACGAGTGACCATGAGCGCTCCCCGTACCGCGATCGTGACCGGCGCGGCCCGCGGCATCGGCGCGGCCACCGCGACCCGGCTGGCCGCCGACGGCTTCGCCGTCGCCGTCGTCGACCTGGACGAGACCGCCGCGAAGGCGACCGTCGACGGCTTCGACGGCGGACCCGGCTTGGCCGTACAGGCCGACGTCTCGGATGCGGCGGCGGTGGATGCCGCGGTGGCTCGGGTGGCCGAGGAGCTGGGCGCTCCGACGGTGCTGGTCAACAACGCCGGCATCACCCGGGACAACCTGCTGTTCAAGATGACCGAGTCGGACTGGGACGCGGTGATGGGAGTGCACCTGAAGGGCGCGTTCCTGATGACCAAGGCCGTGCAGAAGCACATGGTGGAGCAGCAGTTCGGCCGCGTCGTGAACATCTCCTCCATCGCCGCCCTCGGCAACCGTGGCCAGTCGAACTACTCCACGGCGAAGGTGGGGCTGCAAGGCTTCACCAAGACCCTCGCCATCGAGCTCGGCAAGTTCGGGGTCACCGCGAACTGCATCGCTCCTGGCTTCATCGCCAGCGAGATGACCAAGGCGACTGCCGAGCGGATCGGTGTGGACTGGGAGAAGTTCGTCGAGGCGAATGCGAAGCAGACCCCCGTGCAGCGGGTCGGGGAGCCGGCCGACATCGCCAACGCCGTGTCGTTCCTGGTCGCGGAGGCGTCCGGCTTCGTGTCGGGGCAGGTGCTCTACGTCGCCGGGGGCCCGGTCAACTGACCTGGACATGAACGAAACGGGCCCGGGTGGCTGGAATCGCTCCGGATGGAGGTGCCGGACCTGGAGTACTGGATCCGGATCTTCGAACCGTTGCTGCCTCCGCCCGGCTTCGAGCGCCGTACGGGCTTCGACGGCGAGAGCACGTGTGCCATGGCCTTGCACCACGCAGGACTTGTCGTCATGGGGGTCGACCGGCCCCGGCGGAGCCCGCCGCGGCCGGACCGGGACGAGCGCTCGGCCCGTGGGATCGCGCAGGCCCTGACCGAAGTCCGGCCGGAGCGAGGCCCAGGCTCTGCCTGAGGCGGGGCCCTCGTTCCGCACGACTCCCTCGGTCGCCTCGTCCCATGAGATCGGATCGCCGCTGAGCGCCTGCTCACGGCCGCAGGAAGGAACACAACGATGCCGCCCACGACGTCGTCGCCAGAGGTCCTCGCGAAGGACCGGGTGGTCATTCGGTTCGCGGGTGACTCCGGTGACGGGATGCAGCTCACCGGTGACAGGTTCACCTCCGAGACCGCGACCTTCGGCAACGACCTCTCGACGCTGCCGAACTTCCCCGCCGAGATCCGGGCGCCTGCCGGGACGTTGCCGGGGGTGTCGTCGTTCCAGTTGCATTTCGCGAACTATGACATCCTGACCCCCGGCGACCGCCCGGACGTGCTGGTGGCGATGAACCCCGCGGCGCTCAAGGCGAACATCTCAGACCTGCCCAAGGGCGGGGTGATCATCGTCAACACCGACGAGTTCACCAAGCGGAACCTGACCAAGGTCGGGTACGGGTCCAACCCGCTCGAGGATGACTCCCTCGCCGACTTCGCGGTGCACCAGGTCGCCATGGCCACGCTGACCAAGGGGGCGCTGGAGTCCACCGGGCTGAGCAAGAAGGACGCCGAGCGGGCCAAGAACATGTTCGCTCTGGGCCTGCTGTCCTGGATGTATCACCGACCGCACGAGGGCACCGAACGGTTCCTGCGGGAGAAGTTCTCGAGGAAGCCCGACATCGCCGAGGCGAACATCCTGGCCTTCCGCGCCGGACACGCCTACGGCGAGACCACCGAGGCGTTCGCGGTCACCTACGAGGTCGCCCCGGCCAAGCTCGTCCCGGGCAGCTACCGGCAGATCACCGGGAACATCGCGCTGGCCTACGGGATCGTGGCGGCCGGGCGGACCACCGGGCTGCCGGTGTTTCTGGGCTCGTACCCGATCACCCCGGCCTCGGACATCCTCCACGAACTGTCGCGTCACAAGGCCTTCGGCGTCACCACGTTCCAGGCCGAGGACGAGATCGCCGGCGTCGGCGCCGCCCTCGGCGCCTCGTTCGGTGGGGCGCTCGGGGTGACCACCACCAGCGGTCCTGGTGTCGCGCTCAAGGCCGAAACCGTGGGTCTGGCGGTGGCCCTGGAACTGCCGCTGCTGGTGATCGACGTCCAGCGTGGTGGCCCGTCCACCGGGCTGCCGACCAAGACCGAGCAGGCCGACCTGCTGCAGGCGATGTTCGGGCGCAACGGCGAAGCCCCGGTGCCGATCATCGCGCCCCGGTCCCCGGGGGACTGTTTCCACGCCGCGATCGAGGCGGCCGCGATCAGCGTCAAGTACCGGACCCCCGTGATGGTCCTCTCCGACGGGGCGCTGGCCAACGGCTCCGAACCGTGGAAGATCCCCGACGCCGACACCCTCGAGTCGGTCGATCCCGGCTTCGCGACCGGACCCAACGCCCCGAATGGGTCCGGGGAGTTCTGGCCGTATCTGCGTGACGCCGACACCCTGGCCCGGCCGTGGGCGGTGCCCGGCACCCCGGGGTTGGAGCATCGCATCGGGGGCCTGGAGAAGGCCGACGGGCGCGGTTCGATCTCCTACGACCCGGACAACCACGACCGGATGGTCCGGCTGCGCCAGGCCAAGATCGACGGCATCCCGGTGCCGGACCTGACGGTCTCCGACCCCTCCGGCGAGGCGGACGTGCTCGTCGTCGGCTGGGGGTCGACCTACGGGCCCATCGAGGCGGGCGCGCGGCGCGTGCGGAACCTGGGCCACAAGATCGCCACCGCACACATCCGGCACCTCAACCCGCTGCCCGCCAACCTCGCCGACGTGCTCGCCCGGTACCGCACGGTGCTGGTGCCGGAGATGAACCTGGGCCAGCTGGCGCTGCTGCTGCGCGCCCGCTACCTGGTCGACGTCAAGTCCTACACCAAGGTTTCCGGCCTGCCGTTCAAGGCCGAGGAGCTCCAGGACGTGTTCCTGGACTATCTAAACGCAGCTGAGCAAGGGGTGCTCGCATGACCGACGACGCACTCGTTCCCGCGGAGGAGACATCATGACCGCGCTGGATCTGGGGCTGCCCACGATCGGTGGCCTGGACGGGGTTCCGACCACCACC
>NZ_JAAXLA010000001.1 GCF_012911935.1 Pseudonocardia acidicola | reverse complement strand
GCCGGGACGGGGGAGGGTGGGGTCGCGGCGTCCGCGGACCTGGCCGTGGCGGTGCCGTCGGCGAGGCTGACGCCCAGCACGCCGGTCAGGACGGCCGCGGCCGCGCCGACGGCCTGGCTCGCGCGGCGGATGCGGCGTCGGCCGTCGTTTCTCTCGGCGATGCGGCGGTTCCGGCTTCGGTTCACGATGCTCCGTTCGGGGGTGGACCACGGCCAGCACGCATGGCGGGGCTGTGGCGGCGCCGACCGTGTGGGGAGGCACGGGTCCACGGCGCGCGGCGTCGGACGTTACGAGCCGTCACCGCCGTGGGGAAGGACCATCACTTCAGTGGCCTAGTCGGCCCAGTCCCGGCGCCCCAGCTGTGACGGACCGCGTCCGGGCTGGTGGGCTGGCAGATGGCGACGGCTCGTCGGGGAACGTTCATCTGTGGTGAGCGCCACTACTCGGGAGCTGGATGCGCAGGGCGGCGCCGGGCCCGGGCCGCGCAAGGAGTTCGACTCGACCGCCGTGGGCCGCGGCGATCTCACTGACCAGGGCCAGGCCGAGCCCATAGTGCCGTCTGCCGTCGGTCGGGCCGGCGCCGCCGGAGGCGAAGCGCTCGAACAGCCGGGGTGCCGACTCGGCGTCTATGCCGGAGCCGTCGTCGAGGACGTCGACCGCGACCTGCCCGTTGCCGGCGTGCACCGCCACGGTGACCTCGTGGATGGCGTGGCGCACCGCGTTGTCGACAAGCGCGGTGACCGCACGCCCCAGCGCGACCGGCGAGCCGGGCACCCGGACCTGTGGGGTGTCGGCTTGCGGCCCGGTCAGCCCGATGCCCCGCTCGGCCGCCGCCGGGCCCGCCGCGGCGAGCACCCCGCGGATGATCTCGGTGAGGTCCACCGGCAGCCTGGCCCGCGCGGCGGTCGGGTCGGCGGCGAGCAGCAGGTCTTCGAGGATCTCCCCGAGCCGGGTGCTGTCGGCGACGAGACCGTCGACGTCGCGCAGCACGGCGTCGGCCTTGCTGTCGGTCTCCAGGGAGTGCAGCCGCCGACGGATCAGCTGAGCCCGGGTGTTGAGAAGGGTCACCGGGGTGAGCAGCTCGTGCCCGGCGTCGGCGACGAACCGGCGCTGCAGAGCCAGGGCGGCCGACAGCGGACGCAGCGCCCGATACCCCAACCAGGTCCCGGCCACAGCGGCGAGGAGCAGGCCCACGCCGCCGCAGAGCAACAACATGGCGATCAGCCGGTCGCGTTCGGTGTGGTTGGCCGCGAGGTCCAGCACACCCTGCACGACCGTTCCGTCGCGCTGGCGCAGCGTCTCCATCCGGTACTCGACTCCGTGGAGACGGACCGAAGCGGATTCCGGGACGCCGCTCGCGGCGACTCTGTCGAGGGCCCCGATGTCGGGCAGCCCCGTGGGCAGGCCCGTACTGACGGTCGTCGTCCCGGCCCGGTTCCGCATGACGAGCCAGGCACCGGCGGGTGGGTCGATCACGTCGTCGGCGCTGGCAACAGCCGAATGGAGCAGCGCGGTGGCTGCATGCTGCTGGCTCGTGACCACCACGGCCACGGCCACGGCGCACAGCAGCACGACGATCATCGAGGCGAGCAGCGCGGCCTGCAGGCCGAGCCGGAGCGCCGCGCGGCGCACCAACGCGGATTCGGAGTTGGGGGGCCGGGTCATGGCCGTGGGTCCCGGCCCAGCTGGTAGCCGCGGCCGCGCACGGTCCTGATGATGCCGCGGCCCAGCTTGCGCCGCAGGTAGTACACGTAGGTGTCGACGACGACCGGGCTCCCGGCCTCGGCGAACACGCCGGCGAGCAGCTTGTCCCGGCTGAACACCTGCCCGGGCCGGACGGCCAACGTGGCCAGCAGCTCGCACTCCCGCCCCGAGAGCCGGACCGGGTCCGTGCCCGCACCGGCGTGCTCCGGGAGGACCTCGCGGGTGTCCAGGTCGAGGCGGTAGCCGCCGACCGGCAGCACCCGGGCGGTGTCGAGATGGCGGCGGCGCAGTGCCCGCAGCCGGGCCAGCAGCTCGTCGACGTCGAAGGGCTTGGCGAGGTAGTCCTCGGCGCCGGCGTCGAGCCCGGCGACCCGGTCGGGCGGGCTGCCGAGCGCGGAGAGCACCAGCACCGGGGTGACGACACCGTGGCGGCGCCAACGGCCCATCAGATCGAGACCCTCGATGGCCGGTAGCCTGCGGTCGAGAACGATCACGTCGTAGTGCCGGGTGAGCCCGAGGTGCAGGCCGCGCTGGCCGTCGGCAGCGACATCGACGCGGTAGCCCTCGTCGGTGAACAGAGCGGCGAGCATCGCGCTGAGCTCGGGTTCGTCCTCGACGAGCAACAGCCGAACCCGGCCGGTGACCGCCTGTGCGGTCGCGTCCACGGCGGCCATCTTCGTCCCCCCGGACCCACCCCGCCAGAGGCTGACGCGACAGCGCCGCGCCACCCACCGTCCCAGGATTCTCCAAGAAATCCGGCGAAGGCTGGAGCCGTGAATCGCTCCCAACGGGCCCTGGTGGCCGACCGCGAACGCGGCCGACACCGGGTCGGCCAGGTGACACGCTGGACCGCTGCGGGCGGTGGCCTGGCCGCGGCGGTGATCGCCGCCCTGCTGGCGCAGGGCCCCGCCACCGCGTCGACCGCTGCCACCACGACCGTCCCCGATCCGGAGCAGGGGCCCGCGCCGGGGGCGCAGGCAGGGTCGCCGGACGCGGCGCAGTACCCCGCTCCGCAGTACTCCCCCCAGGACGGACAACAAGGGAGTGACCAGGGCCTGCAACCCCCGGTGGTGGTCCCGCGGCACTCGCGCGGGGGCGGCTCGCACGCCCTGTCGGGTGCCTCATGACCGCTGCCGTGGCCGACACCGTGACCGAGGTGCGGTTCCCGGCGATCGGGACCACGGCGGTGCTGCTGGTCACCGAACCTGCGGCCGCGCCCGTGGCGGCGGCGGTGCTGCGTGCCCACCTCGCCGACCTCGACCGGGCCTGCAGCCGGTTCCGAGCCGATTCCGAGATCCGCGGGCTGGAACGCACCGCCGGATCCCCCGTGCCGGTGAGCCCGCTGCTCGCCGAGATCCTGGACACCGCGCTGCGCGCGGCTGAGCTCACCGACGGCCTGGTCGATCCCACCGTCGGGACCACGATGGCGGCCATCGGCTACGACCGCGACTTCGCAGCTCTGCCGGTGGACGGCCCGGCCGTCGTCCCGCTGCCGGCGCCGGGGTGGTGGCGGATCGGCTGGAACCCGCGCCGCCGTGAGGTGCTGCTGCCCCGCGGAATCGCCCTCGACCTCGGGGCCACCGCGAAAGCGCTTGCGGCCGACCGGGCGGCGGCACGGATCGCCGACACGGCCGGCTGCGGTGTGCTGGTGAGCCTGGGCGGTGACCTCGCCGTCGCCGGCCCGCATCCGGCGGACGGCTGGCGGGTGCTGGTCGGTGACGACCACACCCGTCCCGACCCCGACGGGGGCCAGACGGTCGCGATCGTGTCCGGCGGGCTGGCGACCTCCGGGACCACCCGGCGCCGGTGGCGGCGTGGCGGCGAGGTGGTGCACCACATCGTCGATCCCCGCACCGGTGCCGCGCCGGGCGGCTGGCGGGCCGTCAGCGTCGCGGCCGCGTCCTGTGTCGATGCGAACATCGCGAGCACGGCGTCGGTGGTGCTCGGTGCGTCCGCTCCGGGGTGGCTGGCCGAGCGCGGCCTGCCCGCCCGGTTGGTCGCTGACGGCGGCCGGGTGTGCACGGTGGCCGGGTGGCCGGCCGGCGCGCCCGCCGGGGCGGGGACCGGCTGATGCAGGCGCTCTGGTACGCCAGCCGCTCGTCGGGGCTGGTCGCGCTGCTGCTCCTGACCGGCACCATGCTGCTGGGTATCACCGGTGTGGTGCGCTTCGCCGCGCCCGGCTGGCCCCGGTTCGTGCTGGCCCAGTTGCACCGCAACCTGTCGCTGATCACGCTGGCCTTCCTCGCGGTGCACGTGTCCACCGCGGTGATCGACCCCTACGCGGGCATCCGCTGGATCGACACCGTGGTGCCGTTCGCGTCCAGCTACCGGACGTTCTGGCTCGGGCTCGGTGTGGTGGCCATCGAACTGCTGATCGCGCTGGTCGTGTCCAGCCTGCTGCGCACCCGGATCGGGCTGCGGACCTGGCGGGCGGCGCACTGGGCCAGCTACGCGTGCTGGCCGGTCGCGGTCGTCCACGGGCTCGGTATCGGCGGCCAGGACATCCGGACCCCGTGGGTGTTGGGGCTGACGGTGGGGTGTGTCGTGCTGGTCGCCGGTGGGCTGTTCTGGCGGGTGCTCGCCGCACCCGCAGCCGAGGCGGGCCGGGCCGAGGTGATCAGGCGATGAATCCTCCGCCGACGACCGGGCCCACGTACGCCGCGATGGCCGGAACCCCGGTCCTGCCCGCCACCGGCCCGCGGCTGCTCGCCGGGTGGCACGAGACGGGCGCACCCGCCGACCTCGCGGAGCACCGTCGCCGCTACGGTCCACTGCCGCTGGCCGGCCGGCCCGGACGGCCGACCGGGTTGATCGACGAGGTCACCGCGGCGGGCCTGCGCGGACGGGGTGGCGCGGGCTTCCCCACCGCGCGCAAGCTCGCGGCCGCCGCGAGCGGTCGCCGGCCGGTGGTCCTGGCCAACGGCTGCGAAGGCGAGCCGGCCAGCGCGAAGGACGCCGCGCTCCTCGACCTCGCCCCGCACCTCGTGCTCGACGGCGCCGTGCTGGCCGCACACGCACTGGGTGCCTCGGAGGCCGTCGTCTGCGTGCACGACGGGGCCGCCGCGCTGAGCACGCTGGCCGGTGCGATCGCCGAACGCGACGATCCGGTGCCGGTCCGCCTGGTCGCCGTGCCCGCGCGGTACGTCGCCAGCGAGGAGTCGGCGCTCGTCCGATTCCTCAACACCGGCGACGCCCGCCCCACCAGCACCCCGCCACGGCCCTCCGAGCGCGGGGTCAACGGGCGACCGACCCTGGTCGACAACGTCGAAACCCTCGCCCACCTGGCCCTCGTCGCCCGTTTCGGCGCCCGCTGGTTCCGCGCCGCGGGCACCCCGGAGCTACCCGGAACGCTGCTGGTCACGGTCGGGGGCGCCGTCCGTCGTCCCGGCGTGTACGAGGTCGCGGGCGGGACCGCACTCGGTGCGGCTCTGCAGCGCGCGGGTGGCCCGGCCACGCCGGTGCCAGCCGTCCTGGCCGGCGGCTACGCCGGAAGCTGGCTCCCGGTCCCGCGCTCGCTGGACGCGCCGTTGAGCCATGAGGGCATGCGCACCGCCGGAGCAGCCCTCGGGGTCGCCGTGCTGCTGGCCCTGCCCACCGGCGCCTGCGGCCTCGCCCAGACCGCGCACCTGCTCCGCTACCTGGCCGCCGAGTCCGCGCAGCAGTGCGGCCCCTGCACCTTCGGGCTGCCCGCGATCGCCACCGACCTCACCGACATCGTGGCCTGCCGCCGCAGCGCCCCCGCCGCACTCGCGCGGCTGCACCGACGCCTCGAGGTGATACCCGGGCGCGGAGCCTGCGCCCACCCCGACGGAGCGGCCCGGCTCACCGCGAGCGCTCTCCGGGTGTTCGCCGCCGACCTGCACGACCACCTGCAGGGACGCCCCTGCCCCGGGGCGGGCGACCCGCCGCTGTTCCCGATCCCGGCACGGCGCTGAGGTGGCCGGACACGGCGGCGAACCGACGCTGCGGATCGACCCGGTCGCCTGCGTCGGGCACGGCCTGTGTGCCGAGCTGCTGCCCGAGCTCATCGACCTCGACGAGTGGGGCTACCCGCTGCCCGACCCCGGCCCGGTGCCCACCGCGCTGCTGGCGCAGGCCCGCCGGACGGTCGCCATCTGCCCCACGCTCGCGCTGCGGCTCCAACGGACGTCGGCTTGACCGGCGCCGTCGAAGCCCCGCCTCGTCAGTGGGGCCGGTTGCTCACACTCACCGCCCGGACGGGTCCCGGCAGGGCGCCGTGCGCCGGCTGACGACGCGGATGACCAGTGCAGGTCCCGCGACGCGGCGAGCTCGCCCACAGTCCCGCGCTGGCGAGGCAGGCTAGGCTCCTGCGCGTCATGCCCGGACATCCCCGCACGCCGCGATTCCCGGTGATCCCAGGCAGCGCCCGCATGCTGCTGCCGTGCCTGCTCGCCCTTCCCATGCTGGTGACCGCGGAGGTCTTCGACCTGCCGGCCGTGTTGTTCCCGGAGGGCATCGCGCTTGCGCTGGGCATCTGGGTGCTGCAGAAGCCCGCGTGGCTCAGATCCCGGGTTCAGATCGCGACGGTCCCGCCCGCGTGCGCCCTGCTGGGTGTGTTGGTCGTGCGGCTGCCGGGTCCGCGCTGGGTTCTGGCCGTCCTCGCGCTCGTTCTCGGAGTGGCGCTCCTTCAGGCGGTGCGCTGCCAACTGGCTCCGGCGCTATCGGCGGCCGTTCTGCCCGTGCTCTTCGACATTCGTGGCTGGCCCTACCCGGTCGCGGTGTTGCTGCTCTGTGCCGTTCTGGCCATGACGGCGCCGCGGCCGTCGCAACCGCAGGCTGCCGCCCGGTGGAGCACACCCGTCCTGGGGGTCTTCGGGGTGTGCGCGGTGGGATGCATTGCCGCAGCCGGCTTGATCGGGCTTCGCCCGCTCGTGGTCGCGCCCCCGCTGCTCGTTGCGTGCTTCGAATGGGTGACCATCGGAGCCCGCCCGCTGTGCAGCGGTATTCGGCGCTGGCTGCTGCTCGTAGCGGCGGGCGTTGTCGGGGCAGGGGCAGCCGCGGTCATCCCGCCCGCATGGGTCGCGGGAACCGTGGCGGTCGCGGTTGCGGCGCTACTCTGCGCGGTGCTGGCCGAGCCACTCACGCCGGCCCTGGCCACCGCGCTGGTTCCTCTCGTCGCCCACGTCCCGGACCCGTGGGTGGTGGGCACTTCGGTCGCGCTCGGAGCGGCCGTCCTGCACATGGCCCCCGTTGCACTGCGTGCCTCATGGCGCGACCGACCCGCACGCTGACCGCGTCGGCTCGGCCGCCGCGTTTCGCCGCCTGAGCTGGCACGGTGCTGTCCGAAGTGGGCCGACGGGCTACCGCCACGTAGATGAGCCTCTTGCCCGCTCGATGCCCGGCTGCTCGGGCCATCGACTCCCCAACCGCGTCCAGCGCGCCGGCGGGAAGTCCACACCACCGCAGAGGAGGCTGTCCCGTGCCGAGCGGGTCAACCGTGAATTCCCTCCGCGAGTGGCGGGCCAGCCGGCCGCCGTACCCAGGGGGTGATCCGCGCTCGCTCTCGGGCCACAGCCGTCGACCGAAGTCGACGGCATGTACGACGACCGGGACACCGTCGGATCCGCCGGCGGGTTCACGAGGTTCGGGACGGCTTCCTGACCAGGGCGGGGGTGGTCGGGTTCTCTACCGCTGCACCCGTCCGGATCTGTCGATACCCGTGTCAGCGCCCCGCGTGTTGGCCCCGGACGACGACGACCGGGCAGGGCGCGTGGTGCATGCACAAGACGACCGATCCCAGGTGCATTCCGGGTGGCTCGCCGCGGCGGGGACTCCCGATCACGAGCAGCTGCGCGTCCTCGACGGCGTCGACCAGCCCGAGCGCCGGGCGTTTTTTCGCCCCTCCGACCTCGAGGGTTCGCTTCCCCAAGGTGTGCGCTGTGACAGGAACGTCCCCATCGAGACGGTTCGATGAGAGACCCAGGTGTCAAGCGACTCCGTCGGTTCTGGAGCAGGGCCCGGTATGCCAGGCGAGGTCGGCGCCACCGGGCCGAGGACTCCTGGGAGCACAACGCCACCCGGGTGGCCGAGGTACTTGCGCCCTACATCCGCCGGCACGCCATCCGGCTCCTGATCCTCGCCGGGGACGTGCGCGCGCCGAAGTGCCTGGACGAGCATCTGCCGGCTCGCCCGGACACTCAGCATGGAGGAACTGGTCGACAGAGGCGCTCGGTCCCCACGTCCGCGGACCTCCGTGCCTCTGCGGGCCCTCGGACACCTCGTCCCGTCGAGTTACGCCGACCGGCGAATCGGTGCACACTGGTTCGAAGCCGCGTCGTGCCCGCGGCGGAGCCGCACAGGGGGACTGCCGTGTCCGCCACGACACCCACTCACCCGCGTGTCGTGCCACGGTGGCGAGCCCCGACAGCGGCGGTACGCACCAGCCCGGCAACATGGAGGACCCTGCGGCGTGAACCCCGACCGGCGGCGATCGGGACACCGGTCCGCCGACTGCCCGGCGACGGGGCGAGCGCGGTGGTCGTCGCCGTGCTGGCCGGGATCAACGTCGTGCAGCACGTGCTGGCCCCGGCGTGGTGGTGGTTCGCGCCTGCGGCAGCGGGCGCCCTGCTGGTGTGGGCACGGCTGACCGGCCTGGGCTGGGCGCAGTTGGGGCTCGGGCGGGACCGGTGGCGGTCGGGGGCGTACTGGGGGCTCGGCGCGAGCCTTGTCGTCGCCGCCGCCTACCTGATCGGAGTGCTGCTGCCCGGGAGCCGATCGGCTTTTCTGGACACCCGCTACCACCTGCCCGTGTCCGGGGCGCTGCTCTCGGCATTGGTGATCATCCCGATCGGCACGGTGCTGCTCGAGGAGATCGCCTTCCGCTCGGTGCTGTGGGCAGCGCTGGCCCGGCACACCCGCGGATGGCGGGTGCTGGCCACCACCTCGGTGGCGTTCGGGCTCTGGCACATCCTGCCGTCGCTGCATCTGGCCGCAGCCAATCCGGGCGTCTCGGCGGTGCTCGGCGGTGGGGGCCGCCCACTCGTCGTGGTCGCCACGGTGGCCTTCACCGCACTGGGTGGGGCGGTCGCCGGCGAGCTGCGCCGCCGCAGCGGCAGCGTGCTGGCCAGTGCCGGCATGCACTGGGCTACCAACTCCCTCGGTGTCCTGTTCGGCCTGGTGGCCTGGCGCCTCGCCGGGTGAATCGAGGTCGCGATGCCCGCATCCAGCGCGGACCGCCCAGCCATCGAGGCCGCGGGCGCACCGCCGGCACCCACCGTGGCTGCGGCGCGCGGGAACGCCGCCCCGCCGCGGGGCCGGTTCACCCGGCTGCGCCGCTACCTGCGCGGGCTGGACCACATCGGCCTGGTGTTCGCCCTGCTCGCCTTCCTCTGCTCGCTGACGCCGTCGCTGCTGCCCCGTTCCTGGGTGCTCCAGGGGCTGGTGTCGGGCCTGAGCGCCACCGCCGGCTACGCCATCGGCGTCGCCGTCACCGAGGTCGGACGCCGGGCCGGTGTCCCGTCCCTACCGGCGCGAGCGCATCGCCGCGTCCGCTGGGGCATCACCGGGTTCGCCGTGATCGCGGTGCCGGCCATGCTGTGGCTGAGCGCCTCCTGGCAGAACGACGTCCGGCGCGCCGTCGCGATGCCGGCCCAGGGCCACTATCTCTACCTCGGGGTGTTCGCGATCGGGGCGGCCGTGTTCGCCGGGCTGATCGGGCTCGCCCGCCTGTTCGGCGATCTCTACAACGCAGTTTTGCGACGCATGCGGCGGTTCATCCCGGTACCGGCGCTCCGGCTGCTCGCCGCGGGCCTGATCACCGTCCTGGTCGTCGTCCTGCTCAACGGGGCCCTCTACCACGGGCTGGTGCTGGCAGCCGACCACGCGTTCTCCTCGGTCGACCGGCGCACCGATGCCGGCGCGCTCCCGCCGTCCTCGCCGCTGCGCTCGGGCGGTCCCGGCTCGCTCGTCTCCTGGAACTCGCTGGGCCGGACGGGGCGCGACTTCGTGTCCTCCGGCCCCACCGTCTCCGACATCGAGCAGCTGACCGGCCGGCCCGCGGTGGCCCCGATCCGCGTCTACGCCGGGGCGAGTTCGGCAGCGAGCCTGCGCAGCCAGGCCGAGCTGGTACTCGCCGAGCTGAAACGCACCGGCGCCTTCGACCGGCCGCTGCTGGCGGTCGCCACCACCACCGGCACCGGCTCGATCGACCCGACGCTGGCCGACCCCCTCGAATACATGTACGGCGGCGACACCGCGATCGCCGCACTGCAGTACTCCCACCTGCCGAGCTGGATCTCCTTCATCGTCGACCGGACCCGGGCCCGGCAGGCCGGCCGCACCCTGTTCGACGAGGTCTACGGCTACTGGGCCGACCTGCCCCCGGACCACCGGCCACGGCTGGTCGTCTGCGGCGAGAGCCTGGGCACCTTCGGCGGCAGCGCCGCCTTCTCCGGCGTCGCCGACCTCACCACCCGCACCCAGGGAGCCCTGTTCGTCGGCCCGCCCAACAGCACCGACCTGTGGCGCGAGCTCACCGACCAGCGCGTCCCCGGCAGCCCGGAGCGCCTGCCTGTCTACGGCGACGGGCAGACCGTGCGATTCGCCGCCACACCCGCCGACCTGCGCGCCCCGGACCGATCACTGCCCAGCCCCCGGGCCGTCTTCGTCCAGCACGCCTCGGATCCCATCGTCTGGTGGTCGACCGCACTGATCTGGACCGAACCCGACTGGCTCGCCGAGCCCCGCGGACCCGACGTCGTCCCTGCGGTGCGCTGGTACCCGCTGGTGACCTTCTGGCAGATCACCTGCGACATGATCATCTCTCTGCAGCCCCCGCCCGGGCACGGCCACCACTACGGCGCCGAGGTACCGATCGCCTGGGCCGCCATCCTGCACCCGCCCGGCTGGACCGACGCGAACACCGCGGCGCTGATATCCCCGCGGTGACCAGGCGACGCCCGGCTCATCAGCGCCTACGGGAGGCCGGCGCCCGGCTGTGGCATGCCCAGCAGGGCGTCCCGGCCTCGTGGTAGGCCGTGCGGCGGCGCTGCTCGACGGGCATCACCACGCTGCGCTCGGCACCGAACCGGATCCGCTCCAGCACGTCGAAGACGTCGCCGGAGGTGACGATCTCTCTGTTCCCCGGGGCGGCCAGGTCGGCCGCCCCCCGGAGCGGCGGAACAGCCACCAGTGGAAGGCGAGCAGCACAAGCAGTGGGCCGATCGGCCCTCCCGACTGTCCGCGGAAGGCCCCACATCCGCGACCGGCCACGCCTCTCCACTGTCCACCCGGGAGGGGTGCCCCCGACTTCGATTGCGTAGTCGGATGACCCGGCTGCTCGGCCTTCATCAGACGTGGCCGGCCGGTGACCACGTGGCGCCATCGCCCGGTGGTGGCTCCGGAGTGCCGGCGGATCTGCGGTACACCGCGCACCTCATGGAGTCGCCGCCGCCAGGCGGCCGACACGATCGACCCGGCTACGAGCACGGCGCCGAGATCGACCGAAGACGAGTGCGAAGTGCTGACCTTCGCGGGCGCAGGCGGGACGAAAGTCCGTCCTCCATCCCGGCCACCGGGCCCGAGGATGGCACTCGCGCTCTCCCCGGCAGGGGGCGAAGCGCTCACCCGGTCCCGCCGAGACGGGGGCTGTCCGTGCCGATACAGACGCCGATACAGACAAGGAGGGACGACATGCAGACAGACATTCCGCAACCACGGGGTCTCGCTGGGCACTTGCTGCAACGGGAGGCGGCCCGGTGGTGGTGGGCGCCCCTCGTGGCCGGGATCATCTGGTTCCTCATCGCCTGGCTGGTGCTGCGCGCGAACGTCACCTCGCTGGCAACCGTCGGCGTTCTCGTCGGCGTGGTCTTCCTCGTCGCTGCGGTCACCGAGGGAGCCCTGGGCGGCATCATGATCGGCGGCTGGAAGGTCGTGCACTACACGCTCGCCGTGCTGTTCCTGCTGGGCGCGTTGTGGTCGTTCGTCCGGCCGATCAACACCTTCTTCGCCCTGGCCTCGACGCTGGGCCTGCTGCTGTTCCTGCAAGGGGTCTTCTACATCGCCCGCAGCCTCGCGCTGCGCGACGAGAGCCCCTACTGGTGGCTGGGGCTGACCTGCGGGGTGTTGATCGTCCTGCTCGCCCTGTGGGTCTCCACCTCCGACCGGGTGTGGGACCTGGCCGGCCGCGCGGCCTTCATCCTGCTCTGGGTGGGATTCATGGCCATCTTCCGAGGGATCTCCGACATCGTGCTGGCCTTCGAGCTCCGCCGGCTGGGGCAACGGGCGCAAGACCGGGAACCGGTAGGCGTCGGCGCGCCGCCGCCCATCCCCGCCGAGGAACGCCGTGCACCGGCGCAGGCGCAGCCGGACAAGCAGCCCCGCTCGTGACCTCAGCAGCGACTTCCGTGCCGAGCCCGTCTTCTCGACAGGTCGGCTGACCCGGACTCAGCCGCCACTCGCCGGGAGCGCCGCGGCCGAGGGTGAACCTGTGTCAGCTGATGGGGGCCGAGGCGGCGATTCCGGAGGCTCGAGGCCGGGCGCGGCCCCGGCCGGTCACTGGCTCGGATCGACCGGAACGCGGCCGGCTGCTCGGTCCAGGCCGAGCATGCAGAACGTCTTTGCGCTGCTCCGTTCGGTGACGAGCTTGACGCCCGGACCTTGCTGAGCCCGACGGCGTCGAGGATGATCTTTGCGGCAATCCGGCGATCGGCGTGGTAGTTGACGATCACGCCGACGCCCTCCACGGCAAGCCGTCTGGCGATGACCGCCGGATACCGCGTGAGCCCCCGTGACCAGCGCCGCCATCTGCGGGCGCTGCGACGCCAACCAGTACAGGGGACGGGTGTGCTGCGGTTCCTGCCCTGGCAACGCGCCGCCGCAGGCACACTGATGGCGTGGGGCGTGCTGCTGGCGCACAGCGTTGTGTGCTCATCGGCATACGGTGCTGCGAGTGTCGGCGCGCGACCCGCCAGGAACGGGGAGGGCATGGCGTTGACTGAGGAGAACGTACTGGTCATCACCCTCGACGAAGCGGCGACGGCCTCGCAGGCCCTCGAGACGCTGACCCGGCTCGCATCCGAGGGCGCGTTCGATCTCCGGGGCGCCGCTGTCGTCCACCGGTGCGGCGATGGCCGGATCCGGATCCAAGACCACGTGGGCGACGTGGAGACAGAGGGCACCCTGGCCGAGCGCCACCCCCGGCTCGCCACCCTCCTCACCATCCTCGCCGGGCCCCTCGACACGCTTCTGTTCGGCAACTCGCTCGTGGTTCTGGCCGGGGCGATGGCCGAGCCGCCGCGCGACGAACTCGCGCTCGAGCACCTCGCCCGAGCGATCCCGCCCGGGAGGACGGCGGTCATCGCCGCCGTGGTGGAGACCGACACCGACGTCCTGGACCGCGGGCTCGGCCCTCTCGGGGGACGGGTGACCAGGCGCCGGCTCGCCGAGGTCCAGGCCGAGATCGGCGCGGCCGATGACGCGCTCAGCGCCGCTGGGACGCAGGCACGGCGAGTGCTGCGCGACGCGCGCCGGACGCACGCGTGACCCGGGTGCCAAGGCGCTGGTCGGTCGCGGCGTGCGGGGTCGAGCAGCCCGTCGACGATCTCGGTGATTCGCTGACGGTCTCGGTGATCCGCCGGTGCATACCGTTGATCCGGCGGGGTGAACTGATGCACGACCACGCGGCGCGGCCGGTCGTGCGTTCCGGCACTTCGCTGCGTGCCATCCGCGCTCTCGGCGGCGCCGTTGGTGCTGGTAGCGCGGTGAGCGCAACCGCCCGTGCCCTCGTAATGCTGGTGACGACACTGCAGCCAGCGATTCGCCGACGTGCCGCGAGTGCCACGGCCGGTGGCTCATCCGTCGTCGCCGACCGGCGGGTCGGTGGCTGCGGTGTTGCGCCGGTCCTCGTAGCGCTGGAGTATCCCGATCCAGTCGATGCGGGTGAGCCCCACCAGCGCAGCGAGCAGGAGCACTTGTACCGCGATGCCCCACGGTGATCTGAACGAGGACATCACCAGCTGCCCGACACTGGTGTTCGCCGCCGCGCTCGCACCACCCACAGCGAGGCCGTAACTGACGAGCCGACCGACGAAGAACGCGGCGGTCAACGGGCCGAGAGCGACCCCGGTGAGCCCGGCCGCCTCGAAAAGCTGGGCGGACCCCACCGGCGCGAAGGCGAACAGGGCCAGCCCGGCGAACGAGCGCGTGCGGGTCCGGCTCAGGACCTTGCCCGCGGCCTCCAGGTTCGCGGTCTGCCGGGCCGGGACGTGCCCCCGCAGATGCCTGAACGCGATGGCGAGCACAAGGCGCCCCGCCGCGGCCGCCATCGCACCGATGAGCACCAGCGGCACCACGGCGAGGTGCCCGTTGAACCGGTAGAACACCAGGACCGCCCAGGTCGGTGGCCCGAAGGCCGGCATGAGGTTCACCCCGAATACGACGGCGGCCACGATCAGGTACGACGCCTGATGCTGCATCATCCGAACCTCCTCCGAGGCCGGCCCAGCCGGGGCTGCCAGCCACGACGGCCACCCGGAGCAGGGCCACTCCGGCCGTGGGTGCGGCCGGTGGACCCGGCCGCCTCCACTCGCCGATGTCCCCACTGGACACCGAAGTCACACCCAGCGGGCGAGGCGTCACGGCCCCGGGACGCTCACCGTGGACCCGTCCACGGCTGGAGGAGGAAACCCACCATGAGTGATACGAGCACCCACCCACCCGCGGCGGCCGGGCGGGGGACCACGGCCTGGTCGACCGGGTTCGCGATGTTCGCCGGCGCGGTCCTGCTGGTGACCGGTATCTGTCAGGCACTGGCCGGCATCTCCGCGCTGTTCCGCGATCAGGTCTACGTGGCCACGCCGAACTACATCTACGCCTTCGACCTCACCGGCTGGGGCTGGTTCCACCTGATCTTCGGTGCGGCGCTCGCGCTGACCGGGATCGGGGTCCTGCAGGGCCAGACCTGGGCCCGGGTCGTCGGCATCGTGCTCGCCTCGCTGAGCATCATCGCCAACTTCCTGTTCACCCCGCACTACCCGATCTGGTCTCTGGTGATCATCGCGCTCGACGTCGTGGTCATCTTGGCGCTGGTCCGCGAGCAGCGGGAGACGGTCTGACCGGCAGCCGAGCTGCCACCCGGCTACCACCTACTCGCCGAGGTCCTCACCCGCATCCGCGCACTGCCCGCCACGTCCTGACCACAGCCACCCGGCCCCGAATTCACTCGAACACGCACACCCGAGACGACGACTCGGGTCGTCGACCCGCGCACAACACCGACCCAGCCCGCAAGATCATCCGACAAAGGTGAAGATCAGTCCGCGGGCTATTCGCGGATTCGGGGCAGGACGGCGGCACGAGCGCGCCCACCACGATTCCGCACGACCGCGCCGCGCTGCATGGTCGCGGACGAAGCCACCGAGGCCGACCACGCAGACCGCCGCCCGCTCCGCCCGGCCCGCGGGGCGCCGTCACCCGCCCCAGGTGAGGCAGTGCTCCCCCCGACCAGGTCATGGTGGGCACATCATTCCCGGGAGGAGCCTCATGACCGAGACCGCCATCGCCGACCACGGGATGATCGGCGACCTGCAGACCACCGCACTCGTGACGACCGACGGGTCGATCGACTGGTTCTGCTGCCCCCGCTTCGACTCCCCGAGCGTCTTCGCCGCCCTGCTCGACGACGGAAAGGGCGGCCGCTTCCGGATCCGGCCCACGGGCACCGCGTTCACCGCCAAGCAGATGTACCTGCCGGACACCGCCGTGCTGGTGACCCGCTTCTTCACCGCCGAAGGCCTCGGCCAGGTCGTCGACTTCATGCCCCCGGCCGGCGACGCGGCCACCGACAGCCACCGGATCGTCCGCATCGTCCAGTGCGTCCGCGGGCGGATGAGCTTCGAGGTCGAGGTGGCGCCCCGGTTCGACTACGGACGGCAACCGCACCGGGCCGAGGTCACGGAGAACGGCGCCGTGTTCTCCGCGAACGGCACCACGCTGACCCTGCACCGGGTCTACGAGACCGGTGAAGAGGCACGGGCCCGCAGCGGCGTCGAGGACGGCGACCTGCACGCGACGCTGGAGCTCTCGGCCGGCGAGCTGCGCGGGGTCGTCCTCGAGTCCGACGCCGACGGTCCCCCGCGACAGATCCGGGTCGCGGAGATCAAGCGGCTGGTCGATGAGACGCAGCGCTACTGGGAGTCGTGGCTGGCGAACTCGACCTACACCGGCCGGTGGCGGGAGATGATCAACCGCTCGGCGATCACGCTGAAGCTGATGACCTACGCCCCCACCGGGGGAATCGTGGCCGCGCCGACCGCGGCACTGCCCGAGCAGGTCGGCGGCGAGCGCAACTGGGACTACCGCTACACCTGGGTGCGGGACGCATCCTTCTCAGTGCACGCCTTGATCCGCCTGGGGATGGTCGACGAGGCCGGCCAGTTCGGCTCCTGGCTGGGCGACCGGATCCGGGAACGGATGGGCAGCGACAGCGGCCCACTCAACATCATGTACCGCATCGACGGCTCCTCCGACCTCAAGGAGGACACCCTGGACCAGTGGGGCGGCTACCGCGGCTCGGCCCCGGTCCGTATCGGCAACGGCGCCGCCGAGCAGCTCCAGCTCGACATCTACGGTGAGGCGCTGGACAGCATCTACGCCGGCGTCCGAGCCGGCCTGCCGCTGCCCTACCGAGGCTGGAAGGCCATCTGCGGCATGCTCGACTGGCTGGTGGAGCACTGGGACCAGCCCGAGGAGGGCATCTGGGAGACCCGCGGCGGCCGGAAGCCATTCACCTACGGCCGACTGATGAGCTGGGTGGCCTTCGACCGCGGGGTCCGGCTGGCCACGCAGCACGGCCTGCCCGCAGACGTCGAGCGCTGGACGGTGGAGCGCGACCAGATCTACCGGCAGGTCATGGAGCGCGGCTTCTCCGACAAGCGGCGCGCGTTCGTCCAGCACTACGACACCGAGGTCCTCGATTCGGCGCTGCTGCGGATGCCCACCGTCGGTTTCATCGACGGCCGCGACCCGCAGTGGCTGTCGACGCTACGGGCCATGGACGAGGAGCTGGTCACCGACAGCCTGGTCTACCGCTACGACCCGGAGGCCTCCCCGGACGGGCTGCGCGGCTCCGAGGGCACCTTCTCGCTGTGCACGTTCGCCTACGTCGACGCCCTCACCCGGGCCGGCCGGCTCCAGGACGCCCGCAGGGCCCTCGAGAAGATGTTCACCTACGCCAACCACGTCGGGCTGTACTCCGAGGAGATCGCCCTGACCGGCGAGCAGATCGGCAACTTCCCGCAGGCCTTCACCCACCTGGCGCTCATCGACGCCGCCCTCACCCTCGACGCCGCACTCGACGCGCGGGCGCGGGCAAAGGCCTGACCTTCCCGTCCGCTCTCCCCACCCGTCCGCCCCGTCCGAAGGCAGCCATGACCTCGACGAGCCGCGGCCTCGCAGCGTCCTCGGCGAGAGCCGCGGTCCTGCCGCTGGCGCTGGCCCAGTTCATCTGCAGCTACGCCGCGTCCAACATGAATGTGGCGATCACCACGATCGCCACGGAGCTCGGGACGTCAATCACCGGGATCCAGACCGCCATCACGCTGTTCACCTTGACGATGGCGGCGCTGATGATCCCCGGCAGCAAGCTCACCGACCTGCTCGGCCGCAAGGTCTGCTTCGTCGCCGGGCTGGTCGTCTACGGCGCCGGTGCGCTGCTGGCTCTCCTCGCCCAGGGCCTGCCGCTGCTGGTGGTCGGCTACTCGCTGCTGCAGGGCGTGGGTTCGGCGCTGCTGATCCCACCCATCTACATCCTCATCACGGTGCTCTTCGACGACCTGAAGACCCGGGCCCGCTGGTTCGGCGTGGTGAGCGGCTCGGCCGGTCTCGGGGCGGCGGCCGGCCCGCTCATCGGCGGCCTCATCACCAGCTACATCAGCTGGCGGGCGTCGTTCGGCCTCCAGGCACTGGTCGTGATCGCGATCATCTGGCTGGCCCGGCGCGTACAGGACCCGCCGCTGCCCGCCGAGCGGCCGCAGTTCGACGTCCTCGGGGCGGTGTTCTCGGCGATCGGCCTGTTCTTCGTGGTCTTCGGCGTCCTGCAGACCGGCACCTACGGCTGGGTCAGGGCGAAGAAGGACGTCACGATCGGGAGCACCGTCCTGATCGCCCAGGGCGGGGTCTCGCCGGTGTGGATCCTCGTCGGCATCGGGCTCGTCTTCCTCGCGCTGTTCATCCTGCACGTGCACAACCGGGAACGGAACGGCCGCACGCCACTGGTGTCGATCCGGCTGTTCCAGAACCGGACGTCGAACCTCGGGCTCGTCACCCAGAACATGCAGTGGCTGGTCATGCAAGGCTCGTTCTTCGTCATCTCGGTCTACCTGCAGCAGGAACGCGGGCTCTCCCCGATCAGCACCGGGCTGATGCTGATCCCGGCCACCATCGGGATCCTGCTCGCCTCGGCCGGCGCCCAGCGCATGGCCGGCCGGCACTCGCAGCGGCTGCTCGTCCGGGTCGGGTTCACGCTCACCGTGGCCGGGATCGCGCTGATCCTCGGCCTGACAGCCTGGCGCCACACCGCCGACTGGACGTTCTGGCCCGGCCTGTTCGTCATGGGCTTCGGCCTCGGCACCATGCTCACCGCGTCGGTTAACGTCGTCCAGTCGGCCTGGCCGGAGGCGGCGCAGGGCGACATCTCCGGCGTGTCCCGCAGCGTCTCCAACCTGGGCTCGTCCCTGGGCGTGGCGATCGCCGGCTCGGTGATGGTGGCCGCCGCCGCCAGCGCTGTCCAGTACGGCATCTCGGTCGTCGTGGTGGGGGCTTTCGCCCTGGTCGGCTGGGTCGCCGCGGTGCTGCTCCCCCGCGAGGCGCGCAGCGAAGAGCCGGCGCCCGCCTGAGCTTGGACGGTCGTGAAAAGGCGGTCCGTGCCGGCCACGGCCCTACGGCTCCCCGCGCGGGCGTGCAAGGATCGCCTTCTCGACGGCGAACCCGGCCCGCACGCAGGGCCGACGCCACGGTGTTCACCAAACTGCCCCGATCCGCACCGTTCACGCCGCAACCCTGCTCGCCGAGATCGGCGACGCCCGTGGACGATTCCCCACCGACGACGCGCTGGCCGCCGCAGCCGGGGTCTCCCCTTCGACCCGGGCATCGGTCCTCAACCACGCTGTTCAACGACAGTTCGCACCACGAATGGCTCCACACGGCGCTGCAGCGGCCGGGCGGTTCGATGCCCGACCTCGGCTAGCGTAGGCGGCTGAGCAGCGACTGCTTGGCCTGTGCGAACTCGTGGTCGGTGAGCGCGCCGGCGCGGTGAAGCTTCGCGAGCTGGCGGAGCTGGGCGACTGGATCCGGTGCCACAGCGGCCGACGGTGCGGGCCAATCGCGACTGCACGCACGGCGTTCTCGACTGCGTCGCGGAGCCATTCGAAAGCTTGTTGCTGCGCGGTCCAGAACACGACGCTGTTCTCGTCGGTGACCGCTTGGTTGGTCTGCTGCCCGAGGCGTGATCGGCGGTCCGTGCCACCGCCGATGCTTCGTGGCCACACTGCCTTGCGGGTGACCGACGCCGAAAGGGCCCCGCTCATCCCCCGACCGGATCGTCGGGACGCCTCCCGGACCGCTGGGCCCGCAGTCGGGCCTCCGCGCGCTGCGCCTCGGCCCGGGTGTTGCGCTCGCGGCGCAGCCACTCCGGCTGCTCCTCCTTCAACGCCGCGATCTGGGCGGTGGTCAGCGGCTCGGTGATCTCGGCGCGGGCCAGCCCGGAGATCGACACTCCCAGTCGGTCCGCGACGACCTGGCGGGGATGCGGGCCGTTGCGTCGCAGCTCGCGCAACCACTCGGGCGGATCGGCCTGCAGGGCGTCGAGCTCGTCGCGCGAGACCACCCCGGCCCGGAACTCGTCGGGCGTCGCGTCGAGGTGCACGCCGAGCTTTTTCGCCGCCGTCGCGGGCTTCATCGTCTGGGTCGACCTCTGCCGCGTCATATGCCCAGGGTATCGGGGCCGGACCAGGCGATAGCCTGGGCCGGTGACCGAGCCGGGCGACACCGCAGTCTTCAGGCTCGGCTACGTCCCAGGCGTCACGCCGGGCAAGTGGGTGCGGATCTGGGCCGAGCGCCGTCCGCACGTCCCCCTGGAGCTGGTCACGGCGACCACGGACGAGGCGGTGGAGCTGATCCGGACCGGCGCCGTGGACGCCGCCGTGGTCCGGCTGCCGATCGACCGGACCGGGCTCCACACGATCCCGCTCTACACCGAGACCACCGTGGCCGTCGTCCCGAAGGAACACGTCCTCACCGCGACCGAGGAGGCCACGGTCGCGGACCTGGCCGACGAGATCGTCCTCCGCCCGCAGGACGACACACTCGCCTGGCCCGGTGACCGGCCGGGGCGGTCCGCGGCGTTCGCCCCCGCGACGACGGCCGCGGCGATCGAGTTCGTCGCCGCGGGCGTCGGCCTACTGGTCGTCCCCCAGTCGCTGGCCCGCCTCCACCACCGCCGGGACCTCGCCTACCGACCGCTGACCGACGCGCCGGGGTCGGGCGTCGGTCTCGTCTGGCCGGACGCGGAGAACACCGAGCTGATGGAAGAGTTCATCGGGATCGTCCGCGGGCGCACGGTCAACAGCTCACGCACCCCCCGCGGGGACGGAACCCCGGCATCGGGCAGACCCGCCGCCACGAAGAAGAGCGGTGCCCGGCGCCCTCCCGCCCGGCGCGGTACGCACCGTCGTTGAGTTCACCCACCGACCCGGCCACGCAGCCCTCGGCGGTGAAGACAGCGCGTCCGCCATCGCGTCGACCGGGATGATCGGCCGGCCGTCATCGGCGGCTGGCTGATCGGCTGCTGACGTCCGACCATGACCCACGCATTACGAGAATTCCGATCGGCGTGTCCACCGTGCTCTGCAGGTCCATCCGTGCACGTCCGCCGCATCGTGGGACGACCTGCTCACAGGTGTCTCCGGACCGTGGCAGCTCGACGAGGCGGCCCAACTCGACGCCGCAGTCGACGAAATCGGGTTCTAGCTGGGCACCCCCACAAGGACTGACCGGTCTACCGGCTCGCACCACCCTGCCGCGGGCGAACTCGATCTCCTACTCGGTGGCCTTCGGATGCGACGGACTCGCCGCGACGACCCACACGACCCGTCGCTGCCCGTCCGGGCAATACCAGATCCGACCACCCGCGGTCACCTCGTACTGCCACTGCGGCAATGTCCGTCCACCGATCTGACGCTCGGCGAGCTGACCCCGCAGGCGGCCGAGCAGGCGGCGCGACCCGATCCCCACGCTTGGCAGGCATCGCTCAGGACCCAGTCGGCGCCGGCACCGGACCGAGATCATCCTCCAGCGGTCGCGACAACTCGGCCACGAGCGCGGGATCGGTGTGCACTGCCGCGGTCGCCTTCCACTCCACCAGGACCTGCGCCAACACCGACCACCGGCCCAACTCCGCCGACGCACCCACCGCCCGCACGAAGTCCGAGACGAACTGGAGCCACTCCGCAGCGGGCAGCAGGTCAGCTCACGGGAACTCCTCGACGAGGACCTCCGCCGCCGCCTCACCAGGCAGGTGGGCGAGCGCGTTGCGCAGCGCCCGCGCCGCGGCCACCGCGCCATCAGCTGCCGAGGTAGCGGAGTCCTCACGTACCAGCAGCAGCGAAACACCGTCCCGACGTCGCACGCGAACATCGCCCTGATCGGCCAGTGCCGCGACACCCTTTAGGGTCGCGCTGCAACTCGCTCCACTGCACCTCGGTCGTCACGCCCGCTCATTCGGAACTTTTTCAGAAGTCTTCGCAAGGCGGTCAGCGTCCACCCACGTTCACCCCGACCACGCCAGCCACCCCGATGTGCAGCGAGGGTGTCGTTTGATATTCGCGTGGTGCGAAACAGAGGCGCGTGGAGACAAACGGATTGAACATCCACAGAGGCCGCTGCGAGGTTTCCACAGGTCAGGACGTGGGCGCGGCAGGGTTCGAACCTGCGACCGCTCGGGTGTAAGCCGAGTGCTCTCCCGCTGAGCTACGCGCCCCGCGGCCGGACCCGCTCGCGCGGATCCGGCCAGGATGATCAGGCCGACAGCGCGGCCACAGCCTTCTTCCAGCCGTCCTGCTCGCGCGCCTCGCCGGGGCCGTTGACCTCGGCGAACTTCACGATGCCGTCCTTGTCGACCAGGAAGGTGCCACGCAGCGCGAAGCCCTTCTCTGCGTTGAAGACCCCGTACTGCTCGGCCACCTGGCCGTGCGGCCAGAAGTCGGCCAGCAGCGGGAACTCGTAGCTCTGCGCGTCCGACCAGGCCTTCAGGGTGAACGGGTGGTCCACCGACACGGCCAGGATCTGCACGTCGTCGTTCTGGAAGCTCGAGAGGTCGTCACGCACCGCGCAGAGCTCGCCGGTGCAGATGCCGGAGAACGCGAACGGGTAGAACACGACCAGTACGGCGCGGTCGCCCCGGAAGGACGACAGCGTCACCTCCTGGTTGTTCTGGTCCTTGAGCGTGAAGTCGGGGGCTTCGGTTCCCACCTGGGGCGCCATGAGCAGCTCTCTCCTCGGCATACGGACTCCTCCGCCGGACTCGGACAGTCGGCGGCAACAGCGACGAGCCTAGGCCACCGGCACCGGCACCCCCACAGGTCGGTGTCACACAGGTTGTTCTCAGGATCGAGGGGGACCCTCTGCCCCGTGCGCTCGACCCCACCGACCCGATGATCGCGGCACTCGCCACCACCGCGCCGCCGCCGCTCACCCTGCTGCGCGCGTTCACGTCCTGGACGCCGAACCCCGGCGTGCTCGTCGCGGTGATCGCGGCGGGCGGGGGCTACCTGGCTGGGCTGCGCCGCCGCGGCGGGGCCTGGCCGCGGGCCCGCACGACGGCGTTCCTGGCCGGCGGCCTGGGCTCGATCCTGCTGGTCACTGTGACGTTCGTCGGCGTTTACGCGGACACGCTGTTCTGGACCCGCGCGCTGCAGAACATCGTGCTGCTCATGGTGGCTCCGATGTTCCTCGCCATGGGTGCCCCGGTCACCCTGCTGCGCGACCTCCTGCCGCCGGGACCGCGCGCCCGCCTCGGCGCGATCCGGCGCAGCCGGATCGCGTACCTCGCCACCTTCCCGGTGGTCGTCACCGTGGTGCTGATCGCACCGCTGTTCGTGGTGTACCTGACCCCGCTCTACGAGCAGTCACTGCGCAACGGCGTGGCGGCGGCGCTGGTCGGGCTGGGCCTGCTCGGCTGCGGGTTCGTGTACTTCTGGACCCGGCTGCGGATCGACCCGACGCCCCGCACCGACGCCTACCTCGTCACCGTCGGGATCACGCTGCTCGAGGTGGTCTCCGACGGCGCGCTGGGGTTGACCTTGTGGCTGGGCCCGCTGATCGCGCCGGACTACTACGTCGAACTGGCCCGTACCTGGGGTCCGAGCCTGCGGGTGGACCAGGTGATCGGCGCCGGGGTGCTGTGGATCGGCGGCGACCTGGCCGGCCTGCCGTTCCTCGGCGCGATCATGCTGCGGATGTTGCGCGAGGACGAGCGGGAGGCCGCCCGGGTCGACGCCGAACTCGACGCCGCGGAAGCGGCGCACGCCACCGCGATGCCGGCCGCGACGGCCGCGCCCCCGGCCGGCCCGGGCGAGCAGGCAGACCAGGACGCGCCGGCGGAACCGGCGGAGCAACCCCGCCCCCGACTGTGGTGGGAGGACCACCCCGAGCTGTCGGAACGATTCCGCCGGCGTCCCTGATGACCTCGGCTCAGCGCTTGGACTTGCCCTGCTTCGGCGCGACCAGCCGGGCCCCGGCCCACTCATCGGTCACGCTCACGTTCGAGGTCTGCGAGAGGCCCGCGGTCGGCGCGGCCTCCGCGATCTCGCTGGGCTCGAGGTGACCGGGGCGGCCGGTCTTGGGTGTCAGCACCCACACCACCCCGTTGTCCGCGAGCGGCCCACGGGCGTCCACGAGGGCGTCGACCAGGTCGCCGTCCCCCTCCCGGAACCACAACAACACGACATCGATGACGTCGACGGCATCCTCGTCGAGCAGCTCGTCCCCGCAGCGTTCCTCGACGGCGTCACGCACCGCCTCGTCGACGTCGGAGTCCCAACCGAGTTCCTGGACGACCATGCCCGGCTCGATGCCGAGCTTGCCCGCGATGTCGGACGACCGTCCGGCATCATCCGCGGCGACCACGCGTGTACCCCTTTTCGCTCTGTGTGTTCCGCGAGCTGGCTGGCCCGCGGCCTGTTCGGATGCGGAATCCGAACATGGCGACGCAGCACTGCGCAACCGCCGTTTCGAGATCACGCGACGAGGGGCACGATAGGGGCACACCCAGACAGTCCGAACACGACCACACGATCAGCCACGCAGGGAGATCCCCTTGACCGGGCCCACCAGCAACATCTCCGCCGCGCGGACGGGAGACGCCCCGCCGCGCCGCGTACACGTCATCCGGGACGGCCTCGCCGCGCACCTTCCGGACATCGACCCGGAAGAGACCGCCGAGTGGCTGGACTCCTTCGATGCGGTCCTCGACGCTGCCGGACAGCAGCGCGCCCGTTACCTGATGCTCCGGATGCTCCAGCGCGCCCGTGAGCGCCACGTCGGGGTGCCGTCCCTGACCAGCACGGATTACGTGAACACCATCCCCACCGACCGGGAGCCGTGGTTCCCCGGTGACGAGGAAGCCGAGCGCGCCTACCGCCGATGGATCCGGTGGAACGCCGCGATGACCGTGCACCGGGCGCAGCGCCCCGGCATCGGAGTCGGTGGGCACATCTCGAGCTACGCGTCGTCGGCGACGCTCTACGAGGTCGGGTTCAACCACTTCTTCCGCGGCAAGGACCACCCCGGCGGCGGCGACCAGGTCTACATCCAGGGGCACGCCTCCCCCGGCATCTACGCCCGCGCCTACCTGGAGGGCCGGCTGACCGAGGACCGCCTCGACGGGTTCCGCCAGGAGCTCAGCCACGGTGGTCCCGG
Source organism: Pseudonocardia acidicola (assembly GCF_012911935.1). GTDB lineage: Bacteria > Actinomycetota > Actinomycetes > Mycobacteriales > Pseudonocardiaceae > Pseudonocardia > Pseudonocardia acidicola. The sequence continues at coordinate 204,117 of NZ_JAAXLA010000001.1, read as the reverse complement.
TCACGGGCTGCCGTCCTACCCGCACCCGCGGCTGATGCCCGACTTCTGGGAGTTCCCCACGGTCTCGATGGGGCTCGGCCCGATGAACGCGATCATGCAGGCCCGGTTCAACCGGTACCTGGGTGCACGCGGCTTCTCCGACACGTCCGACCAGCACGTCTGGGCGTTCCTGGGCGACGGCGAGATGGACGAGCCGGAGTCCCGCGGGCTCATCCACGTCGCGGCCACCGAGGGCCTGGACAACCTGACCTTCGTCGTCAACTGCAACCTCCAGCGCCTCGACGGCCCGGTCCGCGGCAACGGGAAGATCATCCAGGAGCTGGAGGCGTTCTTCCGGGGCGCCGGCTGGAACGTGATCAAGGTGATCTGGGGCCGGGAGTGGGACGCCCTGCTGCACGCCGACCGCGACGGCGCCCTGATCAACCTCATGAACACCACGCCGGATGGTGACTACCAGACCTACAAGGCCAACGACGGGGCTTTCGTCCGCGAGCACTTCTTCGGCCGTGACCCGCGGACCAAGGAGCTGGTCAAGCCGCTGACCGACGACCAGATCTGGGGCCTCAAGCGCGGCGGGCACGACTACCGCAAGGTCTACGCCGCCTACGCCGCCGCGCTGGAGCACCACGGCCAGCCGACGGTGATCCTGGCCAAGACCATCAAGGGCTACGGCCTGGGATCGCACTTCGCCGGGCGCAACGCCACCCACCAGATGAAGAAGCTCTCGCTGGACGACCTCAAGCAGTTCCGCGACGAGCAGCGCATCCCGATCTCCGACGCCGACCTCGAGCGCGACCCGTACCTGCCTCCGTACTACCACCCCGGCGAGGACGCGCCCGAGATCCAGTACATGCTCGAGCGCCGCCGCGCGCTGGGCGGCCCCGTGCCGCAGCGCCGCGTCCGCTCCAAGCCGCTGGTGCTGCCCGGGGACAAGGTCTACGACGTGGTCCGCCGCGGCTCGGGCAAGCAGGAGGTCGCCACCACGATGGCCTTCGTCCGGCTGCTGCGCGAACTGGTCAAGGACCCGGAGATCGGCGGCCGGTTCGTGCCGATCATCCCGGACGAGGCGCGCACGTTCGGGATGGACTCCATGTTCCCGACGCAGAAGATCTACAACCCGCACGGGCAGCAGTACACGTCCGTGGACGCGTCGCTGATGCTGGCCTACAAGGAATCCGAGCAGGGCCAGTTGCTGCACGAGGGCATCAACGAGGCCGGTTCGGTGGGCTCGTTCACCGCGGCGGGCACGTCCTACGCCACGCACGGCGAGCCGATGATCCCGGTCTACGTCTTCTACTCGATGTTCGGCTTCCAGCGCACCGGCGACTCGATCTGGGCCGCGGCCGACCAGATGGCCCGCGGGTTCCTCGTCGGCGCCACCGCGGGGCGGACCACGCTGACCGGTGAGGGCCTGCAGCACAACGACGGGCACTCGCTGCTGCTCGCCAACACCAACCCGGCGGTGGTCGCCTACGACCCGGCGTTCTCCTTCGAGGTGGCGCACATCGTCCGCGACGGGTTGCGCCGGATGTACGGCGAGTCGGGCCCGGACGGAACCGGCGAGAACGTCATGTACTACCTGACCGTCTACAACGAGCCGTACGTGCAGCCGGCCGAGCCCGAGGACCTCGACGTCGACGGCCTGCTCAAGGGGCTCTACCGGTACCTGGGCACCTCCCGCGAGGAGGGCCCGCAGGTCCGGTTGCTCGCCTCCGGCGTCGCGCTGCCGTGGGCGCTGCAGGCCCGGGACATGCTCGCCGAGCAGTGGGGCGTGGGCGCCGAGGTGTGGTCGGTGACGTCGTGGGGGGAGCTGCGCCGCGACGGCGTCGAGGCCGAGCACCACAATCTCGTGCACCCCGACGAAGCTCCCCGCACGCCCTTCGTCACCAAGGCGCTCAGCGGGTCGGAGGCGCCCGTCGTCGCGGTGTCGGACTGGATGCGGGCCGTGCCCGACCTGGTCCGACAGTGGGTGCCGGCGCCGCTCGCGACGCTGGGAACCGACGGGTTCGGGCTCTCGGACACCCGGCCCGCGGTGCGGCGGCACTTCGCCGTCGACGCCGAGGCGATCACGGTGGCCGCACTGAGCACGCTCGCCGCCCGCGGGGAGGTCCACCGGGCGGTCGTCACGGAGGCGGCGGCCACGTACCGGCTCGACGACCCGCAGGCGGCCGGGCCGCAGACGAGCGACTCCGGGAACGCCTGAGGACGCCTGCCCCGGGGCCCGCGGGCCCCGGGGCGGCCCCGTCGTGATCACCGTCCGCCACCGGTCCCGAGGCGTCAACGTGCAATAACTCACCGTGACTACCCTCCCGCTTCGCGGTAGATCCACAGGTGAATGGCTCTCGGCAGGAGGCGAATCACACGGTACGCTCCGCCCGACGCCGACCTCGCGTGATCGCGAACGGTGTCCCGACCCGGGCGCGGACCGTAGCGGCCAGGCGGCGCGATGCCGGGGGCGAGTGCCTCGGCACCAGGTACGAGGAGAGCAAGAATGGCAGAGGGCACCGTCAAGTGGTTCAACAGCGAGAAGGGCTACGGCTTCCTCGCTCCCGACGGTGGCGGAGCGGATGTGTTCGTCCACTACTCCGCGATCCAGACCAACGGTTACAAGAGCCTCGATGAGGGTCAGCGCGTCTCGTTCGACATCGAGCAGGGCCAGAAGGGCCCGCAGGCCACCAAGGTCACGCCCCTCGGCTGATCTGGCGCGTCAGGAGAACGCATCCCGCTCGTCCCCGCCCACCCGGCCGCCTCCGGCGGAACAACGGCAGGTGGTGACGAGTCGTCCGGGATCCCGGGTGGCCGCCCTCGCGGCCGCTACCCGGGTTCCACGGACGGTGGTTCAGCCTGCTCACGCGATGGTCGCGTGCATCTCCCAGACGAGCACCTCGGCGCCCTCGGCCCCTGCGGTGACCCGCTGGCCCTCGCCGACCGTGACCCGCGCGGCGTCACCGGTGTGCAGCACACCGGCGCCTTCCAGCTCGACGTCACCGCGGGCGACGAACAGGTGCACCAGCGGCGCGTTCGGCAGCGCCGTCGCATTCCCGGGGCGCAGTCGCGCGGCGTAGAGAGCCGCGTTCTCCTGCCGGATGGAGATGGCGCGGTCACCCGTGTGCTTCGGCATGCCCGAGGCGACGACGGCCAGCTCACCGGAGTCCAGCGTGCCGCCGATGTCGAGCTGTTCGTAGCCCGGCGTGATCTGCTCGGTGTCCGGGACGACCCACATCTGCACGAAGTGCACGTCGTCGTCGTGCCTCGGTGCGGCCCCGTCGAGCCGCCATGAGTCGTTCTTCTCCGAGTGCAGGATCCCCGAGCCCGCGCTCATCCGCTGCGCCAGCCCCGGGTAGATCAGTCCGGAGTGGCCGGTCGAGTCCTGGTGCACCAGCGAGCCCTCCAGCACCCAGGTGACGATCTCCATGTCGCGGTGCGGGTGGGTCTCGAACCCGGCGCCGGCCTTCACCCGGTCGTCGTTGCTGACCATCAGCAGGCCGAAGTGGGTGTTGGCGGGGTCGTAGTGGTGGCCGAAGGAGAAGCTGTGCCGCGAGTCCAGCCACTCGATCTCGGTGTGCGGCCGGTCGTTCGCCCGCCGGACGTCGATCGACGGGGTGAGCGTGCGGCGGCGTTCCTGCGTCATCGGGTGGCCTTTCGTCCGTGGGCCGCGTTCATTGTCTTCGCAACCACATCGGGCGACCGGATGTTCCCGCCCGTCCCGGCGCGCGTGCCATGCTGCCGGACGTGACCCCAGCAGAGGTCCGCGCGCCCGCGGCCGGCCCGGGCCAGGTCCGCCCGGTGTCGCCGGCGACGTTGCGCCGCCTCGAGCTGGCCGCCGGCGGACTGGCCAGCGCGTGCCTGGCCGCGATGGAGGAACGCCAGCCCTGGTTCGACCGGCTCTCGGCCGACCAGCGCGCCGGAGTGCTGCTGGTGACCCAGACCGGGGTCAGCAACTTCGTCGCCTGGCTGGCCGAGCCCGCGGAGACGATCCGGCTCACCGCCGAGGCGTTCCGCATCGCCCCGCGCGATCTGGCGCGCCGGCTCAGCCTGCGCCAGACCGTGGAGCTGGTCCGCATCGCCACCGACGTCTTCGAGCAGCGGCTGCCGCCGCTGGCCGCCGACGAGGCCGAACACCGGGTGCTCGCCGAGGCGGTGCTGCGGTTCGGCCGCGAGATCGCCTTCGCCGCCGCCACGGTCTACGCCGGCGCTGCCGAGGCCCGCGGCGCGTGGGACGCCCGGCTGGAGGCCCTGGTGGTCGACGGGGTGGTGCGCGGCGACGCCGACGACGCCCTGGTCTCCCGGGCCGCCGCCCTGGGCTGGGATCCGGCCGCCGCGGTGCGGGTGCTGGTGGGCAGCCCGCCGGTGGACAACCCGCCCGAGCAACTGGGCGAGCTGCGCCGGCACGCCGTCCGGATCGGCCGCTCGGTGCTCGTCGGGGTACAGGGCAGCCGGCTGGTGGTGCTGCTGTCGGAGCAACGCCCGGACCGCACCCGCACCGATCCGCCCGCCGACCACGATCCACACCCGATCGGACGGCTCGTCGACGACTTCGGGCCCGGACCGGTCGTCGTCGGCCCGGTGACCGCGAACCTGGCCTCGGCGCACGCGAGCGCGCGCGACGCGCTCGCCGGGCTGCGGGCCGCCCCCGGCTGGCCCGAGGCACCGCGCCCGGTCGCCGCGGAGGACCTGCTGCCCGAGCGGGCGATGTCGGGCGACCCGGAGGCACACCGGCAGCTCGTGGAGGGTGTCGTTGCGCCGCTCGCCGCCGCCGGCGGCGAGCTGCTGCGGACGCTCGCGGCCTATCTGGAGGGCGGCAGCGCGCTGGAGGCGTGTGCGCGCGCCCTGTTCGTGCACCCCAACACCGTGCGGTACCGACTGCGGCGCGTGAGCGAACTCACCGGCCGCACGCCGACCGATCCGCGCGACGCGCTCGTGCTGCGGACGGCGCTCATGGCCGGCCGGCTCGCCGCTGCAGCCCGCCCCGACACACCCGCCGAAACGCTCTGAGCTGCGGCGAAGCCTCGTCGATACCTGCTCGACCCTACAAAGACATCCCGCCATCGCCTGCTCGGAGCGCAGCCCGGCCCCAGGTTCTTGTGGGAAACCTCCAAAGGCACATGGCCGAGTTCGTGCGTGGCGGTATCCCACTTCGCGCCCGCGGCAGTGTTTGCTCCCCGATGTGATCGCGTTGCTCGCGCCCGGGCAGGGTTCGCAGACCCCGGGCATGCTCTCCCCCTGGTTGGACGATCCCGCCGCTGAGCGCATGCTCGACGCCTGGTCCGACGCCACCGGACTGGATCTGCGACGGCTCGGGACCACCGCCGACGCCGACGAGATCAAGGACACCGCGGTGACTCAGCCGCTGGTCGTCGCCACCGCGCTGCTGGCCGCGCGGCGGCTCGCTGCCAAGATCGAACTGCCGGCGTCGGCGCCGACCGCGGGGCACTCCGTCGGGGAGCTCGCCGCGGCCGCCGTCGCCGGGGTCCTCTCCGCCGACGCCGCCGTCGCCCTCGCCGCGGTCCGCGGCCGCGAGATGGCCGCCGCCTGCGCGCTGGAACCCACCGGAATGAGTGCGGTGCTCGGCGGCAAGCCCGAGGAGGTCGTCGCACGGCTGGCCGAGCTGGGGCTCGACCCGGCCAACCGCAACGGCGCCGGGCAGATCGTGGCCGCCGGTCCGACCGGGGCGCTCGCCGCACTGGCCGAGAACCCGCCGGAGCGGGCCCGGGTGATCGGGCTGCCGGTGGCGGGGGCGTTCCACACCCGGTTCATGGCGCCGGCCGAGGAAGCGCTGCGCACGCACGCCGCGTCGGTGGATCCGGCCGACCCCGGGCGGCCCCTGCTCTCGAACGCCGAGGGTGCGGTCGTCACGACCGGCGCCGATGCGCTCGGCCGGCTGGTGGCACAGGTGACCCGCCCGGTCCGGTGGGACAAGTGCATGGCGACGTTGCGCGAACTGGGGGTGACCGCGGTGATCGAGCTGCCGCCGGCCGGCACGCTGGTGGGGCTGGTCAAGCGCGAGCTGAAGGGTACCGCGACACTGGCCCTCAAGACCCCCGATGAGCTCGACGCCGCCGTCGAGCTCATCGCCGAACACGCCGGCCGATCGGAGGACCAGCGATGAGTGGCGGCTTCCGTCTCCCCCCGAGCGCCCCCGGCGCCCGCATTCTCGGCATCGGCAGCTTCCAGCCGGAGAAGGTCGTCACCAACGACGACCTGGCCCAGCGCGTCGACACCAACGACCAGTGGATCCGCGAGCGGGTCGGAATCGCCGAGCGCCGCATCGCCGAGCCCGGCCTGAGCCTGGTCGACATGGCGTCCGAGGCCGGGGCCCGGGCGCTCAAGGACGCCGGACTCACCGGGTCCGACGTGGACACCGTCATCGTCGCGACCTGCACGATGCCCAACTCGATCCCCAACGCCGCCGCGCAGACCGCCGAGCGGGTCGGCATCACCGCGCCGGGCGCGTTCGACCTCAACGCCGCGTGCGCCGGGTTCTGCTACGCCCTCGGCACCGCCTCCGACCTGATCCGGGCCGGCTCGGCACAGAACGTGCTGGTCATCGGAGCCGAGAAGCTGTCGGACTGGATCGACTGGGACGACCGCTCGACCTGCATCATCTTCGCCGACGGCGCGGGCGCCGCCGTGGTCGGCGCCGCTGCGGGCGAGGAGCAGGTCGGCATCGGCCCGGTCGCCTGGGGCAGCGCCGGAGATCTCGCATCCGCCATCGAGATCCGGAGCGAGACGAACAAGCTCTACCAGGAGGGTCAGGCGGTCTTCCGCTGGGCCACCACGAAGATCGCCCCGGTGGCGCTGCGCGCGGTCGAGCTCGCCGGCCTCACTCCGGCCGACATCGACGTGCTCGTCCCGCACCAGGCCAACCTGCGCATCGTCGAGGCGGTCGCCAAGCGGCTACGGGCCAAGGGCGCGCGCGAGGACATGCGGGTGGCCGACGACATCGTGCACTCCGGTAACACGTCCTCGGCCTCGATCCCGCTCGCACTGGATCACATGCGCGCCGAGGGCCGGGTGCGCACCGGCGAGAACGTCCTACTCGTAGGCTTCGGCGCAGGCCTGTCCTACGCGGGACAGGTCGTCGTCTGTCCCTGACCGAGACCTGAGATTTCCCACCAGAAGGAGAACACCGTGGCTGACAACACCGAGATCCTCAGCGGCCTCGCCGAGATCGTCGAGGAGGTCGCCGGCATCGACACGGCCGACGTGACCACCGAGAAGTCGTTCGTCGACGACCTGGACATCGACTCGCTGTCCATGGTCGAGATCGCTGTGCAGGCCGAGGATCGGTTCGGTGTGAAGATCCCCGACGACCAGCTCGCCGAGCTCAAGACGGTGGGCGACGCGGTGGACTACATCGCGAAGAACCAGTGACGGCACCTGACGTCGTCGTCACCGGGTACGGCGCGACGACCCCGCTGGGCGGGGACGCCGCGTCGACCTGGGACGCCCTGCTCGCCGGGAAGTCCGGGATCGGCCTGACCCAGGGCGACTGGGTGGCCAAGCACGACCTGCCGGTCAAGATCTCCGCGCAGCTCGCCGTCGACCCGTCCGAGGTGCTGCCGCGCGTGCAGGCCCGCCGGATGGACCGCTGCGAGCAGGTCGCGGTGATCGCCGCCCGGGAGGCCTGGCAGCACGCCGGTGCCCCCGAGGTCGAGCCGGAGCGGCTCGCGGTGGTCATCGGCACCGGGATCGGCGGCGCCGTCACGCTGCTCAACCAGGACGACCTGCTGGAGAACGACGGCCTGCGCAAGGTCTCCCCGCTGACCGTCCCGATGCTCATGCCCAACGGCCCGGCCGCGATGGTCAGCCTCGAGCTCGGGGCGCGCGGCGGGGTGCACGCTCCGGCGTCGGCCTGCGCATCCGGAGCCGAGGCGCTGGCCTGGGCCTGGCGGCTGCTGCGCGCCGGTGAGGTCGACGTGGTGGTGGCCGGTGGCGCAGAGGCGTGCATCACCGGGATCACCGTGGCCGGCTTCGTGCAGGCCCGGACGCTGAGCCAGCGCAACGACGAGCCGGAGAAGGCCTCGCGGCCCTTCGACGTCGCCCGCGACGGCTTCGTGCTCGGGGAGGGCTCCGGGATCATGGTGCTCGAGCGCGCCGAGTTCGCCGCCGCCCGCGGGGCGACGGTGCACGGCAAGCTCGCCGGCATCGGCATCACCTCGGACGCCTACCACATCACCGGCCCGGACCCGGAGGGCTCGGGGCAGGCACGTGCCATCTCGGCCGCGGTCCGCACAGCCGGACTCGAGCCGTCCGACGTGGGGCACGTGAACTGCCACGCCACCTCGACGGTGGCCGGCGACGTGGGCGAGACGGTGGCGGTCCGCAAGGCCCTCGGCGACCACCCGGTGCTGACCGCACCGAAGTCGGCGCTGGGTCACCTGGTCGGTGCCGCGGGTGCGGTCGAGGGGATCATCGCCATGCTCTCGGTCCGCGACGGGGTCATCCCGGCGTCGCTGAACATCGACGAGCTCGATCCCGGCGTCCAGCTCGACGTCGTCACCGGGGAGCCGCGCAAGGTCGACCTGACCGCCGCGGTGAACGACTCGTTCGGCTTCGGCGGGCACAACGTCGCCCTGGCCTTCACCAAGGCCTGATCCGCGAGGTCCGGGCCACCTGCGAGAAGAACACCTTCCAGTCACCAGGAGTTCGGATGACCGCCCTGGCCGCCCATCCCGATCCCGTCGTCGCTCAGGAGCGGCCGCGCGACCCGCGTGATCCGCTGGCCCGGCTCGAGGCCCTGTTCGACGACGGCACCCTCACCCCGATGCGGCCGCAGGACTCCTCCGGGGTGCTCGCCGCGCACGGCCGCATAGACGGGGCGAAGGTGGTCGCGTTCTGCACGGACGCGACGGTCATGGGCGGCGCGATGGGGTCGGACGGCTGCCGGCACATCGTCGGGGCGATCGAGACGGCGGTCCGGCTGCGGGTCCCGGTGATCGGGCTGTGGCACTCCGGTGGGGCCCGGCTGGCCGAGGGCGTCGAGGCGCTCGACGCGGTCGGGCAGGTGTTCGCGGCGATGGTGCGGGCCTCGGGTCGGGTCCCGCAGTTGTCGGTGGTGCTCGGGGCGGCCGCCGGCGGCGCGGCGTACGGCCCGGCACTCACCGATGTGGTGATCATGGCGCCGGACGGCCGGGTGTTCGTGACCGGGCCGGACGTGGTGCGCAGCGTGACCGGCGAGCAGATCGACCAGGAGTCGCTGGGCGGTCCGTCGGCACACGGCAAGCGCTCGGGCGTGGTGCACGTGGTGGCCGAGTCCGAAGCCGATGCGCTGGCCCACGCCCGCCGGCTCACCGGGATCTTCGCCCGGCCGGGGATGTTCGACACCCGCGCGGTCGCCACCCCGGTCGACCTGCGCGCGATGCTGCCCGAGCGCAAGCAGCGTGCGTACGACGTGCGCCCCCTGGTGCGCGGGGTCCTCGACGACGATCCCGACGCCCCCGGGGGTACGGCCTTCACCGAACTGCAGCCCAAGTGGGCACCCAACATCGTGATCGGCTTCGGGCGCCTGGGGGGTCGCTCGATCGGCGTGATCGCGAACAACCCGCTCCGGCTCGGCGGCTGCCTGGACTCGCCGTCGGCGGAGAAGGCGTCCCGGTTCGTGCGGCTCTGCGACGCGTTCGGCGTCCCACTGCTGGTCCTGGTCGACGTCCCGGGCTACCTGCCCGGTGTCGGCCAGGAGTGGGACGGCGTGGTGCGCCGCGGGGCGAAGCTGCTGCACGCGTTCGCCGAGGCCGTGGTGCCGCGGGTGACGCTGGTGACCCGCAAGGCGTTCGGCGGGGCCTACATCGCGATGAACTCGCGCGCGCTCGGCGCCACGGCGGTGTTCGCCTGGCCGGACGCCGAGGTCGCCGTGATGGGTGCGAAGGCCGCGGTCGGCATCCTGCACCGGCGCGCGCTGGCCGCGGCGCCCGAGGAGGAACGCGACGCACTGCACACCCGGCTCGCCGAGGAGCACGAGCGACTCGCCGGTGGGGTGAACCGGGCGCTGGCGATCGGGGTCGTCGACGAGGTGATCGATCCGGCGCAGACCCGGCTGCGGCTGCTCGAGGCGCTCGCCGCCGCCCCGGCGGGGCGTGGCGCTCACGGGAACATTCCGCTGTAGCCGACTCCGTCGTGCGGGCTGGCTAGCAGGCCGCCCCGAGCAGGCTTCCTGCGTTCCCGACCTCCAGCCGCAGCGGGCTGCCGCTCATCGGCAGTGCGCCGCGCCAGCAGATCCGAGCAGCCTGCAGGCCGGCCGGCGCGTCGGACAGGTCCTGGGTGCTGATGAAGCGGACCAGGGCCAGCACCCGGCCGCCGTCGAGATCGACGACGCGGTCGATCCGGATCGTTCCGTCGGTCGTGGTGTCGAGGCTTGCCAGCCACTGCGTGCGGGGCTGCTGCTCGACGCGCTGCCGCACCACCGTGGTGGTCCAGGCCGCGTAGTCATGGGCATTGATCGCGTCGAAGTAGCGCTGCAACTGTGCCCGGACGGCCTCCCCGGCGGGGTGCGCGCGGGCGTCGGCGCTCAGTTCGGCCACCGGGGACCCGGCACCCCGGGCCGGCACCGCAGGTGCCGCACCGGCCGGCGCGACGCCGTCGAAGCTGCGGTAGCCGAGCGACCACGCCGCGACACCGCCCGCCACGAGTAGCACGCTGAGCGTGACGGTCAAGGCCAGCGCCCCCCGCGCTCGTGTCCGCACCCCGGCAGTCTGCCCCAGCGCGGCGGCCCGCCCACGGCAGCGCGCCGGGACCGAGTCGTGATCATCCTCCCGGCCTGCCGGCGCTCGCCGCGGCTCAGCTCACTCGGAGGGCTCCCCGTTCCAGATGTCGACGGCCCACGCCCACGACCCGTCCGGCCGGCGTTCCCAGACGACGACGTACTTCGCGGTGTTCGTGACCGCCTCGCCGCCCTCCGGCCGGATGGTGATGGTCGCGCGGCCGACCTCGTGCAGGATGTCGTCGGATCCGGCGAGCCTCAGCGTCTCCAGACCGACGGGCGTCAGCCGACCTGGTGCAGCCACGTGACCGGCGCGCCGTCCCCGGCCAGCCGGAACGGCTCGAGCGCCGCATCCCAGGCCGACCCGAGGAGCTCGTTGATCCGCCCCGGGATCTGCCCGGGCGACCCGCCGGCCAGCAGCGCACGCAACTGGTCCTCGGCGACCACGATGTCGCCGTTGGCGCTCGTCCGCCCGCTCCACAGGCCCAGGCCCGGGGCGTGACAGAAGCGTTCACCGTCGACGCCCAGGCTCGGCTCCTCGGTGACCTCGAAGCGCAGCATCGGCCAGGCGCGCAGCGCGCCGGCCAGCGCACCGCCGCTGCCGGGTGGCCCCGACCAGGTGCACTCCGCGCGCAACTGACCGGGAACGGCCGGCTGCGGCGTCCATTGCAGCGTGACTCGGGTTCCGAGTACGCCAGAGATCGCCCACTCGACATGCGGACAGACCGCAGTCGGCGACGAGTGGACGAACACCACGCCACGTGTGCTCACTGCAGACCTCCGCTTCGAGACGAGGAACGTCTTCCCCTACGTCCTCGCGCCGCGTCGGGCTGCCGTGGAACTGCTGATTGTCCGGGTCCCGGGCCCGGGATACGAGAGTCGATGTCGCTGCGTGGTGATCACTCTGCCCCATTTGGCGGCAGACAGCCAGCACTGAGTGCTCTCCACGGCGTGTCGCGCACCGCCTGTCGTCGATGCGTCGGGTGCCGGATCAGCCGCGGCCGGTGACCGCTCCGCCGTCGACGAGGGTGGTGTCGGCGAGCAACGACGTGGCCGGAACCTGCACCGGGCCGGCCGTGGCGCCGCGCCGGAACCGGTTGCCGTCCGCGAGGAGCGATGAGGAGCAGGACGTCGGCCCGCTCCGCCGCCCGCGGCGCGACATCGTGCAGCAAGCTGTTGCGCAACGTGGCCCGCGAGCCGAGCCGGGCACCGTCACCGGCCACCCGGGTGATCTCCACCCGTTCGGCGGTCCAATCGTCGTCGCCGATGCCGGCCCCGGTGAACACGCCGGTGACGGCGCTGTCCTCGATCCGGACGGATCCGGGCCGCTGCATGCGCAGGAGGGTACGACCGGCCTCAGGGCCGACCGCGCCGGGTCCGACACAGAGTGAACCGGCATCACCCTGCGTGATAGTGGATGACGCCGTCCTCCTCCGTCGTGACCACCAGACCGCGCTCGGCCAGCACGTCCAGGTGTGCCGAGGTCTCCAGCGTGGCCAGCATCGCGTTGAACGGGTCGAGCTCGTCGAGGGTGCGCTCGCGGCGCGTCCACGGCAGCGCGGCCGCCACCTCGGCGCCCGTCGACCGGCCCTCCTTCACCGCGTGCAGCGTGGCGTCGAGCCGCCGCCCGTGGTGCTCGAGCAGCTCGTCGACCCGCTCGTGCACCCGGCGGCCGACCGGCCCGTGCGCGGGCAGCAGGGCCGCGTCAGGCATGCCGCGCAGCAGCCGCAGCGAGGTCAGGAAGTCCGCCAGCGGGCTGGCCGGCGGGGCCGGCTCGAACCCGATGGACGGGGTGATGGTGGGCAGCACGTGGTCGCCGGCGAACAGCAGCCCGCCCGCCGCATCGGCGAACACCAGATGCCCGCGGGTGTGCCCGGGCGTCTCGATGGCCTGCAGCCGCCGTTCGGTACCGGCGGCGCCCACCGTGACGACCGCGCGGTCGTCCAGCCACTCGTCGGGCATCTCCCACAGCAACGGGTCGGCCTTGGGTGGCGGGGTCGCCTCCAACTGCGCGGCCAGGCGATGCGCACCGGCGCGCCGCAGCCGTTCCCGGTGCACCCGGCCGGCGTCGTGGTCCCGGTAGTTGATCTCCTCCAGCCCGGGTTGCTCCGCGCGGCCCAGCAGCACCCGGGACCCGAACTCGCGGCGCAGCACCACGGCCTGGGTGTAGTGGTCGCGGTGCACGTGGGTGACCAGGAAGCGCCGGACGTCGCCGAGCCCGGCGCCGAGCCGGTCGAGCGCGCCGGCGAGCAGGTCGCGCGCCTCGGACAGCGCCCAGCCGGAGTCGATCAACGTCCAGCCGGCGCCGTCGGCCACCGCGTAGACGTTCACCGCCCGCAGGCCGTCGCTCGGCAGCGGCAGCGGAATCCGGTAGACGCCCGGGGCGCAGCGGTAGACCCCGGGCGCGGTCCAGTCGCCGTCCGGGTCGTCGTCGGGCACCGCGGCGTCATCAGGGCTGATCACGTCTCGCACACTAGATCCGGGTGGGCGCGGTGAACGCGTCGGTGTCGGTCGGGGCCGGCTCGCGGCGGTCGGCGCCGAACATCGCCTCGCCGTAGTACTCGCGGAACGTCGCGAAGATCTCGTCCAGCGGCAGGTCGGTGTGCACGCCGCGGTCGTTGACGTACTCCATGTACTTCTCACCACCCCCGGCGTATTCGTGCATCAGTGCGTCGCTGCGCCCGTCGAACGCGATCGGGTCGACCCCGAAGCGGGCGCAGAGCTCGGCGTTGAACGCCGGCGTCGCCTTGACCCAGCGGTCGTCGAGCAGCATGTCGGTGTAGCCGTGGTAGACGAACAGGTCGGCCCCGCCCATCCGCTCCCGCAGCCGCTGCGTGTTGAGGTGGTTGCGCACGTCGGCGAAGCCGAGCCGGGCCGGGATCCCGACGGCGCGGGCGGCCGCGGTGAGCAGCACCGCCTTGGGGACGCACCAGTTGCTCCTCGAGGTGGCGACGGCGCTGGCCCGGTAGGCGGCCGGGTCGGTGCTGAGCCCGAACGGGTCGTACCAGATCTCGTCGCGGACGGCCTCGAACAACCGCACGGCCATCGCGATCGGGTCGGTCTCGCCGCCCACCACGCGGCGGGCGAACGTCTGCACCTCCGGCGAGTCGGAGTCCACGAAACGGCCGGGGGCCAGGTACTCGGATCCGGCGCTGCGCTGCGGCCCCTGCGATGACCCTTGTGACGACACTGTCGGGTTTCTCCCCTCACCTCGGGCCCCTCCATCGGAACCCCCGCGACTACTCTACGCGCAGGTAGCCTGCACGTAGCGTTGCTACGTTGCGCTGACCCATCCTGCATTCCACCCGTCCGGGTCGCTGCTCGCACCTGGAAGGTGACGCATTGTCGGTTAGTGTCGCCACACCGGAACGGTGAGACGGCCGTTGCACGGCCCGATCGGGCACGACCGGTTCGACGCAGGAGAGGCTGGAGAATGGGACCAAGGGTGCCGGACCACCCGGACGTGATCGAGGCACCGTTCCTCACCGTGGCCGAGGTGGCCGAGCGGATGCGCGTCTCGAAGATGACCGTCTACCGGTTGGTGCACGCCGGGAACCTCCCTGCCGTCCGCTTCGGGCGCTCGTTCCGGGTGCAGCGCGGCGCCGTCGAGGACCTGATCCGGGCCGCCCGCTACGAGGCAGGCTGAGCACCCTGCTGCCCTTCGACGACGCCAGCGCGCGGCGCATCGCGCGCACGTACACGACTCCCGACATCGTCGGTCAGCGCGAGCACACGCTCGCGGCGCTCGACCTCGCGCCCGGCGAGCGGGTGCTCGACGTCGGCACCGGCCCGGGCCAGTTGCTGGCGGCGATCGCTGATCGGGTGGGTCCGGACGGGCTGGCGCACGGCGTGGACCCCAGCCCGGCGATGGCCGCGATGGCCCGGCAGCGCTGCGCGGACCGGCCGGGCGTGACCGTCACCGACGGCGGCGTCGACGGGCCCGGCTCGCTGCCCGACGGGCCGTTCGACGTGGTGGTGTCCACCCAGGTGCTGGAGTACGTGGCCGACATCCCGGCCGCACTCGCCGAGATCCACCGGGTACTGCGTCCCGGCGGCCGGGTGCTGCTGCTCGACACCGACTGGGACTCGGTGGTCTGGCAGGTGCGCGACCGGGAGCGGCACGCCCGGGTACTCACCGCGTGGGAGGCGCACCTGGTCGACCCGCGGCTGCCGCGCACCCTCGGCCCTGCGCTGCGGGCCGCGGGCTTCGACGCGGTCCGGGTCGACGTGGTACCGCTGCTCAACACGGCCTACGCCCGGGACACCTACAGCGCCGGCATCGCCGAGATGATCGCCGCCTTCGTCCCCGGCCGGGACGGGCTGACCCGCGCCGACGCCGACGCCTGGCTCGCCGACGTACGCGACCGCGACGACTACTTCTTCAGCCTCAACCGCTACGCGTTCCGGGCCGTCCGCCCGTAGTGCCTGCCGGCGACCGTTGACAGCTCGACTCCCGGCAGGCGGGAAGCCAGCCCTCGACGGCGCCACCGGGCCCTCGGGCCGCTCGCGCTCGCCGCGGCCGGCCAGCACCTGCTCGCGTGATCGGTGGGGCCGTTCCGGCCAGCCGACGGCGCCCGGCTCGGGCAAGCGCCGCTCACCCTCAGGCCGAGTGTGGAGACCCCGGCCGGTGGTGCTCGGGTTCGGAATGGGGGGTCTGGCGCGGCCGAGGCGTGTTCGCGCTGCCGCGCAGCGACCGAGAGACCCCGGGCCGGGAGCGGCGTCCCGCGCTCGGCGCGCGCCGGTCGGCTCGGCCACGGCCGCCCGCCACGAACGCGAGCAGCGTCCCCAGCGCGACGAGCGCGACCAGCGCCGCCACGATGAGTCCATACATGCCAACCGAGGGAGCAGTCATCGGCTCATCCGTTCTGTGAACACGTGTTCGCCGGGTGAGTCGCTGCTCGGGGGTTGCCGACGCAGTCGTTAGGTCCTGCGCCAGTTCGTTACCGAACAGTTATCATTCGGTGCCACATGGCGGAGCGCCCATCCGCCGACCGGCCCCCAGGCCTCAGCGGGCGCCGTGCGCCCGTCTGAGGAGATCAACCAGCCACTCGCCGGTCCGCAGATCCCCGGAGCGGCGCGTGGCCGGCCTGTCCACGGCCCCGACGATCGTTCGATGGACGAACCGGCGCCGATCGAACGCGAGTCAGGAGCGGGTCGGTGGCGGCGTCGAGGACGAGCCACCACACCGCGCCCGCGACCTCGCGGGTCAGGTCGGCCAGGTCGCGGACAGGCTGCATCGGGGTCATGAGAGTGCCGTTCTGTGCCGGGGAGCGAACTCGTCTCAGAGTCGTCGCCGGGATACCTCCCGCCGACGGCCGTCGAGGCGATCGCGCCGAGCGGTCGGGTGGCCGCGCCCGGTGATTGCGCCATCCCGCCATGCCCTCGACGCCGTTCGCCGCAGTTGCGCCGGCTGGACGACACCGCCGCTACTCCGCGGTCACGGCGGACGCTTCCGCTGCCGGTTGTGGTGGCGGTGACCGGTCAGCGCCCCATGCTCGGGCGCCCGTGGTGGTTCGGCCTCAACCGCTACGCGTTGCGGGCCGTCCGCCCGCGCGGGCGCAACGGCGTCGCCGGCAGTTCCGGGGCGGCCAGCGCCGGGCCGTCGTAGCCGCACACCGCGCCGAAGCGGTTCCCGCCGCTGCCCGCCAGCTCGGCCTGCCAGTCGGCCCGCGCCGCGGCGACCTCCTCGCCGCTGCTCCCGACGAAGTTCCACCACATCACGATCTCCTCGGCGAACGGCACCCCGCCGAGCAGCAGCATCCGGCTGTCGGTACCGGCGCGCAGCCGCAGCTCCGAGCGCCCGCAGCCCAGGTAGCAGAACGTCCCGGGGTCGAGTTCGCCGTCGATGTCCGGCGCGCCGGAGACGGTCAGCACCGCGTGCTCGAAGTCGGGCTCCAGCGGGATCCGCACGTCACTGCCCGCGTCCAGCGCGATGTCGACGCCGACCAGCGGGCTGTAGAGCCGGCCCGGGGAGAACGCCCCGCCCAGCTCGCCGAGCAGGACGGTCGCGCGCAGGCCGCGGTCGGTGACCACCGGCAGGTCGAGGTGGTGCTCGAAACGCGGCGCCGTCACCCGGTCGGCGTCGGGCAGTGCGATCCACAGCTGGGCGCCGTGCAGCACCGGCGCGTGCGGGTCCGGTGACTGCTCGGAGTGCGCGATGCCCGCCCCCGCCGTCATCAGCGCGAGCTCCCCGGGGCGGACGAGCACGTCGCCGCCCAGGCTGTCGCGGTGGTGCACCTCCCCGTCGAGCAGCCAGCTCACGGTCTGCAGCCCGACGTGCGGGTGCGGGGCGACCTGCATCCCGGGCTCGTCGGCGATGTCGTCGGGACCGTAGTGGTCGACGAAGCACCACGCGCCGACCATGCGCCGGTCGAGGCTGGGCAGCAGCCTGCGCACCTCGGTGCTCGCCCCGAGCTGCACAGTCCGGGCCGGCAGCAGCTCGCGCACCGGACCCGCCGTGGCGGTGCCGGCGCAGACCCGCAGCGCGCTGTCGGTCGCTGTGTTGCTCATTCAACTACCGTACTGTCCGCCCACCCGTTCGCGGGCACCCGACCTGACCGGTCGTGCAGGGTCAGAAACCGAACGTGACCACCGGGGGCAGATCGCCGTCGCGGAGCCGGTCGAACACGTAGCGCTCGTGCGGAACCACCGGGTCGGGCAGAGCGTCGAGGGCGAACCAGCGCAGGTCGGCCGCCTTCTCCGGCTCGACCAGCCGGGGTTCCCCGGTCCAGCGCCGGCACTCGAAGAAGAAGTCCACCCGCTCGTCGACGGACCGGTGGTTGCCCCGGGTGCGGTGCATCCCGGTCAACGGGGCGAGGTCGGCCGCGTCGATCGTGACACCGATCTCCTCGGCGGCCTCCCGGCACGCCGCGGCGAGGACGGACTCGTCGGCCTCCACGTGGCCCGCGGCCGCGGTGGCCCAGTGGCCGTCCATGAACCCGGTGTTCCGCCGCAGCTGCAGCAGCACCTCGTCACCCCGGCGCAGCAGGACGTACGCCGCGGGCACCAGCCGGAACCGACCGGTCGGATCGGGCGCCGGGTCGGATGTGGGAGCGGGCACCGACCGACTCTATGCGTCCCCCCTGCGCCGCCCACCGGGGCCTGCCCGACCCGCGAGATACGCCGGTTCCACGGCGATCCGGCGCGATTCGTCGGCCTGCTGGAGGAGTTCGTGGCCCCCGCCGCAGCGGCGCACTGAACCCCCGAGCAGTGGCGTCGGCTGCTGCGCGCCCCGAACCCGTCGCACCAGGATCAGGTGGCCGAGCGCTCGGCGACCTGAACCGGCCCGCCCGTCGCCGGAGCGAGTCCGGCACCGGCGGCCGCCCTCGTCACACCGGTGCGCATGCCGTGCCCGGGGCGTGCGACGGTGCCCTGGTGATCGACCCACTTCCCGCCGACGCCCCCGTCCTGCTCGTGGACGACAGCCCGCTGCCCGCCGGACTCGACTCCCGCCTGCGGGAACAGCTCACCTTCATCGTGGAGATCGACCGGCTCAAGACCGTGCTGCGGGCCTCCCCGCTCGCCGCGGCCGACCGCCGGGAGAACGACGCCGAGCACTCCTGGCACCTGGCGATGATGGTGCCGTTGCTGGCCGAGTACGCCGACCGGCCGATCGACGTCGGGCACACCGTGCAACTGGTCCTCGTGCACGACCTCGTCGAGGTCTACGCGGGTGACACCCCGCTGTACGACGCCGCCGCGCGGGCCGGCCAGGAGGCCCGCGAGCAGGCCGCCGCGGACCGGCTGTTCGCGCTGCTGCCCACCGACCAGGGCACCCGGCTACGGGCGCTGTGGGACGAGTTCGAGGCGCGGGCGACACCGGAGGCGATGTTCGCCAAGGCCCTCGACCGGCTGCAGCCGGTGCTGCTCAACTGGATGGCGGCGGGTGGCACCTGGCGCACCTACGGCGCCACCGCCGCGGAGGTGCTGCACCGGACGTCGGCGATCGGCGAGGCCTCGGCCACCCTCGGCACGGCGCTGAGAACGATCGTCACCGAGGCGGAACAACGCGGCTGGACCCGCACCCCCTGACTGCGTCATGGCTCCACAACGCGGGGGCACCGGCGCGCGAGGCGCGGGGCGAGCAATGCCCGCCCCGCGCCGACGCGTCGTCGTGCTGGTGCAGGGGCCCTATTCGGTGCCTGCGGTATGCCCCGGTCGGGCGGCGACGAAGGCGTGCCAGTCGCGGGCAGCGAGCTGGGACCAGCGGGTGGCGGTGACGTGGTGCAGGCCGATCAGATCGGCCAAGACGGCAGGCGGGAGCTGAGCGGCAAGAGCTATCAGGGCTGCGTTGCGGGCTGGCCGGGCGTGCAACCCGAAGCCGGCGAGTTTGGCTCCAAGGCCCTCGGCGCTTAGAGGTCGGCCGGGGACCAGGCCGGTGAAGAGCCATCGCCGCGCGCCCGGACTAGGTGAGTAGCGGGAACGCCCGCGCCCAGCTTCGGCGAGGTCACTGAGCATCTGAGCCAGCTTGGGCGGTAGAAGCAGGCGGTGGGCGCCGACGATGAGGTAGGCGGGTCCGTCGTCCTGCTGCTCAAGGTGATCTGTGGTGAGACTACGGACGCGGATGAGGGGGAGCCCGTAGAGCAGGATCAGGGCTGCCGCGGCGCGGGTGTCCAGTGGAGCCGTTGTGTCGTGGAGGCTGCGTTCGAGCAGCCGCCAGCGGTCCTGTTCGTCGAGCATCTCTGCGGGCTGGGACCGCGCTTGGGTTGGGACGCGGAGGTCCTTGACCAGGCGGTGTGATCGAGCCCAGGCCAGGAAGTAGCGGACTTCGCGGAAGCGGGTGGTGCCTTCAGCGAGCCAGCGATCGACGGCCGCTTGGTCGGTCGCTGCGAGGTCGAGTTGCAGGGTGTCGAGCCAGGTGAGGAACTCGAGGGCGACGCGGATCTTCATGCGGATGTGGTGGCCCGCCTGAGCTTGGTAGCGGCGTCGGGCCGCGATGCGGCGGGCGCGGCGTAGCACGAACCAGTGGGCGAACGGCTGGATCAGACGGACGTGGTGGTCCGGTTGGTCGACGAGCAAGGTGTCGAGCCAGGGCGGGATGCGTTCGAGGTCGTCGTTGCGGGCGGGCAGGACGCCTGCTTCGACGAGCAGTTGGCGCAGGAACATTTCCGCCCGGGTCTGGGGCAATGTGTCGAGGTAGTCGTGGGTGACCGCCTCCTCGCGGCTCGCGAGCTCCCGCAGTAGTCGCGCGCTGCCACTGCGGGCGAGCCATGCGATCTGTCCGTTGGGGTGCTCGGCGGCGAGGAGGAGCTCGCGGACGGGGGCGAGCTGTGTGTTGAGGGTGCCGTCGGGGCTGGTAAGTAGCTCGTCGACGCGGTCGGTGAGCACGCATCGGGCGCACTTGTCGCCGGTGTGGTGGCGGCCCGGGCGGTAGCAGGTGCGGCAGCGTGGGTCGAGGTCGCTGCCTGCGCAGGGCCCGCAGATGGAGCCGCGGTCGTCGTGGCCGATGAGCACGCGAACCTCGCGGCAGCCTGCGCAGGGAGCGGGATGGTCGTGCAGCGCGCAGTAGCAAGTGCTGCAGACTGGCCCGAGCGGGAGGAGCGCGTTGACGGGGCGGGAGCGGAGGCAGCGCGCGCATGTCCGTGGGATGCGGGGCGTGCAGTTTTTGCAGATCCACTCGCCGTGGTCGTCGCGGTGTCCCGGTCGGTCGCGGCCGCACTGGCTGCAGGTGGCGGTGGCCCTGGTGGCGGGATTGCAGCTTTCGCAAAGGTCGGGTGCGCCGTTCTTGCCGCGGCGGGAGACGATCCGGACCCGGTTGCAGCGTCCGCAGAGCGCGCGGGGCCGATGGTGCCGGCGGTAGCAGTTGACGCAGAGGGGCCCGTCGTCGCTGACGAAGACGACTCGGCCGACGCGTCCGCAACCAGCGCAGGGCTGCTGGGGCGGGGTCCAACAGCGCGAACAGATGGCGCCGCCGTTGTCGAGGCGGGCGACGGCGTGCTGGTCGCGGCCGCATCGGGCGCAGGGCTCGATCCGATCCGTGCGGTAGCAGGAGTAGCAGATCCGGCCTTCAGGTCGGCGGGCGGCAATACGAGTGTTTGTCCGCCCGCAGCGCGCGCAGTCGCCGAAGTAGCTCTTGGCTCCGCAGGCTTGACAGACTCGGCCGTTGCTGGCGATCCGCGGCAGGTTCGCGGTCTGCTTGCCGCAGCTGGTGCAGCAGGGCAGCACGACTGGGTAACCGGCGACGGCGAGCAGACCAAGCAGCCGCAACAGCACCTTGGGACCGTCAGTTGAGCCTGTCAGCAGGGCGTCCGGGTGGGCTTGCAGGTGGTCAGCGAGCTCGCGTAGCCCGATTCCGCCGGTGGCTCGTGCGGCGGCCAAGACCTCGTCGAGTGCTCGCTCGTCGAGATCGGCGATTGAGGAGTTGAGCGTCATTCGGATCGCAGTCTGACGCTGCTGGGTCTGTTCTCGGCGCCGGGTCTCCCGAGTCTTGCGAGAGGTCACGACTGGCGCGGGCGACGGATGGTGGTGCGCCGAACTTCCGGAGCGGGCCGGGGAGCGGTGTCGGTGCCGGTCTTGCGCACCGTGGCGTTGACAATGGTGACCTCGATGAGGTCGTTGGGGCTGCAGTCGAGGATGTCGCAGAGCGCGGCGAGGGTGTCCATCGAGAGACGCTGCGGGGGCTGGGTGACCAGCCGGTAAACCTGTTCGCGGGAGAGTTCGATGCCGCGCTCGGCGAGTAGCGGCACCAGGTCTGAGGTCTGGAACAGGTCGCGCTCGGCCATGCGTCGGCGCAGGTGCCACTGAACGCCCATCTTCTTGATCATGAGTCGGGCTCCCAGAGGTCGAGGCTGGGCGCGGTCAGCGACCGCTGCAGCAGTCGGTTGCGGTAGTCGTCGGAGACTCCGGTGTAGATCGCCGTGGTGCTGGCGTAGGAGTGACCGACCTGCTCTTGGACGAAGCGTTCGGGATAGTCGAACTCGACCAGGTGCGTGACGTAAGAGTGCCGCAGTGAGTGCAAGTCCAGCTCAGGGTCGATGCCAGCCGCGGCGCGGGCGTGCTCGAAGGCCTCGTTGATCGACCGCAGCGACATCCGGCCGCGGCGCTCGGTCATCCAGAATGCCGGATGCTCCCCCGGGACGAACATCGGCCGGACCTCGGTGAGGTAGTGCTCGATCAGCTCGACGATCCAGTCGAACTCCGGAACCGTCAGGACAGTGCGACGCTTTGCAGCGCTGCCGCGCGAGGACTTTCCGTGGCGAACGAACAGTCCGCCGACGCGGCCGAAGGCCTTTGCCTTCGGGTTGCTGCGGAGATCCACGAGGTCGAGACCCCGGGCTTCCTGACGGCGCAGCCCGAACGCGTAGACGGTCTTGAGCAGCACCGCGTCCCGTTGCGCGGCGGCGGCGCCCTTGCGTCGACGTCCGCGGATCTCCTCGACGCGCCCGTCAGCGGCGTCGAACAAGGCCTGGACCTCGTCGTAGCTCAACGGGCGCCGTGATGTGCGGCCCTCGAACTCGACGTTGTGGACCACCGAGTTCCACTCGTGCAGCACCTGCTGCGGAGCAGCGCCGAACCGCTTCAGACACTCGCCGGGCCAGCCATAGCGGGCGTCGGTGACGTACTCACAGAACAGCCGCAGCGCGTTCTGGTAGCTGCGGGCGGTCGACATCGCCACCGAGAGCGAGACCATGAACGCCTCGAGCTCGCTCGGTGTCCACTGCCAGGGTACTGGTTGGAGAACCGGGCGAACCGGCGCACCATCTCGAGCCGGGGCTTGATCGTCGCGTCCGCCCGCAGGAACCGCGACCGCTGCTGGCGTGACCAGCCCTCCAACATCGCCTCGAACATCGCCGGGCCGGGGTCCAGATGACGAACCCCGGACACCAGCACTGAGGACGCCGCCCCCGGCAGCACTGCACCTTGGTCCACGAGGTTGCATCTAACACAACATCGATGCATTCGATCAAGGAGAGTCCCGGTCCAACCCGAGGGCAGCGCCGCCAGGTGTCTAGCCCGTCGCCTCGGTCGCGTCAGGCGGAACCACGAGGGTCAGCGAGCGGGGGTCGGCATCGGCTGCGTGGAAAAGCTGCGGCAGCTCGGCCCCGGTCAAGCCGTTCAGGGCCAGACTCGCGCGGCCCAGCTCGTGCGCCTCATGCAGCGAGGTCCCGTCTGCGATGGACGTGTAGAACCGTGCGGCGTAGGAGATCGCCGTCCCGTCCTCGACGCTCTCAGACATCCCGATCGCGAACGGCACGACCTGCTCGACCAGCCGAGCCGCCTGATCCGCCGACTCGCACGAGTTGAGCATCACCAGCAGAGGGGGTTCGCTCACAGCACCCAGCGTCCTGGCGAAGGCGTCGGCTCCGACATCGACACCCGCGTGGGGCTGGTCGACGTCGTTCTCGAACACCAGCAAGTCCTTGCTGCTGTGCCCTGAGAAGTGGACGACGTGCGGACGGAACCTGACCAAACCGTCGAGCAGGTCATCGGTAGTCGCAGAGGACTTCACCTCGAACTCGATGAGATCGCGGTGCAGAGCGCTCTCGGTCGCACGACGAATCCGTGTCTGTTCACGGCCAACCCGGAGGTCCCCCTCCGACGAGGCTGCGAGCATCAGGATCCTCAGACGCTCCGCCTTCGGCGGCCGCATCTCCCGCAGCTCACTCACGTCAGCTTCGGTCCGAGCAAGCCTCGCCATGAGCTGCCGGTGGTCCTGATCGGCTCGCCGCCGAGCCGCTGCATGCTCTGCTTGCTGCTTCCGAGCCTCGTCCTGCTCGGCCTTCGACAGTCGAGCCTGCAAAGTGGCGATGTCCTTCGCGAGGCTGGCAACCTTGCCCTGCGTGGCGGCGGCCTCCTTGGCCGCGTCGTTCGCCGCCTTCTCGTAGCGTTCGGCATCGCGGTGCTTCGAGCGGCGAGTGATCTCGCTCTTCGTGCCGCTTGCGGCCGCCCTGGCCTTCGCGGCGGCAGCGCGCTTGTCGGCCTCCTTCTTGCGGGCATCCCCCGCCTTGCGCTCGGCTGCAGCCTGCTGCTCCTGCTTCCTGAGCAGTTCCCTGCGGTAGTGATCGCTATTCATGACGCTGCCTCTCCGCGCGCCACCTCAGACCTACGCGCGACCGCTCTGAGGCTCACAGCCTCAGAGTTTTCGGATCCGACTTTGGCGCACGCAGGCCTGACCGATCGGGTAGTGATGGGCCACTTCCCGTCGCGGGATGCACTGCGGCGTCGTTAGGGTTCCGAGGCCCGGGCCGAGGATGGTGCCAACATCCTCGGCCCGGGCCTCATCGCCCTACTTCTTCTTCTTGCTCGGGCGGGTCTGCGCCAGAGCGCTTCCTGCAGCCGACTTGGCCGCCGGCGACGCCTTGCTCTGCAGGACCTTCGATGCCGCCTTCGCGACCTTCGCGCTGGTCTGCTTCGGATTGGTCTTCGCCACATTTCCTCCTCTCTGAGCTCCGATCCACCTCGGGCCGCCTAGATCCTCAGCAGGGGTCATAGGCGGCCCGAGTCACCGGCGGGTTACACCCGCCGGCCGTCGCGTGGGGGTAGCGCCCCCTTCTGTGGAGTTGTCGGCCGACGACGCGACCTGTTGCAGCTAGCGCAATACCGCCTATTTTCAGCTGCAGCCGCTGGTCGAGCCGCAGCCCTCGCACACGTAGCAGGACCCGGCCGGGCGCATCTTCGTCCCGCAGGTCATGCACAGCGGGGCGTCGGCGGCCTTGCCCAGCCGCAGCTCGAGCAGCTCGGTGGAACTGCCGACCTCGACCGGGGCCGGCGTCACCCCGGCCGGGGTCTCCGACTGCGCGGGCGCCGCGTCCACCGAGGTCCGCAGGGCCTCGAGGTCGACATCGCCGTAGCTCTCCGCCACCTGGGCGGTGCGCTCGTCGGCGGAGAAGATGCCGAGCTGGGCCCGCTTCTCGTAGGGCAGGTAGTCCAGCGCCAGCCGGCGGAACAGGTAGTCCAGCACGCTCGTCGCGATCCGCACGTCCGGGTCGTCGGTCATCCCGGCCGGCTCGAAGCGCAGGTTGGAGAACTTCGAGACGTAGAACTCCAGCGGGATGCCGTACTGCAGGCCGACCGAGATGGACATCGAGAACGCGTCCATCACGCCCGACAGCGTGGAGCCCTGCTTGCCGAGCTTGACGAAGATCTCGCCCAGCCCGTCGTCGGGGTAGGACCCGGCGGTCAGGTAGCCCTCCGCGCCGCCGACGGTGAACGAGACCGTCTCGCTCGGCCGCTTCTTCGGCAGCCGGCGGCGGACCGGACGGGCCTCGACGACCGGCGCCGCGTCGGCGGTCGCGGTCTCCTTGGCGCCCTTGCCGGCCGACAGCGGCTGGCCGACCTTGCAGTTGTCGCGGTAGATCGCCAGCGCCTTGAGCCCGAGGCGCCAGCCCTCCATGTAGATCTTCTCGACGTCGGCGACGGTGGCCGCCTCCGGCATGTTGACCGTCTTGGAGATCGCGCCGGACAGGAACGGCTGGACCGCGGCCATCATCCGGACGTGGCCCATCGCGGCGATGGACCGCTCGCCCATCGCACAGTCGAACACCTCGTAGTGCTCGGGGCGCAGGCCCGGGGCGTCGATGACGTGCCCGTGCTCGGCGACGTACTCGATGATCGCCTCGGCCTGCTCGGGCTGGTAGCCCAGGACCTGCAGCGCCCGCGGCACCGTCTGGTTGACGATCTGCATCGAGCCGCCGCCGACCAGCTTCTTGAACTTGACCAGCGCCAGGTCCGGCTCGATACCGGTCGTGTCGCAGTCCATCATCAGGCCGATCGTGCCGGTCGGGGCCAGCACCGAGGCCTGCGCGTTGCGCCACCCGTTGCGCTCGCCGATGGCGAGGGCGTCCTTCCAGGTGATGGTGGCCAGCTTGTGCACCGGGATGCTGGCAGGCAGCGTCCGGACCGCGTCGTTGGCGGCGGCGTGCTTGCGCATGACGCGCTGGTGGGCCTCGGCGTTGCGGGCGTAGCCCTCGTAGGTGCCGACGACGCCGGCCAGCTCGGCCGAGCGCTTGTACGCGGCGCCGGTCATCAGCGAGGTGATGGCTGCGGCCAGCGAGCGGCCGCCCTCGGAGTCGTACGCGTGCCCGGTGGCCATCAGCAGCGCGCCGAGGTTGGCGTAGCCGATACCCAGCTGGCGGAACTTGCGGGTGGTGTCGGCGATCGGCTCGGTCGGGAAGTCGGCGAAGCAGATCGAGATGTCCATCGCGGTGATGACGATCTCGACGGCCTTGGCGAACCGCTCGGCGTCGAACCGGCCGTCGTCGCGCAGGAACTTCAGCAGGTTCAGCGACGCGAGGTTGCAGCTGGAGTTGTCCAGGTGCATGTACTCCGAGCACGGGTTGGACGCGGTGATCCGGCCCGACTCCGGGCAGGTGTGCCAGTCGTTGATCGTGTCGTCGTACTGGATACCGGGGTCGGCGCACTCCCAGGCGGCCTGCGCGATGCCGCGGAACAGCGTCTTCGCGTCGATCGTGTCGATGACCTCACCGGTCATCCGGGCGCGCAGCCCGAATTCGGTGCCCTCCTCGACCGCACGCATGAACTCGTCGGTGACCCGGACCGAGTTGTTCGCGTTCTGGTACTGCACCGACGTGATGTCGGCACCACCGAGGTCCATGTCGAACCCGGCGTCGCGCAGCACCCGGACCTTGGCCTCCTCCTTGGCCTTGGTCTCGACGAACTCCACGATGTCGGGGTGGTCGACGTCGAGGACGACCATCTTGGCGGCCCGGCGTGTCGCGCCACCGGACTTGATGGTCCCCGCGCTGGCGTCGGCGCCGCGCATGAACGAGACCGGGCCGGAGGCGGTGCCGCCGGAGGAGAGCAGCTCCTTCGAGGAGCGGATGCGCGACAGGTTCAGCCCGGCGCCGGAACCGCCCTTGAAGATCAGACCCTCCTCGCGGTACCAGTTGAGGATCGACTCCATGGTGTCGTCGACGGCGAGGATGAAGCACGCGCTGACCTGCTGCGGCGAGCTGGTCCCGACGTTGAACCAGACCGGCGAGTTGAAGCTGAACACCTGGTGCAGCAGCATCCAGGTGAGCTCGTGGGCGAAGATCTCGGCGTCCTCGGCGGTCGCGAAGTAGCCGTTGTCCACGCCGGCCTTGTGATAGGCGCCCACGACTCGGTCGATGAGTTGGCGCAGGCTCGACTCCCGCTGCGGCGAGCCGACGGCGCCGCGGAAGTACTTGCTGGTGACGATGTTGGTCGCGTTGACCGACCAGAAATCCGGGAACTCGACGCCGCGCTGCTCGAAGTTCACCGTGCCGTCGCGCCAGTTGGTCATGACGACGTCACGGCGCTGCCAGTCGACCTCGTCGTAGGGGTGCACGCCGGGAGTGGTGTAGAGGCGCTCGACGGTCAGCCCGACCGGCCGCTTGCGCTTGTCCCCCTGCTTGGCGCCGGACTTGTCCCCGCGTCCCGAGGCTGTGGCCCCGACGGTCTCCGTCATGCTCTCCCTCTTCTGCTTGCCGAACATGCTCTGTGGGTGCCCTCGGCCCCGGTGGGAGTCGACGGCGGACTCCGGTCGGGTACGTCAACCGGTGGAGGAACCACTGCGCTGTTCGACTGCTTCCCCGGCAGCCGGCCGACGCAGATCGGCGATCTCCTTCTCGAAGTCCTCGATGGAGGAAAACGAGCGATAGACGCTGGCGAAGCGCAGATAGGCGACTTCGTCGAGTTCCCGGAGCGGCCCCAGGATGGCCAGCCCGACCTCGTGGCTGGGGATCTCGGCGGCCCCGCCCGCCCGGACCGCCTCTTCGACGCGGTGCGCGAGCTGCTGGAGCGCGTCCTCGTCGACCGGGCGCCCCTGGCAGGCACGCCGCACGCCGCGCACGACCTTCTCGCGGCTGAACTGCTCCGTGACCCCGCTGCGCTTGAGCACCGCCAGCACAGCTTCCTCGACCGTGGTGAACCGGCGGCCACACGCCGCGCACGAGCGGCGACGCCGCGTGGCCTGACCGTCCTCCACCTCGCGGGAGTCGATCACACGGCAGTCCGAATGACGACAGAACGGGCAGCGCATGATGCGTCCCCCTCCCCCGAGAACCCCAACCTGTAGCCGAACGACACGAGTGTAACCACAACATGTTGGGGTTACGAAGCTCTGCACACCGGTCGGTGACATGTGTCGCCCAATCGAGACAGCACGCCGTACAGCACCCGGCACACACCGCGTCGGCACCGGCGGAGAGCCGTCAGCCGAGCGGTACCCGGACGACCCGTCCGGGGTCCGGCCACTGCGCAGGGGCACCACTCTCGACCACGATCCAGGCGACGACGGCATCGGCGTCCACCGCGCACTGCTCGGGCGCGACCCGGCGCGCCAGGTCCTGCACCGTCTCCCCGGGCGCGCCGTCGCCTCTCGCCGGTCCCCACCGCGACCGGCGCTGCACCCGGCGCCCACGCCACCGCGGCCAGGCCTCGGCGGATCCGCGACGGCCCGATCGCAGCCCGGGCCCGACCACGGCGCCCTGCGCGCGGAGCGCGACCCGCTCGTGGCAACCCGCCTACTGTACGTACACCCGAACGCGCACTCACGGCCGGCGTCCCGGAGACCGAATCGGCACGCTCCGCTGCGCACACGGCGCGCCGCACGGCTGCCCGTTCGCCGCCGATCCGGGCCGATCGCACTCCGGTACCCGGCCGGCCGATCGCGCAGCGCCGTCACCGCGCCCGCCCCGGCGACCCTCGCCCCCCGGTGCCCCGACATCCATGACGGCCCCCTTGTCGCCGCATCCGGTGGCCCGGGCCCGGCGGGCCCGGGCCCGGCCGAACACCTGTGCGCTGTCCGGCAGCGGGGTCCGACGATGCCGGACGACTCGGACGGCAGACCGTCAGCCGGCGGGCACCCGCAGCACCTGGCCGACCCGCAATGACGTCGAGGACAGCCCGTTGTCGACGACGATCCGCTCCACCACCGCGGACGTGTCCGACGCGGGAGCGGCCCGCCGGGCCACCCCCCAGACCGTGTCGCCGGCACGCACACTGACCTCCCGGGTCCCCGACGGGACCGTCGAGCGGGCGACGGCGTCGCCGGCCAGCCCGGCCAACTGCCCCCACCCGACGACGGCCCCCGCCGAGACCAGCATCAGCACCGCCCCGGCCACCGCACGCCGCAGCCGGTAGCGCCGCGCCGACGGGGTGCCCGCGACAACCCGGCCCGGGCGGCCGGACGCCGGCCGGGCCAGCACCCGGGCCCGCGCGGGCAGCGGGGCCGCGGTGACCGGGCGCACCGGCACCGCCGCGACACCGGGCCGGACCGGCCGCGGGCCCCGGCCCGGAGCCGCGCGGCGCCGCCCACGGCGCACGCCGGGCACACCCGCCCGCGCGTCACCGGGCGGCCCGACCCTGCCGTCGATCGTGCTGAGCCCCATGGCGACCTCTCCGTCCCTCGCGTGCCCGACCCCGGTTCGCACAGACGTTCGATCGAACGTCTGTGCGATGTGTACCAGCTGGAGCCGTCGGAATCGAGAATCCGAGGGCGTGTCGTTCGAACATGTGTTTGGCGCAGCGGGTGATCCGGTCTAACGTTTGTGCAACGACGCGGCGCCCACGGGGCCGCGAGAACACGCGATGAGGAGGCGAACCAGATGGCACGGGACGAATCCGGCACCGGCGCGGACGCCGGCCGGGGCCCCGGGCAGGTGCGCGCCTTCCCGGACCCCCCGGCCGATCCGGTGGGATTGACGCCGCGCCAGCGCAAGGTGCTCGAGGTGATCCGGGACTGGGTGGAGCGGTTCGGCTACCCGCCGAGCGTGCGCGAGATCGGTGACGCGGTCGGGCTCACCTCCACCTCGTCGGTGCATCACCAGCTGCGCACCCTGGAGCGCAAGGGCTATCTGCGTCGTGACCCCAACCGCACCCGCGCGGTCGACGTCCGCGGCCCCGACGAGGGCCCCGCGGCCCAGGAGCAGGACGCGGTGCCGGGTCGGATCGCCGTCGAGGTGGCCGACGCCGAGTCCGGGGCGACGGGCTCGGATCGCCCGTCGCCGGCGTTCGTCCCGCTGCTGGGCAACATCGCGGCCGGTGGGCCGATCCTGGCCGAGCAGGCCGTGGAGAGCGTCTTCCCGCTGCCGCGTGAGATCGTCGGTGAGGGCACGCTGTTCCTGCTGAACGTGCGCGGCGACTCGATGGTCGACGCGGCGATCCGGGACGGCGACTGGGTCGTGGTGCGCCAGCAGCCGGTCGCGGAGAACGGCGAGATCGTCGCCGCGATGATCGACGGCGAGGCCACGGTGAAGACGTTCAAGCGCCGCGACGGGCACGTGTGGCTGATGCCGGCCAACCCGGCCTACGACCCGATTCCCGGCGACGAGGCCTCCGTGCTCGGCCGGGTGGTGGCGGTGCTGCGCCGCCTCTGAGCGGCCCCTGAGCCGTCCCCGGAGCCGCCTGGGACCGGGGGTCGGCGAGCCGCTCAGCGCCGGCGCCGCCGGGCCCCGTGCACGGCCATCACCACGGCCAGCAGCACGAGTACGCCGGCCGCGGCGACCGCCCCCACGGCGGCCGGCAACCACGCCGGCGCGCTCTCGTCGGCGCCCACCACCGGCGGGTCCGCGGGCGCCGGCCCGCGGCCGCTCGTGGCGGCGAGACCGGCGGCGCCCGGTACCGCCCGGATCTCGCCGGGTACGACGCGTAGCTCCGAGCCCGACAGCAAGGTGCCGTCGGGCTCGAACGCAAGGGCCTCGCCCTGGGGTTCGCCGGGCAGCGGGACGCGGGCCGGGGTGCCCGCCAGCGCAGCGACCAGGTCGCCGTCGGTGACCGGGTAGAGCCAGGCGTCGGTGTAGCTGCGCAGCGCTGCGACCCGGCCGTCGGCGCTGAGCGCCGCGCCGGTGACCTGCCGCGACCCGAGCCCCCCGAGCGGGCCGCCGGCCGTGTCGGACGCCGGCAGCGCCACCTCGCCGACGAGCGCGAGCGGGGTCGGGCCGGGTTCGGCCGGCGGGCCGGCCGGCCGGTAGATCCCGGCCCGGCCCACCTCCTTGGTGATGAGCAGCGGGACGCCGTCGGCACCGACGAGCAGCGCCTCGGCGTCGTGCGGGCCGTCCGGGTAGGTCAGCCGGTGCAACCGGGCGCCGCCGGCACCGCCCGCAGGCAGCGCGACGAGCGCGACGGTGTCCCGGCGGCGCTCGTTGTCACCGGTGTCGGCGACCCACAGCGTGCCGTCGGGACCGCGGGCGAGGTCCTCGGCGTCGAACGGATCGATCGCGGCCGTGCGGGTCTCGAGCACGCGGCAGATCGGGCCGGTGGTGTCGAGCCGGTGCAGTTCGACGCGGCGCCCGCCGTCGTCCGTCGCCCACAGCCCGCGTTCGTCGACGACCATCCCGGACAGCTCGGACAGCCGGGGGTCCTCGACGGTGCAGCGGGTCTGCGGCGCGGGCGCGCCGGCCGTCACCGGTCCGGCGGTCAGCGCCGCGGCGAGCAGACCGGCCAGCGCCGGAATGCTCAGCGGCCCGCGCCGTCGCCGGCAGCGCTGCCGGTCGAGCCGGCCAGCGCGAACGGCAGCACCGCCGTCGCCAGTTCGGCGCCGACCCGGGCGTGCAGCCGGGTGCCCTCGGCCGTGTGCTCCTCGGCGAGCACCTCGCCCTCGGCGTGCACCCGGGCCGCCAGCGAACCCTCGGTGTAGGGCAGCAGCAGCTCGACGTCGACCTCCGGGCGCGGCAGCAGGTCGGCGATCCGCCGGCGCAGCCTCGCCACCCCGTCGCCGCGGCGCGCGGAGACGAACACCGCGTCCGGCAGCAGGTGGCGCAGCCGGGCCAGCTGCAGGTCGCCGGCGGCATCGGTCTTGTTGACCACCAGCAGTTCCTGCGGCATCCGCCCGTGCCGCTGCTCACCGATCTCGATCAGCACCTGGCGGACCGCCTTGATCTGGTCCTCGGGCAGCGGGTCGGACGCGTCGACGACGTGCAGCAACAGGTCGGCCTGCGCGGTCTCCTCCAGCGTCGAGCGGAACGCCTCGACGAGCTGGTGGGGAAGGTGGCGCACGAAACCGACGGTGTCGGTCAGCGTGTACGCACGCCCGTCCGGCGTCGCGGCCCTGCGGGTCGTCGGGTCCAGCGTCGCGAACAGGGCGTCCTCGACCAGCACCCCGGCGTCGGTCAAGGCGTTGAGCAGGCTCGACTTGCCGGCGTTGGTGTAGCCGACGATGGCCACGCTCGGCACCTCGTTGCGCCGCCGGTTGCCGCGCTGGGTCTCGCGGACCGTGCTCATCGCGGCGATCTCGCGGCGCAGCTTGGACATGCGGTGGCGGATCCGCCGCCGGTCGAGCTCGATCTTGGTCTCACCCGGGCCACGGCCACCGATGCCGACGCCGCCGGCGGCCCGGCCGCCGACCTGCCGGGACAGTGCCTCACCCCAGCCGCGCAGGCGGGGCAGCAGGTAGGAGAGCTGTGCCAGTTCGACCTGCGCCTTGCCGTCCCGTGAGCGGGCGTGCTGGGCGAAGATGTCGAGGATCAGCGCGGTCCGGTCGATCACCTTGACCTTGAGCTTCTCCTCCAGCTGACGCAGCTGGCCGGGCGAGAGCTCGCCGTCGGCGATCACGGTGTCGGCGCCTGCGGCCTGTACCGCCGCGCGCAGCTCCTCGACCTTGCCGGTCCCGATGAAGGTCGCCGGGTCGGGGCGGCTGCGCCGTTGCACGAGGCCGTCGAGCACCTGGGAGCCGGCGGTCTCGGCCAGCCGGGCGAGTTCGACGAGCGACGCGTTGGCCTGCTCGGAGGTGCCCTCGGTCCAGACGCCGACGAGCACGACGCGCTCGAGCCGCAGCTGGCGGTACTCGACCTCGGTGATGTCGGTGAGTTCGGTGGAGAGCCCCGCTACCCGCCGCAGGGAGGTTCGCTCCTCGAGCTCCATGTCGCCCGTCGAGGGCGGTGTGGCCGTGCCGGCCAGGCCGCCGCGTGCGGTCGTGTCCAGTGGGGATTCAGTCATCGTGAGGTTCATGCTCCCACGTCAACGCTTCCGACGTCCGCTTTGTTTCGTCCCGGCCACCCGGCCGGTCGGGTAACCGGGC
Organism: Pseudonocardia acidicola; assembly: GCF_012911935.1. Classification (GTDB taxonomy): domain Bacteria; phylum Actinomycetota; class Actinomycetes; order Mycobacteriales; family Pseudonocardiaceae; genus Pseudonocardia; species Pseudonocardia acidicola. The sequence continues at coordinate 171,481 of NZ_JAAXLA010000001.1, read as the reverse complement.
CGCGCCGGCGACCCTGCCCCTCAGACCTGGGCGTCCCACCACGAGCCCTCGAGCTCCCCGTGGCCGACCAGCACCGCCGGGCCGTGCAGCGTGGTGCTGCCGTCGTCGACGGTGACCCGCAGCCGCCCGCCCGGGGTGCGCACCGCGACGGTGCCGGAGCCGGCACCGGCGTGGCGCAGCACGGCGACGACCGCGGCGACGGTCCCGGTGCCGCAGGAACGGGTCTCCCCCACCCCGCGCTCGTGCACCCGCATGGCGACCTCGCCGCTCCCGCCGGTCAGCGGGCTGACGAACTCGACGTTGACCCCGTGCGGGAACAGCGCCGGGTCGTAGCCCGGCGGCACCTCCAGCTGGAGGCTCTCCAGCTCCACATCGGTCACGCAGGCCAGGTGCGGGTTGCCGACATCCACCGCGATGCCCGGGAACGCGCGCCCGGCGACCGCGGCCGTGCTGGCGTCACCGATGAGCGCCGGGCCCATGTCGACCGAGACCTCGCCGTCGGTGGCGTCGCCACCCTCGAACCACACCGTGCGGATCCCGCCGCGGGTGCCCAGCCGCAGCTCGGTGTCCGGGCCGTCGGGCAGCCAGCCGGCGTACGCGAGGTAGCGGGCGAAGACCCGGACCCCGTTGCCGCACATCTCGGCGATGCTGCCGTCGGCGTTGCGGTAGTCCATGAACCACTCGACGCCGGGCTCCGCCGCGGGCACGGTGTCGTCACCGCCCAGCGCGGCCCACCGGACCACCCGCAGCACGCCGTCGGCCCCCAGGCCGCGCCGTCGGTCGCACAGCGCGGCGACCCGGGTGGCGGACAGGTCCAGCACTCCGTCGGGGTCGGGCAGCACAACGAAGTCGTTCTCGGTCCCGTGCCCCTTGGCGAACCGCACCGTGCTTCCCATGCCCCGAGACTACGGGCGGGTGGGCACGACCTCGCGCAACACGTCCAGCGCGCGGTCGACGAGACCCGGTCGGGCGGCATCGAGCCACCGGATCCGGCGGTCCCGGCGGAACCAGGACCGCTGCCTGCGGACGAACCGCCGGGTCGCCCGGACGGTCTCCTCGGCGGCCCCGCCGAAGTCCCCGTCGCCGTCGAGCTGGGCGAGAACCTGCTGATAGCCCAGTGCCCGCGACGCGGTCCGGCCCTCCCGCAGACCGCGGCCGGCGAGCGTCCGGGTCTCCTCGACCAGGCCCGCGGCGAACATCCGCTGCACCCGGACCGCGACCCGGTCGTCGAGCTCGGCGACCGGCCGGTCCACCCCGATCATCACCGCGTCGTAGCGCGGCGCGCCGTGCGTGGGAAGCCGGGCCGGGAACGGGCGGCCGGTCAGCGCGATGACCTCCAGCGCGCGCACGATCCGCCGCCCGTTGCCCGGCAGCACGATCTCGGCGGCGGCCGGGTCGACCGCGGCCAGCCGCTGGTGCATCGCCGCCGGCCCGAGCTCGGCGAGCTCGGTCTCCAGCTCGGCGCGCAGCACGGGGTCGGTACCGGGGAACTCCAGCTCGTCGAGCACCGCCTGCACGTACAGCCCCGACCCGCCGACCAGCACCGGGGTCGTCCCGGCCGCCCGGAGGTCCTCGACGATCCGCCGGGCCGCCCGCTGATAGGCCGCGACCGACGCGGACTCGGTGACGTCCAGGACGTCGAGCAGGTGGTGCGGGATGCCCGCGCGCTCGGCGACGCCGAGCTTGGCGGTGCCGATGTCCATGTCGCGGTAGAGCTGCATCGCGTCGGCGTTGACGACCTCGCCGCCGAGCTCGGCGGCCAGGGCCAGGCCCAGGTCGGACTTGCCGGTCGCGGTGGGGCCGACGACGGCGACCAGCGGCGGCGCGGTCACGGGAGCGGGGTCCACACGGCGACGTGGTAGGCCACCCCGAAGGGCGCCGACGAGTGCAGCAGCTCGCCGCGCCACCGCGCGCCGCCGGTGCCGGTGCCGGTGCCGGTCACGGCACCCGCCAGCACCTGCCACGGCGCGCGGCCCACCGCCCACAGCTGCTCGGCGAGCACCGGGTCGAGGGCGGCGAGGGCGGTCGCGTCGGCGGCGGCGAGCGCGGCGGCGACCTCCTCGTCGAACCGGCCGGCGCGCACGTCGAGGTGCCCGGGGGCCTTCTCGGTGTGCGTCGCCGCGCCGTCGCCGACGATGAGCAGCCCGACCGGGCCGTCGGTCGCGGCGCACTCGGCGGCCAGCGTCGCGCCCAGCTCGGCGCAGTCGGAGGGCGCGGCGTCCGGCGCCACCAGCTCGCCGCGGATGCGCAGCGCGGCTCCGGTGCCGGCGGCCGCCCAGCCGGCGATGAGCAGCGGCAGCGGGAACTCGGGGTCGGGAACAGCCGTCACCGCACCGGGGGTGGTGTCCAGGGCGACCCGGACGTCGACGCCGAACCCGGCGAACGTCCCGGCGGACTCGGGCCCGACCGTCCGACGCCCGCCCGGGTCCGCACCGACCGCGATCCAGCGCGGTGCTGCGGCGGCCAGCCGGACCACGGCGGACCGGCAGGCGTCGCGCAGGCCGGTCGTCTCCGCCGCGGCACCCGTCGCCAGCTCGGGGACCAGCAACGGCGGCTGGGGCAGCACGACGACCGCGGAGAGCACGATGTCGAAGGGTAGCGACGGGAGACGCGGGACGGTCACCGGTCCGGATGATGCGAGAACGCCCGGGCGGGCGCCCGGTACCGGCCACACCTGCGCGACTCGCCGATCAGGATCGCCCACTGGCTGCGCCACCTGGACCCGGGCGGTTCCCGTCCGGTCCCCGAGCTGTTTGAATCCGTCAAGCCCTCGGTCATGGATGATCGGCAGGGGCATGTGCACGGCTCCGCCGGACGGCGGAGCGCCCACCGCGCCACGGTGGGCCGGACGAGGGAGGACCACGGTGTCGGAGGAGCAGAGGACGAGCGGGACGACGGACGGGCGAGGACCCGCATCGGACGTCGTCTGCCGACCGGAGATCCCGGGCCAGGGCGGACACCCGCACACCGGTGACGACCCGCAGGGTGCAGAGGCGGACACGGCATCGTCGGAGGCACCGTCGGCCGCAGCGGACGCTCCCACACCCGCCGGGTCCCCCACCCCGCCGGCGCCGGCCCCGCACCAGCCGGTGCCCGGCCCGCCGACGGCCCACCCGCCGGTGCCGGGCCCGCCCGCCGGCGCCGCGCCGCGCCCGGCGCCCGCCGCTCCGGTCACTCCGGCCGCGACGCCCACCGCCCCCGCTCCGGCTGCGCCGTCCCCGGTCGCCGCGGCGAGCACCGATCCCGCCCGATGGGGCCGGGTCGACGCCGAGGGCACCATCTATCTGATCACCGCCGAGGGCGAGCGGATCGTCGGTTCCTGGCAGGCCGGGGCGCCGGAGGAGGGCCTCGCGCACTTCGCCCGCCGCTTCGACGACCTGCTCACCGAGGTCGAGCTGCTGACCGCCCGGCTCGCTGTCGGCGGCGGTGATCCGAAGCATGCGCTGAGCAGCGCGAAGACGCTGCGCGACGGGCTCCCCGAGGCCGCCGTGATCGGCGACGTGGCCGGCCTGCGCGCCCGGCTCGACGGGCTGGTCGCCCAGGCCGAGCAGTCGGTCGGCGCGGCCCGCTCGGCACGCGATGCCCAGCGCGCCGCCGCGGTGGCCCGCAAGGAGGAACTCGCCGCCGAGGCCGAGCAGATGGCCGCCGAGGCCACCCAGTGGAAGCAGGCCGGCGACCGGTTGAAGGCCATCCTCGAGGAGTGGCGGACGATCCGCGGGATCGACCGCAAGACCGACGAGGCGCTGTGGAAGCGGTTCTCCAAAGCCCGCGAGGCGTTCAACCGGCGCCGCGGCTCCCACTTCGCGGATCTCGACCGGCAACGGGCCGCTGCGAAGGCCCGCAAGGAGGAGCTCGCCGCCGAGGCCGAGGCCCTCGCCGACTCCACCGACTGGGGGCCCACTGCGGCGCGCTACCGCGACCTGATGACGGAATGGAAGGCCGCCGGGCGGGCCCAGAAGGACGCCGACGACGCCCTGTGGCAGCGGTTCCGTGCCGCGCAGGACGCGTTCTTCGCCCGCCGCACGGAGACCTTCAACGAGCGCGACGCCGAGTTCGTGGCCAACGCCGAGTCCAAGAAGGCGCTGCTGGCCGAGGCCGAGAAGATCGACCTGAGCGACCCGGACAGCGCCCGCGCCGCGCTGCGCACCATCCAGGAGCGCTGGGAGGAGATCGGCAAGGTCCCGCGCGAGGACATCCGCCCGCTCGAGGCCCGGCTCCGCGCGGTCGAGGACAAGGTCCGCGAGGCCGCCGACCGGCAGTGGCGGCGCACCGACCCCGAGGCCGAGGCCCGGGTGGCCCAGTTCCGCGACCGGGTGGCCCAGTTCGAGGCGCAGGCCGAGAAGGCGCGCGCGGCCGGCGACACCCGCCGCGCCGAGGAGGCCCAGCGCCAGGCCGACCAGTGGCGGGAGTGGCTGAGGACCGCCGAGCAGGCGGTTCAGGGGCGGTAACCGGCCGGCGCGCCCGACCCCGCTCCGGGGTCGGGCGCTGCGCTCAGCGCCGCAGCGCGATCCGCACCCAGGACACCGACAGCAGGAGCACCGCCAGCACGGTCAGGATCAGCCCCGGGGCGGCACCGGACCCACCTTGGGGCACCCCGATCTGCCGGGACCAGATCGCCCACACGCCGTTGACCACCGAGATGCCGCAGCCGACGGCGCACACCCAGGCCAGCCCCCAGCGCCGGGTGGCGAGTGCGAGGGCCGAGCCGAACACGCCGATGCCCAGCGCGGTGAAGGTGAACAGCCGCGGCAGCACCCCGAAGCTCGCCTCGCCCGCGAGGATCTCCCAGCCGCGCGTGGATCCGCTCCAGGGCAGGAGCAGCGCGCCGATGACGACCAGCATCGCGATCGAGACGATCACCGCCGTCGGGCCGGGGTCGATCCGTCGCTCGACGCGGCGCGTCACGCCGCGGAGCTCCGCATCCAGTTGGGTCAGCTCCTCGGGAACCGGGGACTCGCTCATCGTGTACCTCCCGTGGCGACCGGGGTGGCGGCCGCCGAACATCCCGCGTCGGCTGTGACCGGCGCGGGTGCCCCGAAGCCCGGCAGGCCGAGGCCGGTGGGCGCACCGTCCGGACGGGTCCCCGCCTCGTACGCGTCGCCGGCCCGGGTACGCCGGTGCGCGATCAGCCCGCCGTCGGCGACGAGGTGATGCGGTGCGCCGTAGCCGACCGTCACGACCACCAGGTCGCCGGGCCGGACGGCGGCGTCCCCCGGGGCGAAGTGCACCAGTCTGCCGTCCCGGGCGCGCCCGCTCATCCGCCGGGTGGCGGTGTCCTTGCGTCCCTCACCGGTCGAGACCAGCACCTCGACCTCGCGGCCGACGAGCGCCCGGTTCTGCTCCCAGGAGATCTGTTCCTGCAGCTCGATGAGCCGGTCGTAGCGCTCCTGCACGACGGCCTTGGGCACCTGGTCGGGCAGCGCCGCGGCGGGCGTGCCGGGCCGGGGCGAGTACTGGAAGGTGAATGCCTGCGCGAAGCGGGCCTCGCGGACCACGTCGAGGGTGGCCCGGAAGTCCTCCTCGGTCTCTCCGGGGAACCCGACGATGATGTCGGTGCTGATCGCGGCGTCCGGGATGGACGCGCGAACCTCCTCGAGGATCGCCAGGAAGCGGGCCGACCGGTAGGACCGGCGCATCGCCCTCAGCACGGCGTCGGAGCCGGACTGCAGCGGCATGTGCAGCTGCGGGCAGACCACCGGCGTCTCGGCCATCGCGGCGATGACGTCGGAGGTGAAGTCGCGCGGGTGCGGCGAGGTGAACCGGAGCCGCTCGAGGCCCTCGACCTCACCGCAGGCCCGCAGCAGCTTCGCGAACGCCCCGCGGTCGCCGAACTCGGCGCCGTAGGAGTTGACGTTCTGGCCGAGCAGGGTCACCTCGAGCACCCCGTCGGCGGCCAGCGCGCAGACCTCGGCGAGGACGTCGCCCGGCCTGCGGTCCTTCTCCTTGCCGCGCAGCGACGGGACGATGCAGAACGTGCAGGTGTTGTTGCAGCCCACCGAGATCGACACCCAGCCGGCGTAGGCGGACTCGCGTCGCGCCGGCAGCGTGGAGGGGAACACCTCGAGCGACTCGAGGATCTCCACCTCGGCGGCCTGGTTGTGCCGGGCCCGCTCCAGCAGCGTGGGCAGGGCGTGCACGTTGTGGGTACCGAACACCACGTCGACCCAGGGGGCCTTCTTGATGATCGTCTCGCGGTCCTTCTGCGCGAGACAGCCGCCGACGGCGATCTGCATCCCGGGGCGCGCTGCCTTCGCCGGGCGCAGCCGGCCGAGGTTGCCGTAGAGCTTGTTGTCGGCGTTCTCCCGCACCGCACAGGTGTTGAAGACGATCACGTCGGCGGCGTCGTCGTCGGCCGCCTTCCGGTATCCGGCGGACTCCAGCAACCCGGCCATCCGCTCGGAATCGTGCACGTTCATCTGGCACCCATAGGTGCGGATGGCGTAGCTGCGGGTCACGACCCGAGGGTAGGCCACTCGACCGCGCGCAGGGCGCGCGGGAGGATGCGCGCATGGGGGCGCCGGACCGAGCGACGCTGAACAGGCGCCAGGCGTTGCGGGCGTTGGGGGTGGCGGGGCTGGCCGCCGGGCTGACGGGGCCGTTGGCCGGGTGCTCATCGCCCTTCACGGACCTGCGTCTCACCATCGCGACCGGCGGCACCCAGGGCGTTTACTACGCCCTCGGCGGCGCCCTCGCCGACGCCTGGCAGCAACACCTCGGTCTCGCCGCCCGCCCGGCGGTGCTGGCGACGGCCGGTTCGGTGCAGAACCTGACGCTGCTCTCATCGGGACAGGCCGACGTGGTGTTCAGCCAGGTCGACACCGGCGCCGACCTGCTCGAAGCGACCCCGCAGGGCGACCCGCGCTCGCCGCGGGCGCTGGCCCGGATCTACGACGACGTGGTGCACGTGGTCGTCCGCGGCAGTTCACGCTTCCAGCGACTGGCCGACCTGCGCGGCGCGCGGGTGTCGGTGGGCGCGCCCAACTCGGGGGTCACCGTCATCGCGCAGCGGCTGCTCACGGTGGCCGGGCTCGTCACCGGCCGCGATCTGCAGCCGGCCCAGCTCGGCATCAACGAGTCGGTGGCCGCGATGCAGGCGGGCACGATCGACGCGTTCTTCTGGTCCGGGGGGCTGCCGACGGCCGGGGTCAGCGAGCTCGCCGCGACGATGCCGATCCGGCTGCTCGATCTCTCCGACGTGCTCAAGCCGATGCGCGCGGAGTTCCCGGTGTACTCCTCGGGCACCGTGCCGGCGGCGAGCTACGGCATCCCGAACCCGATCAGCACGCTGCTCGTGCGGAACTTCCTGCTGGTCCGCGCAGCGATGTCCGACGACCTCGCCGATGCGCTGGTCGCCGCCCTGTTCGCCGAGCAGCCGCGGCTGGCCGCGGCCAGCGCGGCAGCCCTGACCATCGACTCGCGGGCGGCCATCGGCACCCAGCCGATACCCCTGCACCCCGGGGCGGAGCGCTTCTACCGGTCGACGAAGGCCCTGTGAGATCTGGGTGAGCGGTCAGGACCCCCGTCGGGCTCCGGCAGGGCCGGCCTGGGCAGCCGGGCGATCACCCGCAGCCCGCCGCCGGTCGGCAGCTCCAGCCGCAGCTCCCCACCGGCCAGCTCGGCGGTGCGCGCCGCGATGGCCAACCCGAGCCCGGAGCCCTCGACGTTGCTCTGGTCCGGCGCGCGCCAGAACCGGTCGGTGGCCCGCTCCAGCTCCTCAGGTGCCATCCCCGGCCCGGTGTCGCGCACCGACAGCTCGACCCATTCCGCCGTGGCCAGTGCGGCGACCGTGATCGAGCCTCCCGACGGGGTGAACTTGATCGCGTTGTCCAGCACCGCGTCCAGCAGGGTCTCGATCCCGCCGGCCGGGGCCCGTGCCTGCAGCCTGCGGGAGCCACCGCGGAGCAGCCGCAGCCCGGTGTGCTCGGCCAGCGGGCGCCAGGCATCCAGCCGGTCGTCCATCGCGGTGTCGACGTCGACGATCTCGGTCGCCGTCACCCGCTCCGCCCGGGCCAGCGCGAGCAGCCCGTCGAGGACGTCGGAGAGCCGCTCGGCCTCCTCCAGGGCGGCCACGTGGTGCTCGGCCGCGGCGCCGTCCACGTGCCCGTCCAGGTTGGACAGGCGCAGGCGCAGCGCGGTGAGCGGGTTGCGCAGCTGATGGCTGGCGTCGGCGACGAAGGCGCGCTGCGCGGAGAGCGCCTGGGTGACGGTGTCGGCCATCCGGTCGAACGACGCCGACAGCCGGCGCAGCTCGGGTGGCCCGCTGCCGTCCGACACCGGCTCGGCCACGCCCCCGGCCAGCACCGCACCGGCCACTCGCCCGGTCCCCTCGTCGAGCCGGCGTACCGGCCGCAGGATCCACCGGACCACCGGCAGCGCGAGCACGACCCCGAGCGCGAGGGCGAGCAGCGCCGCCCCCGCGACCGTGGTCCACACCCGCAGTTCCTCGGCCCGCAGCGCATCGGTCGGCGACACCGTCACCGCCGCGCCGCGCACCTCCCCGTCGACCAGAACCGGCTCGGCGAGCACCACGGGCCGGGGGTCCCAGGGCATCACCAGCGGGTAGGGCTCGGAGCGGCGGTTGGCCAGCGCGAGCCGGACCCGCTCCTGACCGTCGGCGTCGAGCACCGGCGGCGTCGGGCGCGACGCCGCGATCAACTCACCGTGGCGGCCGAGCACGGTGACCGCGACGCCGTAGACCTCGTCGTAGCGGGCCAGCTCACCGGCCAGTCCGGTCGGGCTGGCCTCGGTGATCGGCCGCTGGGCGATGGAGGCGAAGAAGATCGTGTCGGTGAGCCGGTCGGTGAACAGCTCCTGCTGCGCGCTTCGGGCATCGGCGACCGCGAGCGGCACGCCCAGCCCTGCCGCGAGCAAGCCGACCAGGAACAGCACGATGACCAGCAGCCGGGCGCGCACCGCTCTACCCGACCCCGCCCGGCGCCCCGAGCCGGTAACCCACGCCGCGCACGGTCTGCACCAGCTCCGGGCGACCGAGCTTGGTGCGCAGGGTGGCCACGTGCACGTCGAGGGTCCGGTTGGCGCCGGGCCAGCTGCGACCCCAGACCTCGGGCACGATCCGGCTGCGGGTGCAGACCGCACCGTTCGCGCCGGCCAGCAGCGCGAGCACCTGGAACTCCTTGCGGGTCAGGGTGACCTCGCGACCCGCCACGGTGACCGTGTGCCGGTCCACGTCGACGGTGAGGTCGTCGATGTGGACCACTTCGGCCGGGGAGCCGGGGCCACCGGCACCCAGCGGGCCGCGGCGCCGGTACACCGCGTGCACGCGGGCCACCAGCTCGCCGATGTCGTAGGGCTTGACCAGATAGTCGTCCGCTCCGGAGTGCAGGCCGAGGATGCGGTCGTCGACCTCGCCGCGCGCCGACACGACGATGATCGGCACCTCGCTGACCGCGCGGATCGCGCGGCACACGTCCACGCCGTCGACGTCGGGCAGCCCGAGATCCAGCAGCACGACGTCGGCGCCGGCGAGATGGTCGACCACGCCGCGGCCGCAGGCCAGCCGGGTGGTGGTCATGCCATACCGGTGCAGCGCAGGGCGCAACGCCGCCGCGATCCGGTCGTCGTCCTCGACCAGGAGGATGTGCACCGTCCACCTTCCTACAGATCACGAGCGTTATCGCAAAGAAACCCTATGGCTTGCTCAAGATGCTGGACTGTTGTGTCCGATTCGCCCTAGCGTCCCGCCATGCCCGGAGGTTCCCATGATCAGTGACGGTGGCGGCAGCGGCACGCCCATGATCCGGATGGCGGGGGTCGACAAGCACTTCGGCGACCTGCACGTGCTGCGCGGCATCAACCTGGAGGTCGATCGCGGCCAGGTCGTCGTCGTGCTCGGGCCATCCGGTTCGGGCAAGTCGACGCTGTGCCGGACGATCAACCGCCTCGAGCCGGTCGACAACGGCGTGATCGAGGTCGACGGCAGGGCGTTGCCCGCCGAGGGCAAAGATCTGGCCCGGTTGCGCGCCGACGTCGGCATGGTGTTCCAGAGCTTCAACCTGTTCGCACACAAGACGATCCTGGAGAACGTCACCCTCGCACCGATCAAGGTGCGCAGGACCGGCAAGGCCGACGCGGAGAAGCGGGCCCTGGAACTGCTCGACCGGGTCGGCATCGCGAACCAGCGCGACAAGTATCCCGCGCAGCTCTCCGGCGGCCAGCAGCAGCGCGCCGCGATCGCCCGCGCGCTCGCCATGCGCCCCAAGGTGATGCTGTTCGACGAGCCCACCTCGGCGCTGGACCCCGAGATGGTCAACGAGGTCCTCGACGTCATGACCGGGCTGGCGAGAGAGGGCATGACGATGCTCGTGGTCACCCACGAGATGGGCTTCGCCCGCCGCGCCGCGCACCGGGTGATCTTCATGTCCGACGGCGAGATCGTCGAGGACGCCACGCCGGACGCGTTCTTCTCCAACCCGAACTCGGATCGCGCCAAGGACTTCCTCGGCAAGATCCTCACCCACTGATCGCCCGAGACGGCCCACAAAGAGACGGAGAGCTCATGAAGCTGCGCACCCTGGCGGCCGGCCTGCTGGTCGGCGCCCTGGCGCTGACCGCATGCGGCAAGGAGGGCAGCCCGGGCAGCACGGACCCGGTGGCGGCCCAGCCGGTCGCCGCCGACGTGCAGGTACCGGGCTCCGCCACGTTCGACAGGATGAAGCAGCGCGGCCGGGTCGTCATCGGGGTGAAGGACGACCAGCCGGGCCTGGGCTTCAAGGACGCCACCACCGGCCAGTACTCCGGCTTCGACGTCGAGATCGCCCGGCTCGTCGCCGCGCAGCTCGGCTTCGGCGCCGACAAGATCGACTACAAGACGGTGCCCTCCGCGGCCCGGGAGACCACGATCGCCCGCGGCGAGGTCGACTACTACGTCGGCACGTACACGATCAACGACAACCGCAAGCAGCAGGTCTCGTTCGCCGGCCCGTACTTCGTCGCCGGGCAGGGCCTGCTGGTGCGCAGTGACGAGACCGCGATCACCGGCAAGGACACCCTGAAGGGCAAGAAGGTCTGCTCGGTCACCGGCTCGACGCCGATTCAGCGGGTGCGCAGCGAGGGCCTGACCGAGCCGGGGAACATCGTCGAGTTCCAGACGTACAGCCAGTGCGTCGACCAGCTGCTGAGCAAGCAGGTCGACGCCGTCACCACCGACGACGCGATCCTCAAGGGCTACGCCGCCCAGCAGCCCGACAAGCTCAAGCTCGTGGGCCAGCCCTTCTCCCAGGAGCCCTACGGGATCGGCCTGAACAAGGACGACGCCGCGCTCCGCGGCAAGATCAACGACATCCTGCAGGCGTCCTACACCGACGGCACCTGGCAGAAGATCTACGACGAGACGCTGGGCAAGTCGGGCTCGCCGGCCAGCCCGCCGGCGCTGCAGCGCTACTGAGCACGCCCGACTGACGGGGTGGGCCGCACGACGGCCCACCCCGTCGCCGCATCCGGAAGGAGCCGACAGCGGTGAACGTCCTGCTCGACAACCTCGGGCTCTACGGCGAGGCATTCCTCGGCACGATCAGGTTGTTCCTGGTCTCCGCGGTCGGCTCGCTCATCGGCGGCCTGCTGCTCGCCGGGATGCGGGTGGGCCCGGTGCCGGTGCTGCGCGCGTTCGGTACCGGCTACGTCAACATCGTCCGCAACACCCCGCTGACGCTGGTCTTCTTCTTCTTCGCCTTCGCCTACCCGCGGCTGGACATCGTCGAGCTGTCGTTCTTCGCCCGAGCCTGCACCGCGCTGATCGTCTACACCTCGGCGTTCGTCTGCGAGGTCGTCCGGTCCGGAATCAACACGGTTCCGGTGGGTCAGGCCGAGGCATCGCGCGCGCTGGGCTTCACGTTCAGCCAGACGCTGTCGAGCATCGTGCTGCCGCAGGCCGTCCGGTCCGTCGTGCCGCCGCTGAGCAGCGTGGAGATCGCGCTGCTCAAGAACACGGCGATCGCCGCGGGCTTCTCGGTCTTCGAGGCCGGCGGCATCTACCAGAACCTCTCCGAGAACGGCTACAACGTCTTCGCCGGGCTGCTCTGGGTCGCGGCGGGCTTCCTCATCCTGGTGATCCCGTTGACCCTGCTGCAACGCAGCCTCGAGCGACGCTGGAGCGTGGCCCGATGAGCGCCGTCCTGTACGACATCCCGGGCCCGAAGGCGCGGGCGCGCAACCTGACGTTCGGCGTGGTCGGCACCGTCGCGCTGGCCGGGCTGCTCGGGTACGTGCTCTATCGATTCATCGTGACCGGCCAGTTCGACGGCCGGGTCTGGGAATGGATCCTCTACAAGAACGTCCAGCTTCTCCTGGTCGACGGCCTGCTCAACACGCTGCGCGCCTTCGCCGTCGCGGCCGTGCTCGCCCTGCTGTTCGGCGCGCTCTTCGCCACCGGCCGGCTCTCCGACCACACCTGGATCAGCCGCCCGGCGACGGTGATCGTGGAGTTCTTCCGGGCGATCCCGCTGCTGATCCTGATCTTCATCCTGTACTTCGGCGTGTCCCGGGGGCTGGGGATCAACATCTCGGCCTTCTGGGCCCTCGTGCTCGGCCTGATGCTCTACAACGGCTCGGTGCTGGCCGAGGTGTTCCGGGCCGGGGTGCGGTCGCTGCCCAAGGGCCAGAGCGAAGCCGCCTACGCACTGGGGCTGCGCAAGACCCAGGTCATGACGAACGTCCTGCTGCCGCAGGCGCTGCGGGCCATGCTCCCGACGATCGTCAGCCAGCTCGTCGTCGTCCTCAAGGACACCGCGCTCGGCTTCATCATCCTGTACCCGGAACTGCTCTACCAGGCGCGCTACCTGGGCGGCCAGGGCCAGCTGGGCGGGCCGATCCTGCAGGTCGCGCTCGTCGTCGGGGTCATCTACATCGCCATGTGCCTGCTGCTGTCGGCGCTGGCCAACTACCTGGAGCGGCGTAGCAGGCGCAACCGGCGCAGGATCGACGCCGACCCGCGCCCCGAGGCCGACGCGGACAACCAGGTGCTGGTCTCCCACGCGCAGGGCGGCGGCGCGGCCGCCCGGTGATCTCGGTCCAGGGCCGGCCACCCGATCTGCGGGTCGAGCCGGCCCCGGGGCGATCAGCGCGAAGGCCTGGGCCAGCAACGGGCCGCCGACGTTCGCGAGTACGCCGTGCAGGCCCGGCTGCACCCCGTCCGGCCCGACGACGACCTCGTCGGCGCCGGCCGACACCATCCCTGCGCACCCCGGCAGGCGAGCGGGTTACCGGGCCCGCCCACACTCACCAGCCGTAGAACACCCGCTCGACGACGGCGCGGGCCCGCCGCGTCGTGCGCCGGTACTCGTCGAGGAAGACGCCGGGGTCGCCGCCGGCCGGGTAACCCAGCGCGCTGGCCACCGCGGCCAGCTCCCGGCCCGACCGCGGCAGCTGGTCGCCCGGTTTGCCCTTGACCAGCATCACCGCGTTGCGCGCCCGGGTGGCCATCGACCAGCCGGCGGCCAGTTCCGCGGCGTCCTCCGCGCTGAGCAGGCCGGCCTCGGCGGCCTCCCGCAGCCCCTCCAGCGTCGAGGTGGTGCGCAGCTCGGGAACGTCCCCGGCGTGCTGGAGCTGCAGCAGCTGCACGGTCCACTCGACGTCGGCGAGCCCGCCGTGGCCCAGCTTGGTGTGAGTGCTGCGGTCCGCGCCGCGGGGCAGCCGCTCGGCGTCCACCCGGGCCTTGATCCGGCGGATCTCGGTGACCGCGGCGGAGCTCAGGCCATCCCCGGGATAGCGGATCGGGTCGATCATCTCGACGAACCGCCGGCCCAGGTCGGCGTCGCCGGCGACCGGGCGGGCCCGCAGCAACGCTTGGGCCTCCCACACCTCGCTCCACCGGGTGTAGTACTCCCGGTACGAGCTCAGCGTGCGGACCAGCGCCCCGGAGCGGCCCTCGGGGCGCAGGTCGGAGTCCACCAGCAGCGCCGGGTCCGGGCTCGGCGCGCCCAGCTGGCGGCGGACCATCTCGGCCACCGTCGTCGCGTACTTGACGGCCTCGGTGTCGCTGGCCCCCTCGACCGGTTCGCACACGAACAGCACGTCGGCGTCGCTGCCGTAGCCGAGTTCGGCGCCGCCGAGCCGGCCCATCCCGATCACCGCGATCCGGGCGGGCACGGGCCCGCGACCGGCCAGCGCCTTCTCCGCGCTCTCCAGGGTGGCCTGCAGCACCGCGACCCAGACCGAGCTCAGCGCCTCGCACACCCGCTCGACCGGCAGCAGCCCGAGCAGGTCCGCGCACGCCACCCGCAGCAGCTCATGGCGACGCATCGACCGGGCGGTCGCCGCCGCGGCCTTCGGATCGGGCTGGCGGGCGACCGTGGTGCGCAGCGACGCGGCCACGTCGGCCGGGTCCCTGGTCAGCTCGTCGGCCTGCCCGGCGGCCGGCGAGGCGAGCAGCCGCAGCACCTCCGGGGCCCGCACCAGCAGGTCCGGAACCAGCGCGGACGTGCCCAGCAGCCGCATCAGCCGCTGGGCCACCGCCCCCTCGTCGCGCAGCAGCCGCAGGTACCAGGGCGTGTTCGCCAACGCCTCGGACACCCGCCGGTAGGCCAACAGGCCACGGTCCGGGTCCGGGCTGTTCGCGAGCTCGTCGAGCAGCACCGGCAACAGCGTCTGCTGGATCGCCGCGGCACGCGACACCCCACCGGTGAGCGCCCGCAGATGGTTCAGCGCACCCTCCGGGGACGCCCAGCCCAGCGCACCGAGCCGGGCCGCCGCCTCGGACTCCGAGAGCCGGGCGGCGTCCGCGGGGAGCCGCGACACCGCGGTCAGCAGCGGCCGGTAGAACAGCTTCTCGTGCAGCCGGCGCACCCGGCGGGCATTGCGGGCCCACTCGGTGAGCAGCACCCCGACGACGTCGCGCCGCCCGTCGGAACGCAGCCGGGCGGCCCGGGCCAGCCAGCGCAGCGCGTCGACGTCGTCCTCAGCGGGCAGCAGGTGGGTGCGGCGCATCCGCTGCAGCTGCAGCCGGTGTTCGAGCAGCCGCAGGAACCGGTAGGACGCGGCGAGGTTGGCGCCGTCCTCGCGGGCCACGTAACCGCCCTGCGACAGCGCCGCGAGCGCCTCCAGCGTGGAGGGCGAGCGCAGCGCCTCGTCGGTGCGCCCGTGCACGAGCTGCAGCAACTGCACCGCGAACTCGACATCGCGCAGCCCGCCGCGGCCGAGCTTGAGCTCGCGCTCGGCGTGATCGGGCCGGACGTGGTCCTCGACCCGGCGGCGCATCGCCTGCACGTCGGCGACGAAGTCGTCGCGGTCGGCGGCGTTCCACACCAGCGGGGCGACGGCGTCGGCGTAGGCCTGGCCCAGCTCCGGGTCCCCGGCCGCGGGGCGGGCCTTGAGCAGTGCCTGGAACTCCCAGGTCTTGGCCCACCGCTTGTAGTAGGACAGGTGACCGTCCAGGGTGCGGACCAGCGCGCCCTGCCGGCCCTCCGGCCGGAGATTGGCGTCGACCTCGAAGCACGCTTCGCCGGCGATGCGCATCATCCGGCTGGCCAGCTTCGTCGCGGTCTGATCGGCGGGCTCGGCGACGAAGATGACGTCGACGTCGCTGACGTAGTTCAGCTCGTGGCCGCCGGTCTTGCCCATCGCGATCACCGCGAGCCGGAGGTCGGCCTCCTCCCCCGCCGGGTCGACCTCGGCGACGGCGACGGCGAGCGCCGCCCGCAGCGCCGCCGACGCCAGGTCGGCCAGCTGCGCCGCGACGTCGTCGAGCTCCATCACCGGCAGCGACGGCTCCCCCACCGCGGCCAGGTCGGCGGCGGCGAGGCCGAGCAACTCGTTGCGGTAGGCGGTGCGCAGCGCCGTGACGGCCCCGGGGCCGGTGAGGGTGGCCCGCCCGCCGCCCGGGGAGCCGGCGGGTGGCGCGTCGGGGTCGGCGCCGACGGCGCGCAGCAGGTTCGCGGTGCGCCGCGCCAGGTCCGGCGGCGGATTGTCGCGCTCCGGGCCGTCGGCGAGCTGCTGCCACTGCTCGGGGTTGGCGATGAGATGGTCGCCCAGCGCCGTGGATGCGCCGAGCAGCGCGAACAGCCGTCCACGCAGGCCGATGTCGGTCCGCAGCGCGGCGTCGATGTCCTTCCAGTCCTTCGCGGCCTGGGCCAGCCGCTCGACCGAGCGCAGTGCGAGGTCCGGATCGGGGCTGCGGGCCAGCGCCCACATGATCGGCTCCGCACCCTCGGCCGGGCCGTCGCCGGACCACCAGCCGAGCTGCTCCAACGTCGCTTCGGCCCAGGCTTCGGTGAGCCCCAGGCGGGCCAGCGATGCACCCGTGCGCCGATCCGTCACAGGTCTCGATCCTGCCGCATCGGGCCCATGGGCGCGTCACCGCCGGAAGGCCACCTCGACGGCGTCGAGCACCGGGCGGAACCCGATCCGCGGGTAGATCGCGTTGCTCACCGGATTGGCCAGATCGGTGAAGAGCACGACGTGTCGCGCGCCGTCGGCGAGGGCGGCGGCGGCCGCCGCCGCGGTGACGGCCGAGCCATAACCGCGGCCGCGGTGCGCGGGAGGGGTGTAGACCGGCCCGATCCGTGAGGCCCCGGCCACGGCGGAGCCCGCGACGGCCAGACCGACCGGCTCGCCCGCCCGCTCCCACAGCACCTGCCGGTAGCCGAGGGCGAACGCCCCGGCGGTGACCTGTGCGGGGGTGCGGGCCCCGCGCCAGCCGTGGGTGGCCTCGTCCGCGAACGCCGCGCGCCACCGCGTGAGCAGCGCCCGATCGGCTGCGACAGCCTCCCGGGGCGTCCCGGCGACGGCCGCCGGCGGAGTCAGCTCACCGAGCGCGAACAGCCGCAACCGCACGTCGAGCCCGGCCCGGGCCCCCGAGCGGGCCACGTGCGCGGCGGTCAGCGCGGCGGCCTCCCCGACCGGGCCAGCCACACCGGGCAGCTCCGGATCGGCGACGGCGAGCACCGCGTCGACCGCAACCGCGCACCGCCCGGGCAGCGCGGAGACGATCAACGGCCGGCCCGCGGTGCGCAGCGCCACACCGAGCAGCCCGGCGCCGTCGTGCACGGTGACCAGCGACGCAGGCGGCTCACCGCCGCGCTCGATCCCGTCGAGCACGCCGAGCGCCACCGTGTGTCGAACCGGGTCGGCCTCGAGCAACGGCCGGGCCAGCGCGGCGAACCCCGCGATCCCGTCGGCATCGGTTTCGTGCCACCGGACCTCCACCCCACCATCCTGGGCGCCCACCGGCCGTCACAGCGACCGCTTTCCGGGCGCCGTATCCGTAATGTGGGCACCAGGTGAGAGCGAGGAGGAACGATGGCTGACTTCGCGACCGTGCTCGCGGTGGGTGGCAGCGTGGCGCTCGTGCTGCTGATCGCCGCGCTGCTGGTCGGTGTCGTCGTGGTCCGGCGGCTGGTGCGGCGGGCCCGCGGCATCGCCGGCGCGCAGGCGCACCGGATCGAAGCGGCCCGGACCTCGCTCCAGGCGCTCACCCTGCCCGTGGGGCCGCAGCGGACCGCGGCGGGCCTGCGCCGCCGCCTCGGGGTCGCGGTCACCGCCACGGACCGCCAGCTCGCCGCGGCGTCGGCGCAGCCGCTGGTCTCGGCGACACTGGCCGACCAGCACCGTGAGCTGCGCCGGCTCGCCGCGGCACTGGACGAGCACCTGCGCGGGCTGCAGCGGGACCCGGACGCTGTCCGGGTGCGGGCTGCGCTGCCCGAGGCCGAGCGCTGGACCGACCAGCTCTGCGACGTCGCGTCCGAACTGCGCGCCGCCGTGCGGGCATCGGTTCCGGCCATCACCGACGGCGACGTCCGAGCGCTCAGCGACTCGACGAGCGACGGGGTGGCCGCGCTGCGCACCGGGACGGAGTTCCTGGCAGCTCAGGTGCGTCACCACCGGACCGCCAGGTAGCCGGGCCGAGGATCACGCCAGCCGATCTCGGCCCGTCGGCGCGAGCAGACCGTGGTCAGAGCACAGGCAGGTACGTCGCCAGCTCGTACGGGGTGACCTGGCGGCGGTAGCCGTCCCACTCCTGCCGCTTGTTGCGCAGGAAGAAGTCGAAGACGTGCTCGCCGAGGATCTCGGCGACCAGCTCCGAGTGCTCCATCGCCGCGAGCGCCTCGGTGAGGTTCTGCGGCAGCGACTCGTAGCCCATCGCGCGGCGCTCGGTCTCGGTGAGCGACCAGACGTCGTCCTCGGTGGGCGGCGGCAGCTCGTAGCCCTTCTGGATACCGGTCAGCCCGGCCCCCAGGATGACCGCGAAGGCGAGGTAGGGGTTGCACGCAGTGTCGAGCGTGCGGATCTCCACCCGCCGCGTCGACGACTTGCCCGGCGAGTACATCGGCACCCGCGCCAGCGCCGAGCGGTTGGCGTGCCCCCAGCAGACCGCGGTCGGCGCCTCGCCGCCGGTGATCAGCCGCTTGTAGGAGTTGACCCACTGGTTGGTGACCGCGCTCATCTCGCGGGCGTGACGCAGCACCCCGGCGACGAACGCCTTGCCGGTCTCGGACAGCTCGTAGGGGTCGTCCGGGTCGTGGAAGGCGTTGCGGTCACCCTCGAACAGCGAGAAGTGGGTGTGCATGGCCGAGCCGGGATGGGCCGAGAACGGCTTGGGCATGAACGAGGCCCGCACGCCCTGGGTGATCGCGACCTCCTTCACCACGTACCGGAAGGTCATGATGTTGTCGGCCATGGTCAGCGCGTCGGCGTAGCGCAGGTCGATCTCCTGCTGGCCCGGCCCGCCCTCGTGGTGGCTGAACTCCACCGAGATGCCCATCGACTCGAGCGTCTCGATCGCGTTGCGCCGGAAGTGCGGCGCCACGTCGTGGGCGGCCTGGTCGAAGTAGCCGCCGGAGTCCGCCGGCACCGGCGCGGAGCCGTCGCCGGGCAGGTCGCGGAGCAGGTAGAACTCGATCTCCGGGTGCACGTAGCAGGTGAACCCGGCCTCGCCCGCCTTGCTCAGCGCACGCCGCAGCACATGCCGCGGGTCGGCCCAGGAGGGCGAGCCGTCGGGCATCGCGATGTCGCAGAACATCCGCGCCGAGTAGTGCTCGCCGCTCGAGGTCTCCCACGGCAGCACCTGGAACGTCGACGGGTCGGGGCGGGCCACCATGTCCGACTCGTAGACCCGTGCGAAGCCCTCGATCGCGGAGCCGTCGAAGCCGATGCCCTCGGCGAACGCACCCTCGAGCTCCGCGGGGGCCACCGCCACCGACTTGAGATAGCCGAGCACGTCGGTGAACCACAGCCGCACGAAGCGGATGTCGCGTTCCTCGAGCGTGCGCAGCACGAATTCCTGCTGGCGGTCCATGGTCTGAAGAGCCTAGGAAGGGCCTGTTACGGCAATGTTTCGTGCCCCCTCGACGTGTGCGAATCCGGTCACGATGGTCAGGGGGCGTCCAGCTTGCACTCGGTGCCCGCGGCGGGCTCCTTCAGGTCGGTGAGGTAGGCGGTGACGACGTCGTCCACGCACGCGTTGCCCTGCAGCGCCGCGGTGTGCTGGTTGCCCTCGACCTTCAGCAGCGACCCGCCCAGTGCCTTGGCCAGGTCGACGCCGGCCTGGTACGGCGTCGCCGGGTCGCCGGTCACCGAGATCGTCAGCGTCGGCGGCAGCCCCTGCACCTTCGGGGTGTGCGGCTGGCTGGTCGGCGGAACCGGCCAGAAAGCGCACTGGTCCAGCGCGGCGACCACGCCGTGGCCGTCGTCGCGGAACGGCGCGGCCTCGAGCGCGCGCTTGTTGAGGTCGGCGACCTGCGCCCGGTCGGTGATGCGCTGCTCGTCCATGCAGCCGATGGCGGTGAACGCCTCGAGCGTGTTCGAGTAGTGACCGTCCGCGTCGCGGTCGTAGTAGAGGTCGGCCAGACGCATCAGGATCGTCCCGTCACCGGTGGCGAGCCCGGCGATACCCCGGCTGAGGATCGGGTACGCGGCGGAGACGTAGAGCGCCTGCGAGACGCCGGTCTGGGCGTCGTTGAAGCCCAGTTCCCGACCGGGGCCTGCCGGGATCGGCTTGTCGATCAGCGGCCGGGCCAGGGCCTGGAACACCGTGGTGGCCTTGTTCGGGTCCTGCCCCAGCGGGCACGGCGTCGGCTGCTGGCTGCACCAGGTGGCGAAGGCGTTGAAGGCGCCCTGGAATCCGGCGTTCTGCGCGACGACCCGGTCCACGGTGCTCTGCGTCGGGTCGAGCGCGCCGTCGAGCACGAGCGCCCGGACGTTGCCGGGGAAGTCCTCGGCGTAGGTCGAGCCGAGCCGGGTGCCGTATGAGTAACCGAGGTAGGTCATCTTCGCGTCGCCGAGCGCGGCGCGCAGGATGTCCATGTCCTTGGCGGCATCGCGGGTGCCGACGTTGGCCAGCACGTCGACTCCGGTCTTGGCGACGCACTTGTCGACGAAGGCCTTGTTCTCCGCCTCCGTCTTCGCCACCCCGGCCGGCGACGGGTCGAAGTCGGCGCGGGCGCGCTCGACCGCCCATTCCTGATCACTGAGGCAGTCGATGGCGGGCGTGCTCGCCCCCACCCCGCGGGGGTCGAAACCGATCAGGTCGAACCGCTGGGCGAGCGGACCGGTGCCGACGCCCCCGCTGATGATGCTGGGCAGCGCGCTCATCCCGGAGGCACCGGGGCCACCCGGGTTGGTGATCAGCGAGCCGATCTTCGCCGCCGGATCGAGAGCCTTCTGCCGCAGCACGCCGAGCTCGGCCTTCTTGCCGTCCGGGTGCGCGTAGTCGAGCGGGACCTGCAGCTTCGCGCAGTCGTATTTCGGGTCGGCGAACGCCTGCCGGTCGTTCGCGGTGGTGGCGAACGGAGCGCAGGGGCCCCAGGACAGCTTCTGGTCGTAGTACTGCGCAAGCGCCGGGTCCGAGGGGGTCGCAGCGGCCGGCGTCGTCTGGGCCGGCGCGGCGGCGGTGCACGCGGCGGTGACGAGGACGGCCGCGGACACGGCTACGGCGAGAGCGGTGGCGCGGGGGCGGGCGCTCGATCGAACGCGACGGGCGAACACGCGTGCAGCATGCCAGCGCAGCCACCCGGCGCATGTCCTGCCGCACCCGATCGTGGAGCAGAATTGGTCGTATGCCCCAGCTCCGCATCGCGCTCGCACAGGTCAACGCCTGTGTCGGAGACATCGCCGGCAACTCCCGTCTCGTGCTGGACCAGGCCGCCCGCGCCGCGGCCGCCGGCGCGGACGTCGTCGCCCTGCCCGAGATGGTGCTCACCGGCTATCCCGTCGAGGATCTCGCGCTCCGCCAGTCGTTCGCGGCGGCATCCCGGCAGGCGCTCGACGCACTGCCGGGGCAGCTCGTCGAGGCCGGGCTCGGTGAGCTGCTGGTGGTCGTCGGCTACCTCGACGCCGACGAGGCCGGCCCGCGCAACGCCGCCGCGATCATCCACCGCGGGAAGGTCGTCGACCGCTACTTCAAGCACCACCTGCCCAACTACGGGGTGTTCGACGAGTTCCGCTACTTCAAGGCCGGCGACGACCTGCCGATCGTGCGCTACCGCGGGGTCGACCTGGGCGTGGTGATCTGCGAGGACATCTGGCAGGACGGCGGACCGGTGGCGGCCTACGGGGACGTCGGCGTCGACCTGCTGCTGGTCCTGAACGGCTCGCCCTACGAGCGGGCCAAGGACGACGTCCGGGGCGAGCTGGTGGCGTCCCGCGCTCGTGAGGCCGGTGCTCCGATCGCCTACGTCAACCTCGTCGGCGGGCAGGACGAGCTGGTCTTCGACGGCGACTCGATGGTCGTCGACGCGGGCGGCACCCTGGTGGCCCGGGCCCCGCAGTTCGTCGAGCACCTGCTGGTCGTCGACCTCGATCTGCCGGGTGGGCGCCCGGAGCGCGACGACGCCGCCCCGGCGGGCTTCGAGGTGCGCCGTAGCACCCTGGACGTCGCCCCGGAGCGCGACCGCACGCCGAGCGCCGGACCGACCCTGGCCGAGCCGCTGTCCGACGAGGCCGAGGTCTGGTCGGCGCTGGTCGCCGGCCTGCGCGACTACGTGCGCAAGAACCGGTTCCGCTCGGTCGTACTGGGTCTGTCCGGCGGCATCGACTCCGCGGTCGTGGCCGCGCTCGCGGTCGACGCGCTGGGCCCGGACGCCGTGCACGGCGTGTCGATGCCCTCGAAGTACTCCTCCGAGCACTCCAAGGGCGACGCCGCCGACCTCGCCCGCCGGACCGGGCTGCACTTCCAGGTGCAGCCGATCGGCGACATGGTCGAGGTGTTCGTCTCCCAGCTCGGGCTCACCGGGCTCGCGGAGGAGAACGTGCAGGCCCGGGCCCGCGGCGTGACGCTGATGGCGCTGTCGAACCTCGAGGGCCACCTGGTGTTGGCCACCGGCAACAAGACCGAGCTCGCGGTCGGCTACTCGACGATCTACGGCGATGCCGTCGGCGGCTTCGCACCGATCAAGGACGTGCCGAAGACGCTGGTCTGGAAGCTGGCCCGGTGGCGCGACGAGCAGGCCGAGAGGCGCGGCGAGACCCCGCCGATCCCGCCGAGCTCGATCGAGAAGCCTCCCTCGGCCGAGCTGCGCCCGGGCCAGCTCGACACCGACTCGCTACCCGACTACGAGCTGCTCGACGACGTCCTCGACGACTACGTGGAGTCCGACCGCGGCTTCGACGACATGGTCGCCGCCGGGTTCGACGCCGGGCTGATCGAGGACGTGGTGCGCATGGTCGACCGCGCCGAGTACAAGCGCCGGCAGTACCCGCCGGGCACCAAGATCAGCCTCAAGGCGTTCGGCCGGGACCGGCGGCTGCCGATCACGAACACGTGGCGGGAGCGCCAGCCCTAGCCCCTCCCCGCGAGTCGGCACGTTCGGGAGGGTGAGTCGGCGGTCTTCGGCGTGTGAACCTCGTCCCAGAGCGGTGCCCGCAGACCCCTCGCAGTGTCACGCTTCGGTCTTCACCCCTGACGACCCGGGGACCCGCCGAGCGGGCCTCGAGGGAGGACGGACGACGATGTCTGACGCCGACACCAGCGCCGCCGCGAAGGCTACGGGATCCGCCGCCGAGGAGCCGTCGCCCTACCGGGCGCCTGCCCGGCCCAAGCGGACCCGGATCCACCATCTGCGCGAGCTCAAGGAACGCGGCGAGCGCTGGCCGATGCTCACCGCCTACGACATGTACTCCGCGGAGATCTTCGACGAGGCCGGCATCCCGGTCCTGCTCGTCGGCGACTCCGCCGCGAACAACGTCTACGGCTACGACAACACCCTCCCGGTGACCGTCGACGAGCTGATGCCGCTGGTCAAGGCGGTGGTGCGGGGCACCAAGCGCGCGCTGGTCGTGGCCGATCTGCCCTTCGGGAGCTACCAGGTCTCGGCCGAGCAGGCGCTCAGCACGGCCTTCCGGTTCATGAAGGAGGGCGGCGCGCACGCCGTCAAGCTGGAGGGTGGCGCGCGGTTCGCCCCGCAGGTCGAGGCGCTGTCCGCCTCCGGCATCCCGGTGATGGCCCACCTCGGGTTCACCCCGCAGAGCGAGCACGCCCTCGGTGGGTTCCGGATCCAGGGTCGCGGCGACGCGGGCGAGCGGCTCGTCGAGGACGCGCTGGCCCTGCAGGCCGCGGGCGCGTTCTCCGTGGTTCTGGAGATGGTGCCGGCCGACGTGGCCAAGCGGGTCACCGCCGAGCTCGCCATCCCGACGATCGGCATCGGCGCCGGCCCGGACTGCGACGCGCAGGTCCTCGTCTGGTCGGACATGGCGGGGATGAACCGCGGCCGCAAGCCCCGGTTCGTCAAGCAGTACGCCGACATGGGCGGGGTGCTGCTCGACGCGGCGCGCCGCTTCGGCGAGGAGGTTCGCGGCGGGGCGTACCCCGACGCGGAGCACTCCTACTCCTGAGGACCACCCGCACGGGCGCGGGCTCATCAGCCGCGCCCGTGCGGTGTGACCAACCCGGCGGGTCAGCCCGCCACCACGGTCCGGGCCCGGCAGATCCCGGCCACCGGCTTCCCCGCGTCATAGCGGGCGATCATGTCCAGGGCCGGGCACTCCCCGCGGTCGAGCCGGGCGCGCAGCGCCGCCATCCGAGCCAGGTCCGCGGGCCGGCCGGCGAGCGCGGCCGTCGCCGCCTCCACCGCCGCCACCGCGCCGGCGCGGATGAGCGGGTCGGCCAGCCCCTCGCGCGCGGACCGCTGGTGCAGCGCGGTGTCCGGCGTCGTCCGCCGCCCGGTCAGCCTGGTGTCCAGGACCAGCCCGGTGAGCAGGCTGAGCAGCTCGCCGTAGAGCTGCGGATCGGGGCAGGCGTCGAACGCCTTGAACTCGATCCGGCCGGCCTCGGCCGGCAACCGGGCCGGCTGGGTCAGCGACGGGTCGGCCGGCACCATACGGGCCGGGTCGGCGAGGAACACCATCACCGCGGGCCGGGCGCCGGTGCGCAGGGCCGTGCGCGCCGACAGCCCGCCCCACAGGCCCCCGTCGCGCAACGGCGAGGAGAACGACAGCGGCACCAGGTAGGGGCTGTAGAAGGTCAGCTTCGCGGCCACGTCGATCAGCTCATCGACATCCATTCCCGGGCACGACAGGTTGAGGTCCGGGCCGTAGGTGACCATGTGCAGGTGCGCGGTGCGTTCCTCGGGCGAGCCGGTCCGGTGCACGTGTTCCCACCCGTTCAGGGGCGGCACGATCGGGTAGCTCGAGCGGACCGGGTTGAACCCGATCGCGGTCGTGCGGAATCCGCGGGCGAGCGCCTCGGCGTCCAGCAGGGCCTGATCGGCGCGCAGCGCGGCCACGGCGTCGTCGATCGAGACGTGGATGCGGGTGCGGATCTCGATGCCCTTGGGGTCGCAGCGGAGCAGCTCACCGGCCTCGTCGAACCGCTCGAAACCCTCGACGTACCAGCGCTTGCGCTTGATCCCCAGGTCGCCGACCCGCAGGTCCGGGTAGTCGCCGGGGTCCTCCGGCAGCGCGTCGACGATCGCCTGCAGCTCGTCGAAGCCGGTGTCGGTGAAGTCCGCGAACGACCCGTCGAGACGCATCAGTGCGCACTCGTGCTCGATCCCGTAACGGAACACGCGCGTGGGCACGACTCCACCTCCGGTGGCTTGGACGGCATGGGAGCGGGTATTCAGGGCTGACCGGCTGACCCGCGTCGATGAGGGTAGCCTTAATTGATCCGCTTGGGAGCGTGTCGGAGCGGACACCGGAACGGGGGTTGACCTGAGGTGACGAGTGGGCAGGCGGGCCGGCCCGCCGACGTCGTGGCGGCCCTGCGCGGGCGGCGCTCCCGCCCGGCGCTCACCGGCCCGGCGCCGGATCACGACGAGCTCCGCCAACTGCTCAGCGCGGCCTGCTCCGCCCCCGACCACGGCCGGTTGCGGCCCTGGCGACTCATCGTGGTCGACTCCGCCGCCCGCGGCCCGCTGGGCGACGCGTTCGCCGCCGCGCACGCCGAGCGCGACCCGGCCGCGAGCCCCGAGGAGCTGGATCGCACCCGGGCGAAGGCGATGCGTGCCCCGATGATCGTGGTGGTCGTGGGCGCCCCGCGCCCGCACCCGAAGGTGCCGCTCCGGGAGCAGCAGGCCTCCGCCGCGTGCGTCGCGTACGGTCTGGTGCTCGCCGCGGACGCCCGCGGTTTCGGCGCGATGTGGCGCACCGGCTGGTTCGGCGACGCCCCCAAGGTCCGCGCGCACCTCGGCCTCGCCGAGGACGAGGAGGTCACCGGGTGGATCTACCTGGGGACCCCGGCCGGGTCCCCGCCCGCGCCGCGGACACCGCTCGACCTGCCGGTCAGCTATCTGGGCTGATCTCCGCGGCGTCGCTCTCGCTCGCGGCGAAGGACACCCGGCCCGACGCCGGGTCGGCCTCGACCAGCCGGACCCGGGCGAGCCGGCCCGCCCGCAGCGGACCCGAGCACCGCGCCAGCACCGGTGGGTCGACCAGGTAGACCTCGCCGGGGTCCGGCCGCAACACCACGACCTCGAGATCCTCCCCCACCCGGTGGGCGAGCAGCGCTGCCTCGGTGCGGTCGACGCAGGCCCGCTCCACCTTGCCGGCGCGCAGGTCCGACGCCGCCATGATGTCCGGCAGCGTGGGCAGCGCGGTACGCAGCCACTCGGGGACGCCCGTCCCCGACGACAGCGCCAGGCACACCTCACTGCCGAACCGGTCGACCAGCCGCCGCAGTGGAGCCGTGACGTGCGCGTAGGGCGCCCCGATCCCGCCGTGCCCGGGGTCGTCCGGCGGCGGCACCGCGGCCCCGTCGAACGCGGCGTACCCGGCACCGCGCAGCAGCGTCGTCGCGGCCCTGCGCAGGGCCAGCGCATACGGGATGTCCCGCGGCAGCGCGGCCAGCACCTCGGCGGCCGTCGCGCCGTCGGGCCAGGCCACCCCGAGGTCGCGCGCGGTGCAGCGCAGCTGGGCCACGGCCGCCGGATCGGGGGCCGGCAACGTGCGCAGCAGCCCGATGCCGGCGTCGAGCATCATCCGGGCCGCCACCATCCCGGTGAGCAGCGAGATCTCCGCGTTCCACACCTCGACGTCGGTGCGCCGCCGGACCTGGACGGTCCACCCGCCGTTCCCGTCCGGGTGCACCTCCTGCTCGGGCAGCTCGAGCTCGATCGCGCCGCGGCGCACCGCCAGCGCCCGGCGCAGCGGGCCCAGCTCGGGCAGCGCGGCCAGCGCGGGGTGCAGCCGCTCGGGGTCTGCGCTGTTCACGTCGGCCTGCACGCCCGCGTAGTCCAGCCGGGCCTGCGAGCGGACCACCGCGCGCTGCAGCTGCACCTCGACCGGTTCGCCGTCGGCGTCGGTGTCGATCCGCCACAGCACGGCCGCACGCGGGCCATCGGGAAGCAGACTGGCGATGCCCTCGGAGAGCACCGGCGGATGCAGCGGCACCGAACCGTCCGGGAGATAGGCCGTCTGCCCGCGGCGGCGCACCTCGATGTCGAGCGGCCCGTGCGGCTCGACGACGGCGCCCAGGTCCGCGATCGCGTAGTGCACCCGGTAGCCGCCGTCGCGGCGCTGCACCCCGAGGGCCTGATCGAGGTCCTTGGCGCCGGGCGGGTCGATGGTGACCAGCGGGATGTGCGTGGCGTCGATCCGGTCGGGTCCGGGGCCCGGCGGGAGCCCGGCCACGCGGGCGGCCTCGGCGAGTACAGCGGGTGGGAACTGCGCCGGTAGCCGGAACTCGGTGCGCACGGCGTCGAAACCGGGACCCTGCCGGGGCCGGTCGAGATCCTCGGGGCGCGGGACCGCCTCCGGTGGCACGGCCGCGAGCCTGGCACGTCGCTTCCACGGTGTCACGCCGTGAGGTCCCGGCTACGGCGACGTCGGTGCGGCCGCTGTTCGTCGCCCTGGCCCCGGCTGCGGTCACGTGCTGAACCCGCACCGCTGAACCCGGGACGCAGGACTCTGGACAACGGGCCGCGGCGGGGTCAGCCTGGTGTCACGGAGTTCGCGTCCGTCCAGCTGCGGGAGGCGCCATGAGACTGGGCAGGAAGCTCGCCGAGGGATTCGCGGCCGATCCGGATGCCGACCGGGCCGTGCCCGGGACGACCGGCACCTCCGCGGAGCCACGCGTCGCGGCCCGCGAGCGCGCCGGGACCGCACCCGTGCTCGTCCGGGAACCGGAGTCGGTCGAACGGCCCGCCGAGGTCTGAGACCGATGGGCTGGCCGGCCACCCGCACGTCGCGGGAGCACTCGGACCGGCCGCTGCCGGGGTTCAAGCTCGCCTACCCGATGTTGTCCGCCGACGGGACGGCCGCCGGGTTCAGCGGTGTCACGCTGGGTCGCGCGCATGTCTACCGCGCGGTGGACGACGCGATCTGCGTGCACGGCTCCCGGCACGCGTGCCCGTCACGCTGGTGCGACTGCGGCTTCTACTGCTTCCACCTGCTCTCCGCGGCCCGGGACCTGGCCTGCGAGCCGGAGTACCGGGGCGCGGTGCTGCTGGAGGTCGCGGTGTCCGGGCGTTACCGGCGCTACGAGCGCGGGTTGCGCTACGCCCGGCAACGGGTGTGCGTGGTGCGCATCGGGCGCTGTGAGTGCGCCCGGCCGGCCCAGGTGCTCGCCGACTCCGGGGCGGGCAGCGTGGGCTGGCGGCGGCTGGTCCCGGTCTGCGCGGCGTGCGCAGGCATCCGGCCGGTGCTCGGGCCTGAGGTGTTCGGCAGGCTGGCCGGTGGGATCACTGTGACGACCGACGACGCGGCCGCCGGGCCGGTGGCGCCGCTGCCGGCGCCGGCCGTGCCCGAAGCGGCCGGCGCCGTCGCGGTGCTCAGCGCCGAGGTCGCGCTCCTGCAGGCCCGCCTCGACGACGTGCAGACCCGGCTCGACGAGCTGACCCGCCGCGACGAGGGTTGACCGCGTCGCGGCGCCGGGCCCGACCGGACCCGGTCAGAGCCAGCCGGGCAGCTCGGGCAGCGGACGGCCGTCGTCGGTGCGCAGTTCCCGGCTGCGGGTCCGGCCCAGCACCCAGCCCGCGAGCTCGGCCGCCGGCCCGAGGACGGCGACCGCCCCCGCGGCGGTCCGGAGCGTCCACACCTGCTGGTGGTCGGTGGCGATCAGGCGGACGGCCGGACAGTCCTCCTTCGCCCCGAGCGTCGCGGTGACGTCGGTGAGCAGCTCGTGGACCATCGGCGCCGGGAAGTCGGTGAACGCCGCACCGGCGTCGAGGTCCACCGCATGGATCCACATCTCCCGGGCCCGCACCCACGGGATGTCGGTCGCCGGGATCTCCACACCCTGCACGTTGCGCACGGTTGCCGACCAGGCCGACTCCGGCATCGCCTTGACGACCTGGGCCAGCTTGTCCGAGGTGACCTCGACGTCGGTACGGATCGCGTCAGCCGGCCGCCCCGCTCCGGCCTCGATGTCCGCGTCGCGCTGCTCGCGGCTGACGTAGGCCGGGGTGACGACCCCGGTCCGCGCCCAGGTCAGCAGGTTGATCATGGCGTCGGCGTTGCGGGCGATGTGCGTCAGCACGTGCGCCCGACTCCAGCCGGGCAGGGCGGACGGGGCCGCGAAGGCCTCGTCGCCCAACCGCGACATCAACCCGCGCAGATGCGCGGCGCCGTCGCCGGCCCAGGCGAGGGTGTCCTTGAGCGTGCGTGTCACGCCGGGATCTTCTCCTTGCGACAGGTGTTGCGGGTCTCGCCGATCCCGGCGATCGCGGTGACCAGCGTGGCGCCGTCGGTGAGGTAGCGCGGGGGCTTACGCGCGTGGCCCACACCGCCCGGCGTCCCGGTGGCGATCACGTCACCCGGGTTCAGCGTCATGATCGTCGAGAGGTAGCGCACCAGGTCGACCGGCCCGAAGACGAGTTCGGCGGTGGTCGAGTGCTGCATCACCTCGCCGTCGAGCACGCTGGAGATCTCCCAGCCGCCCTCGGGCAGCTCGTCGGGGGTGACCAGGACCGGGCCGAGCGGGGTGGAGTGCTCGAACGTCTTGCCCTGCAGGAACTGCTTGGTGCGGTTCTGCCAGTCCCGGACGCTGACGTCGTTGAGGATCGTGTATCCGGCGATCGCCGCGGCGGCCTGCTCCGCGTCCGCGTGCCGGACCGGACGGCCGATCACGACGGTCAGCTCGGCCTCGTAGTCGATCTTGTCCGACACCGCGGGCAGCACGATGTCGTCGTGCGCCCCGACCAGCGCGGGCGGGTACTTGGCGAACAGCGTCGGGTACGCCGGCGGCTCGTTGCCCATCTCCAGGATGTGGTCGCGGTAGTTCAACCCGACACAGATGATCTTCTCCGGGGCGGGCACCAGCGGCGCGTAGTCCAACCCGTCGACCGGATGGGTGGGCCCGGCCGCGTTCGCCGCGTGCTCGGCCCAGTCCGGGCGCTCGAGCAGTGCCCGCAGGTCCGTCTCCCCCGTCTCCACCGCGGTCGTGGTGTCGACCCGGACCGCACGGGTCCCGGTCGCGGTGCGGATGGTGGCCAGCCTCATCGCGTCTCCTCCGTACTCACGCCGGTGAGTCTGCGCCAGCCGCCGGCGGAACACATCCCCGGGGCGCCCGTGCGGGCCCGGTGGTTTCGATCACCAGCGGCCCCGCACGGGCTCGGAGGGCCTACCGCTCGCTCACAGCGAGGCGTAGAGCGCCCGCTCGAAGTTCGCGTACATGTCCAGCGCCTCCTGCGGCACGAACGGCAGGAACTGGCTGTAGATGGCGCCGGTGATGCCGGTGGTGCGGTCGACCCAGAAGTGGGTGTTGCACAGCCCGGCCCACGCCCCGCTGCCGGCCCGGCGCATGCCCGGGATGTCCGCGGTGTTCAGCAGCAGCCCGTAGCCCCACTTGTACCCGGGACCCATGTTCAGGGCGTGCGTCGACGCGGGGTCGGCGGTGGGGATCTCGGCCGGGAAATCCAGGTCGCCGACCTGGTTGGTGAACGCGGCGTCGACGGTGTCGGAGCGCAGGATCTGAGTCCCGTCGAGGGTGCCGTTGTTCAGCAGCATCCGCTGAAACGTGAGGTAGTCACGCGGGGTGGAGTGCAGGCCGTGGCCGCCGGCGAAGTACTCCGGCTGCTGGTTGAGGTCGATGTCGGTGGCGGCCCACGTGCCGTCCTCGCCCTTGACGTGCACCGGAACCGAGTTGGCCCGCTGCTGCGGGCTCATGATGAACGCGGTCTCGTTCATCCCGAGCGGCGCGGTGATGTTCTCCTTGATGTAGACGTCCAGCGTCCGGCCGCTGACCGCCTCGACCACCCGGCCGAGCCAGTCGGTGTTGATGCCGTAGATGTACGTCGTGCCGGGGTCGGCGACCAGCGGCGCGGTGAAGATCACGTTCTGGCCGGAGAGCACGTTCGGGGTGCCGGTGGCCGCCTCCCAGCGCACCAGGTTCTCGTTCCAGAACCAGTAGCCGAGCCCCGAGGTGTGCGTGACCAGCTGCTTGACGGTCGCCCGGCTGGCCGGCGGCCGCAGCGTCGGCTTGTCGCCCTCGAAGCCCTCCAGCACCTGGACGTCGGCGAAGTCGGGGCAGTAGGTGTCGATCGGCGCGTCGAGGTCGAGGTTGCCGCGCTCCATCTCCTGCAGGGCGGCGACCGTCGCGACCATCTTCGTCATCGACATGATCCGGAAGTGCGTGTCGGGCCCGACCGGGTCGGTCCCGCCCGCCTCACGGGGGCCGGCCGCCCCCTCGTAGATCACACCGTTGCGGTCGGCCGCGATCGCGACCGCGTTCGGTACGGCACCTGCATCGACCGCGTCCTTCAGCACCTGGTCGATCTGCGAGCTCATGTCGGGGGCCTCCTCGCCGTTGGGGTGTGCGTCGTCACACACCCTTACGGCCTGCCGCGGACGCGTCAATGGCAGTCGACAGATCAGTCGATCAACGTGTCGTCAACGCGGCCGGAAGGCCGGGGTGATGAGTCGGATCCGGTGCGTTCGGCGCCGGATCCGACTCACGGCCTCACCTAGCCGTTCAGATGGCCCCGGCGTCGTCACCCTCCCCCGCGCCGCGGACCGGGAGCGTCTCGAACACCGATGGCGGCTCCCGCCACGGGTCGGCGGGCCGGCCGCTGCGGGCGTCGCGGATCGCCGACCACACCCGTTGCGGGGTGCACGGCAGATCGATATGACGGATCCCGAACGGGCGCAGCGCGTCGATCACCGCGTTCTGCACCGCCGGCGTCGAGCCGATCGTCGCCGACTCACCGATCCCCTTGGCGCCCAACGGGTTCATGTGGGTCGGGGTCTCAGTGGTCGACACCTCGAAGGAGAACAGGTCGGCCGCGGTGGGCATCCGGTAGTCGGCCAGCGTCGCGGTCAGCGGCTGCCCCTCCGGGTCGAAGACGACCTCCTCGTAGAGTGCCTGCGCGATGCCCTGCGCGAGCCCGCCGTGCTGCTGGCCCTCGACGAGCAGCGGGTTGAGGATCCGTCCGCAGTCGTCGACGGCGACGTGCCGGCGCGGGCGCACCCACCCCGTCTCGGTGTCCACCTCGACCACCGAGACGTGCGCGCCGAACGGGAACGTCGGGCCGTCCTGCTTCGCGTCGAGCCCGGCGAACAGTTCCTCCCCTGCCTCGGCGGCCGCGCCCGCCACCTGGGTCCAGGTCAGCCTCGCACCCGGAACGCCGGCCACGCCGAACTCGCCGGCGTCGGTGAGCTCGACGTCGTCGACCGACGCCTCGAGCATCGCCGCGGCCCGGCGCCGGGCCTGGTCGAGCACGTCGCCGGCGGCCAGGCGCACCGCGCTGCCGCCCATCTGCAGCGACCGCGACCCGCCGGTGCCGCTGCCCCGGGGCACCGACGCGGTGTCCGACTGCACGAAGCGGATCTTCTCCATCGGGATGCCGAGGGCGTCGCTGACCAGCATCGCGAACGACGTCGGGTGGCCCTGGCCGTGCCCGGACGTGCCGGCCGACACGGTGGCCGAGCCGTCGGCGTGCACCCGCACCGAGCCGAACTCGGATCCGCCGCCGCCGGCGGTGATCTCGACGTAGACGCAGATCCCGATGCCGAGCTGCACCGGGTCGCCCGCCTCGCGCCGCGCGGCCTGCTCCTCGCGGAGCTTGTCGTAGTCGGCCAGCCGCAGCGCCTCGCGCAGCGGGAGGTCGTAGTCGCCGACGTCGTACTGCGCGCCGACCACCGTGGTCAGCGGGAAGTCGGCGGGGTCGAGGAAGTTGCGCCGGCGCAGCTCGACGGGGTCGATGTCGAGCTCGGCCGCGGCCAGGTCGATGATGCGCTCCAGGTGCGCGGTCGCCTCCGGGCGCCCGGCGCCGCGGAACGCACCCATGGGAGTGGTGTTGGTGTACGCCACCGCCGCGTCGAAACCGATCTTCGGGATCGCGTAGACGCCCTGGGACATCACATAGGTCTGGTTGAGCACCAGCCCGCCGCCGAACCCGGCGTAGGCGCCGGAGTCGCCGATCACCCGGGCGCGCAGCCCGGTGATCACGCCCTCGCGGGTGAGCCCGAGCTCGTAGTAGGCGATCTGCCCGCGGCCGTGCGGCATCGAGACCAGGTTCTCCGAGCGGGTGTCCACCCACGTCAGGGGCCGGCCCAGGGCGCGCGCCGCACCGATCACCGCGGTGTGCTCGGCGAGCATCCCGGCCTTGCCGCCGAACGCCCCGCCGACGTGCGGGGCGATGACCCGCACCCGCTCGGGCTCGAGGCCGAACAGCCGCGCGGCCTGGGTGCGGAAACCGTGCGGCATCTGGGTGGAGACGTGCACCACGAGATCGTGGTCGTCGTCCCCGGCCGGCTGCACGGCGATCGCGTTGCCCTCCATCGGCATCACGGCCAGCCGCTGGTTGACGATGCGGGCGCGCACCACGACCTCGGCGTCGGCCAGCGGGTCGGGGTCGGACGGTGAGCGCGCCCCGGCGGCCAGGTTGGACCCCAGCTCGGGGAACTGCAGTTCGGCGTCCGGCGCGAACGCCGCCTCCATGTCCACCACCGCCGGCAGCGGGTCGTAGTCGATCTCGACGAGCTCCACCGCGTCCACCGCGGCCGCCTTGCTCTCCGCCACCACCATGGCCACGGCCTCGCCGACGAACCGCACCCGGTCGGTGGCCAGCGGTGGGCGGGGGGTCCGCTCGTTGACCATCATCAGCCCGTGGTGGGCCGGCAGGTTCAGGTCGGCGGCCGTGAACACCGCCACCACACCGGGCGCCGCCGCGGCCGCGGCGGTCTCGATGCCCGCGATCCGGGCGTGCGCGAGCGGGGACCGGACGAAGGCGACGTGCAGCACTCCGTCGAGCCGCAGATTGCCTACGTAGGTGCTGGCACCGGTCAGCAGGTCGGGGTCTTCGACCCTGCGCACGGCGGTACCGAGAATGGATCCGGGCATGTTTGAAACCCTAACAATTGTGTGGCGTAGATCGCTCCTCTTTCACACTCCGGCAGATCGTGCGCAGGCGAACGGTCGGCGTGTGCGGTTGACGGTCCGCTGATGACCCGGAAGGGTGGCGCGGGCACCGACCCCGCGCCACCGGACGACGTCCGGGCGGCGCCCACCACGGGAGGCCGGACCGGTCGGGGGCCGGTCCGGCCTCTCGGCTGATGCGGACACTTCCGGGGTACGTTCCCCCCATGCCCGAGTTCCACCACACCGACGTGCTCCCGCTCGGTCCCGACGAGACCGAGTACCGCGAGCTCGACCTGCAGCCCGGCACGATCGTCGAGGCCGCCGGCCGGACCTTCCTCGAGATCGACCCCGACACCATCACCGCACTGGTGCGGGAGTCGGTCAAGGACATCCAGCACCTGCTGCGGCCGTCCCACCTGGCCCAGCTGCGGTCCATCGTGGACGACCCGGAGGCGTCGCCGAACGACCGGTTCGTGGCCACCGACCTGCTGCGCAACGCCTGCGTGGCGGCCGGCGGGGTGCTGCCGATGTGCCAGGACACGGGCACCGCGATCGTCATCGGCAAGCGCACCGAGACCGTGCTGACCGGCGGCGACGACGAACGTGCGATCTCCCGCGGCATCTTCCAGGCCTACGACGAGCTGAACCTGCGCTACTCGCAGATGGCCCCGTTGTCGTTCTGGGACGAGAAGAACACCGGCACCAACCTGCCGGCCCAGGTCGAGCTGTACTCCGCGCCCGGGCAGACCCCGAAGTACGAGTTCCTGGTGCTGGCCAAGGGCGGCGGCTCGGCCAACAAGACGTTCCTCTACCAGGAGACCAAGGCGCTGCTGAACCCCAAGCGGCTCGCGGCGTTCCTCGACGAGAAGCTGCGCTCGCTGGGCACCGCGGCCTGCCCGCCCTACCACCTGGCGATCGTCGTGGGCGGCATGTCGGCCGAGTTCACGCTCAAGGCGGCCAAGCTCGCCTCCGCCCGCTACCTGGACACGCTGCCCACCGCAGGCTCGGAGCTCGGGCACGCCTTCCGCGACCGCGACCTCGAGCAGCAGGTCCTGGAGCTGACCCGGCAGTTCGGCATCGGCGCCCAGTTCGGCGGCAAGTACTTCTGCCACGACGTGCGGGTGATCCGGCTGCCCCGGCACGGCGCGTCGCTGCCCGTCGGGATCGCGGTGTCCTGCTCGGCGGACCGGCAGGCTCGGGCGAAGATCACGCCCGAGGGCGTGTTCCTGGAGCAGCTCGAGCGCGACCCGGCACAGTACCTGCCCGACGTCACCGACGAGCACCTGGAGGCCTCCGCGCAGGACGTCGTCCGGATCGACCTCAACCGGCCGATGTCGGAGATCCGCGCCCAGCTCTCCACGCTGCCGGTGAAGACCCGGGTCTCGCTGACCGGCCCCCTCGTGGTGGCCCGCGACATCGCGCACGCCAAGATCGCGGAGCGGCTGGAGGCCGGCGAGGGCATGCCCGACTACCTGCGCGACCACCCCGTCTACTACGCGGGCCCGGCCAAGACCCCCGAGGGCTATGCGTCCGGGTCGTTCGGGCCGACCACGGCCGGGCGGATGGACTCCTACGTCGCGCAGTTCCAGGCCGCGGGCGGGTCGATGGTCATGCTGGCCAAGGGCAACCGGTCCAAGCAGGTCACCGAGTCCTGCGCGAAGCACGGCGGGTTCTACCTGGGCTCGATCGGCGGCCCGGCCGCGCGGCTGGCCCAGGACTGCATCCGCCGCGTCGAGGTGCTGGAGTACCCGGAGCTCGGCATGGAGGCGGTCTGGAAGATCGAGGTCGAGGACTTCCCCGCGTTCGTCGTGGTGGACGACAAGGGCAACGACTTCTTCGCCGAGACCAGTCAGCCCACCCTGCAGGTGTCGTTCCGCCGCTAGCCCGTCCCCGCATCGCAGCCTCGTCGCCGGTCCGGGGTTCCGGGACGGCGACGGGGCTGCACCGGGCGCGGGCTAGCGCAGTTTGCGGGGACCGAGGTCGTCGCGGGTCGGCGGCGGGCCGAGAACGACCCGGGCACCGGTGACGAACGCGCCCTCTGCGGAGGCCAGCACCGGGTCCAGCGCCAGCGACCGCACCTCGGGCAGCTCCTCGGCGATCTTCCCGACGCGCAGCACGAGGTCCTCCAGCGCGTCCAGCCGTGCGGGCTCGGCGCCGCGGTAGCCTGCCAGCAGCGGTGCCGCCCGGGGCGCCCGGACCAGCGACGCGGCGTCGGTCGTCGAGACCGGGACCACCCGGTAGGCGCGGTCCCCGAGCAGCTCGCTCGCGATCCCGGACAGCCCGAACGACAGCAGCGAACCGAACGACGGGTCGTCGATCACCTCGAGCGTGCAGGACAGCCCCTTCGGGGCCATCCGCTGGACGTACACCTCGTCCGAGCCGGTCACCGCAGCCAGCGCCCCGTGCGCCCGGCGCACCCCTGCCGGCGCACCGAGATCGAGCCTGACCCCGACGAGGTCGGTGCGGTGCCGCCAGCGCTCGCCGACGGCCTTGAGCGCCACCGGGTAGCCCAGCTCCTCGGCGGCAGCCACCGCAGCCTCGGCCCCGGACACCTGCCGGAACGGGGTGACCTCGATGCCGTAGCACGCCAGCAACGCGACCGCGTCGTCGTCGGACAGCGTATGTGTCTCGGTGGCGCCGAGCCCGGCGACGATCTCGCGGGCCCGCTCGGTGTCGGTGCCCTCCGGGGTGACGAACTCGCCGAAGGGCGTGGCCCGCCACCGGGCGTAGCGGACCACCCGGCTCAGCGCCGATACCGCCCGCTCCGGGCTGGGGTAGCTGGGCACCGACCCGGGCCCGGGGGTGCCGTCGGGGCGTGGCACGGCCAGCTCGTCGGGCACGCCCTCGACGGCGAGGAAGGTGCTGACCACCGGCTTGCCCGAACCCGCCACCGCTTCCCGCAGCGCCCGCGCGTAGGCCGTGCCGGGGGTGGCGACCGGCGGGACGAACACCGCGACCAGCGCGTCGACGTCCTCGGCGGAGATGGCCTGCTCCACCGCGGCCGCGAACTGCTCCGGCGTCGCGGCGGCGCCGACGTCGACCGGGTCCCCGGCGACGTCGAGGCCCTCGTCGAGGAGTCCGTCGGTGACGAGCAGGCCCAGCGCCGTCGAGTTGCCCACGACCGCGACCCGGGGCCCGGCCGGCAGCGGCTGGTAGGCCAGCAGGAGGGCCGTGTCGAACATCTGCGGCACCGTGCCGACCCGGATCACCCCGGACTGCTCGAACAGCGCCTGCACGCTCGCGTCGTCGATGGCGACCGCGTGCGGCGACCGGCGACGCGGATCGGTGTGCCGGCCGCTCTTCACCGCGACGATGGGCTTGCGCCGGGCGAGCCGCCGGGCCAACCGGCCGAACTTGCGCGGGTTGCCGAAGCTCTCCAGGTAGAGCAGGACGACATCGGTGGCCTGGTCGGTCTGCCAGTACTGCAGCAGGTCGTTGCCGGAGACGTCGGCCCGGTTGCCGGCCGAGACGAACGTCGAGAAGCCGAGCCCGCGCTCGGTGGCCGCGGCCAGCAGCGCGATGCCCAGGGCACCGGACTGGCAGAAGAAGCCGACCCGCCCGGCACCGGGCAGGTCGGGGGCGAGGGTCGCGTTGAGCCGCACCTCGGTGGCCGTGTTCGCCACCCCGAGCGCATTCGGCCCCACGACGCGCATGCCGTGAGCCCGGGCCGCCTCGACCATCCGCCGCTCGGCCCCGGAACCGTCCGAGCCCGCGTCGGCGAACCCGGAGCTGATCACGATCAGCGCCTTGACGCCCTTGGCCAGGCAGGAGTCCATGACCTCGTCGATGCCCGCGGCGGGCACCGCGACGACGGCCAGGTCGACCTCGTCGGGGATGTCGGTGACCGACGCGTAGGCCCGCACCCCGCGCACCGAACGGGCCTCGGAGTTGACCGGGAACACCGGGCCGGTGAAGTTGCCGCGCAGCAGGTTGGCCAGTACCGCGTGGCCGATCTTCGACGGGTCCGTCGACGCCCCGATGACCGCGACCGAACCCGGGTGCAGCAGGTTGTGCACGCTGCGCGCCTCGGCCGCCTGCTCCCGGGAGTCACGCACGGCGAGCGAGCGCTCCGTGGGGTCGACGTCGAACTCCAGGTGCAGCACCCCGTCGGCGAAGGCGCGGCTGACCTGGTACCCCGCCTCCCGGAAGACCCGCACCATCTGGTGGTTCTCGACCAGCACCTCGGCCTCGAAGCGGCGCAGCCCGTTCTCCCGGGCCGCCGCCGCGAGGTGCTCGAGCAGGATCGAGCCGAGCCCGCGGCCCTGGTGGTCGTCGCGGACCACGAAGGCGACCTCGGCCGACCGCGGGTTGCCGTTGGTGCTGCCGTTGGTCAGCCCCTCGTACCGGCCGACGGCGATGATCTCGTCGCCGAGCAGCCCGATGAACGCCACCCGCCGCTTGTGGTCGACGGAGGTGAACCGCTCCAGGTCACGCGGGGGGATCCGCGGGTAGGGCCCGAAGAACCGCAGGTAGCGGGTGCGCTCGGAGAGCCGGTCGTGGAACTGCAGCAGCGCGTCGGCGTCGCCGGGCAGGATCGGGCGCAGGTGCACGATGCCGCCGTCGGAGGCCACGACATCGGCCTCCCAGTGCCGCGGATAGCCGGGGGTGGCCGGAACCGGCTCCGGGGAGTCCGGTTCGCGAGCAGGTTCCGGCACGGTGCCGCTGCCGGTCGCGCTCGGGGCCGGGGGGCGCTGCATCAATGACACTCCGTTCAGTCCCGTGGGTCGTCGGGATCGAGGCCGTGCAGGGGGAACACAGCACGCCGGACGTCGATGATGCTCGCGTCGACGCGCTCGCCCGCAGCATCGCCCCACGCCTCGTGGGACGTGTCCTGGCCGTCGGTCATCGCGACCGGGAGCGGCTGGCGGGTCAGCCCGGCGGTGTGGGCCACCCAGTCGGCCGGCAGCGGACGCTCCGGCGCGATGTCCCGGTCCAGCGCCGTGGCCAGCAGGTGCGTCCATGACCGCGGCACCACCCGGAACAGCGAGTAGCCACCGCCACCCAGCACCAGCCACTTGCCGCCGGCGACGCGGCCGGCGAGCTCGCGCAGGGTCCGGTAGATCTCCCGATGGCCGTCGACGGAGAGCTCGAGGTTGGCCAGCGGGTCCTCGGCGTGGGTGTCGGCGCCGCACTCGGTGACCAGGATCTGCGGCTGGAACGACTCCAGCAACGAGGGCACGACGGCGTGGAACGCCCGCAGCCAGCCGGCGTCCCCGGTCCCCGGAGGGAGCGGGACGTTCACCGCGAAGCCGACGCCGTCGCCCTTCCCGTACTCCCCCGGCCAGCCCGTTCCCGGCCACAGCGTCAGCGGGTGCTGGTGCATGGAGATCGTCAGCACCCGCGGGTCGTCGTAGAACGACGCCTGCACGCCGTCGCCGTGGTGCACGTCGACATCGACGTAGGCGATCCGCTCGTAGCCCTGCTCCAGCAGCCAGGCGATCGCCACCGCGCAGTCGTTGTAGACGCAGAACCCGGCGGCGCGGTCGGGCATCGCGTGGTGCAGCCCGCCGGCGATGTTGACGGCGCGGTCGGCCCGGCCCTCGGCGATGGCCTGCGCCGCCAGCAGCGAGCCGCCCGCGATCAGCGCACTGGACTCGTGCATCCCGAAGAAGATCGGGTTGTCCTCGGTGCCCAGCCCGTGCCCGACGCCGAAGGGCGCCTCCGGGGCCGACTTCACCGCCGTCAGGTACGACGGGGCGTGCACCCGCATCAGCTCGTCGTCGGTCGCGGGCTGCGGGGCGAGCGTCTCGATCCCGTCGAGCACTCCCAGCTGAGTGGCCAGCCGCATCGTCAGATCCAGCCGGACCGGGTTGAGCGGATGGTCGTCCGAGAGCTGGTAGGCCAGGAAGTCCGGGGTCCAGACCACTGCCGTGCGGGGGCTCATGCCCGTCGACCGTAAAGGATCGGCGGGCCTGCGTCCCGTCGTCGCCGCCGGATCGGCGACCGCCGGCCCGTCACGGCCGCTCCCCGGTGGCCGCGGGGCGGTCCGGGTCGGCGCTCCAGTTCGACCAGGATCCGACGTAGAGTGCGGCCGGGCGGTCGGCCGGTGCGACCCCGGCGTGCTCGAGCGCGAGCACCAGCGCCGCCGCGTTGACGCCGGACCCGCAGTAGGCGCCGACCGGCACGCCGTCGCCGACGCCCAGCTCCGCGAACCGGGCCGCGAGCTCCGCGGGCGCGAGCCAGCGCCCGTCGGGGCCGACGTTGTCGGTGGCCGGGGCGTTGCGGGCGCCGGGGATGTGCCCGGCCCGCGGGTCGACGGGCTCTGTCTCTCCCCGGTAGCGCGCCCCCGCGCGGGCGTCCAGCAGCACCCCCGAGCGGGCCAGCTCGGCCGCGGCGTCGGCGTCGAGCACCGGCATCGACCCGGCGTGCACGACGACGTCGCCGAGCGCCGGGTCCACCGGTTCGTCGGACACCGGGTGGCCCCCGGCCACCCAGGCCGCGTAGCCGCCGTCGAGCACCGCGACCCGGTCGGCCGGGAACCCCGCCCAGCGCAGCAGCCACCAGGCGCGGGCGGCCACCGCTCCGTTACCGTCGTCGTAGGCCACCACCTGCGACTGCCCGGACACCCCGGCGCGTCGCAGAACCGCCTGCAACTGCTCCGGTGCCGGCAGCGGATGGCGGCCCTCGGGGCCGGGCGGTCCGGCCAGCTCGGTGTCCAGGTCGACGTAGACGGCGCCCGGGATGTGGCCGGCCGTGTGGTCGGCCCGGCCGGGTGGTCCGCCCAGGCGCCAGCGCACGTCCAGCACCACCGGACGCCCGTGCGGGTCCGGTCCGGTCAGCTTCCGGGCCAGGTCAGTGGGTGTGAGCAAGGTGGTCACGCCGTCCATCCTGCCCGGGGATGCTGATCCATCGCCGCAACGTTGCACGGCTAGTATGGGACGAGACCGAAGGGGCCGGCCGTGAACGAGCTCATCGACACCACGGAGATGTATCTCCGGACCATCTACGAACTTGAAGAAGAAGGCGTGGTTCCGCTGCGCGCCCGCATCGCCGAGCGGCTCGGGCAGAGCGGACCCACCGTGAGCCAGACCGTGGCGCGGATGGAGCGCGACGGCCTGGTCGTCGTGGCCGGTGACCGGCACCTCGAACTGACCGACACCGGACGTGGCCGCGCGGTGGCCGTGATGCGCAAGCACCGGCTCGCCGAGCGGCTGCTGACCGACGTGATCGGGCTGGAGTGGGAGCTCGTGCATGCCGAGGCGTGCCGCTGGGAGCACGTCATGAGCGACGCCGTCGAGCGCAAGCTCGTCGAACTCCTCGACAACCCCACGATCTCCCCTTACGGAAACCCGATTCCGGGACTGAACGAGCTCACCACGACACCGAAGGCGAGCGAGGGCACCACCACCACCGCGGTGTCCGCCCCGCCGACCCTCGAGGTGGGCCTGCAGCGGCTCGACGAGTTCGCCCGCCGTGGTGGCGGCAAGGTCGAGGTGCGCCGGATCGCCGAGCACGTCCAGGTCGACGCGGAGCTGATGGGTGAGCTGAAGGGCGCCGGCATCGTCCCCGGCCGCGACGTCGATGTCCGCGCCATCCCCCGCTTCGGCGACCCGGTGCCGGTCCTCGCGGACGGCGCCGAGGCCAGCGTGGCCCCGCTCATCGCGCACGCCGTGCTGGTCCGGGCCCGCTAGCAGCTCTCCCCGGCCCGGGCCGGGGCCTCCCCGGGGACGGGCGCCGGCACGGCACGTGAGAGCGTTCGGGCGGCGAATCCGTGATGGTGCACAGACACCCGCCCGAGGAGGACCACGTGAAGCTGCTCGTCACCGGTGGCGCAGGCTATGTCGGCAGTGTGTGCGCGGCGCACCTGGTGGAGGCCGGGCACGAGGTCGTCGTGCTCGACGACCTGTCGACGGGGCACCGCGACGCCGTGCCCGACGGCTGCAGGTTCGTGGAAGGCGACCTGGCCGAGGCGGCGGGCGGCGTCCTCGCCGAGGGCTTCGACGGCGTGCTGCACTTCGCGGCCCGCTCCCTGGTGGGCGAATCGGTGCAGCGGCCCGAGCTGTACTGGGAGGGCAACGTCATCGCCTCGCTGCGGCTGCTGGAGGCGATCCGCGAGCACGGCACCCCGCGGCTGGTGTTCTCCTCCACCGCCGCCACCTATGGCGAGCCGGAGCAGGTGCCGATTCCCGAGGACTCCCCCACCCGCCCGACCAACCCGTACGGCGCGAGCAAGCTCGCGATCGATCACATGATCACCTCCTACGCGGCCGCGCACGGCCTCGCCGCGGTCAGCCTGCGGTACTTCAACGTGGCCGGAGCCCACGGTCGGTACGGCGAGCGGCACGCGGTGGAGACCCACCTCATCCCGATCGTGTTGCAGGTGGCGTCCGGCCAGCGCGACGCCGTGCAGATGTTCGGCGACGACTGGGACACCCCGGACGGCACCTGCATCCGCGACTACATCCATGTCGACGACCTCGCCGACGCGCACAAGCTCGCGCTGCAGCACGCCGAGCCCGGCCGGCACGCCATCTACAACCTCGGCAGCGGACAGGGTTTCTCGGTGCGCGAGGTCATCGAGGCCTGCCGCACGGTGACCGGGCACCCGATCCCCGCGGTGACCGCGCCCCGCCGCGCCGGTGACCCGGCGGTGCTGGTCGCCTCCAGCGCCCGGGCGCAGGCCGAGCTCGCCTGGCGGCCGCAGCGCACCGACCTGACCACCATCGTCGGCGACGCCTGGCGGTTCACCCAGGACCGGCTCCCGGTCTGAGTCCGGCGCCGGTCCGGGCGCCGGACCCGCCCGGCCTCGGCGGGCCGGCCTCGCGCAACCAGCGGCGCACCTGGTCGGGACCGAGTCCCCGGGCCACGGCCTCGCCGAGGACCCTGCTGAAGCGGTGCCCCGGCCACGCCTGCTGGGCCCGGTCGAGCGCGACGTTGACCAACGCCCCGTCGCCGCGGACCAGGGCCGCCACCGCGAGCAGGGTGGCCGGCTCGGCGGCCTCCGGGTCGGGGGTCTCGCGGGTCAGCGCCGCCCACAACTGCTCCGCCGCTGCCGCCCGCGGACCGTCGCAGCCGGCCAGCGCGATGTCCCGGATGGCCGGCACGCGCAGCGCGGCGGCCAGCGCGAGCACCGTGTCGTCGTCACCATCGTCGAGCGCGAGCCGCCCGGCCGCCGCGGCGTCGAGCGCACCCTGCAGCGCCGCGTAGTGCACCGCCAGCTGCTTGGACCCCACCGGGCCGTCCGGATCGCCGGCATCGGCCGCCTCCGCTGCGGCGTCGAGCGCGCGGTCGAGCAGCGCGTCCCGCCGCCGCAGCCGCACCGGGTCGGCCGGAGCCACCTGCCGCTCGAGTTCCGCGCGGTCCCGATAGACGACCTGCCCCACCGCGACAGCCGCCGCGGCGACCGGCGTGGACGCGGGGTCGGGGAGCAGCCCGGAGCACCCGCACGCCGCGTAGCACGCCCATGGGGAGCCGGCGGCGGTGTCCCGGGCCCACAGCGTGCTGTACACCTCCACCCCGGCGGCGGCCAGCTCGTCCGCCATGGCCGCGGCGACGTCGGAGCGCGGGAGGCCGTCTGCGCCGCCTCCGGGGCCTCCACCCAGCACGATCACCGCCGCTCCGGCCGGGTCGCCGGCGAGGATGCTGTCGGCTGCGGCCCGGCAGACCGGGCCGGCGTCGTCCGGCGGGGGCAGGTCGACCCGCAGCGTCAGCCCGATCCGGCGGCCGGACGAGCCGCCCGTACCGATCACGACCAGCGAGTCGCGCGGGTGGAAGCCCAGCAGCACCGGGACGACGGCGACCAGTTCGCCGGGATCCCGGACACGGGCGGTGACCGGGCCGTCGGCGGGCCGGACGGAAGCGGGATCGGGAGTGGAGGAAGATGCCATGCCCGCAGCCTGCGCGGGAGTGGGGGACGCAACCAGCACGGCACCGGTGGCCTGTGCACAACGGGCGCGGGCGGCCCGCCGGAGCAACCGGATCAGGCCTGCTGTGGATCGAGGAGCGACGATGGGCCGGAAATGTCGGATTCCGGTGGTAGCCTCCCGGGCCTTCCGGCAGGCTGCCGCGGCGGCGAGTCATGCCCGGCCGTGCGGGACGGTCGTCGCTTCGGACGCTGCCGGGCGGGCACGGGTTCGGCAGGAACCCGCCGATCACGCCCACATCGGACGGACGAACACGAGAGACCGCGCCGGCGCCCATGTGGACACGGCGGCGACCGTCGGGACGGACGACCGGAGCTAGACGCCGATGCCGCGCGCGGCGAGCCAGGGCTGCGGATTGATCTTCTGCCCGCCCGGCGTGATCACCTCGAAGTGCAGGTGCGGGCCCGTGGACTGGCCGCGGTTGCCCACCTCGGCGATCACCTGGCCGGCGTTGACCTTCTCACCCACGTTGACCAGCGAACGGTTGATGTGGCCGTACACGGTGACGGTGCCGTCGGCGTGCTGCACCCGCACCCACAGTCCGAACCCGGACGCCGGCCCGGAGCTGATCACGGTGCCGCCGAGCGGGACGTGGATCGGGGTGCCGATGGGGGCCGCGATGTCGACGCCGGCGTGCAGCACGCCACCACGCATGCCGAATCCGGAGCTGACCTGCCCGACGACCATCTGCACGGCCCGGCCCACGGCGCCGGTCACGGCG
This sequence comes from Pseudonocardia acidicola, assembly GCF_012911935.1. Lineage (GTDB taxonomy): Bacteria > Actinomycetota > Actinomycetes > Mycobacteriales > Pseudonocardiaceae > Pseudonocardia > Pseudonocardia acidicola. The sequence goes on along the minus strand of NZ_JAAXLA010000001.1, from coordinate 127,218 downwards.
GCCGGTTGAGCCGTCGCGGCCTGCGCAACCGTGGCAGCCTCGGCGACCTTCGCCGCCTGCACCGCCTTCGCGGCATCGGCGGCCTTGCCGGCCACGTCCGCCGCCTGCTGGTGCAGGTCGAGCGTCGTGAGCAGAGCGGCGGCCGTCCCGGCGGCGGGCGCGGGCGCGGCCGCGAGCTGCGCCATGTCCGCACCGTTGACGGTGCCGTCGACCGCGCCGGGGGCGGCCGGTGCCGCCCCGGACGGCGCGTCGGTGTGCTGCGCGCTGCCGAGGCTGAACACATTCGCACTGTCGGCGATCGCGGGCAGCGCTGCGGGGAAAGCGGCGTGACCGCCGGCGGCGACCGCACCACCGGCGACCACGGTGGCCAGCACGCGGGTGCGCAGCGGGCCGGGCAGGAGGTTGGCCGCGAGGGCTGCCGACCGGTGCGTGCCGCCGGCCCCCGCTGCCATGCTCAGAGCAGGCAGCGGGGGCCCGTGGTACGCGTTACGGCCACTGGGGGAGCGGTGCCGTGACACGACCTTTCCTTCCGGATCCCTCGACACGGCGGACGTCCCGTGGGGAAGCGGGAAGATCGATCGGGGTTCGATCCGAGTCCGGTTCGTGACCGTGCCGTTATGTGATCCGCAGGGGACGTTAGCGAGCGAACCCCTGCCGAGGACAATCCGAGCCGCACGAAGGAGGTCACCGGACCGGTGGACGCGACGAGCGGCTACATCGGCGCGTCTGCGCGACACGCCGGACGATTTCCCAACCGCTCACCGCAGTGACTGCCCGAGAACCCGATGGTGGCAACGTCTCGTGGCGAACCCGTCACTGTACGTCGGCATCAGGACGTGGTCGTGCGACGACCACCGGGCCGCGGCGCGCCGAACGCACACCCGGGCGTGATCAAGATCGGCGCTCCCGGACAGCGTCAAGCCCGGCGGCGCGGATCACAGCCACGCCACCGGGCTCGGTGAAGACCGTCCCCGGCTATCCGACGCCGAGTTCCGCCAGGCGGGCCCGGTAGCGCCGGACGCCGGCGAGCTTGACGCCCTCGTAACCGCGGATCAGGTCCGGGGCGTCGGCGGCGGCCACCGCGGTCGCGTAGCCGTCCGCCGTCAGGCCGGACGCCAGCCGCAGCACCATCGTCCGGTACTCGTCGCGCAGCGCCCGCTCCAGCCGCCGGATCTCGGTGCGGCCGAAGGGGTCGAGCGGGGTCCCGCGCAGGACCTTGCCGCGGGCGAGCGTCCTGAGCACCGGTCGCATCCACGGCCCGAACGCGATCTTGGAGTCCCGGCCCATCGACCGCAGTACCGGCGGGTGCAGCCGGTAGCGCATCGTCGCCCCGCCCGGCACCTCCGCGGCGAGCTTCGCCTCGAAGGCCGGGTCGGTGAGCAGCCGGGCCACCTCGTACTCGTCCTTGTAGGCGGTCAGTTTGTAGAGCCCGCGGGCCGCGGCCTCGCTGAACGCGGTGTCGTCACCGAGGCCGCGTTCCGCCCGCCAGACCGCCAGCACGTCGGCGACGTAGGCGCGCGCGGTGCGCTCGTTCTGGAACCCGACGAGCTGCGCGGCCCGGATCTCGGTGAGCCTGCGGGTCTCCCCCGCCAGCTCGCCCAGGTCGATGCCGGCGGGCAGCACCGGCGCGGTCGCGGCCGGCGCTGTGGGCCCCGCGCCCGCCGCCACGGCGGCGGCGAAGGCGTCCGGATCGGCGACGGCGACCCGGCCCCAGCGGAACGCCGCGGTGTTCGCCGCGACGGCCACACCGTTGAGCTCGATGGCCCACTCGATCGCGTCGGCCGACAGCGGCAGCGCCCCGGCCTGGTGCGCCGCGCCGACGAGCAGCAGGTTCGCCGGCATCGTGTCGCCGAACAGCGCCTGCGCGGCGGCCTGCGCGTCCAGCTCGACGACCTCGCGGCTCACGCCGGCGATCCGCTCGACCAGCGCGCGCACATCGGGTGCGGCCACCGAGGCGTCGCGCACCATGGACCCGGTCGGGATCGGACTCGTCGAGACCACCGCGACGGTGTGCTCGGGCGAGGCGTAGCCGAGGTTCTTGGCGTCCGCGCCGACGAGCACGTCGAAGGCCAGGTAGCAGCCGGCCTGGGCGGGACCGACCCGGTTGGCCGGGCCGAGCGTGGCCTCGTCGGTGGCGACGCGCAGATGCGACACCACCGGACCGGCCTTCTGCGACAGCCCGGTCTGGTCCACCCCGTGCACGGCCAGCCCGTCGCGGACCGCGGCCGACCCGAGTACCTGGTTGACCGTGACGATGCCGGTGCCACCGATGCCGGCGAGGAACATGTCGCGGGTACCGGTGAACGCCGGGCGCGGCACGTCGGGCACCGCGGGCGGTTCGGGACGCTGCGCCGCCGGGCGGGCCGGCGCGGACGCCGTCCGCGAGCCGAGTGGTACCTGCACGGTCACGAACGAGGGGCAGTCCCCGTCGAGGCAGCTGTAGTCGGTGTTGCAGGAGGTCTGGTCGATGCGGGTCTTGCGGCCGAACTCGGTCTCGGTCGGCTGCACGGACAGGCAGTTGCTCTTCACGCCGCAGTCGCCGCAGCCCTCGCAGACCGCCTCGTTGATCACGACGCGGGTCGGCCGGATGGGCAGCGAGCCGCGCTTGCGCAACCGCCGGGACTCCGCGGCGCAGCGCTGGTCGTAGACCAGCACCGTGACGCCCTCGGTCTCGCCCAGCACCTTCTGCGCCTCGTCGAAGCGGTCCCGATGCCACAGCGTGACCCCGGACGGCAGCGGGTCGAGACCGGAGTAGCGCTCGGGTTCGTCGGCGCACACGATGATCTTCGCGACGCCTTCGGCGAGCAGCTTGCGGGTGAGCGCCGGGACCTCGAGCCCGCCCTCGGCGTCCTGCCCGCCGGTCATCGCGACGGCCCGGTTGTAGAGCAGCTTGTAGGTGATCGACACCCCGGCGGCGACACAGGCCTGCACGGCGAGCTGGCCGGAGTGCGCGAACGTGCCGTCGCCCATGTTCTGGTACATGTGCCGGGCCTCGGTGAAGGGCGCCTGGCCGATCCACTGAGCGCCCTCGCCGCCCATCTGCGTGATCGAGGAGACCTCGCTGGTGGGCCGGTGGGTCAGCGCGACCATCGCGTGGCAGCCGATCCCGCCCCCGGCGACGGCGCCCTCGGGCACGATCGTGGACCGGTTGTGCGGGCAGCCCGAGCAGAAGTACGGCGTGCGCGCGACGGGCAGCAGCTCCAGCTTCGGGGGCTCACGGCGGACCGGCTCCAGCTCGACCCGGCCACGCAGCACCCGGCGCAACGGCCCGGCCAGGGCGCCCGCGGTGAGCTCGCCGGCGATGGGTATCAGCGGGGCGCCCTCGGCATCGGCCGACCCGATGACCGCCGGGGCATCGGCCAGCCCGTACAGCACGTCGCGCACCGCCGACTCGACGAACGGGGTCTTCTCCTCCACGACGAGCACCGTGTCCAGCCCGGTGGCGAACTCCCGGAGCAGGTCGCGCTCGATGGGGTGGATCATCCCGAGGCGCAGCAGCGTGATGCCGGCGCGGCGCAGGCCGTCGTCGTCGAGGCCGAGGTCGCGCAGCGCCTGCCGGACGTCGGTGAACGCCTTGCCGCCGGCCACGATGCCCAGCCAGGCACCGGGCGTGTCGACCTCGACGGTGTTGATCGGGTTCGCGGCCAGGAAGGCGCGCAGCATCGCCCAGCGCGGCCCGTACATCTGGGCCTCGGCCTCCAGCGCCGCGGGCGGGACGAGCATCGGCATCTGCTGGTAGGCCCAGGGCCGGCCCTCCCACTCCAGCTCCGGGACGGTGATCTCCACGTCGCCGCAGTCACCGTCGACGGTGTAGATGCCGTCGGCGACGTCGGCGGTGATCTTCATGCCGACCCACATGCCCGATGCCCGGGACATCGCGACGCCGTAGCGGCCCAGCCGGACGATCTCCTCGGCGCTGCCGGGGTAGAGCACCGGCAGCCCGTAGCCGGCCAGCGTGCGTTCGCTGATGCACGGGATGGTGGAGGACTTGCAGCCCGGGTCGTCGCCGGCCAGCACCAGTACGCCGCCCTGCGGATGGGCACCGCACATGTTGCCGTGACGCATCGGATCGCCCGCCCGGTCGACGCCGGGTCCCTTGCCGTACCAGACCCCGACGGCGCCGTCGACGGTCCGCCCGTGCCCGGGGACCTCGACCTGGCTGCCCCAGATCGCGGTGGCGGCGAGCTCCTCGTTCACGCCCGGGACGAACGTGAGCCCGGCGGTCTCGACCAGCTCGGGGGCCGCGGCCAGCGTCTTGTCGAGCCCGCCCAGCGGGCTGCCCTGGTACCCGGAGACGAACGACGCGGTGCGCAACCCGGCGGCGGCGTCGGCGGCGTGCTGCTCGACGAGCATGCGGGCGATGGCCTGCACCCCGGTCAGCAGCACCGGCCCCCCGCCGGCGCGATATCGGTCGCCGAGCGCGAAGTCGACGGGTTCGGTTCGGGTGTCCTGCAGCGTCATCGCCGGATGCCTCACTTCGCTCGGCTCGTGCGCGGTGAGCGGTGCTCTGGCACCACCTACCGCGCACGGGCGTTACTCCTGGGACCGCTCCAACATCGCGGAGACCGTGGCGGCGGCTCGACGGACACTCTGCACCACGGCGACCTTGCGTGGGCCCAGGACCCGCGGTGTCGCGCCGACCACCGAGATCGCCGCCACCGCGATCCGCCGCCCACCCCGGGTCAGCACGATCGGTGCGCCGACCGAGGACGTGCCCAGCTCGTACTCCTCCCGGGACGCCGCGTAGCCGTCGACCCGGATCTGCCGGAGCACCTGCTGGTAGCGGCCCGGGTCGACGATGGTGAAGGGCGTACGCCGGATGAACCCGCGTTCCATGATCGCCCGCTCCATCGCCGGGTTGAAGGCGGCGATGGCCTTGCCCGCGCTCGACGAGTGCCCGGGTCCGCGGCGGTAGAGCTCGGTGTGGAACCGGGTGCCGGCAGCCGCGCCGTCGAGCCGGTCGACGAACAGCACGTCCGCGCCCACCGGCACGCCGAGCTGCACCGTCTCCCGCAGCACCTCGCGCAGGTCACCCAGGACCGGCAGGGCGAGCTCTCGCAGCATGAGCCGGTCCACCGCGAGCTGCCCGATCTCGAACAGGCGCAGCCCCAGCCGGTACCGCCCGGTCCGGGTCCGCTCGAGCAGCCCACCGGAGGCCAGCGCGGCCAGCATCCGGCAGGCGGTGCTCTTCGCGACGCCGAGCCGCTGCGCGACCTTGGTCGCGCCGAGCTCGGTTTCGGTGCCGAAGCAATCGAGCACCGACATCGCGATGGACACCGACCGCAGCGGGCCGTCCCCGATGTCGCTGCCGGACTCGGCGCCGGACCCCGGGGCTCCCGCCGGCTCGCCGACCGGGCCGTCCGGAACCAGGTCCGGGACGTCCGGGGCGAGCCGCGCGGGATCGAGGATCGGGTCAGCGCCGTTGCTGATGCCGAGGTCCGCCACGGTCATCGGCGGCTCACGACTCCCACTGCGGGAACTCGTCGGGCGGCGGGACGTTCACCTCGGTGACGCGGTTGCGGTAGGACACGAACGCAGTCTGCCCTCCCTCGCGGAGCTTGACGCGGATCTCCTCGGTGTTCAGCGGTTCACCCGGGTCGTAGCCGTGCGCCCACGTCGCGAACGCGCGCATCGGCCCGGAGTGCGTGGCCGCGACGATCCGCCTGTGGTCCGGTGACTCCGCGATGAGCCGGTGGAACCCGCGCCAGAACCGGCGCACGCAGAGCGCGGGCGGCTCGAAGTACATCAGCGGGATGGTCAGCCACATCTGGATCGGGTCGGCGCCGCCGAGCTGAACCCGGTAGAAGCGGTCGATCTCGACCAGCCAGCGCGGCCGGTCCCCCACCGCCATCCGCTCGAGCTTCTCCATCGTCGACTGGTACTGCCGGAACGCCGAGGTGACGTCGCGCAGCCCGTCGGGGGTCCAGACCCCGAAGTTGCGCAGCTCGGGGATCGGCTCGGGCTCGGACAGCTCGACATCGTGGCCCCACATCTGCAGGCCGTCGGTCGCGCCGCGGTAGATCTGCTCGGCAGTCTGCCGGGCCCGGTTGGTGTTCGCGCAGACCAGCCGGACCTTGTCCCCGGAGTCCCACCGCCGGGCCAGTTCGTGCCCGCGGCGGTGGGCCTGCCAGCCGCCCATCGGGGTCAGCCCGGCGTCGGTGGAGTAGCCCTGGGTGACGCCGTGCCGGATGATCGAGATCTCGCAGATGATCTTCTCGGAGACCCGGCGCTCCATCGGCGCCGCGATCTCCTTGCCCCGGGTGGCCTCGGCCAGCTCCGGGCTGAAGGTCGCCCCTTCGTACTCGACGCGGTGGGCCGGCGCGGCCGTCGTCGCGGCGCGCTCCCGGAACCGGCGCAGGTACAGCGGCGTGGAGTCGGGGCGAGTACCGGGACGGGCGTCGGGCCCCTCCGGCGCGGCGAGCACGCCGGCGCCGTTCGCCGAGCCGTTGGTCGAGGCGGCCTTGCCCCGGCTGCCCTGGCGCTCGCGGTAGCGGGCCAGATAGTTGGGGGCCTCGTAGCGGTCGATCTTGCGCGCGTCCGGGCGCTCGGTCATGACTGCACCTCCGCGGGAAGCAGGACGTCGGCGGGGGCGGTCACGAGTGCACCGTGAAGAAGCGCTCGTTGACCTGGCGGTGGTAGTAGAAGATGGCGCGGCCCATCTCCTCTTCGGTCCAGGTGATCGGCTCGAAGTCCGGGTCCACCCAGTAGCCGCCGGTGAACAGCTCGTTGCGGTTGCCGACCGGGTCGAAGAAATAGGTGGTGTAGCCGCGGGTCACGCCGTGCCGGGTGGGCGCGACGTCGATCGTCACGCCGTGATAGGCCAGCGTGTCGGCCGCCTCCCGGATGCCGTTCCAGTCGTCCATCCAGAACGCGAAGTGGTGCAGCCCGCCGTTGGGACCGGTGATCACGGCGATGTCGTGCGGGGTGTGGCTGTGCTCGAGGAACGTCGCGAGCTGGTGGCCGTCGTTGGCAACGATCTGCTCGGTGAGCCGGAACTCCAGCAGCTCGATGAAGAACCGGGTGAACTCCCCGACGTCCTCGGCCATCACGAACACGTGGTCCAGCCGCGGCGGCGCGATGCCGACCAGGTCCTGCGGCCGGGGCGGCGGGTTGGTCATCGGGAGCATGTTGCCGACCCGCTCCATCCCGTGGACCAGCTCGACGAGGTGGCCGGACGGCGAGTCGAAGCGGATCGCCTCGCCCCAGCCCGGGCCCAGCTCGCGGGCGGCGTAGCGCTTGACCGGCACGCTCGCCGCCTCGAGCTTCTCGGTGAAGTAGTCGAGGTCGGCCGCCTCGGCGACCTTGAACGACATGTGGTCGAGGCCGTAGGTGGGTGCCTGGCGCAGGACCACCGAGTGGTGCTCGCGCTCGTCCCAGCACTTGAGGAACACCCGGTCGGCGCCGTCCTTGACGTCGCGCGCGGTCTCGATGAGGCCCAGGACCTCCGTGTAGTAGGCGGTGCACAGTTCGAGGTCGGGAACGCGCACCTCGACGTGCTGCAGCCGCAGGATCCGATCCGGCATGGCGGGTGTCCCTTTCTTAGGTGTGCATCCGCAGGAAGCGCTGGCTGACGACGTTCTCGTAGTAGAAGAGTCCCTTTCCGAAGTTGTCCTCGGTCCAGGTGATGATCTCGGTGTCCGGGTCCACCCAGTAGCCGCCGGTGAAGACTTCGTTGCGGATGCCGAGCGGGTCGAAGAAGTAGATGGTGTTGCCCCGGGTGATGCCGTGCCGGGTCGGACCCTGGTCGATCTGCACGCCGTTGTAGGCGAGGGTGTCGGCGGCCTTGCGGATGTGGTCCCAGTCGTCGAGCCAGTACGCCCAGTGGTGCAGCGCGCCGTTCGGGCCGTTGACGATCGCGATGTCGTGCGGCGAGTTCGTCCGGCCGGCCAGCCACACGCCGAGCTGGTGGCCGTTGCCGTCGAGCACCTGCTCCGTCATCCGCAGGCCCAGCACGTCGATGAAGAAGCTGGCCGACTCGGCGACCTCCTCGGCGTTGACCAGCATGTGGTCCATCCGGGGCGGCGCGATGCCGGGCAGGTCCGGCGGCGGGACCGGCGAGGGGTTGCGTTTGCCGAGCATGTTGCCGGTCTTCTCGATGTCCCAGACCAGCTCCATGATCTGGCCGGAGGGGACCTCGAAGCGGATCGACTCGCCCTGCCCGACGGCCTCGCCCCTGGACACCCGGCTCGTCGGGCAGCCGTAGGCCTCGACCTTCTTCTCGAACTCGTGCAGGTCGTCCTCGGCTTCGACGCGGAAGGTGAAGGAGTCCAGCCCGGTGCGCGGGTGGTAACGCATCCGCAGCGAGTGGTGGTCCTCCTCGTCCCAGCACTTGAAGTAGACGGTGTCGTCGGTCCGCTGCACCGTCTGCAGGCCCATGACCTCGGTGTAGTAGGCGGTGGCGAGGTCGAGGTCCGGAGTCCGGACGTCGATGTGGGCCAGCCGGAGAATCCCCACGGCAATCAGCTCCTGGTGTCGCGTGGCAGATGTCGTGTCGGGTGCAGGGCGCGGACGATTCGGTCGTGTCGCTGCGCCTTGACGCGTCGACGCTAGCCCGCTTAGCGTTCCGGAAGGAAGAGCGGCTGTTCCAGATATCAGAACGGCAGGAGGGCGAGATGCCCGATCCCCAGACCCCTCGCGAGCAGGCCGGTCCCCCCGGGCCCGAGGGCATGCGCGCGGCCGTCGCCGAGTACGTGGCCGCGTTGCACCGCGCCTACCTCGCCCAGGCGGACACCTTTCCGCCCGCGATCCGCGGCCGGATGCCGCTGCTGGCCACCGGCCGGCCGGTGCGGGTCGCCGCGGTCGGGGTGCGCAACCTGCACCTGCTGGCCACCCGCGAGGATCTCGGTCCGCTGCGCGGCCAGGAGGTCGAGCTGGCCGGCGAGCTCCCCGGGCTCAGCTGGACGCTGCGGTTCTACGACCCGGTCGTGGTGCCCGCGCTCGGGCTCGTCGACGAGTCCGCCGCTCCCGCGTACGAGGAGGTCAAGCACGCGCTCGGGCTGACCACGGTGGTCTACCACGTGGTCGCCCAGCCGGGATCGGGGTTGACCCCGCACCACGCGGGGCACGTCGGGTCCGGGCTGGCCAGCGGGCACTCCGCGGCCGCGCGGGACTTCGAGACCATCCGCAGCCGGGTCCGCGGCCGGGAGCGGCTGGTCGACGAACTGGTCGGCGCGGCCTCGGCCGGACTGCCCCGGGCGCAGGCGCTGCTGGCCCGCGCCATCGCGCCTCGTGACGAGGCCGTCGCCGCCCTCGCCGACTCCCCCGACCCCGACCCCGACGACGTCCGCAAGGCGCTGCTCGCGTCGGTCGGCGGGCGCCGGGACTGGACGCCGCGCCCGCCCGCCGAAGCGGCGGAGACGTCCGAGACGCCGGCGTCATGACCGCCGACGCACTCCCTCCCGCGGAGGCGGGGTCATGACCGCCGACGCACTCCCTCCCGCGGAGGCGGGGTCATGACCGCCGACGCACTCCCTCCCGCGGAGGCGGGGTCATGACCGACGCGACGCTGTCCACCGTCCGCAACGCGGCCCGGCTGCTCAAGGCGTTCCTGACCCGCGAGGAGTCGCTCGGGGTCTCCGAGCTGGCCCGCCGGCTCGACCTCGGCAAGTCCAACGTGCACCGGCTGTTGTCGACGCTGGTCGCCGAGGGCCTGATCGAGCAGGACGCGCGCACCGGCGGGTACCGGCTCGGCATCGTCATGTTCGAGCTCGGTGAGGCGGTCAAGGTGCACCTGGACCTGCACGCCGCGGCCGGGCCGGTGCTGGCCCAGCTGCGCGAGCAGACCGGGGAGTCTTCGCAGGTCGGTGTGCTCGACGGTGACGAGGTCGTCTATGTCGACCGGCTGGAGAGCGCGCACTCGCTGCGGCTGTTCACCGAGACCGGGCGCCGGGTGCCTGCGCACTGCACCAGTTCGGGCAAGGTGCTGCTGGCCCACCGCCCGGACGCCGAGCGGGAGGCCTACCTGGCCCGCGACACCCTGACCCGGCTCACCCCGCACACGATCACCGACCCGGCCGTGCTGCGTGACGAGCTCGCCACCGTGCGTGCCCGTGGCTGGGCGGAGGCGATCAACGAGCGCGAGGTCGGGGTGGCCTCGATCGCCGCCCCGATCCGGGACATCCACGGCGACGTGGTGGCCGCGCTGAGCATCGGGGCGCCGGTGGCCCGGTTCGGCGCGGTGCCGCGCCGCCGGCACGCCCGCGCGCTGGTCGAGGCGGGCGAGGCGGTGTCCCGCCGCCTCGGCTGGTCGCCGGAGACGACCGCGCTGCTGCCCCGGGGCCGGGAGGCGTGAACACTCGCCGGTGCTCACGAACGGCACGTTCGTTCAATAGGTTTGAACGAAAGTGCCGTTCGTGACAACGGGAGAGGTTCCGGCCTGGAACCGGCGTTCCGCCGAGCGGAACGCCGGCGGTGACGGGAGCAGCCCGTCGGACCACGATCACGAACGAAGCCCGACGACGAGGAGAACCCACCGATGCCCGTGACCGACGCGCCCGCGAAGGCGCAGGCGCTCTACGACGCCCGCCGGACCCGGGTGCCCATCCCGCCCTTCACCGACGACGACCCGTCGCTGGGCATGGCGGACGGCTACGCGGTGCAGCAGGAGCTGATCAAGCTGCTGCTCGCCGACGGTGACCGGATCATCGGCTACAAGGTCGGTCTGACCTCCAAGCCGATGCAGAAGATGATCGGTGTCGACTCTCCTGACTACGGCCCGGTCCTGTCCTCGACCGTCTACCGCGACGGCGACACGATCCCGCTCGGCCGGTTCATCTCCCCCAAGATCGAGGCCGAGATCGTCTTCGTGCTCGGTGAGCGGCTGCAGGGGCCGGGCGTCACCGTGACCGACGCCCGCCGCGCGATCGCCGGGGCCGTCGCCGGGCTCGAGATCGTCGACTCGCGGATCGCGGACTGGCGGATCAAGCTCGCCGACACCGTCGCCGACCTCGCTTCGAACGGCGCGACGGCCACCTCGAGCAACGTCGTCCCGCTGGACGGGATCGACAGCCGGCTGGTCGGTATGACGCTCACCCGCAACGGCGAACTGATCGACACCGGCGCCGGCGCCGCCGCGCTGGGCGACCCGGTCGCCGTGGTCGCCTGGCTGGCGAACGTGCTCGGCGAGAACGGCGTCGCGCTCGAGCCGGGCCACCTGATCATGACCGGCGCGCTGCACGCCGCCGTACCGATGAACCCGGGCGACGTGTTCCGGGCGGAGTTCGACCGGCTCGGGCCGGTCACCGTCCGGGTGGCCGCCGGAGAGGATTCCTGATGGCGATCAACACCAGCGACCTCGCCGCCCGGCTGAGCAAGGCCGTCGCCGACCGCACCGCGATCGACCAGCTCTCCGACGAGGTCCCCGACCTCGACCTCGCCGCCGGTTACGCCGTGCAGCGGGTGCTGCGCGACGCGGCCGGGCCACTCGTCGGCTGGAAACTCGGGGTGACCTCTCGGGCCAAGCAGGCCCAGGTCGGGGTGAGCAGCCCGGTCTTCGGCTTCCTCGCCGGGGCGAACGCACTCGACCTCGGGGAACCGCTGGACACCTCGGCGCTGATCCAGCCGCGCTGCGAACCCGAGATCGTGTTCGTGCTCGGCCGCGACCTCGCCGGCGCGCACGTCACCGCCGCCGACGTGATCGCCGCGTCCTCCGGGGTCGCCGTCGGCATCGAGGTGCTCGACTCCCGCTACCGCGACTACCGGTTCACGATGGCCGACGTGGTCGCCGACAACACCTCCGCCGGGCGGTTCGTCGTCGGCACCCCGGTCCCGCCCGCCGGGATCGATCTGCGCCTGGTCGGCGTCGTGCTGGAGAAGAACGGCGAGGTCGTCGCCACCGCCTCGGGCGCGGCTTCGCTGGGTCACCCGGCCGCCGCCGTCGCCTGGATGGTCCGCACCATGGCCGCTGACGGCGAGGGCCTGCGCGCCGGCGACGTCGTCCTGTCCGGTGGGCTCACCGCGGCCGTCCCGGTCGCCCCCGGCGACGTGGTGGTCGCCTCGATCGACCGGCTCGGCACCGTCGAGCTCGGCTGCCGCTGACGAAGGAGGACGACGATGCCGTTGATCCAGGTCACCATCGGCCGGGGCCGCAGCCCGGAGCAGCTCAACGCGCTGGGGCAGGCCATCACCGACGCCGTGGAGTCGTCGATCGGGGCGAAGCGGGAGTCGATCCGCGTCGTGCTGACCGAGTGCGAACCGGAGCACTGGTTCGTCGGCGGCGAGACGCTCGCGGAGCTGCGGGCGTCCGGCCGGCGGTGACCCTGGTCGCGCTCGACGCGCCGGCCGGCACCACGGCCGGCGCCCGGTCCTGGGTGGTCAGCGCCGCCGACGGTCGCCGCTTCGCCGTGTTCCGCACCGGCGACGACCAGGGTTACCGGGTCACCGACGCCGTCTGCCCGCACAACCGCGGGCCGATGGAGCAGGGCTGGTTCCGCGACGGGCAGATGATCGTCTGCCCGTGGCACTGGTACCGCTTCGACGCCGAGACCGGGGAGTGCGACACCACCCCGCAGTACCGACTGGGCGTCTACCCGGTGCTGCAGCGCGACGGCCGGTGGTTCGCCGACGTGGGCGAGCCGCCGGCGCCGCGGTCCTGGGCGGAGCGGCTGCGCGCGCACGCCCGCGGGGAAGGCTGAACCGGCGCTCACACCGGGACGGCCTCGATCACCGGGTGCGGCCCGGGGCACGTGCGAAGCAGTCACCGCCCACGACGGTGCAGCGCTCGTCGACGCCGGCAAGCACCGGGCCCGATGCGGCGGCGACCTCGGGCAGCTCGGACAACATGCCCGCAGACCGGGGTGGCCGCCGTGGCCGATCCATCGCCGCGCCCGACGAGCTCTTCGAGCAGGTAAGGACCGAACTGCTCCCCCAGCGCCCCCGGTCAGCGCGATCCCCCCTGAGCTGATCAGCCCGGCGACGCCGGATGGCCGGTACGCCGCGGTTCACCCGGTGACGGCGGCGAGGATCATCTCCAGGGCCTGCTCGGCGAGTTCGCGCATCTCGGCGTCGGTGCGGTCCTGGATGGGGTGCGGCACGAACACCGCGGGCACCCGCGCGTAACCCAGCGCGCGGGCCTGCGCCGCGGCCGCCGCGACGAACTCCGAGGAGGCGACGAACGCGGCGCGCACGCCCTGGCCCTCGAGGGTGACGAAGTCGTGCACACTGCACGACGTGCACGAGCCTCAATCGGCGAGGGCCTCGATCACCACGTCGCACTCCGCGGCGATCTCCCGGCGCAGGTCCGGCGGCATCGGCTTGGCGAACGTCGGCTTGGCGTAGCGGCGCACTGCCACGCCCTGCGCGGCGAGCAACTCGGCCAGCCGGTCGAGGAACACGTTCCCGCGGGCCTTGGAGATGTCGAGCAGCCCGACCCGCGCGCCGTCCAGCGACGCCGGCCGTGGCAGCGGCTCGCGCTGCGCCGGGGCCCGCTCGTCGGTCGGGTCCAACACGATCAGGCCCACGGGCCCACCTCCCTGGTCACCGGCTGGCTGCCGCCGGGGCCGCCGACCCAGCCGCCGATCACCGTCGAGAACATCCCGGCGCCGCCGCCGGCGTAGGCGATCAGCAGCCCGCCCGGGCGGAACTTCGGCACCGGGGCAGTCGCGGCCCCGGCCGGTAGGCCCTCCTCGATGCCACCGGCGCCGCGCTCGATCTCGGCCGGGTCGAGGGCCAGCAACTCGGCCAGCTCGGCCGCCAGCCGGTCGCGCGACCAGCCGGCCTCGGCGAACACCCGGCCGTGCTCCGGGCAGACGACCAGCGTCGCGTCGAAGGCCAGCGGCAGCTTGGGATGCGCGACCGACCGCAGTCCGGCGGCCAGCGAGCGGGCCAGCGACTCGGGTGTGCGCGAGATCTGGTCGGCGAGCCCGCGCGGGCCCTCCGCGGCGAACACCGTGACCGCCGAGGTACCGGGCGCGACCCCGCGGGACACCGACAGCGGCTCCCACGGCGAGCCCGCCTCGTCCTCGGCGAAGCAGAAACCGATCTTGCCGGGGTGCCCCATCGTCGCCCGGTCCACCTCACCGGGCCGCCCGCCGCCAACGTTGCGGATCACCAGCTGCAGCGCCCGGCCGATCGTGGCGTTGGCCCGGTTGCCCTGCCCCAGCGCGTTGCCGCCGGCGTTCATCCCGATCTCCCGCGCGACCGGGCCGTTGACGATGATCGCCGGACCGGCGCCCCAGGTGGTGGCGAGCAGACCGTGCGCGTTGAACTCGTCGGTGCAGGCGGCCTCGACCGCGGCCAGCACCACCGGCAGGTACTCCGGGCGGCAACCGGCGAGCACCGCGTTGATCGCCACCTTCTCGACCGTCGCCTCGACCAGGTTCGGCGGGATCACGGCCACCGCTTCGTCCGGCGCGCGGGCGGTGCCCTCGAGCATGCGCAGCACCCGGGCCGGGGTCGGGGCGACGACCGGGAGCCCGTCGGACCAGCCCCGGTCGAACAGCGCCTCGGCCTCGTCCTCCAGCGCGGCGATCTCCAACCGGCGCGCGGACAGCGTGCCGCCACGGGTGCGGACCAGCAGTTCCTCGGCGACCTCCGGGTCGTGCGTGCGGGAGCCGCAGCCGGGCCGGTACTCGGGCAGGTCGGGGCCCAGCCCGCCGACCCCGGCGAGGGCCTCCCACTCGTCGCGCAGCCAGCCCTCGGTGCGTGCGACGACCGCGCCGTCGGCGAACCGCAGCAGCGTCGGCACGGTGTCGATGCCGAGCGCGAGGCTCACATCGAGCGCGGTGTCGTCGCGGACGTCGCCGACCCCGGCCGGGAACCCGGGGTCGTCCTGGGTGAAGACGGTCAGCGCCGGGCCGAGCTGGGCCAGCACCGGTTCGACGAGCCGGCAGGTCGGGCAGTCCTGCTTGACCACGGCGACCAGACCGTCGCGCGGCAGCCCGGCCGCGTCCGTCACGTCCCCAGCGGGCGCGGCCGACTCTGACATGCCGGGATGCTAACCCGCCGCGTCGAGCAGACGGAGCAGATCGGCGGCCAACCGGCGCAGCTCCTCGGCGGTGACGACGAACGGCGGTGAGATCTGCAGCGTGTCACCGACGATCACCCGGGTCACGTAGCCGGCGTCGACCGCGGCCTCGGCGACCGCGGTCGCGGTGTCCGGGTCGTTCAGCGCGACCCCGGCGAGCAGCCCGACCGGGCCGCGGACCTCGCGGACCAGCGGGTGCGCCGCCACCGGGGCGAGCGCATCGGCCAGCACCGGCTCCATCGCGGCGACGTGGCCGACCAGCCCTTCGCGCTCGATGATGTCCAGGTTGGCCATCGCGGCGGCGCAGGCGGCCGCGTGCCCGGAGTAGGTCAGCCCGTGCTTGAAGTCGGCATCCCCGGTCCAGTACGGCTCCCAGATCGGCGGGGCGGCCACCACCGCGCCCAGCGGCAGGTAGCCCGAGGTGATGCCCTTGGCCATCAGCACGATGTCGGGCTCGACGCCGTAGCGCCGGCAGCCGAACAGCTGCCCGGTGCGGCCGAAACCGGTGATGACCTCGTCGGCGATGAACAGGATGTCGTTGTCCCGGCAGATCTCCGCGACCCGGTTCAGGTAGCCGGGGGCGGGCGGGACGACCCCGCCGGTTCCGATCACCGGCTCGGCGATGAACGCGGCGATCGTGTCCGCGCCGTGCCGGGCAATGGTCGCTTCCAGTGCGTCGGCGTCGTTGGGCGGCACCCGCAGCGTCTCGCGGATCAGCTCGCCGTAGCCGACCCGGTTCGCCTCCAGGCCGGCGATGCTGGTGCCGAACGCGTGCAGTCCGTGGTAGGCCAGCTCCCGGCTGATCACGGTGCGCTTGCCGGACCGGCCCTGCAGGTCCCAGTGCCGGCGGGCCAGCTTGCCCGCGGTGTCCACCGCGTCCGACCCGCCGCTGGTGAAGAACACCCGGCCGTCGGGCAGTGGCGCCATCGCGGCGACCCGCTCCGCGAGGTCGAGGGCGACGTCGTTGGTGTAGCGGCCGAAGGAGTGGAAGGTCTCCAGCCGGCGCATCTGGTCGGCGACCGCGTCGGCGATCTCCGCGCGGCCGTGCCCGACGTTCGCGTACCAGAGGGCCGCGGTGGTGTCGAAGAGCTTGCGGCCTCCCGTGTCCCAGACGTAGCAGCCCTCGCCGCGGGTGATCACAATCCGGTCGGTGCCGACGGCGGGCATGCTCGCCTGTGCGTGCCACAGCCGCCCCGGCGGCAGCGTGCTGCCACCGGCCCGGCTCCCACCTGGTTGTCCCTGCCCGCTCATCCGATCCCCCCGAGATCGTCGTCATGCCGTCCGGGGACGACGATCTGCCCGCCGGGCGCGCGCGTCAACCGCGCGGCCCGGCGCGCCGGCGGTCCGGGGCCCGGTGGCCGAGCGGTCAGTGCTCCGGTTCGTGGCCGAGCACGCCGGAGCCCGACGGGATCACCTCGCCGGTCCAGCCGCAGCCGCCGCACCAGCAGTAGAACCGCCGGTCCTCGGCCTCCCAGAACTCGGTGACGATGCCGGATCCGGCCAGTTCGCCGGCGCAGCGCGGGCAGAACCGCGGGGCATCGCGCCGGTGCGCCTCGGCGTCGGCGGCGAAGCGCCGGTCCACCAACGTGTGCCCCGCGGGTCGCCCGGTCACTGCGCAGCTGCCGCCTTCTCCGAGGCGACCTTGTCGGCCGCGCTGATGTGGATCTTCTTGATGGTGTCCAGCATCGGGGAGAACCGGCTGGAGCCCATGTCGCAGAAGTCCAGCGCGAACTGCGCACCGGCGTGGAACTTGTCCTTCTCACACGGCAGGTCGATGCGCTCGTGCTTCTCGCGGATGGTGCCGAGCGGGTCCAGCCCCTTCGCCACCCGGTCCATCTGCTCGCGGAACATCTTGCGCAGCATGGCCACGCCGATGTCGCTGCGCCCCAGGTGCTCGGTGGTGCGGTCGGTGATCGCGCCCTGCGTCACCCAGGCCATGATGTCCTGGCCCTCGACGTAGTTGGTGACGTGGCGGCCGTGGGCGTCGAGCACCGGCAGCTCGTAGTCCGGGATCACCGGCTGGTCGACGTGCTCGTAGCCGTCGGGGCTGTGCACCGTGTAGAGCATGAACCGGGTGGTCGTGCGGTTGATCGGCACCCGGATCTGCATCTGGTGGATACCGCCGCCGCCGACGCGCATGTTGTACGGGAACACCAGCGGGTGGCCGACCTTCCAGTCGTCGTCCTCCTCGCTCGCCCCCTCGACGACGCGGCGCTTGATGATCCCCCACTCGAACGCGTCGAAGCCGACCTTGACGTGCTTCTTGCCGAACGACGCGGGCGCGGTGAAGCCCTCGTGGCGGCCGACGAACTCGAAGTAGCGCCCGTGCAGGAACTCGACGTGGTGCGGGTCGACCGCGTTCTCCATGATCTGCACGTAGTTGCACGGCAGGTCCGCCCAGCCGATGTCGCGGAAGCCCTCCATGACGTAGGTGTCGAATCGCGGCAGTTCGGGCGCGGGCATCGGGCCGACGTAGGCCCAGATCAGCCCGCCGAGCTCCTCGACCCTGCCCGCCTGCGCCGTGACCCGCTTCTGGAACTGCGTGTTGTCCCGCTCGGCGGGCTGCTCGACGCACTCCCCGTCGGGGTTGAAGACCCAGCCGTGGTACGGGCAGCGCAGGCCGTCGGCCTCGACGACCCCGTAGGCCATCGACGCCTTCCGGTGCGGGCACGGCTCGGGCATGATCCCGTACCGTCCGCTCGGGCTGCGCCACAGCGCGAAGAACTCGCCCAGCAACTCGACCCGCTTGACCGGGAACTCGGCCAGTTCGCGGGTGAAGGCGACGGGGTACCAGTAGCGGCGCAACACCTCACCCATCGGGGTTCCGGCCTCGACCTGGGTCAGCTCGTCGTTCTGCTCGGCAGTCAGCATCGGTGGTGGTCTCCCTCGCTCGGCGGCGGTATCGACGTTATGTAGCGCCGGTCACCGCGAACAAGAGATGCTTCCCGCATGGAGGGAAACCCGCAGCGCCGCCCCGAGCGGCTGTCGTCGGTCCGCAACGCGGCGCGGCTGCTCAAGGAGTTCTCGCACACCGATCGCGAGCTCGGGGTCAGCGAGCTGGCCCGGCGGCTGCGCCTGGGAACGTCCACGGTGCACCGGCTGCTGGCGACCCTCGCCGACGAGCGGCTGCTCGACCGCGGCGCCGCCCCCGGCCGCTACCGGCTCGGCCTCGCGGTCTACGAGCTCGGCGCGGCCGTCGCCCCGCATCTGGATCTGCACGAGGCCGCGCTGCCGGTGATGGCCTCGCTGCGGCACAGCACCCGGGAGACCGTGCACATCGCCGTGCTCGACGGGCTCGAGGTGGTCTTCGTCGAGCGCCTCGAGGGCCTCGAAACCGTCAGCATCTTCACCCGCGTCGGCACCCGGCTCCCGGCGCACAGCACGTCCACCGGCAAGGTGCTGCTCGCCGCGCTGCCCGAGGACGAGCTGCGAGCGCGGATCGAGCAGCAGAACCTGACCCGGCTCACCAGCCAGACGATCGTCGACACCGACGCCCTGATCACCCAGTTGCGGGCCGTCGCCGCCCGCGGGTGGGCGGGCAACGACGAGGAGAGCCGTCGCGGCCTCACCTCCGTCGGCGCACCCATCCGGGACGCGACCGGCACCGTCATCGCCGCCCTGAGCATCGCCTGGCCCACGGGCCGCAAGGACGAGGGCGCGCGGCGCCGGCACACCGCGCTGGTCACCGACGCGGCCACGGTCATCTCCCGGCGGCTGGGCCACGCCGCCCGGGCACGCCGCTGAACGGAACCACCTGCGACCCGATGAGCCGGGCGGCGGCCGGACCGCCGTGGTCCGGGAGCCCGGCAGCTACAGCCCGCAGGCCGCCAGCAGCTCGGCCCGGCCCGTCTGAACGGCCGCGGTGATCTCGTCGGCCTTCATCGGCACCGGCGCGCCCTCGAACAGCGGCGCCAGCCCGGCGACGGCGGCGTCGGCCCGCGGGGTCCAGGCCGCCACCCAGCCGCCGAGCACGTCGCGCAGCGCGGGATCCGCGGCGAGCGCATACCGCACCAGGGCCTGCGACCATTGGCGGCTGCGCTGCGCGTCGTGGTCGAACTCGGCGAACAGCAGCCCGAGGAACGCGTCGCCGTTGCGGTCGGCGAGCCCGGCCAGCTGCCGGTCGAGCAGGGTGTCGATCGCCGGTTTGACCACCAGGTTCAGCGCGCTGAAGGCCTCGCCCCAATCGTAGGCGATCAGCAGCTTCTCGATCGTCTCGCGCAGCGGCTGCCAGGCCTCGCCGGTGGTCCACGGCCCGCGCGCGGCGTCGGTGGTGGCGAGGTTCCCGCCGTGCGCGTTGGCCAGCACCTTGGTCCAGTACGCGATCCGCTGGATCCGGCGCATCTCGTCGCCGGCCTGGAACGCCGCCGGGTTGGTGATGTAGGACGACGGCGCCATCTGCCCCACGTACAGGCTGATCATCTGCAGACCGTGCAGGGGGAAGCGCAGCGGGACGAACAGCTGCTCGAGCGTCGCCACCCAGCCGGCGTCCAGCCCGGCCGCGGCGTCGAGCTCCTCGTACCGGTCGATCAGGCGGTCGAGGTAGAGCTCCCGCTCGTGCTGGCGCGAGATGTACTCCTTGTAGGTCAGCTTGAACGGGTCGCGGTAGTCCTCCCAGTTCGGCACCTGGAACGGCGAGCCCTCGCGGTGCTCGAGGTACCACCGGTTCAGCGGCATGTCCGGGTCGAGCTCGAAGGGCGCCGGGTCGCGGCGGAAGTGGTAGTGGAACCCGGCGGTGACCGCCTCGTACGGGGTCACCTTGCGGCGCACGTCGCCGAGCAGGCTCCAGGTCTTCGCCCGGCGCCGCCCGGATCTCTCGCTGGTGGTCATGTCAGTCCTCTCGATCCAGGTACCAGACGATCTCGTCGTCGCCGGTGTGCATGCGCCCGGCGAACGAGGACAGCGACGGCTCGAGCTGGGACAGCGTGAAGTCGTGTCCGAGCGCGTCCTGCAGGCTCGTCCGGGTGAGCCGGCAGCGCTGCGGCACGCTGATCCGGATGTAGCCGCCGCGATCGTCGACCGTGACCTCGGATTCCGGGTTGTCGGTCTCCACCGCCTCGATCACCGCATCGGCCAGGTCGGCGTCCACGCCGCGGATCACGGGACCGACCATCTTCACGTGCGTCTCGGTCATGCGGACGTTCCCCTTCTCAGGTGGCTGGCCAGCGGTTGTAGTGGCGGACGCCGTCCTGCGGGATCCCGACCCGGACGGCGTCGCCCTCGGTCTGGACGGGATAGCTGTAGAGCCGGCAGCCGGCCGGGTTGATTCCGACGCCGGAGGTCAGGTCGAACTCCCAGTTGTGCCCGACGCACATCAGCACGGCGTGCTCCTCGTCCCAGTCGCCGTCGGCGAGCGAGATCTCCTGGTGCGGACACACCCCCTGGTAGGCCTTCACCTCGCCGCCGAGCAGGTGCACGAGCAGCACCGGCTCGCCCTCGATCTCCACGTCGAGGATCTCGCCCTCCCACAGCTCCTCGAGCGTCGTCGCCTCCACCCAGTGGATCTCGGTCACGTGTAGATGACCTCGAGCACGTCGAGCGGGGCCACCCCCGCGTCGACCACCGTGGACTCAGGCGCCAGCACTCTTCCGTTGTGCCGCACCGCCATCGGCTGATCGCGCTCGGGCACCCGGCGGTTCACCGCGTGGTACGCGATCTTCTCGGCGACCACCGGCATCGGGTCCTCGGTGTCGACGGGCACGAGGACGATCACGAAGTCGCCTTCGACGATGCCCTGCACGGGGAACGGAGCCACGATCACGCACCCTTCTTCAGCGGGGTGCCGTTGCCGTAGGCCCACGCGCAGGCCTCGGCGTCCTGCCCCATCTCCTCCGGCGACAGCCCCATGTAGGCGAGCGCGCCGGGCACCGTCGGGGGCTGGATCTGGCCGGCCAGGAACCGGTCGATGATCGACATGTGGCCGGCGAACCGGGCCGGGTTCTGCTGGAAGATCCACTGGCACGGCTCGGAGCAGAAGGTGTAGCGCCGCCCGCCGTGGTCGAGGATGTGCGGCAGCGGGCTCTTCAGGTAGCCCGCGGCGAAGCCGGCCGGGTTGACCATCGGGATCTGGCACATGTTGCACACCATCGGGAACGTCTCCGGCAGGGTCAGTTCCGGCTTGCCGTCCCGGACGTTCTTGCCGATCACGTCCCAGTACCGGCCGAAGCTGTCGTTCCAGCCGGGGTACTTCTCCTCCAGCCAGTCCCGCTCGGCGGGCGAGACGCCGCCGTCGGGGTTCCACCACACCGTCGGGCGCCAGAACCAGACGCCGAGGTGCAGCGCGTGGTGGTACCAGTTCAGTTCCTTCAGGAAGTGGTCCTCCCAGTACCAGGACGGTTCCAGACCGAAATCGCGGAACTGGTCGAGGAACTGTTTGACGATCCACTCGTCCATGAATTCCTTGAACGACTGGGACCGGTGCTCGAGCGGGGTGTAGTAGTCCATCGACAGCCCGGTGAGCAACGCGAAGACGTGCCACGACCGCCAGAACATGTGGTCGATGAGCTTCTGCGCGTGCTCGGAGTGACCGTTCTCGATCAGGATGCGGATCGTCGGCTCGCCCTGCTGGGCGTGCCGCGCCTCGTCGGTCTGGATCGACGAGATCAGCGCGCTGAACCCGAGGTCGCCGACCTCCATCGCGTCTGCGGCCATGCCCAGGAACTGCAGGTTGGTGAAGCCGGTCTCGAAGGTGAAGGTCAGCTGCAGCGCCGTGGACACCGCGTCGTTGGCGGTGAACATGTCGTCGAACAGGTGGCGGGCGGCGATGGCTCCCCACTCGTTGGTGTGGAAGCACTTGTGCGCCCAGTCGGCCCGCGGCTCCTTGTCGAGCAACCCGTACGGGAAATAGGTCTGGATCTGGCCGTGCCGGATCTCGTCCATGGTCCCGAACATGGCCATGTTCCGCCACGCCGCCGCCCGCCCGAATCGCCCCATGCGCATCTCGGCGATGCCGGCGAGGTACTCCCCGATCGCGATCGCGCCGTAGTGCGCGATGATCGCCGACTTCCAGCCGGCGTCGAGCTCGGCGAACATCCGCGACCGCGCGACCACGGAATTGACGGCGTACACGCCTGCGTCCTTGCCGACCTGGTTGTGCACGTACTCCGGGTAGCTCACCTTGTACGGCTCGTCCCAGTCCCACCACTTCTCGGCCGGGATGCCGCGCGCCTCGGACAGCTCCTCCGGCCACGCCTCGGCCTCGTCCACATAGGAGACGTTCCAGTTCATGTCGCGGGCCAGGTCGTACCACTCGGAACGGGCGAGCTGCGGCATGCCGCCTCCTCGGAAGCCAGGGTGTGATGCGGCTCACGAGGCTAACCTTTCGGTCAGTGATCCAGCTCACTCCTTCCCGTATACCGGGACACACCGAGACCCTTCATACGGCAGATGACGGAGCAGCAGCTCCGCCATCTGTCATATCGCGAGGTATGCCCGGATCACGTCACAACGGTCACCGTCCCCAGGTTGCCGTCCACCCGGATCCGCTGCCCCGTCTTGATCCGCTTGGTGCCGAACGCGGTGCCCGTGACCGCCGGCAGCCCGTACTCACGGCAGACGATCGCGGCGTGGCTCATCATCCCGCCGACGTCGGTGACCGTGGCACCGATCTTGCCGAAGATCGGCGCCCAGCTCGGCGCGGTGAGCGGCGCGACCAGGATCTCCCCGTCCTGCACCTCGTTGATCTGCGCCGGGCTGGAGATCACCCTCGCCGGACCCTCGACCACCCCCGGCGAGGCCGCCATCCCCGTGAGTGTGCCGGTGTCACCGGTCTCACCGGCCGACAGCCAGCCCGCCACGCTCTCCGTGGTGATGCCCCACAGCATGATCGTGAACGGCTCGGTGATGATCTCCGGTGGCGTGCCCAGCGCCGGGGGCGGCGACCACTGTTCGAGCGCCGCGACGATCCGCTTGCGCCGTTCGATCTCCTTCGGCCAGTAGGCCGGGCCGCGCGGCGCGACACCCACCGCCCACGCCTGGTACATGTCCCACAGCGCGTCCGGGAGCTCGTTGCGCTTGAAGTAGAAGACGTCGTCCTCAGCCTCGCAGAAGCCCTCCTTGACCAGCACGCGCCCGAGCTGGCGCATCTTGCGCCACAGGATCGAGTGCGCCCAGTGCTCGACGTAGAAGTTGTGGTTCTCCACGTACGGGAACACCACGCGGGCCAGGCCGATCTTCTCCGCGAACGCCGCCCGGTCCTCGTCGGTGGCCAGCAGGTCGGAGTACTCGGCGACGATCCGGTCGCGTTCGGCGCGGACCTCGTCGATCGGGCGGGCCAGGTCCGCGCCCTCGCGCAGCTTCGCGGCGTAGTCGCGGATGAAGCCGAACGGGATGTCGCGGTGCTCGATCCAGATCCGGTCGGAGTGGTAGAAGCCCGACCCGGTGGAGAAGTTGAACCACGGCTCGGCCGCCTCACCCCAGGCCTCGAGCCAGCGCCGCCCCTGCTCCGAGCCGCGTAGCCGCTCCTCCATCGCGTCCGGCCGCTCCGCGTCGGCGAAGGTGTCGTCGAGGTCGAGTTCGACGGCGAGCCGGGCCAGCTTCTTCAGCTCGTCGTCGGGCCGGAACAGGTCGACCTCCACCCCCGCGACCATCTTCGCGATGGCCTGGTCCGGGATGGACGGGAACGCCTGCTTGCAGAAGCCGAAGAAGTCCAGGTAGGCGGCGTATCCGAGGTTGAGGAACTCGAAGTGGTACTGCCAGAGCTTGAACCCGAGGTCGACGACCTTGTGGTAGGAGGTGGTCATGGTGAGCCCCGCGCCGGTGCCGTGCCCCTCGGTGACGACCTCGATGTCCTCCTTCTCCGGCAGCGGCTCGAATTTGATCGACTCCATCTCGCGGACCAGGTCACGGATCTTGACCAGCCACTTGTCGTAGAGGTCGTCCCAGTTCGAGAAGTAGAACCCGGCGCGCTCCAGGAAGTGCGGGACCCGGGCCTCGATCTCGGCCGGGTCGGTGACGCCGACCGGTGAGAGGTAGCCGTAGCCGTTGACGATCCGGGCGTCGATGCCCAGCGCCGGCGGGATCAGGTAGTGCCGGGTGTTGTACTGCGACAGCGTCGCGATCGCGTACTCGAAGAACGTGGCATCCCAGGGGGTGAGCACGGTGGGCCAGTGCACGCCGTCGTGGAACCAGAACATGGAGTCCTCGTAGCCCCGGCGATCCTCGGAGAAGACCGCCGAGTAGCTGTAGAGCTCCTGCCAGCCCTCGGCACCCGGGGGCGTCTCGACCTCGAACGGGCCGGGGAAGCGTGCCTCGCTCATTCCACCTCCATGGGGAAACAGCTCCCGCTCAGGGTCGCTTTCCGTGCAGCGGGGAGACCAATGTCGACACGATGCTGGCGTAGCCGGACGCGGTACCGGCGCTCACCGACGACGGTGGGCGCCTGCTCCACACCGTCTCCGGGCGGCTCTGCAGCAGCAGCACCCGCTCGCCGTCCGGCAGGTCGGAGTCCACGGCCCACTCGACGTCCTGCGGGTGCCCGTAGTGCTTCTCCGCCTGCCGGGCCAGCCGGGCGACCGACGTGATCTCGTCGTCGTCCAGGCACGGCACCGCGCGGCGGTCCTCGGGCACCGGGTGCCGCTCGACGCCGCGGCCGTGGGCGGCCAACCGGTACTCGATCGCCTTGTCCGACACCGTGCGCCGGGTGATCTCGAAAAGCACCTTGTCGACCAGGTAGTTGTCCGGGGTGACCTCGCCGGCGACCACCGCCTCCCCGAAACCCCACGACGCGTCGATCGCGACCTGGCTGCGGTCGCCGTCGTGCGGGTTGAGGGTGAAGGCCACCCCGGCCGCGGTGGGCCGGACCATCTTCTGCACGGCGACGGCCATGGCCACGCCGTCGTCGGGCAGGCCCATCTTGTACCGGTAGGCGATGGCCCGCTCGGTGAACAGGCTGGCCCAGCAGCGCGACACCGCGGCCAGGACGTCGTCCACGCCGCACACCCACAGGTAGGTGTCGTGCTCACCGGCGAAACTCGCGTCCGGGGAGTCCTCGCAGGTCGCCGACGAGCGAACCGCCACCGGTACGTCGGCCACGCCGCACCGCCGGCCCAGTTCGGTGTAGGCGGCCGCGATCTGGGTGCGCAGCTCGTCCGGCATCTCGCACCGTTGCACCAGGGCGCGCGCCTCGGCGCCGACGGCGGCCAGCCCGGTCGCGTCGCCCGGGTCGCACCCGGCGATCAGCGCCCGCAACCGCGGCTCGATCCCGGCGCACGCGGCCCGGTGGCCGTCGGTCGTGATGGCGAATCCCGGCGGCACCGGCAGCCCGGCCCCGGTCATCTCACCGAGGCTCGCGCACTTGCCGCCGACGCGGCTCGCGTACTCACGCTCGTAAGCGGAGAACCACACTGCGTAGGTCACGCGTGGAAGCTATGAACGTGTGGTACATGCCACAATGGGCGTCCCGCTATGCGGGAAGGTGGACTCAGACGGTGAGCACGAGCTTGCCCGTGGTCCGCCCCTGCTCGCCGGCCCGGTGCGCGTCGGCCGCTTGCTCGAGCGGGAACGTCTCGGTCACCAGCACCCGCAGCGTGCCTGCGGCCACCATCGCGGCGAGGTCCCCGAGCCCGTCCCCGTCGGGCTCGACGAGCATTCCCGTGGCGCGCAGCCCGCGTTCGGCCGCCGCGGTCATCGCCTCGGCAGCCGCCGCGGACGGCAGGCAGATCATCAGCCCGTCCGGGCGCAGCACGTCCAGCGAGCGCAGGGCGACCTCGCCGCCGATGAGGTCGTAGACCACGTCCACCGGCTCTATCGCCTTCTCGAACGGCGCCGCCCGGTAGTCGACCGCCTCGTCGACGCCGAGCGTGGCGAGCAGCTCGTGCTTGCCCGCCGACGCCGTGCCGATCACGTGCGCACCGCGCGCCTTGGCGATCTGCACGGCGAGGTGCCCGACCCCGCCGGCCGCGGCGTGCACGAGCACCCGTTGCCCCGGCTGGACCGCGGCGATGTCGACCAGGCACTGCCACGCGGTGAGCCCGGCCAGCGGCAGCCCGCCGGCCTCGACCTCGGGCAGGCCCGGCGGCCGCAGCGCGAAGTGCCGCGACGGCGCGGTGACGTACTCGGCGTAGGCGGCCGCCTCTCGCGGGAACCACGGCATACCGAACACCGGGTCGCCGACGGCGAACCGGGTCACCCCGGGTCCGACCGCGTCGACGACGCCGGCGACGTCCCAGCCGACGGTGAACGGCGGGCCGCCGAGCACCGCGGCCATGCCCGCCCCGGCCCGGGTCTTCCAATCCACCGGGTTCACCCCGGCGGCGGCGACCCGCACCCGGATCTCGGTGGGCAGCGGTTCGGGGAGGGGGCGTTCGCCGAGCTGCAGCACCTCGGGCCCGCCGAGGGTCTCCTGGGTGATCACGCGCATGGTGTCCACGAGGGGATGTCTACCAGCCTCATGAACCTCACAGGTTGCCCCGATGCGGTTCCCAGCCACGGTTCGTAACCTGCGCTCCGAAACCGGCCGCGGGGACCCGGTGCCGTCCTCGCGAGAGTCAGGTTGTCGTTCATGCCCTCCCTGCGTTCCCGCAGAGTCACGCCCCGCTTGATCATCGCTGCGGCGGTGGTGATCGTCGTGATCGCCGCCGGTGTGATCTGGCTGAGCAGCGGATCGTCGTCCACACCCGCCCCCGCGCTCGCCACCGCGACCATGGGGACCCTGCGCCCCTCGGTCTCGGCAACCGGCACCATCGCCGCGGGTCAGCAGGCGAACCTCGAGTTCGGCATCGCCGGCCGGGTCTCCGCGGTCGACGTGGCGGTCGGCCAGCAGGTCGGTGCCGGTGCGGCGCTGGCCAGCATCGACTCGCCCGCACTGCCCAGCCAGGTCGCGCAGGCCAAGGCCACGGTCGCCGCCGACCTGGCGAAGGCGGCCGCCGACCGGTCCGCCGGCGCGTCGGCCGCCCAGATCAATGCCGACGACGCCGCGACGGCCTCGGCGCAGGCGCAGCAGGCGGTCGCGGAGCAGTCCCTGTCCCAGGCCACACTCACCGCTCCGTTCGCGGGGACGGTGGCCGCGGTCAACATCACCGTGGGCCAGCAGCTGGCGGCCGCGGGTGGGTCCGGCGGGAGCGGGTCCGGCGGGAGCGGGTCCGGTACCGCCGGCGGGGCGGCCGGGTCCGCCTCGGGCGCAGGCACCGCGTCGGCGGCGGGATCGTCGTCGGCGTCGGCGAGCCCGGCGGCCGTCGTGGTGATCGGCACCGCACCCGACGTGGTGGACGCGACCGTCGACGACACCGAGGTCGGCCAGGTCAAGGTGGGGGACAAGGCGACGATCGTGCCGAACGGGTCGACCACCCCGGTGGACGGCACGGTCACGTCGGTCGGGCTGGTCGCCACCCAGACCTCCGGGGTGGCGAGCTACCCGGTCACGATCGCGGTGACCGGTACCCCGCCGGGCCTGCACATCGGGGCGAGCGCGCTGGTGTCGATCATCGTCGCGGAGCTGGACGACGTGCTGCTCGTCCCGAGCGCCGCGGTGCACCCCGACGGCGGCACCACGTCGGTGACCGTGCTCGACAACGGCCGCCAGATCAGCCGTCCGGTCAGCGTCGGCACCAGCGCCAACGGCCGCACCGAGATCACCGAGGGGCTCACCGCGGGCACCCAGGTCGTGCTGCCCGGTGCGACCGGCGCCGGCAGCGGCCGCGGTGGTTCCGGCGGCTTCGGCGGGGGTGGCTTCGGCGGCGGCGGTTCCGGCGGCTTCGGCGGCGGCTTCGGCGGGGGTGGTGGCCGCGGAGGCGGCGGAGGCGGAGGCGGCGGAGGCGGCACCCGCGGCGGCGGCAACGCGGGCGGTGGGTCGTGAGTGGCGAGGTACTCATCGAGCTGACCGACGTGGGCAAGACCTACCGCAACGGCTCGCTGGAGGTGGCAGCCCTGCGCCACGCGAACCTACGGATCGACACCGGCGAGTACGTGGCGATCATGGGGCCGTCCGGCTCCGGGAAGTCGACGCTGATGCACGTGCTGGGCTGTCTCGACGTGGCGACCTCCGGCAACTATCGGCTCGCGGGTTCGGACGTCGGGTCGCTGTCCGAGGACGAGCTCGCGAACATCCGCAACCGCCGGATCGGCTTCGTCTTCCAGCAGTTCAACCTGCTGGCGTCGCTGTCGGCGTGGCGCAACGTCGAGCTCCCGCTGTGCTACGCGGGCGTCCCCAAGGCGGAGCGCCGGGAGCGCGCGCTGGCCGCGCTCGAGCGGGTCGGCCTGGCAGCGCGCAGCGATCACCGTCCCGGTCAGCTGTCGGGTGGCCAGCAGCAACGGGTGGCGATCGCCCGCGCGCTGGTCACCGAGCCGTCGCTGATCCTTGCCGACGAGCCGACCGGCAACCTCGACTCGGCGTCGACGACGGACGTGCTCGGGCTCCTCGCCGAACTGCACGCCGCCGGCCGCACCATCGTGCTCATCACACACGAGACCGATGTGGCCGAGGCGGCGGCGCGGGTGGTGCGGATCCTCGACGGCGAGATCTACTCGGACTCGGCGAACGACCCGGCGGGGGTCCGGTGACCTGGCTCGAGACGCTGCGGACCGGCTGGGACGCCGTCCGCTCGCACCGGCTCCGCTCCGGGCTGACCATGCTCGGCATCCTGATCGGCATCGCCGCGGTGATGCTCACCGTCGGTCTCGGTCTGGGCGCCCAGGCCACGATCGGCGCTCGGATCGACGCCCTGGGCAGCAACCTGCTCATCGTCACCCCGGGCAGCGCCACCAGCAACGGGGTGCGCGGCGGCCAGGGCAGCGCCGCGACCCTGACCGTTGCCGACGCGACGGCGCTCGCGTCCCGCGACGTCGCACCGGACGTGGTCGCCGTGGCCCCGACCGTGCAGCGCTCCGAGGCGCTCACCGCCGGATCGGCCAACTGGACGACGACCGTGGTGGGGACCGTTCCGGACTGGGCCGGGGTGCGGGCCCGCACCGTCGCGGCCGGTCGCTTCCTCACCGCGGCCGACGTCACCGACCACGGCGCGGTCGTGGTGCTCGGCCCGACCACGGCGCAGCAACTCTTCGGTGCCCGCCAGCCCGTCGGGCGCACCGTCACCGTGGCGGGGGTGCCGATGACCGTGATCGGCGTGCTCGCCCCGGCCGGATCGTCGGCGGCCGCCGACCAGGACGACCAGGCCCTGGTCCCGATCACGACGGCCTCGGCCCGGATCCTCGGCGGTGCCAACCGCGACTCGGTGCAGACGATCTACCTGCAGGCCGCCTCGACCGACGCGCTCTCCGCGGCCTACCAGGAGGCGGACACCGAGCTGCGCGCCCTGCACCACACCCTGACCTCGGACACCGCCGACTTCACCATCACCAGCCAGCAGTCCATCCTCGACACGGCCAACGCGATCACCGGCGCGTTGACCGCGGTGCTGGGCGGTATCGCCGCCATCTCGCTGCTGGTCGGCGGCATCGGAGTCATGAACATCATGCTGGTGTCGGTCACCGAGCGGGTGCGTGAGATCGGGTTGCGCAAGGCCCTCGGCGCCACCCCGCGGGTGATCCGCCGGCAGTTCCTCGTCGAGGCGGGTGTGCTCGGCCTGGCCGGTGGGCTGGCCGGGGCGCTGCTCGGGATCGTCGGGTCGCTGCTGCTGAGCCGGCTGGTCGGCCAGCCCATCGTCGTCTCACCGACGGCGACGGCCGGCGCGATCGCCGTGGCCGTCGGCATCGGCCTCGTCTTCGGCGTGTACCCGGCCAGCCGTGCCGCCCGGCTGGCTCCGATCGACGCCCTGCGCAGTGAGTGAGCCAACATGACGACCCCAGCCAGCGTGCTCTCCCTCCCCCGCCGGGCCGCGCGGACGATTCGACGCGTGTGGCTGGTGGCCGTCGTCGCGGTGCTGGGGCTCGCCGCGCTGGCGGCCGTCGCGGCGGCCGGCGGTTCCAGCCCCGGCTACCGGACCGCCGTGGCACAGCTCGGCAGCGTCTCGGCCACCCTCGACTCGCCGGGCACCATCCAGCCGGTCAACCGGTCCGACCTCTCCTTCCCGGTCGCCGGCCGGGTCGCGAGCGTCCCGGTGACCGTGGGCCAGCACGTCACGGTCGGCACCGTGCTGGCCCAGCTCGACACCACCACGCTCGACGCCCAGGTCGCGTCCGCCCGGGCCCAGCTCGCGTCCGCTCAGGCCAGGCTGGCCGCGGACCAGCAGAGCCAGACGGCCGGCGCCGCCGCATCCGTCACCACCGCGGTGAAGCCGGCGGCCTACGTCGTTCCCGCCGCACCGCCGCATGCGTCGTCCGGGGCCTCGCCGTCCGCGACCGTCGAGCAGGCGCAGGCCGCGTTGCTCGACGCCCAGCACCGGGCCGACCAGGCCCTGGCCACGGCGCAGCAGGACCTCGCCGCAGCGACGCAGACCTGCCGGCCGGCGGCCTCGGAACCCGGCAGCCCGGCCGCCGGGTCCGCGGCCCCGACGGCCGACGCCGGCATCAGCAACCTCGTCGACCACAGCGGTTCCGGCGCCGGCTCCACCGGCACCGCGACCACCACGAACCCCGGCCCGGACGACCCGTCCGCCGGCGCCGCGGGCTGCCGCCAGGCGCTCGCCACGGTGCTGGACGACGAGACCTCCGCGGGCCGGCGCCAGCAGCAGGTCGCCGACGACGAGACGGCACTCGACACGGCGGTGACGGCGCTGCTGAAGGGCGCGGGGACGCCCGGCGCCGCGTCCGGCGGGCCTTCGCCCACCGCCGCGAGCACGCCGCCCGCCGCAGGTGCGGCGACCGCGGGCCGGGGCCCCACCGCCGGCGCCGCAACGGCCGCGACGGGCCGCCCCACCGGTACCTCGACCACCACTCCGGGCCGCGGCGGCGTCGCGACGGCCACCCCGGGCCGCGGCGGCAGGGGCTCGGCGTCCACCGGCCGGGCCGCCGCCCCGGCCTCGGCCGAGCAACTCGCCGCCGATCAGGCCGCGGTGGACGCGAGCACGGCCCAGGTCACCGCCGACGAGGCGAGCGTCGCCACGGCCACGCTGACCAGCCCGATCGACGGGACGGTGGGCTCGGTGAACCTGGTCGCGGACCAGGACGTGGGAGCGGGCGCGGCCGCCGAGGTCGTCGTGGTGGGCCCCGGGGCGTTCCAGGTGACGACCACCGTCGGCGAGACCGCTCTGGACCGGATCAAGGTCGGTGACCACGCGAG
The DNA here is from genome assembly GCF_012911935.1 of Pseudonocardia acidicola. Lineage (GTDB taxonomy): Bacteria > Actinomycetota > Actinomycetes > Mycobacteriales > Pseudonocardiaceae > Pseudonocardia > Pseudonocardia acidicola. The sequence continues at coordinate 96,145 of NZ_JAAXLA010000001.1, read as the reverse complement.
CGTCACCCCGGACGGCGCGACCACGCCGATCGACGGAACGGTCGTGACGATCGGGCTGCTCCCGAGCACCGGCCCCGGCGCGGCCACGGCCGAGTATCCGGTGACGATCACCCTGGGAGCCACCGGCCAGGCGCTCTCGGCCGGGGAGGGCGCCGCAGTGTCGATCATCTCGGCCGCCGTCGATCGCGTCCTCACGGTGCCGAGCTCCGCGGTGCACACCACCGGGTCCCGGCACACCGTCACCGTGCTGCGCGGCGGGACGGCCACCGCGGTCCCCGTCGGGGTGGGCGCGGTCGGGACGCAGCGCACGGAGATCACCTCCGGGCTCGCGGCGGGCGACCAGGTCGTCATCGCGGACCTGTCCCAGCCGCTGCCGACCTCGGGCACCACGAACCTGCGCGGCCTCGGCGGAGGCGGCGGTGGCGGCGGCGGCGGCGGTGGAAACGGCGGCGGGGGCCGCCCCGGCGGCTGACACCGGTCGTGCGCGGTAAGTGGTGCTATCGCACCGCTTACCGCGCACAGGCCGCGTCAGCGGCCGGGGAGCGGCTTACCGCTGAAGACGAACTTCTGCGCCAGTGCCACCGGGTCGTACGACGCCGGGGCCTGCCCCGACTCCTCGGTGGTCACCGTGACCGGCCGGGACTGCACGATGCAGACCGGGTCACCGGCCCGGCGGTGCCGGGAGATCACCCATTCCACATCGACCGGGTAGCCGTAGTGCTCCTCGATCGACGTCACCGCCGCGGCGATCGCCGCGACCTGCTCGTCGTCGAGCACCTGGCGGTCGGCCAGCTTCGCCGGCATGTCGATCTCGGTGACCCGGCCGTCGGCGAAGTCGAAGGCCGAGACGACCGTCTTGTGCGCCACCTCGTACTTGAGCAGCCGGCCGTCGGCCTTGCCCACCTCGATGTGGTCGGGGTTGACCAGGCCCTGCACGATCGCCTCGCCCCAGCCCCAACTCGTCTCGATGACGATCCGGTCGGGCTTGCCCGTCACCGGATGCACGGAGAACGCGACCCCGGAGGCCCGGGCGTGGATCAGCTCGATCACCCCGACCGCGATCGGCATGTCGTGATGGCTGATCTGCTTGCGCAGCCGGTACGCGAGCGCCCGTGCGGTGAACAGCGACCCCCAGCAGGACCGCACCGCGTCGAGGACGCGCTGCGGCCCGGAGACCCCGAGGTAGGTATCGAAGATGCCCGCGAAGCTCGCGTCGGCGGCGTCCTCACCGGTGGCCGACGAGCGCACCGCGGTGGGCACGTTGACGTCCACGCAGCGCAGGCACAGCTCCTCGTAGGCCTCGGTGATCTCGGCGGCCAATGCCTCGGACAACGGGGTGGCCTCGAACAGCGCGCGGATCTTCGCCGAGGCGTCCTCCACGGCCGCATCGGACGGTTCGGCACCGAGCCACGAGATCACCTCCTCGATGCGCCCGTCGAGACCGGACTCCGCGCAGTGCCGCCGGTAGGCGTCCACCGTCACGGCGAAGCCCTGCGGCACCTGCACGCCCGCGCGGTACAGCTCACTGAGCCGGCCCATCTTCGATCCGGCCGCGGCCACCGCCGCGGCCGGATCGACCTCGTCGACCCAGACGATCGAGTCGGTGCCCACGAGTACTCCCGTCATTCGGCAGCCGCCTCCGCCTCAGCGAGCTCCGCGGCCTTCTTCAGGATGGTGACCTTGCCGTTCGTGCCGTCGACCTCGATCTCGTCGCCGTCGGCGATGGCCAGCGTGGCCACCCCGACCGCGGTCACCGTCGGCACGCCGTACTCCCGGCCGACGATCGCCGCGTGCGACAGCATGCCGCCACCGTCGCACACCGCAGCGGCGATCTTCCCGAACGCGGGCGTCCAGTTCGGCGAGGTCGACTCGCAGACCAGGATGTCGCCGGGCATCAGCCGGTGCAGCTCGTCGCTGGACTGCAGCACCCGCGCGGTGCCGGTGGCCACACCCTTGGCCGCCGCGACCCCGGACAGCGTGGTCGCGCTGGCCGCGTCCGGGTTCTGAACCGCCTTGATCGCCTGCGGGTTGAGCCCGAAGATCTCGATCAGCACCGGGTCCTCGACGGTCTCCGGGACGGTGCCCAGCACCTTCGGCATCGCCGAACGCTTGGCCTGCCAGTGGTCGAAGTACTGCCGGCGGTCGGCGACCAGCCCGGACAGCTCCCCCTTGTAGGTCTTGCCGTTCGCGACGTCGAGCAGCTCCGGCCAGAACAGGTAGAGCATGTCGTCCTTGTGGTCCGCCCCGAGCCGGTTCGCCAGCTCCTGACAGGTCCAGCGCAGCGGCAGCATCACCTTCAGGTCGATGTAGAAGTTGTGGTCGTCCTGCCACCACGGGAAGTTCGCGGCCTGGTTCGACGCCAGCCCGGCGTCGAACACGGCCTGCTCCTCCTTGGTCAGCCCGGACCGCGCCGCGTCGATCGCGGCCTCCCGCTCGATCATGGCGTTGCGCGCGGCCGCCTCGAAGTCGTGGTCCTCCTTCTTCAGCAGGAAGGTCTTGATCAGCCCGAGCGGGATCTGGTTGTCCTCGATCCAGCTGGGCAGACCCACGTCGCAGGTGGCCTCCTGGCGGTAGCCGTAGACCTGCAGGAAGTCGTCGAACTCGGTCAGCCACGCCGACGCCGACCCGCCGTGCGCCGACAGCGCCGCCCGCAGCTGCGGCGGCTCGTTGTCGGCGAACACATCCGACAGCCCGGCCTGCCGCGCCTTGATCGCGAGCTTGTACAGCTCGCGGTCGGTCTCCATGATCTTGGTGTCCTCGCCCTGGAGGAACTTGCCGATCTGGTTGGTGTCGATGCCCATCTCGGCGCAGGCGCCGTAGAACCCGAGGAAATTGACCAGCAGCGGGTACATCACCCCGAAGTGGATCTCCATCGAGCGCTGGTGGTAGCGCCGCGCCTGGGTGAGCAGCTCGGGGAAGCGGCTGGTGGGTTCCTGGGTGAGGTCGATGCCGCGGAAGTAGTTCCAGGTCGCCTCCAGCTCGTCGCGGCCGGCCGCCCAGATCTGCTGGTAGTTCTGCAGGAAGTGCGGCAGGTTCGTGCCCAGCCGGTTGGCCCGGGCGCCGATCTCGCGGGGGTCGGGCTCCGGGATCGCCGAGCCGTAGAGGTGGGTACCGGCAAAGCGGGAGGTGATACCGCGCCCGGGCGGCAGCGGGAGTGCCTCGGCGGCGTGCTGGGTGCCCCAGCAGTAGCCGTCGTGGCCCCACGCGAACGCAGCAAGGGGGGTCAGGCCGCGGGACCAGTGGAAGTCGAGGTACCAGAACTTGTCCTCGTCCTCCTTCCGGAAGGGCCCGGTGCCGTCCACGATGTAGGGCCCGGCGATGTGCTCGGGCTTGAAGCCCGGATACCACTCGCCGGTGAACTCGTCGACAGGGACGACGTTGGCCATGTGACCTCCTTTGGTCAGTCGGTTCCCGGGACCGTGACAGCGGCCACACCACGGTTGCAACCCGCCCGTTCCGCTGTGCCGAACACCGACGCCGGGCGGACCCGCCCGTGTGGCCACCGGCGGTGTCCGTTTCGCCTGGCAGAACGGCGGGCTTCCTCCCCCCGTCGCCGTCTTCCTACCGTCGCGCCATGCTCAGCGTGGAGAAGAACCGCCGGCTCACCCAGGTCGGACCCGGCACGCCGATGGGCGAGTTGCTGCGCCGGTACTGGTGGCCGATCGCCACCCACGACATGGCCACCCGCGTCCCGGTCAAGCGCCGGCTGCTCGGCGAGGACCTCGTGCTGTACCGCGACGGCAGCGGCACCGTCGGCCTGCTCGCCGAACAGTGCCCGCACCGCCGGGCCGCGTTGTGGCTCGGTTGCACCGAGACCGAGGGGCTGCGCTGCGGCTACCACGGATGGCGCTTCGACGCCGAGGGCAACTGCCTCGAGCAGCCCGGGGAGCCCGCCGACTCCACCTTCTCCGATCGGATCAAGGCGACCGCGTACCCGGTGCAGGAGCTCGGCGGGCTGATCTTCGCCTACCTCGGCCCGTCCCCCGCCCCGCAGCTGCCGCGCTACGACCTGTTCGTCTGGGACGACGCGTGGCGCGACATCGGGCACGCCGAGCTGCCGTGCAACTTCCTGCAGATCATGGAGAACTCCGTCGATCCCTACCACGTCGAGTGGCTGCACGGCCGCTACGGGACCTTCCTGCGGGAGCTCAAGGGAAAGGGCGCCCCGCTGCCGGTGGTGACCAAGAAGCACGTCAAGGTGGCCTTCGAGGTCTTCGAGCACGGCATCCTCAAGCGCCGGGTGCTGGAGGGCCACACCGAGGAGGACGAGGACTGGAAGGTCGGCCACCCGCTGGTCTTCCCGCACATGCTCCGGGTGGGCGCGGCCGGGCTGGCCACGTTCCAGATCCGGGTCCCGATCGACGACGAGAACACCTGGCACGTCTGGTACCAGACCTACCGGCCCGAGGGGGGTGCCCCGCCGCAGCCGGAGATCCCGGTCTACGAGGTGCCGCTGCACGACGAGAAGGGTGAGTGGCTGCGCGACTACGTCGACGGCCAGGACATCGTGGCCTGGGTGACCCAGGGCCGGGTGGCCGACCGCAGCAAGGAGCACCTCGGCAAGTCCGACCTCGGGGTGATCCTGCTGCGCAAGCTCTACAACGAGCAGATCGACCGGGTGGCCGCCGGTGAGGATCCCCTGTGCACCTTCCGGGAGCCGCACGACGTGATCGACCTGCCGATGGAGAAGGACAAGTTCGGCTCGGCGGTGGAGTTCCGTCAACTGTGGACCCGGGAGAGCTCGATCCGGTACAGCCCGATCAAGGACGACGTCTTCGCGCTGTTCGGCGACCCGGTCCCGGCGTGGGTGTGACCGCGGCACACTGCCCGGGCTGCGGGGCGGCGCTGGACGACCCGGCCGCGTTCGTGCAGGAGTTCTGGGTGGGCGCCGACCGGCACTTCCTGTGCTGGTGCGCCCGCTGCGAGCTGCTGTGCACAGTGGTCGTCGCGGCCCGACTGGTCAGCCACGAGCCGGAGCACTAGAGAGGTGTCCATGCGACGAGCGCTGCTGCTGGATCTGGGTGGGACCGTGTTCCGCTCCGGCTCGGAGATGATGGGGATCTACGGCGAGCACGAGCCCGCCGTGCGATCCGTCGTGGCCCGCCGCGGCCCGCTGGGCCCCGAGCCGGACGAGCTGTGGGAGGCGATGCTGCGCGAGGAGATCACCGAGCGCGGGTACTGGGCCCGCCGCTGCGACGAGATCGGCGCCGCCCTCGGCCGGGACTGGACCATGCAGGAGTTCATGGCGACGCTCTACTCACTGCCCGGTGAGCCCATGATGCGTCCCGAGGCGGCGGCGCTGATCGCCGACGCGCAGGCCGCCGGGGTGCGGATCGGCGCGCTGACCAACGACCTGAAGGCCTTTCACGGCGACGCCTCGATGTCCCGCGATCCGTTCATCGGCCAGCTCGACGTGCTCGTCGACGGCTCGGTGACCGGCATCCTCAAGCCCGACCCGCGGGCCTACGCGCTGGCCGTCGAGGCGATGGGCCGGCCGCCGTCGGAGATCGTGTTCGTCGACGACATGCCGTGGAACGTCGCGGGCGCCGAGAAGGCCGGCATGATCGCGCTGCAGCTCGACCTGGCCCACCCGGAGCGGGTCTTCGAGCTCGTCCGCGAGGAGCTGGAGCTGGACCGGGAAGCCGCATGACCGCCGGCACCGGCGGCGGCATCGCCGTCGTCGTCGGGGCCACCGGGGCGCTGGGCTCCGCGATCGTCGAGCGGCTGCGCCGGGCCGGGCTGGGCGTGGTCGCGGTGGCCCGCACCGAGCCCGCGATCGACGACCCGGGGGTCACCGGCTGCGCGGCCGACATCGGCTCGGACGACGCGCTCCCCGCGATCGCGGCCGGCGTCGACCGGGCCGGGGACGGACCCGTCCGGATGGTCGTGCAGGCCGCCGGGCTGCCGGCCACCGGTCCCGTCGAGACGATCGACCCCGACGCCCTCGGCCGCGCCGTCGCGCTCAAGGCCGGTGGGCTGCTCCGGCTGGTCCGGGCCGTCGACACCCGGCTGCAGGGGGGCTCGCGCATCGTCGCGCTCGGCGGGCACTACGGCTGCGAACCCGCGCCGTACGCCTGTGCGGCCGGGGTGACGAACGCCGGGCTGGCCAACCTGGTCCGCCAGCTGGCCGTGGCCTACGGGCCGCGCGGGATCACCGCGCACCTCGTCGCTCCCGGTCCGGCCGACACCCCGCGGCTGCGGGCCCTGTCCGAACAGGCCGCGGCCCGGCGTGGGGTGCCGGTGGAGCAGGTGCTGGCCGAGCGGGCCGCCGAGTCGCCGCTGGGTCGGCTGGTCACCCCGGCCGAGGTGGCCTGGTCGGTGGCGCTGTTGCTCGACCCGGAGGCCGGGGCGCTGCACGGCTCCACGCTGGCCCTCGACGTCGGCGCGCGGCGCGGGATCTTCTGACCCGAGGAGGCCGGCGATGCCGGGCATCTCGATCGACACGCGCGATCCGGAGGAGGCCGGCGCGGCGTGCGGTGACGTCTACTTCCCGCACCGGCTGACCGTGCTGCACGAGCGCCGCCGGTTCCGGATGTCGCTGCGGGCCGCCGTGCTGGGCCCGGTCGCCGTCGGGGTGCTCGGTTACGCCGGCGAGGTGCGCATCGAGACCGGCGAGCTGGAGACCGGCTACGAGGTCAACGTGCCCCTCACCGGCCGACTGCACACCTGGACCGGCGCCGACCGGGTGCTGGCCGACCCGGACACCGCAGCGGTGTACCGCCCCGACGGCGCCACGATGCTGCACGGCTGGTCCGGCGGCGGCGGGCTGGTCGGGCTGAAGATCGACCGCGCGACGCTGGAGACCGAGCTCGCGCACCTGCTCGACGCCCCGGTCCGCGGCCCGGTCGCGCTCGCCTCCACGCTCGACGTCGGCCACGGGCCGGGGCGGCAGTGGTGGGCGCTGGCCCGATCGCTGCTGGAACTGCTCACCACCCCGGACGGCCCACTCACCCGCCCGCTGGTCGCGCGTCCGCTCGCGCACGCGGTGATCGCCGGGCTGCTGCACACCGTGGACCATCCCTACCGGTCGCTCCTGGCCGCGAGCCCGGCCACCCCGCCGCCGGCCGCGATCCGGCAGGCGGTGGACCTGCTCGAGAGCGAGCCCGAGACCCCGTTCACCGCGGTCGACGTCGCCCGCGCGGTCGGGCTGAGCGTGCGCTCGCTGCAGGAAGGTTTCGCCCGGCACGTCGGGGTGCCGCCGATGACCTACCTGCGGCAGGTGCGGCTGCGCCGCGCGCACGCCGACCTGGTCGCCGCCGACCCGGCGCGGTGCGGGGTCGCCGAGGTGGCCACGCGATGGGGGTTCACGCACCTGGGCCGGTTCGCGGCGGCCTACCGGCGGCGCTACGGCACCAGCCCGTCGGAGACGCTGCGCCGCGCGGATTGAGGCGGGGCGGCCGCGCGCACATCGGCTGAAGCCGCCGCGCACAGCGGATCGATCGTGACCGGCATCACTCCTAGTGTCGGGCGGTACCCCGAGGAGGACCCATGACCGTCGAGGACCCCGCCGTCGCCCCGGTGCACGACTTCAACCCGATGATCTCCCCGCACCGGGAGGACCCGCACCTGTTCTACCGGGCGGCCCGGGAGCGGCCGGTCGAGCTCAGTCCGTCGATCGGCGCGTACATGGTCAGCCGCCACGCGGATCTCCTGACGGTGATCAACGACCCGGAGACGTACTCCTCGGCGGCCGCGGTGCCGCGGATCTACGACAACCCGCCCGAGGTGGTCGCCGAACTGGAGGGATACGTCCCCGAGACCGGCTACCTGGTCAACGAGGACGAGCCTGCGCACACCCCGATCCGCCGGGTGTTCGACGCCGGGTTCACCGGCGCCCGGGTGCGCGCGATGGTCCCGCGGATGCGCGAGCGGGCCGGCGAGCTGATCGAGGCGTTTCCCTCCGGGCAGGCCGACCTGGTCAGCGGCTACGCCGACCCGTTCGTGCAGACGATCATCAACGCCGTGATCGGCTTCCCGGCGGAGGACGCCGCGCGGATCCAGGCCTGGACGAACGACTTCGTGCTGCTGTGGAATCCGCTCGCCCCGGTCGACGGGAAGGTGGAGGCGGCCCGGCGGCTGCGCGACTACACCGACTACCTGCAGGCGCTGATCGACGCCCGCAAGGCCGACCGGCGCGACGACCTGATCTCCGACCTGGTGCACGGGGCGAACGGCTTCCCGGCCTACAGCGACGCCTACGCGCAGTGCATCATCCGCGGCGCCGCCCGGGTCGCCGGCTACGACACCACCCGCGACGCCATCACGTCCACGTTGCTGGTCACGCTCCAGGACCGGACGGTCCGCAACCGCGTGATCGCCGACCCGGCCCGCACCATCCCGCGGGTCATCGAGGAGGCGCTGCGCCGCGACGCGCCGCACCGCGGGCTGTTCCGGGTCACCACCCGGGACACCGTCCTCGGCGGCACGCCGCTGCCGGCCGGCTCGCCGTTGCTGCTGCTGTTCGGCTCGGGCAACCGCGACGAGACCGTCTTCCCGGAGCCGGACGCGGTGAACCTGGACCGGCCCAACGTGCGCGAGCACCTGGCGTTCGGCACCGGGGTGCACGTGTGCCCGGGCGCGCCGCTGGCCCGCGCCGAGATCCGCGTCGCGGTCGAGACGCTGCTGACGCGGCTGCCCGGGCTGCGGCTCGCCGACGGGTATCACCCCAGCTACATCGCGAGCTACTTCTTCCGCGGCCTGGAGACCCTCGACGTCACCTGGTGACTCTCGCACCACGAGCATGATCAGCGCATCAGGGACATCGCGGTCAGGTATGGCCGTGATGTCCCTGAAACGATGATCACCGGGATCATCCCGCTGCGCGGGCCGCGATCTCGGCCCGCCGCGCCGCGCTGGCAGGCACCCCGCCGATCCCCCAGTCGTCGGGGTCGACACGGATGATCCGCCCGCGCACCACGCCGCGGTCGACGCCCAGCACGTCGACGATGATGTCGGTGAACTCGGTGAGCAGCCGGTGCCGCTGCTCCAGCGGCCGGCCCTCCAGCACGAGGGCGGTGAAGTACGGCGCCGGCGCCGGGCCGGCCGTGGCGGGCACGCCCGCGGCCGCCCACTCGTGCGGCCCGTGCAGCGTGATCAGCGCCCGCACCCGCTCGATGGGCGAGTCGAGCACCGCGGCGTAGCGGGCGCTGAGCTCGGTCAGCAGCCGCGCGTGCTGATCCCGGGTGTGCTGGCCCTCGACGAGGTGGACGGTGACGATGGGCATGCCTGCCACGCTAGGCAGCCCGGGCGGCGCCGCCAACGGCCGCGTTCCCGCCCCGGGAAAGCGATCACGCCGCGGGCGCCTGCTCCACGATCACCGGCCGGGCGCGTTCCCACTCCAGGAAGCGCTGGGTCTCGACCAGGAACGCCCCGGCCAGCCACAGCGCCACGACGGCGTCGTCCACGAGCCCGACGACGGACATGAACATCTCCGGGATCAGGTCGAGCGGAGATGCGAGAAAGACGACGGCGCCGACGAGCAGGGCCAGCCGGCCCCGGGTCAGGCCTGGGTAGCGCCCGCTCATCGCACCGGCGGCCATCCGCGGCAGCGCCGCGAGCCGCGCACCGAGGCCGGGCGCGCCCGGTCGGCGCCCCTGCGCGATCGCCCGCCAGAGCGCCCGCAACGCGGCGAGACGCTGCGGGCCGAATCGTGGTGCCATGTCCGCACTCAACGCCGTCCAGGTCGCGGAAGTTCCCGCCTCACCGGATCGCCCGCCGGTCGGACTTGCTGGTCAGCGCGGAGTACGTGGCCGCCCCGAGGAACACCAGTGCGCCGACGACGACCGCCCAGGCCAGGAAGTCGAAGACCGCACCGACCACCGAGAACACGGCCCATACGACGAGCAGCGCCCCCAGCACCTTCAGCATCGGCCCCATCCCTCTCCCCCCGATCGACCACGCGCACCTCCAGTCTCCACCAACGGGACGAAAAGGTGTATCGGGAGTACCCGGACAGACCCGGTACAACCGGTTCGGGTGTCTCGAACCCGGACCGGACCGGAGCCGGAAAGCAGCGATCGCCCGGCGCGACTGCGCCGGGCGATCGCCGGTACCGGTCCCGGCCCGCTATCGACCTGGGGCGATGGCCATCACGACGGCCTTCGGCTCGGTGAAGAACTCCCGGCTGAAGTTGCCGCCCTCGCGCCCCCACCCCGAGTCGGCGAACCCGCCGAACGGCGCCCGCAGGTCGCGGATGAAGAAACAGTTGGTCCAGATCGTTCCGGCCCGCAACTGCGCCGCGACCCGGTGCGCCCGCGACAGGTTCTCGGTGAACACCATCGCGTTGAGCCCGTACGGCGAGTCGTTCGCCGCCCGGAGCGCCTCGGCCTCGGTGTCGAACGGGGTCACCGTGACGACCGGGCCGAAGACCTCTTCGCACTGGATCGGGGAGTCGGCGGGAGCGTCGACGATGACGGTGGGCTTGACCACCCAACCGTCTCCCAGACCGCCGGTGAGCATCTTGCCCGCGGGGTTCTCCAGGTAGCCGCGCACCTTCTCGTAGTGCGTCCGTGACGCGAGCGGGCCGATCTGGGTCGCCGGGTCGCGCGGGTCGCCGATCACCAGCTTCTCCGCGGCCGCGACGAACCGGTCGAGGAACTCGTCGAGGATCGCGCGCTCGACGTAGAGCCGGCTGCCGGCCAGGCACACCTGGCCGGCGTTGGTGAAGATCGCCTTGATCGACCAGTCCACCGCGTTGTCCAGGTCGGCGTCGGCGAACACCAGGTTGGCGCCCTTGCCGCCGAGCTCCAGGCTGACCGGGGTGAGATTCTTCGCCGCCTCCCCGGTGATGATCCGGCCGGTCCCCGACTCGCCGGTGAACGTGATCCGGTCGACCCGCGGATCGGTGGTCAGCGCGGCGCCCGCGGATCCGGGGCCGTAGCCGTGCAGCACGTTGAACACCCCGGGCGGGATGCCGGCCTCGAGGGCGAGCCGGGCCATGATGGTCGCCGACGCCGGACTGTCCTCGGCCGGCTTCAGCACCACGGTGTTGCCCCAGGCCAGCGCCGGGGCGACCTTCCACGACTCCAGCATCAGCGGGAAGTTCCACGGCGCGATCGCCGCGACCACCCCGGCCGGCTCGTAGCGGGTGTAGGCGTGGTGGCCGGTGTCCATCGGCAACGTCTCAGCCATCGCGAGCCGGGCGTGGTCGGCGAAGAAGCGGAAGTTCTGCGCGGCGCGCGGGACGTCCTTGCCCTTGGCGTCGGCGACCGGCTTGCCCATGTCCCGGGAGTCGGCCAGCGCGAGCTCGTCGGCGTGCGCCTCGACCAGATCCGCCAGCTTGTGGATCAGCGCGCCGCGCTCGGCGAAGCCCATCCGCGGCCAGGGCCCGGAGTCGAAGGCCCGGCGCGCGGCGGTGACCGCACGGTCGGCCTCCGCGGCACCACCGAGCGCGACCTGCGCCCACGGCTCCCGGGTCCACGGGTCGATCGAGTCGAACCGGGCGCCGTCGGCCGACCCGAGCTCCTCGCCGTCGATGATGTGGCCGAAGAAGACCGTGCTCACGACGTCGCCTCGACCTTCTTCGTCGCCAGCTCGATCGCCACGTCGATGATCATGTCCTCCTGGCCGCCGACGTAGCCCAGCTCGCCGACGCGGGCGAGGATGTCGTAGGCCGGGATCCCGTAGCGCTGCGCAGCCCGCTCGGCGTGCAGCAGGAAGCTGGAGTAGACGCCGGCGTAGCCCTGCACGATCGCGTTGCGGTCCATCGAGGGCCAGCGCGGCAGGAACGGCTTGACGACGTCCTCCGCCGCGGCCAGCACGCCGGCCACGTCGACGCCGGTGACGATGTCGAGCTTGTCGAACGTCGCGGCGAGCACCTCGGTCGGCGAGTTGCCCGCCCCGGCTCCGAGCGCACACAGCGCCCCGTCGATCTGCTTGGCGCCGTTGTTGTAGGCCAGCACCGAGTTGGCCACGCCGAGCGAGAGGTTCTGGTGGCCGTGGAAGCCGACCTGTGCCTGGTGCCCGATCTCGCGGACGATCGCCTCGACCCGGACCTGCGCGGTGTCGAGCACCAGCGCACCGGCGGAGTCGACGCAGTACACGCACTGGGCGCCGGCGTCGACCATGATCCGGGCCTGCCGGGCCAGTTCCTCGGGCGAGGCCTTGTGGGCCATCATGAGGAACCCGACGGTCTCCATACCCAGGTCCCGGGCCAGCCCGAAGTGCTGGATGGAGACGTCGGCCTCGGTGCAGTGCGTGGCGACCCGGGCCACCCGGGCGCCGGCGTCGTAGGCCCGCTGCAGATCCTTCATGGTGCCGATGCCGGGCACCAGCAGCACGGCGATCGCGGCCTGCTTCGCCTCGTCCACCCCTGCGGCGATCAGCTTGATCTCGTCCTCGGCGGAGAAGCCGTAGTTGAACGACGAGCCGCCGAGCCCGTCGCCATGGGTCACCTCGATGACCTCGACGCCCGCCGCATCCAGCGCGTGCACCGTGGCCCGGACCTGCTCCTCGGTGAACTGGTGCGCCATCGCGTGGCTGCCGTCGCGCAGTGTGGTGTCGGTGATCCGGACGTCGTGCCGGATGGTCGGCATGTCGCTCATACCGCGGCCCCCTGCTTCGCCTGGGCCATCAGCTCGCCCACACGGGCGGCCGCAGCCGTCATGATGTCGAGATTGCCGGCGTATTCCGGCAGGTAGTCCCCGTTGCCCTTGACCTCGAGGAACACCGCGACCCGGCCGTTGCCCGACCAGGTGTCGCGCGGATCGTCGAACTGCGGCTCGGCGCGGAGCGTGTAACCGGGTACGTACTGCTGCACCTCGGCCACCATCTCGTGGATCGACTCGGTGATCGCGCTCTGGTGGGCGTCGGGACCGATCATGCAGAACACCGTGTCGCGCATGATCATCGGCGGCTCGACCGGATTCAGGATGATGATCGCCTTGCCGCGGGCGGCGCCTCCGACCTCCGCTACGGCCTGGCCGGTGGTGTGGGTGAACTCGTCGATGTTCGCCCGGGTGCCGGGGCCGGCCGACCGCGAGGCCACCGACGCCACGATCTCGGCGTAGGGCACCGGGGTCACCCGGGACACCGCGTGCACCATCGGGATCGTCGCCTGCCCACCACAGGTGATCATGGAGACGTTGGGGGCGTCGATGTGGTCGCGCAGGTTCACCGGCGGGCAGACCATCGGGCCCAGGTGCGCCGGAGTGAGGTCGACGGCCTGGATGCCGGCCTCGGCGTAGCGCGGCGCGTTCGCGATGTGCGCCCTGGCCGAGGTCGCCTCGAAGACGATCTCGGGCAGCGGGTCCTGGCGCAGCAGCCAGTCGACGCCCTCGGCGCTGGCCGCGATGCCCTGCTCGCGGGCGCGCGCCAGGCCGTCGGACTCGACCACGCCCACCATGTAGGCGACCTCGATCGAGCTGCTGCGCTGCAGCTTGGCCAGCAGGTCGGTGCCGATGTTGCCCGGCCCGACGATGGCGGCAATGGTGCTCATGTCACGGAGGGTTGCAGTCGCCGCGGCCCGGTGGAACCGCGATGTTCCGATCAGCGAAACACGATTCTCACGGGCGACGTACCCGCACCGCGACGTCGCCGCCGAAGACGGCCTCGACGACGTCTCCCGGCTGCAACGGGACGGCCGCGGTCAGCCCACCGGTGATCACCAGATCCCCCGCCCGCAGCTGCTCGCCGCGGCGCCGCAGTTCCCGGGCCAGCCACTCCAGCGCGATGAAGGGGTGGCCCATCGCCGCCGCACCGGTGGCCTGCCCGGCCGGGTCACCGTTGCAGCGCAGCTCGACGGTGAGCGCGTCGAGACCGTCGGCGGGCAACGGCGGGCCGAGCACCACCCCGGCCGCGGAGGATCCGTCGGCGGTGTTGTCCTCCAAGGTGAATCGGTAGTCCCGCCAGACCGAGTCGACGATCTCGCACGCCGCCAGCACCTCGCCCGGGCCACCACCGGGGTCGACCCGGACGGCGATCTCCGGCTCGACCCGCGGCTGGACGAGATGCGCGGGCGCGGGCCGGCCGTCCGGCACCAGCATGCCGTCGAGCAGCGGGCCGAAGTTCGGTGCCTCCACCCCCATCTGCGCCCGCATGGCGGCCGACGTGTAGCCCAGCTTCCACCCGATGCGCCGTGCGCCGCGCCCGGTGCGCAATGCCGTCAGGTGCCGCTGCACCGCGTACGCGGTGTCGAGATCGAGCGGCGCGCGGTCGCTGATCGGGTCGAGAAGCCGGCGTTCGCGGTGCGCGGTGTCGATCGCGAGGGCCAGGTCGTGGGCACGGTCGGCGAGCACGGCCGCAAGCCTGCCAGCTCGCCCGCGTCGAGACTGGACTCCCGCGCGGGCGGCTCGGACGATAGGCCCTGTGCGTTCCGCTCACCGAAACGAGACCCCGAACTCCGTGCTCGGCCGGGCGTTCACGCTCCTCACCGCGTTCCGCCCCGGCGATGCCGAGCTGAGCCTGGCCGAGCTGTGCCGGCGCACCGGGCTGCCGAAGGCGACCGCGCACCGACTGCTCGCCGAACTCGCGGACTGGGACATCGTGGAACGCACCCCCACCGGCGTGCGGCTGGGCATGCGACTGTTCGAGCTCGGTCAGCTCGCCCCGCTGCAGCGCGGCCTGCGCGAGGCGGCGGCGCCGTTCCTCACCGACCTGTTCGAGGCCACCCTCGAGACCGTGCACCTCGCCGTGCCCGACGGCACCGACGTCGTCTATGTGCAGAAGATCGACGGCCGTCGCGGGCCGGCCGTCGCCTCCCGGGTCGGGGGGCGGATGCCGGCGTACTGCACAGGTGTCGGCAAGGCACTGCTGGCCTTCGGCCCACCCGAACGGCTGGCCGCGGTCCTCGCCGCCGGGCTGGAGCGGCGCACCCCGCGCACGGTGATCGCACCCGGGCTGCTCGACCAGGAGTTGGCCGCGGTGCGCCGGCGCGGGGTGGCCGAGGAGCACGAGGAGTCGACCGTCGGGATCGCCTGCGTCGCCGCCCCGGTGCTGGACGCCGCGGGCCTCGCCGTCGCCGCCGTCTCGATCACCGGGTGGGTCAACCGGATGGACACCACGCGGCTCGCCCCGGCCGTCCGTACCGCTGCGATGGGCATATCCCGGGTCCTGCGCCGCGGGGACTGATCGGGACCGGACCGGATGCGTAGGGTCTGGGGACGTGGCAGAACCCATCGTGGCGGGCCAGATCCTCGACATCGTCGCGGCGCACGGCGCGACGACGGTCTTCGGGCTACCGGGGGTGCACAACCTCGCGTTCTGGCGCGATCCCGGCCGGGCGCCGGTCGTGGTGCGCCACGAGCAGGCGACCGTCTACGCCGCCGACGGCTGGGCGCGGCGCACCGGCCGGCTGGGCGCCGCGATGGTGACGACGGGCCCCGGTGCCGCGAACGCCGTCGCCGCGTTCGGCGAGGCCGCGGCGGCGCACTCCCCCGTCGTGCTCGTCGCCTCGGAGATCCCGCAGTCGCAGCGCCGGCCCGGGCGGCTGCGCGGCGTGCTGCACGAGTCGCGCGACCAGGCGGCGCTGTTCGCCCCGCTGGCGAAGGCGGTGTTCACCCCGCGCACTCCGGCCGAGGTGGCCCGCGACGTCGCCGCGGCGGCGGCCTGCGCGCTGACCGAGCCGCGCGGGCCGGTGTACGTCGACGTGCCTGCCGACGTACTGGGAGCCGAGGCGGCGGCCGACCCGCCCGAGCCGGAGCCCTCCCCCGGGAGCGCGCCCGCCGGCGCGGACCTCGACGCCGCCGCCGCGCTGCTGGCCGGGGCCCGGGTGGTGCTGTGGGCCGGCGGGGCCGCGGCCGACGTCCCCGGCCCGCTCGCCGCGCTGGCCACCCGGCTGGGGGCCCCGGTGGTGACGAGCTACCAGGCGCGCGGCTGTCCCGGGGCGCTGGGGGTCCCGCCGCACGAGCCGGAGGCGGCTGCGCTGATCGGCTCGGCGGACGTGCTGCTCGCCGTCGGCGGCGACCTGGACGGGATGAACACCCGGAACTGGGCGATGCCGCGCCCGCCGCGGCTGGTCACCGTCGACCCGGCGCGGCCGGCCGACCCGCCGGAGTGGACCGCCGACGCGGCGGTGACCGGCCGGCTCGACGAGACACTGGCCGGGTTGGCCGGCCGGGTCGCCGAGCAGGCCCCGTGGGCGGCTCCCGGGCTGCGGGCGCAGGTCCTGGAGCGGCTGCGCGCCGACCCGGCGACCGCCGAGGCCGCGGCGCTGGTCGACGCCGTCGCGGCGGCCCGCACCCCGGACACGATGCTGGTCTGCGACATGGCGGTGGCCGGGTACTGGGTCGGCGGGTACGCCGAGGTCCCGGCGCCGCGCGGGCTGGCCTACCCGGTCGGCTGGGGAACGCTCGGCTTCGGCCTGCCCGCCGCGCTGGGCGCCGCCGCGACCGGGGCACCGGTGCTTGCGGTGTGCGGCGACGGCGGCCTGATGATGGCGCTCGGCGAGCTGGCCACGCTGGTGCAGGAACGCCTGCCGGTCACCGTGCTCGTCGTCGACGACGCCGGCTACGGGATGCTGCGCTACGACCAGGCGCGAGCCGGGACCCCGCACGCGGGGGTGGATCTGGTGACGCCCGACTTCCTGGCGCTGGCCGCCTCGTTCGGGCTACCGGCGACCGGGGTACCCGCGATCGCCGACGGGCTCGCCGGTGTGCTCGCCGACGCGCTGCGTTCCGGCGCCCCACACCTGGTCCGCGTCCCGGCCCGTCTCACCCCTCCCCGCACCACCTCTCCCCGCTGGCACGA
Organism: Pseudonocardia acidicola; assembly: GCF_012911935.1. GTDB lineage: Bacteria > Actinomycetota > Actinomycetes > Mycobacteriales > Pseudonocardiaceae > Pseudonocardia > Pseudonocardia acidicola. The sequence continues at coordinate 79,462 of NZ_JAAXLA010000001.1, read as the reverse complement.
AGCCTGACACCTCTACCCCGCGTGCCATCGGGGTGGCTTTGCGGGCACCGAGCGTCAGCAAGGCCACCCCGATGACACGAGAAGGGGGTTGCCAGCCGTACAGTCGCGATATATCGTGATGGCACGCGAGCCGATCGAGAAAGGGGCTCGTCACGAACAACGATCAAGGAGACGAACGATGAACGCCATGAATCCCGCATGGGATCCCCGCTGGTCCGCTTTCGGCGGACGACCTTTCGGCGGCCCCCGCGCCGCCTTCCGCGCCGCGATGGCGGGCGGACACCATGACGACGAGCACGAGGCGCGGCACGGCCGCGGCGGACGCCGCCACGGCGGCCCGCGCTTCGGCCCGGGCTTCGGGCCCGGCTTCCCACCGCCGTTCGGGCCCCGCGGCTTCGGCGGCCCCCGCGGCCGGCGTGGCCGCCGGACCTCCCGCGGTGACGTCCGCGCCGCCGTGCTGGCCCTGGTCGCCGAGCAGCCGCGGCACGGCTACGAGATCATCCAGGAGATCACCGAGCGCTCCGGCGGCGCGTGGCGCCCGAGCCCCGGCTCGGTGTACCCGACGCTGTCCCAGCTCGAGGACGAGGGCCTGGTCCGCGTCGAGCAGACCGAGGGGCGCCGGGTCGTCCACCTCACCGAGGAGGGCACCCGTTACGTCGCCGAGCACCGCGAGGAGCTCGACAAGGTCTGGGAGTCCGTCCGCCGCGACGCCGACGAGGACACCGGCGAGCTGTGGGACCAGCTGAGCCAGCTGCACGCCGCGGCGATGCAGGTGATGGCCACGGGCACACCCGAGCAGATCGAGACGGCCACCGCCACGATCACCGAGGCCCGCAAGTCGATCTACCGGCTCCTGGCCGAGTGAGCGGCTGCGCCGCCCGTACGCGGTGAGTGGTGCCCTGGCACCACGCACCGCGCGCGACCTCGCGGCGGGACGGGCGTGGAACGGCAGCGGCCCCGGTGCACCTGGTGCACCGGGGCCGCTGTCACACCCGGATCAGCAGTCGCGCAGCTCCGGGGACTGGTTCAGGACCTGGCCCCGCGGGGAGATGAACTCACGGTAGATGTCGGAGTCGACCGCCTCGGGACGGAAGGCCGCGACCCGGTGGCAGTTCTGGAACGCCAGGGTCACGCCGTGGTGCCGCTCCAGCGCACCGCGGATGGCGTTGCTGGCCAGCGCGCGCAGCAACTGCCCACGGGCCTGCTCGTTCGGCGGCGGGACCTCGTGCTCACCGAACGGGGCGCCCGGCTTCGCGGCCAGGTCCTCGGCCGCGGCCCCGATCACCTGCCAGGCATAGGGCAGCGAGTCGCGCACCACGGCCACGAACTGGGCGTCGTCCAGCTCGCGGCGCTCGGCGGCGGTCAGGACATCGGCGGGGACATCGAGGGACATCGATCCTCCAGCAACTTGCGGTGGTGGAAAGGTCAGCGGGCGAGGACGCCCGGACCTGGCACGAAGTCGGGGGCGATCTGCGCGGCGAGATCGGCCCCGACCGCCCGGTTGCCCCAGGCGGCGGCGTTGCGCAGGTGGAACTCGACGGTGTTGCGGTGGTACGCGGCCCAGTCGCGGGTCTGCGCGTCCAGCGCCTCCAGCACCGAGCCGAGGACCGTGAGGTTGTCAGGCTCGAGCCGGGAGAGCGGGGCGACCTCGCCGCGCTCGGCGGAGCGAACCCAGGCCGACTGCCCGATGTGGCCCAGCAGCGCGTCGCCGACCTGCTCGCGCAGGTAGTCGACGTCGGCGGGGTCGGTGACCTTGTTGCCCAGCACCCGCAGCTGCACGCCGTGCCCGGCCGCGTGCTCGACGTACTGGTGGTACACCCCGACCCCGCGCCGGGTCGGCTCGCTGACCAGCACGGTCAGGTCGAACCGGGTGAACAGTCCGGAGGCGAACGCGTCGGCGCCCGCGGTCATGTCGACGACGACGTACTCGCCGGCGCCGTCCATGAGGTGGTTCAGGTAGAGCTCCACCGCGCCGGTCTTGGAGTGGTAGCAGGACACCCCGATGTCGTCCTCGTCGAACTCGCCGGTGACGAGGTAGCGGATGTCGCCCACGGTCGCGCTGTAGCGGGACAGCAGCTCGCCGGCCGGGTCGAGGTCGAGCAGCCGCGAACCGGGCCCCGGCGGCGTCGTCTTGATCATCGCGTCGGCGGACGGAAGCAACGGGTTGGTGCCGCGCAGGTGGTCCTTGAGCCACGCCAGATCCGCGCCCAGCGGCCGCGGCGGCGCCCCGGTGGCGCCGAGCGCCTGGCCGAGGTGCTGGTTGATGTCGGCGTCGATCGCGAGTACCGGATGGCCGAGCTCCGCAACGTAACGGGTGAACAGCGACGCCATCGTCGTCTTGCCACTACCGCCCTTGCCCACGAACGCGATCCGCACCGTTCCCCCTGACTCATCGCTGATGACTACGGTAACGATAGTGGTTGTCACTAACGAGTGATCATCTCGGGCCGGTCGGCACGACACGTGAGCGGGCCACTGCTCCACCCGGGCGTCACGCGACGTCGTGGCAGGTCAGGTGGATGACGGCGGCCGGGCGTCGGAGCGGTCGTCACGACGGCGGGCCTGCCGCCGGACCGCGAGGACCTCACGCAGCGGTGGCACCACCGTGCCCTCGGCGGCCATCTTCCGGCGGGCCTTGCGGCGCGCCACGACGACGCCGGTCAGCGCGATCGCCCACACCAGGTACTGCACGGTCCAGGCCGCCCGGAACGCATCCGGGGTGTACCCGCCGGCCCCACCCGGACCGGCCACCCCGAGCAGCACCCCGATCGCGAGCGTCACCAGCAGCGAGGCGCTGAACCCGCCGACGTTGACGATGCCGACCGCGGTGCCCTGCCGATGGCCGGGGTTGAACGTGCGCGCGTAGTCGAAGCCGATCATCGAACCGGGCGGGCCGAGCGCGAGCACCACCACGAGCAGGACCAGCAGCCACGCCGGCACGGGCGGCGGGATCACGAGCACCACCGTCCAGCACACGGCCGTCACCGCGATCACCGCGATCACCAGCCACGACCGGCGCATCGGGTGCCGGGCGGTGAACTCCCCGAACAACGGCCCGGCCACGACCCCCACCGCGACGAACACGGTGAGCAGCACGCTCGCCGTCGTCGCGGACAGGCCCTGCCCCGCGACGAGGTACGGCACGCCCCACAGCAGCGCGAACACCATCCCGGAGAACTGGGTGCCCATGTGCGAGAACATGCCCAGCCGGGTACCGGGTTCCGTCCACGCCAGACGCAGGCCGTCGACGATCTCCCGCGGGGACGGCGTGGCGGGCGCGGCCGCCGCCCCGGGCGGCCGGTTGCGGAACACCGCGGTGACGGCGATCGCGGCGAGCAACCCGACGCCGGCGGCCGACAGGAATGCCGGGGTCCACCCTGGCCCGTGCAGCAGCGCGGCGAGCGGGACGGCGCTGAGCACCTGGCCGAGCTGACCGAGCAGGCCGGTCATCTGGGTCATCGTCGGCACCTGCCGCGGCGGGAACCACACGGTGACCACCGCGAGCACGCTGATGAACGTCAGCGCGTCACCTGCCCCGACGAGGACCCGGGCCGCGATGGCCAGCGGCAGCGACGTCGCCAGGGCCAGCAGCAACTGCCCGGCCGACATGATCAGCGCACCGGTGATGACCAGCCGCCGGGCACCGTAGCGGTCCAGCAGCACCCCGACCGGCACCTGCAGGCCGGCGTAGACCAGCAACTGCAGCACGACGAACCCCGACAGGGCGGCGGGCGCGGCGTCGAAGCGGTCGGCCGCGTCCAGGCCTGCGACCCCGAACGACGTCCGGTGCATCACCCCGACGAGGTAGGCGAACAGGCCGACCGACCACACGACCCAGCGGCGACGACGGACATCCATAGCGAGACGATGGTGCGCGAATCCCGGCTGAAACGGGATGCTGTGCGGGCAGTTTCACGTTGCAGCAGACGAATGCGTGCGCAAAGACCGCAGTGGAATGTCGATGGCCGGAGGTAGCGGTGTTGGACCCCGAAGAGCTGTACCGGGTGGATGCGGACGCCCCGCACGTGACCGAGCCGGTGCTGGTGGTCGCGCTCGACGGCTTCGTCGACGCGGGTAACGCGGGGCGCCTGGCGGTGGAGGCGTTGCGGGACGGCCGGGAGGCCACGCCGGTCGTGCGGTTCGACACCGACCAGCTGATCGACTACCGGTCGCGGCGCCCGCCGCTGCGTTTCGAGACCGATCACTGGGCCGCCTACAGCGCCCCCGAGCTCGAGATCGTCTCGCTCACCGACACCGCTGACACCCCCTACCTGCTGTTGTCCGGGCCGGAACCGGACACCCAGTGGGAGCGGTTCTCCGCCGCGCTGGTGCAGATCGTGCGCCGCCTCGGGATCCGGCTGGTGATCACGCTGACCGGCATCCCGATGGCCGTGCCGCACACCCGGCCGATCGGCGTGACCGTGCACGGCACCCGGCCCGAGCTGACCGAGGGCCACGAGGCCTGGTTCGCCACAGCCGAGGTGCCCGGTAGCGCGGCGGCGCTGATGGAGTTCCGGCTCGGCGAGGCCGGCCACGACGCGATGGGCTTCGCGGTGCACGTCCCGCACTACCTGGCCCGCGCGGAGTACCCGCAGGCCGCGCGCGTCCTGCTCGACCACACCGGCCTGGCCGCCGGGCTGTACCTGCCCACCGACGCGCTGTCCCGGGCCGCCGAGCAGACCGAGGCCCAGATCGCGGAGCAGGTCGCAGGCTCCGAGGAGGTCGCCCAGGTGGTGCAGGCGCTGGAGCGCCAGTACGACATGGTCTCCGCCGGCCGCGGTGAGCGGTCGAGCCTCGGCCTCGGCGGCGAGCTGCCCAGCGCGGAGGAGTTGGCCGCGGAGGTCGAGCGCTTCCTGGCCGACCAGGACGGCGACGAGGAGGACGGCCCCGCCGGGCCCGGATCACCCGCCTGATCCCCGGACCCGCGAGTCGGCAGATTCTGGACCGCGAGTCGGCAGTTTCGGGAGACCGAGACGACACCGCGCGTCGACGAGAAGTGCCGACTCACCCTCCCGAAAGTGCCGACTCGCGGGTCAGTCGGTGAGGTCGAGGGCGGCGCCGATGATGCTGTCGGTGTCGAGGCCGTGGTAGCGGTAGACCTGCTCGAGGTCACCGGACTGGCCGAACCGGGAGACCCCGAGGTGGGTGGCCCGGACCTGGTTGATCCCCGCCAGGAAGGCCAGCGTGTGCGGGTGCCCGTCCAGCACCGTGACCAGCGGCGCGGCCCGGCGCGCGGGGAACGCGGCGTCGAGGATCCAGCTCTCGCCGTCCCCGCGCCCGGCGCGCGCCTGCACCGCGTCGAAGACCAGTCCCGCGCTGGTCACGCACACCACGTCGGCCGGCACGCCCTGCTCGGCCAGCCGGTCGGCCGCGGCGAGCGCCTCGGGCACCACGGCGCCCATCGCCGCGATCGTCACCGCCGGCTCCCCCTCGCACCGCCGCAGTGGGTATGCACCCGCCACGACCTGCCGGCGGCGCCGTTCCCGCGCGGCCGGGTCGGCCGGCACCGCGGCGAGGGTCTGGTCCACCGGGCGGGTGGAGAGCCGCAGGTAAGCCGAGGACCCGTCCGGGCGCCCGAGCCGGGCCAGCGACGCCAGCAGCGTCCACTCCACGTCGATCGCGAACGCCGGCTCGTAGCTCACGCAGCCGGGCTGCTCCAGACCCACCGACGGCGTGGTGACCGACTGGTGCGCACCGCCCTCGGGCGCGAGCGAGACCCCCGACGGGGTGCCGACCAGGATCGACTGCCCGCCCGCGTAGATCCCGAACGACCACGGCTCCAGCGCGCGCTCGACGAACGGGTCGTAGAGCACCCCGATCGGCAGCAGCGGCTGCCCCCACCGGCTCCACGTCGCACCCAGCTCACCCAGCAGCCCCACCAGGTTCGTCTCCGCGATGCCCAGCTCCAGGTGCTGCCCGGTGGGCCGCTCGCGCCAGTGCAGGATCGTCTCCGGGTCGTCGGCGAACCAGTCGACCCGCTCGCGCGCCGACCAGACCCCGACCTTGTTCACCCAGCCGCCGAGGTTGGTCGACGAGCTGACGTCCGGGCACAGCGTGACCACCCGGCGCGCCGCCTCGGGCGCGGACCGGGTCAGGTCGAGCAGCGCCCGGCCGAGCGCGGCCTGCGTGGTGGCCTTCCCGGACGGGGTCCGGCCGATGTCGGTGGGCAGCGCCGGGACGGCCGTCGTGGTCACCGGGTCGCGGCGCAGCCGGTCGGCCACCTCGGCGCACACTGCGGCGGCCGCGCTGCCCTCGGGGAACCGGGCCCACGGCGCGTCCGGGTCGGCGCCGACGTGGGCGGCGAGCTCGGCGAACTGCTCGGCGTTGAGCAGCGACGAGTGGTTCTGCGGGTGCCCCTCGCTGGCCAGCCCGTAGCCCTTCACCGTGTAGGCGAAGATCACCGTCGGCCGGGTGTCGTCGATCGCGCGCAGCGTGTCGCCGAGCGCGGCGAGGTCGTGCCCGCCGAGGTTGCGGAGGGCGGCGTGCAGCGTGGCGTCGTCGAGGGTGTCGATCAGCGCCCGCAGCTCGTCGGAGTCGGGCAGGCGCTCGCGCAGTTGCGCCGGGGTGCAGCGCAGCAGCCGCTGGTACTCCGGGTTCTGCATGTCGTCGATGCGCCGGCGCAGCGCGGCGCCACCGGGACGGTCGAACAGCTCGTGCAGCAGCCGGCCGTACTTGACCGTCAGCACCTGCCAGCCGGCGGCGTCGAACATGCCCTGCAGCCGGGTCGCGCCGATGTTGGGCACGACCCGGTCGAGCGACTGCCGGTTCAGGTCGACGATCCACACCACCTCGCCGAGCTCGCCGACCATCGGGTCGAGGATCGCCTCCCAGCACGCGCCCTCGTCGAGTTCGGCGTCGCCGACCAGCGAGTACTGCCGCCCGGTGCCCGCGCCCCCGGTCGTCGACTCCACGTAGCGACGGGCCAGCGCACCCCAGATCGGCGCCGTGGCCCCGATGCCGACCGAGCCGGTCGAGTAGTCGACCGGGTCGGGGTCCTTGGACCGGCTCGGGTAGCTCTGCAGCCCGCCGAAGGCGCGCAGCGTCGTCAGGTAGTGCTCGTCGAGCTCGCCGAGCAGGTAGTTGATCGCGTGCAGCACCGGTGAGGCGTGCGGCTTGACCGAGACCCGGTCGGCCGAGCGCAGGTGCTCGAACCACAGCGCCGTCATGATCGTGACCATCGACGCGCTCGACGCCTGGTGCCCGCCGACCTTCAATCCCGTCGGGTTGGGCCGCACCCGGTTGGCGTGGTCGATGATCGCCGTGGACAGCCAGAGCACCCGCTGCTCCACCTCCCGGAGCACCGCGAGCCGGTCACCCCACTGATCGAGGGCAGCCTCCGGGGCCGTACTGGTCATCGCTCATCACCGTCCGAAAAGCCACGCCGACGCTGGCAACTTGCCTGCCAACTGCACCATCAGGATCATGACTGCACAAGTTGGGGCCGAAACCTCGAGCAGATTGCTCAGAGTGGGCGGGTAATCTCCAGGGAAGGGCGGGCATTGTGCGCAGCACCGGTCAGGTCGACGCGATCGACGCGCGGCTGCTCCTCGCACTCACCGAGAGCCCGCGGGCGACCGTGCTCGCGCTGGCCGAACAGGTGGGGCTGTCCCGCAACACCGTGCAGGCGCGGCTGGCCCGGCTCGAGGAGCGCGGCGTGCTGTCCAGCTTCGAGCGACGGATCGACCCGGCCGCGCTGGGTTACCCGCTGACCGCGTTCGTCACCGTGCAGGTCACCCAGCGCATGCTCACCGAGGTCGCCGCCGCGCTGGACCGGGTGCCGGAGGTGATCGAGGTACACGGCCTGTCCGGGCAGACCGATCTGCTGGTGCACGTGGTCGCCCGCGACGCCGACGACCTCTACCGGATCGCCGGCCAGCTGCTGGCCACCGAGGGCGTCGAGCGCACCACCACGGCGCTGGTGATGCGCAAGCTCGTCGAGCACCGGATGGCCCCGCTGCTCGAGCGCCTGATCAGCGGCGGGACGGGCACCGACGACGGCTGACCCGTCCACCGGGGCGGATCGGACCGTGCCGGTTGGACCTGCCAGGGCGTCGCCCCCATGGGCGCCCGCGGCCAGGGTCGAACCGACCGATCATCCGGCCTCGGAGGTAGGAACCATGAAGGACCTGGAAGGCAAGCGGATCGCGATCCTTGCCGCCAACGGCGTCGAGCGCGTCGAGCTCGAGATGCCACGCGGAGCGCTGTACGGAGCGGGCGCGACGAGCGACCTGCTGTCCATCCACACCGGCGAGATCTGGGCCCGGCAGTGGGACAAGGACCCGGCCGGGACGTTCCAGGTGGACGGCCTCGTCTCCGAGGCCTCCGTCAGCGACTACGACGCACTGCTGCTCCCCGGTGGCACGGTCAACCCCGACACCCTGCGCATCAACGCCGACGCGATGGGCTTCGTCCGCGACTTCGTGGCGTCCGGCAAGCCCATCGCCGCGATCTGCCACGGGCCGTGGAGCCTGGTCGAGGTCGGGGCGGTCCGCGGTCACCGGTTGACCTCGTGGCCGAGCCTGTGGACCGACATCCGCAACGCCGGCGGTGAGCCCGTCGACCAGGAGGTCTGCATCGACGGCCAGTTCACCACCAGCCGCTCGCCGTACGACCTGCCCGCGTTCTGCCCGGCGATCATCCAGCAGTTCGCCGGCGTGCGCGAGAAGGTCGCGGGCTGACCCGATGCCCCCGCCCCCGCTGCCCGACGCGATCGTCGAGATGCTGGAGCAGCCCAACCCGGCGGTCATCGGGACCGTGCGCCCGGACGGCGCCCCGAGCACGGTCCCCACCTGGTACTTGTGGGACGACGGGAAGATCGTGGTCAGCATGGATGCCGAGCGTCGGCGGCTGTCCCACATCCGCCGTGACCCGCGGGTCTCCCTCACCGTGCTGGACGAGCAGGACTGGGGCACCCACGTCAGCATGCGGGGCCGGATGTCGCTGCTCGACGACAACGACCTGCTGGTGATAGACCGGATCGCGCAGCACTACACCGGTAAGGCCTACGAGATCCGGGACCGGCCGCGGGTCACCGGCTGGATCGAGATCGAGGCCTGGCACGCCTGGGGGCGGTTCGCGTGATCCTGGTGATCGGGGCGACGGGGTTCGTGGGGCACCACCTGGTCGAGGAGCTCGCGGATCTGCGGGCGCCGAACGCCGCGATGGTCCGGGTGCCGGCCCGGGCGCAGGGGCTGCCGTCGACCACCGGCTACGTCGTCGGGACGCTCGACGACCCGCCGGCGGTCGACGTGCTCCGCGACTTCGACCGGGTGTTCCTGATGAGCCCGACGCACTCCGAGCAGGTGGCTCTGGAGACCACGTTCATCGACGCGCTGGTCGCGGCGGCGCACCGCCCGCACGTCGTGAAGCTCGCCTGGGACGGCTTCGACGACCCGGCCTGCCGGGTCCGGTTCATGCACAACCACCGGCTCGTCGCCGAGCACCTGGAGTCGACCGGGCTGCCCGTCACCTACGTCGCGCCCAATCTGTTCATGGAGAACCTGCTGGACCTGGCGGACACCATCCGGGACGAGGGCCTGCTGTCGGCCCCCGCCGGGGAGGGCCGGGCCGGCTTCGTGGCCAGCAGCGACGTCGGCGCGGTCGCCGCGCGGGCACTCACCGTGGACGACATCGCCGCCGAGGACGGCACCATCCACGTCGTCACCGGGCCCGAGTCGCTGAGTTTCGACGACGTGGCCGCCCGGATCTCGGCGGTGTTCGCCCGGGAGGTCGACTACGACGACCAGCCCGTCGAGGAGGCCCGGGCCGCGCTGCGGTCGCAGAACCATCCGGAGTGGCACTGCGAGGGCATGCTCGAGCTCTACGACTGGCTGCGCCACGGCGGCTGCGACACGGTCACCGAGGACGTCCCGGCGGCCACCGGGGAGGACGCCCGGCCGCTGCAGGACTGGCTCAACGAACTGCGCGGGGCGTTCGTCGGGCGACCGCAGACGATCTCACCGCCGAAGTTCTGACCGCCGGGCCCGTCCGCCGTGGCCGGGCTAGCGTGCGCGATGTGATCGAGCTGCTCCCCGCCACCGCCCGCACCCTGCTCGCCCGCACGGCCCGCGCCCAGCGCGACGGCCGCGTCCCGTCGCTGGTCGCCGGGGTCGTCCGGGACGGTGCCCTGGTGTGGTCGGCGGCGCGCGGTGGCCGCTTCGCCGATGGCGACTCATCGCATCGCGACGTGCAGTACCGGCTCGGGTCCATCACCAAGACGATCACCGCGATCGTCGTGCTGCGGTTGCGCGACGAAGGCCTGCTCGGTCTCGACGACGCGCTTGAGAAGTACCTGCCCGGGACCCCGCTGGGCGACCGGACGGTCGGGCAGCTGCTGTCCCACCTGGCCGGTGCCGGTTCGGAGAGCCCCGGCCAGTGGTGGGAGCGTACGCCGGGTACCACGCTGGCGGGGCTCGGGCTCTCCGACGCCGACGTCGTGCTCCCGGCAGGGCGCCGGTTCCACTACTCCAACCTCGGATTCGGGCTGCTCGGCGAGCTGATCGCGCGGATCCGCGGCCGGTCCTGGGACGCCGTCGTCACCGACGAGGTGCTCGCCCCGCTCGGCATGTCCCGCACCACCACCCGTCCGTCCGGCGCGGCGGCGCAGGGGTACGCGGTGCACCCGTGGGCCGAGGTGCTCCAGCCCGAGCCGGAGCACGACGCCGCTGCGATGGCCCCGGCCGGGCAGCTGTGGGCGACCGCCGAGGACCTCGCCCGGTTGGCGACGTTCCTGCTCGGCGACACCGGCAACGTGCTCTCCGCCGACACCCTGGAGGAGATGACGCTGCCGGCCGGGATCGACTTCTCGGTGCCGACCTGGTCGTCCTACGGGCTGGGGCTGCAGGTGCAACGCACCGAGCAGGGGTCGGTACTCGTCGGGCACGGCGGGTCGATGCCCGGGTTCCTCGCGCTGCTGTGGGTCGACCGCGACGAGGGCACCGGCGCGATCGCGCTGGCCAACACCACCAGCGGCCTCGACGGCGGGCTGGCGGCGGGCCTGCTTGCCGACCTGCGCGCCGCCGAACCGCGCATCGTCGACGCCTGGGCGCCGAGCCCGTCCCCGGTGCCGCTGGAGCTGCTCGGCCCCTGGTACTGGGGCCCGTCGCCGTACGTGCTGCGGGCGATCCCCGGTGGTCTGCTGCACCTGGGCGGGCTCGGCCGGCCCGGTCGGTCCAGCCGGTTCCGCCCCGGGCCGGACGGTACCTGGATCGGGCTGGACGGCTACTTCGCGGGCGAGACACTGCGGCTGGACCGGGTCTCGCTCACCCTCGCCACGTTCGTGTTCACCCGGACCCCTTACGACCCGGCGGCCCCGGTCCCGGGTGGCGTGGACGAGGCCGGCTGGCGCGCCTGAGCCGCGCGCCGGCCGGCCGCCGCACCCTCCCGCTCGAGCCAGTCCAGGACGAGCTCGGCGGTGCGCCCGGGCACCTGCAGCTGCGGGACGTGCCCGACCCCGGGCAGGACCTCGGTGCGCCAGTGCGGGTTGCGTGCGGCGGCCCGGCGGGCCGCGGCCACCGGGACGAGCCGGTCCCGGTCGCCGTGCACGAGGAGCACGGGTGCCGGGACCGCGCGGGTCACGGCCCAGTAGCGGTGCACACGCACCCCGAGGCGGACCAACGAGCGACCCGCCTCCAGCACGGCCCGGTCCGCCCCCGGGACGCTGCGGCGGGCCTCGACCATCGCGACCGTCTCCTCGACGAATCCGTCCGGTACGGCGTGCTCGTCGAGCCCGCACAGCTGCAGGGTCTGCCGGACGACGGTGCGCGCGTCCATCCAGCGACGCCGCCCGGCCAGCGCGCGCCCGTTCAGGCCGGGGGTGGCGAGCGCCAGGATCGCCCCCGCCACGGCGGGGTCGATCATGAACGGCGGGGCGGGCGGCAGCGACGGGTCGAGCAGCACCAGCCCGCTGACCGCCTCGGGGTGCGCGGCCGCGGTGAGCAGCCCGATCGTGCCGCCCATCGAGTTGCCGACCAGGATCACCGGGCCGCCCGCGACCTCCTCGACGAACCGGTGCAGCACCTCGGCGTTGGCCTCGACCGTGGCGGAGCGGCCCGCGGGCGGGCTGTAGCCGAACCCGGGCAGGTCCAGCGCGTGCACCCGGGCACGGTGGCGCAGCAGCGGCGCGAGCAGCCACCAGTTCAGGTGTGACCCGCCGAGGCCGTGCACCAGCACGAGCCGGGGCCCGCCGACGGGTCCACCGAAGTCGACGTGGTGCACCGGACCGCCGAGGTCGGCGGTCGCACCCCGGGCCTCAGGCGGCACCGGAGTGTTCCCGGAGCGGCGCCGGGCCGGGCATCCGCGGGGGCATCGGCCACCTCCGTGCAGGTCAACCGGGGTATGACCCACCGGCTTCCGAGCATCGATGGTAGGCACGCGTGGGGCCCGAGGTCGCCCGCCGGACGGGGCCTTCGGCCCTGCCCGGAGCGGAGTACCGGCGACGAACCCGGCCAGGAGGTACCCATGACCCGGCGCGTCATGTCCGCCCAGGACAGCCTGTGGTTGCGGCTCGACCGCCCGCAGAACGTGCTCGCCGTGGTGTCGGTGATGTGGACGCAGGAGCTGGTGCCACCCGGCGCCCGGTTCCTCATCACCTGGTCCGGCGTGGCCGAGGGGGCGGCCAAGGGGGCCGCCGACGCCGGGGTGCACGAGGTGTTCGAGCCGGCCGCGCGCTCGAGGTCATCGAGCGGGACCGGGTGACGGTCTTCGAAGGCGTCCCGGCCGAGGTGATCGACGAGTTCGAGCGCGAGTTCGGCGTGGTGATCCTGGAGGGCTACGGGCTGTCCGAGACGGCGTCGACGACCACGTTCAACATCGGCGCCGAGGAGCGCCGGTTCCGGGCCCACCTCGCGGGACGGCTGCCGCTCATCCCCCGCTACCGGCTGAAGGCCCGCGCGGTGCCACTCGACCTCGGCGCCCCGGTGTGGGTCGACGACCTGCACTTCGCGCCGGACCGCCACCTGGTGCGCACCGCGCTACCCGCACCCGGCGGGGACGCCGAGCTGCGCGCTGATGGGCCGGGTGATGTCACAGCGGCTGGACCGGGACCGCCCGCTCTGGCAGTACTGGCTGGTCCAGGGCCTGGCCGGTGGCCGGTGGGCGCTCGTCTCGAAGGTCCACCACTGCATGGTCGACGGCATCTCCGGCACCGATCTCCACAACGTGGTGCTCGACCCGACGCCCGCCCCGCGCGCCCCGGTGCCCGACCTGATCGGCGCGGTCATGCTGCTGGTCGGCGGCGACACCGCGCTCACCGGGATCCAGAACCTGACGATCATCACCGCAGCCCCGTTCGCCGTCGTCATGGTGCTGCTGTGCGTGTCGCTGGCCAGGGACCTGCGCAGCGACCCGCTGGTGCGCCGCGACGACCGCACGGTCCAGGCCGTGGAACAGGCGGTCGAGTACGGCATCGAGCACCACGACGACGACTTCTTCCTCAACGTCAAGCCGATGTCGGAGGAGAACGGGTCGGGCCGGTGATCACGCCCGCTCGACCTGCACCCGGTTGTCGTTGAACACCGGCGCCGCACCGAGCGCGGTGAGCCGCTGCGACGTCGTGGCCTGCGCGCCCGGCCCGTCCTCGTGGTCGCGGCACCACCAGCCCGTCGGCGCGACGGCCACCCCGGCACGGGTGTCGTCGCAGACGCGCAGCGCCGCGACGAACGCGCCGCGGTCGTTGAACACCCGCACCCGCTCGCCGTCGTCGAGGCCGCGCTCGGCCGCGTCGGCCGGGTGCAGCACCACGAACGGCGCCGGGTGCGCGCGCCGCTGGTGGCGCTGGTTGGCGAACGTCGAGTTGAGGAACAGGTGCAGCTTCGGGGTGAGCAGCGCCAGCGGGAACCGTGCCGCGAGGTCGGCGTCGAGCACCTCCACCGGCGGGTCGAAGTGCGGCAGCGGGTCCACGCCCCGCTCGATGAGCTCCGGTGCGCTCAGCGCGAGCCGCCCGTCGCGGGTGCCGAACCGGCCCAGCGCGTGCGGCAACGACCCCTGCCCGAGATCGATCTTGACGAATCCCCGGTGCCGCAGCGCGTCGAGCGTGATCCCGCCCGGGGCCCCGGCGAACAGCGACGCCATCATCTGCTCGTCGGTCTCGGCGAAGCACGGGTCGTCCAGCCCCAGCCGGGCGGCGACGAGCCGGAAGATCTCGGTGTTGGGCTTGGCCTCGCCCACTGGCGCGATGGCGGGCTCGTTCCACGTCAGGTAGTGGTGCCCCCAGGACCCGACCGCATCCAGGTGCTCGAGCTGGCTGGTCGCCGGCAGCACGACGTCGGCGTGCCGGGCGGTGTCGGTGAGGAACTGCTCGGCGACCACGGTGAACAGGTCCTCGCGGCGCAGCCCCGCCAGCACCCGGGACTGGTCCGGCGCGGCCTGGGCCGGGTTGGCGTTCCAGCACACCAGCGCGGCGACGGGTGGGTCGAGCACCGGGTCGGTCAGCACGTCCCCGAGCCGCGACATGTTGATCCTGCGGGCCGGCCGGGTGCGCAGGTCGGGGCGGGCCAGCGCGGTGCGGCTGATCAGCCGCGCGGTGGCCACCGGCAGGTAGGAGAAGCCGCCGCCGTCGTGGCGCCAGCTGCCGGCCAGCGCGGGCAGGCAGGAGATCGTGCGGTACGCCATCGGGGCGCCCTGGTGGCGCTGTGCCCCGACGCCGAGCCGCAGCAGCGACGGCTGGCTGCGGGCGAACTCGGCGGCGACGCGCCGGACCGTCGCCTCGTCGACCCCGCACGGCGCGACGTGGTCGGCCACCGACCGCGACCGCAGCCGCTCCAGCAGCTCGTCGAAACCGGTCGTGTGTGCCCGGCACCATGCCTGGTCGACGAGGTCCGCGTCGAGCAGCGCGCGCATCATGCCGAGCGCGAGCGCGCCGTCGGTACCGGGCACCGGCGCGATGTGCTCGTCGGCGAGCCGGGCGGTGCGGCTGCGGAACGGGTCGATCACGACGAGCTTCGCGCCGCCCCGCCGGGCCGCCAGCACCAGCCGCCACAGGTGCGGTGCGGTGGACAGCGGGTTCCAGCCCCAGCACAGGACGTAGCGGGCGTTCGGCCAGCGCTCCGGGTCGACCTCGGGTGAGGCGCCCTGGGTGATCGTGGTGCCGGCGATCCCGGCGTCGGCGCAGATGGTGCGCACCAGCTCGGTCGCGCCGAGCGCGTTCATCACCCGGCCGCTCATTGAGTTGTTCTGCAGCAGCCCCATGGTGCCGAGGTAGCTGTAGGGCAGCACCGACTCGCCGCCGTGCCGGTCGATCGCCGAGCGCAGCCCGGCCGCGACGGCGTCGAGCGCCTCGTCCCAGCTCGCCCGCCGGAACTGCCCCGACCCCTTCGGCCCGGTGCGCAGCAGCGGGTGCAGCAGCCGGTCGGCGGCGTAGACCCGCTCCAGGTAGTCGCTGACCTTGCCACAGAGGAACCCGGCGGTCACCGGCTGGTCCGGATTGCCCCGGACCTCGACCGCGCGGCCGTCCGGGCCGACGGTCACGAGCATCGCGCAGGTGTCCGGGCAGTCGTGGGGGCAGGCCGCTCGGACCACCCGCGGTGCGTCGACGCTCACAGCAGCGACCATCTCCCGGCCCCGGCGCAGGGTCAAGGCCCTGCGTTCCGAGGTCAGCGGGCGCGCAGCCAGCAGGACCAGCAAGGCCGCGAGCACCGCCCCCGACGACGCGGACCGGGACGAGCGCCCCCGGATCAGGGCTCCAGGACGACCTTGCCGGTGACCTGCCGCTCGTCGAGGCGGGCGATCGCCTCGGCCGCCTTCTCCATCGGGAACGTGGCGCTGATCAGCGGATCGAGGGCGCCGGAGGCGAGGTGCGGGGTCAGCTCGCTCCACTGCTGCGCCACGTAGCCGGGCCGGGCCAGCGCATAGCCGCCCCAGGCGACCCCGACGACGTCGATGTTGCCCAGCAGCAGCCGGTTCACCCGGACCGTCGGGATGTCCCCCGCGGTGAACCCGACGACGAGCAGCCGGCCGAACGGGGCGAGGCTGCGCAGCGAGTCGGTGAACCGGTCGCCGCCGACCGGGTCGACCACCAGGTCCACCCCGTGGCCGCCGGTCAGCTCCTTGACCGCGTCCTTGAAGCCCTCGACGAACACGGTCTCGTCGGCGCCGGCGGCCCGTGCCACCTCGGCCTTCGCCTCGCTGGACACGACCGCGATCACCCGCGCGCCCAGCGCCCGGGCGAGCTGGGTGACCGCGGTGCCGATGCCACCCGCGGCGCCCTGCACCAGCACCGTCTGGCCCTGCTGCAGGTGGCCGCGGGCGAGCAGCGCGAAGTGGGCGGTGAGGTAGTTCATCGGCAGACAGGCACCCGCGGCGAAGGACACCGCGTCGGGCAGCGGCAGCACCCGATCCGCGTTGACCGCGGCCACCTCTGCGAACGCGCCGTAGCTGGAGAACGCGGCGACCCGGTCACCGGGGCGCAGCGGGGAGCCGTCCGGGGCCTCCCGGACCACCCCGGCGAACTCGGAGCCCAGTACGAACGGCGGGTCGGGCTTGTACTGGTAGAGCCCCTTGGTCAGCAGCACGTCCGGGAAGTTGACCCCGGCCGCGCGGACGTCGATCAGCGCCTCGTTCTCGGCCCGGCCGGGCTCGGGCACGTCGCGCACCTCGACCGCCGCCGGCCCGTCCAACCGCACCACCTGTACCGCGCGCACCGCGACCCCTTCGTCGATCCGAGTTGTCGTCCCATCCTGAACCACACCGGCGCGTACCACGCTGTCGGATCCGCCTGCTGCGAGCGATGATCGGAGCCGACGTGGCAACGACGCCGCGGGGCGAGGAGCAGCGGATGAAGTTCGGCGTGTTCGACCACATGGACCGGGCGGGCGGCGAGGACGACGGGGACGGCAGCGCGATCGGGCGGCAGTACGCCGACCGGCTGGCCCTCGTCGAGGCCTACGACCGGGCCGGGCTGTACGCCTATCACCTCGCCGAGCACCACGGGACCCCGCTCGGCCTCGCCCCGTCACCGAGCGTGTTCCTCGCCTCGGTCGCGCAGCGGACCAGCCGGCTGCGCTTCGGCCCGCTGGTCTACGTGCTGAGCCTGTATCACCCGCTGCGGCTGCTCGAGGAGGTCTGCATGCTCGACCAGCTCAGCGGCGGGCGCCTCGAGCTCGGCATCGGCCGCGGCGTCTCGCCGATCGAGCTGGGCTTCTACGGCGTCACGCCGCAGGACGCCGCCGAGCTCTACGCCGAGGCCACCGACATCCTGCTGCGCGGGGCGGGCGCGCCGCGGATCAGCGCCGACGGCCCGCGGTTCCCGCTGCGCGACGTGCCGCTGCAGCTGGTGCCGGTGCAGCGCCCGCACCCGCCGCTGTGGTACGGCGTGGCCCGCCCGGAGACGGCGCGCCGGGCGGCCGGACGGGCGATCAACATGGTCTGCAACGGCCTGGCCGCCGCGGTCCGTCCGCTGACCGACGCCTACCGCGCGGCGTGGGCCGGGGACGCCGGGCTGCCGCTGCTCGGGATGAACCGGCACGTCGTCATCGCCGACACCGACGCGGAGGCCCGTGACGTCGCCCGGCCCGCCTACGAGCTCTGGTTCGCCCACCTCACGAAACTGTGGCGCCAGCACGGCATCGCCCTCCCGCTGAGCTTCCCGGCGTCCTTCGACGAGGCCCTGGCCGCCGGGTTCTGCCTGGTCGGATCGCCGTCGACGGTGCGGGACGCGGCGCTGGCCCACACCGCCGAGGCCGGGGTGAACTACCTGCTCTGCCGGCTGGCGTTCGGGGACCTGCCGAGGGCGGTCTCGGAGCGTTCGGTGGAGTTGCTGACCACCGAGGTGATCCCCGCGTTCCCCGCCGAGGACGCCGGCAGCGACGACCCGGGCAAGTGGGACCGCGACGACCGAGCGATCACCGCGGTGCCGGCCAGCGCGATCAGCACCAGCCCGGAGAGCAGCACCGGGTAGCCGGCCAGCTTCGACAGCACCGCGAGCGCCGCCGGTAGCAGGAACCCCACGTAGGCGAGCGCGTAGTAGACCCCGGTCAGCCCGGCGAGCTCGTCGGGCCGGGCGAGCCGCTGGATCTCCAGCAGCCCGGAGACCACGGCGATCCCGTAGGCCGAACCGAGCACGATCGCGGCGGCCAGGGCGAGCCACGGCGAGCGCACGCTCGCGGCGACCACGCTGAGTGCCAGCCCGGTCGACATCGCGATCATGGAGACGATGACGGCGCGGGCGTCGGTGACCCGGTCGAGCCGCTTGGCGATCGGCTGGACGAGCGCGCCCGCACCGAGCGTGCACACGGTGAGCAGCGTCGAGTAGGCCAGCCCCCAGGACCCGAGCCTGTCCCCCACGACCTGCGGCATGATCGCGTAGGCGACGCCGGACGAACCGAAGACCCACGGGGCCATCGGCAGCACCACCCGCCGGAACCGCGGGTGGCGCACGGCGGGCACCGCGAGTCGCCCGGCCCGGCCCGGCCCCCGGGTCTCGACGCACCGCGGCAGCACCAGCAGCACCCCGACCGTCAGCGCCACGTGCACGACGTAGGGCAGCACCATCGGCCAGGGCCCCCACTGCGCGAGCACCCCGGCCACCCCCGCGCCGAGCCCGAAGCCGACGGTCAGCGCGAGCGCCGCCCGCCGGGCACCGGTGCCCGGCCCGGCGTCCGGGTCATGGGGCGGGTCGGAGAGCTCCTTGACCCAGGTGGAGCCGACGGCCATCGCGACGGCGACCGCCACGCCCGTGACGAACCGGCCCAGGAAGATCGGGACCGGGCCGGTCTCGCCCAGCGCCAGCAGCCCGCTGGCCAGCAGCGACGCGACGGTGCCGGCCATCATCACCGGCCGCCGGCCGAACCGGTCGGACAGCGCCCCGACGGTGAGCAGCGCCGGCACCAGGCCGACCACGTAGGCGCCGAGGAACGCGTCGACGGTCAGCACCGAGTAGCCGGCCGCGTCCCGGTACATGATCAGCAGCGGGGTGAACTGGTTGCCGCCCCAGCCGCAGCAGAACATCGCCGCCGCGACGACGAGCCAGGAGCGGGACCTCACCGGGCCACTCCCGCCCGGTGCGTGCCGTCGAGGTGGGCGCGCAGCGCGTCGGCGAACCCGGCCTCGTCACCGGCCTCGATGATGTCGGCCAACGCGGCGTGTTCGCGCAGCACGACCGCGACCTGGTCGGGGTTCGGGCCCAGTGCGTGCATGCTCATCCGGCGCTGCCGGTCGGCCAGAGTGGCGTAGAAACGGCTGGTCAGCGCGTTGCGCCCGGCCGCGACGACGGCCCGGTGGAACGCCTCGTCAGCCTCGGCCACGGCGCGCAGGTCACCGGCCGCGGCGTGGCCGCGCTGCACCTCGAGGACCGCGCGCAGCTCGGCCACCGCCGGCGCCACGAGCTCGGGCTGGCGCAGCAGCCGCCGCACCGCCGCGGTCTCGAGGGCCTCCCGAGCGTCGAGCACGTCGTCGGCCTCGCCGGGCGGGACCGGCACGACGATCGCGCCGCGCTTGGGGATCAGCCGCAGCAGCTCCTCGGCCTCCAACCGCAGGAACGCCTCGCGCACCGGGGTCCGGCTCATGCCGAGCCGGTCGGCGATGTCGCCCTCGCTGAACAGGTGCCCGCCGGGTAGCTCGCCGGTGAGCACGAGTTCCTTGGTGACGGCGTAGGCGCGGTCGGCGGCGGGGGGCTGCTCGGGAGGCGGCACGGACCGACCGTAGCCCTATGGATGCAACCTTGTATCTATGAGGTTCGCGACCCGCTGGACCGGCGGTTCGCGAGCCCGGGCCGCTCAGGCGGGAACCCCGTCCCCGTAGTCGACGGTGTACGGCGTACGGGTCAGCTCGTCGACCAGCGCGAGCAGCCGGCCGTCGAGCCGCTGCTGCACCCGCTCCAGGCCGTCGAGCTCGCAGGCCAGGCCGAGCGCCCGCTCGGGGCTGCCCCCGTCCAGCGCCCGGTCGAGCTCGGTGCGCAGCGACGCGATGCGGCATCGGCAGTTGTCGGAGGTGTCGGCGTGCGTCGCGAGTCGCGCGCGCTGCTCCGCGTCGATGGTGGCAGAGACCGATGCGACGAGCTGTTGCAGGCGGTGCGGGTGCACGGCGACCTCCTCGGTGGCGGGTCGACCAGCGCCGACGCCGAAGGTGTGACTACTGACACATAGACGTTAGAACGATCACGCCCCGCAGCGGAAGGGGTTCACCCGCCCCCCGCGTGAACGCCGAGATCAGCGGGCTGCCAAGGTGGACCAAATGCGCCTGGTCTTCGCGCCTCATGAACATGAGGAGTACAGCGTCGTCCGGGATCGCCTGTTGACCGCTGTTCTGGCCCGTTCCCGGCGATGCGGTCGCGAGGTCGATCCCGCGCTGGTGGCTGCCGCCCTGGACTACAAGCACGGGGTCGACGGCCGGCTCGGGCACTGGACCCGGGCACACGTCGCCGACGCGCTCGCCGTCTGGTTCCCGCGCACGGTGGCGGTGGCCGACTCCGACTGGGCCGAGATCCCGGCTGCGCTGCACGCCCTGATCGCGCTGCTCGCCGAGATGGACCACCTCGACGCCCGCTCCGCGGCGCCCGCGGAGCTGCACGCCCAGGTCGACGACAGCACGCCCGCGCTGTTCGACGCGCTCGCCGACGAGCGCAACTACGACCTGGGCAAGTTCTGGGGCATGCAGATGATGCGCCACGGCGTCGACAAGAGCGACGTGCTGGCCCTGCAGCGGTTCCTGGAGCAGGCCCGGCGCGGCGAGTTGGACATCGACCACGACGTGCTCGACGCGATCATCCAGGAGGAGGCCCGGCGCGCGGACGCCGAGCGCGACACCCCGCCCGACCTGGGCCCGGTGCTGCTGCCGACCGCGGCCCAGCTGGTCACCGCGGCGGAGAACAGCGTCGCGCTGGATCAGCTGCGGGCGTTCACCCGCTGGGTGCGTGCCGGGCGCCGGCTGACCAAGGACGGCCGGCTGTGGCTGCGTGACGCGCTCGCCCTGGCCGACTCGCTGGGGCTCGACCAGTTCTATCGCGACACCGCCCGGACCGCCGACGACCTGCCCGAGATCTCCCTGCTGATGCACTGGGCGCGGCAGGCCCGGCTCGTCCGGATCGTCCACCGGCGGCTGGTCCCGGTGAAGAGCGCCGCCCAGCTGCTGCACCGGCCCATCGAGCTGTGGCGCCGCGCGTTCGAGGCCCTCGGCAGTCTCGGTGAGCACTTCGGCGGCAGCAATGTGTTCGGCTCGCCGTCGCTGTTCAGCATGTCGCTCGGCGACGCCTTCCCGATGTTGTGGCTCAACCTGTACGCCGCCGCGGGCGGACCGGTCCCGGTGGAGCTGTTCCACCGGCTGGTCCGCGACGCGGTCAACGAGCAGTTCGGCTGCGTCGTCGACGATCTGGCCGGCGACGTCGAGCAGCGGCTCTGGCGCCGCGACGTGACCGCGTTGCTCGATGCGCTCGAACTGCTCGGGGCCGTCGAGCTGGAGGAGAGCCACGACCACGCCCACCTCGCGGAGCTGGCCCGGCGCGACGACCCCGACCCCACGGTCGTGTCGCTGACCCCGATCGGGCTGTGGGCGTGTCACCAGCTGCTCACCGAGCAGGGGCTGCACGCGCCCCTGGTCGGCGAGCTGGCCGACGAGGACATCGAGTACGTGTGCGTGCGGATGTCCAGCTGCCGCACCGAGGTCGCCGAGGCCGAGCTCGCCGCCTGGGTGAAGGCGCGCGACTCGCGGACCGCGGCACACGAGCTGTCGCGGTTCCTGCGCCGCACCGACGAACCCAGCCACCGCGACCTGGCGCTCTACGCCCTGGCCCGGACCGGGGAGGGCGGCCGCGAGGTCACCCGGCGGGTGGAGGAGCGCGGCGTGCGCCGGCCCGGCGGCGTCCACTACCCGGTTCCCCGTGACGGCGCCGAGCCGGTGCCGGTCGCCCGCTCCGGCCCGCGCTGACCGCCAGGCCCGCCCCGCACCAGCCCGTCCTCGTCTCCGGAGGTCGAGTTGCGCCGCCGTTCTGGCCTCGTCGGGCCGACGCCCGGCGCCGCCGGCGCCCGGCAGGCTCCCCGGTGCAACGGCTGCGACCAACCGTGAGGAGCGTGGGATGGGGACCCCGACGAAGTCGGCTGTGGATCTGGAACGCGACCTGCTGGTGCGGGCCCTGGAAGAGGCCTACGAGTCGATCCGGCTGCTCCCGGGGGTGGATCCCAACGGGCCGGCGATGACCTGGTTCGCCGAGCACATGTGGGAGGCCTACCACCGGGAACGCGGCGACTGACCGGAGATGTCCCTCCCCGTGGGGGGAGGGACATCGCTCCTGCGCCGGCCCGGTGACCAGGACGGCCGGTTGGGCCGTCTCGCGGAGGCGCTGCCGGTGGACGGCGTCCGCCGTCCCGATCCGGCGTCGCCGGACGCCGCGGTCGCGGCGGCATTCGCGGTCGGCGGCGCTCGCCCGCGACGGTGAGATCGGGCCCGGCGGCACCCGTGTCGACCACGGCAGGGCGCGCCGGGCACCGACCGTGTACCGGCCGGGGGGCCGAGCCGGGGCGTAGCGCCGTCGCTCACCCGCCCCGGGTGAGGCACGAACTGCCCCAACCGGCGCATGCTGCCCGCCGGGCGGCCGATTACCTGGCTCCCCCGGCGAGCGAGGAGTACACGATGACGCTCTGGAACATCCTGGTGTCGATCTTCTGGTTCATGCTGCTGTTCGCCTGGATCTGGCTGCTGATCGTGATCCTGAGCGACATCTTCCGCGATCACCAGCTGTCCGGCTGGGCCAAGGCGCTGTGGACCCTGTTCATCATCATCATCCCGTGGCTCGGCGCCCTGGTGTACCTGATCGCCCGGGGGCCGTCGATGAACGAGCGGGCGCTGGCCCAGGCGAAGGCCAACGACCAGGCCTTCCGCCAGTACGTCCAGCAGGCCGCCGGCGCCGGGACGAGCACCGCCGACGAGCTCGGCAAGCTGGCCGACCTGCGTGACCGCGGGTCGATCTCGCAGCAGGACTACGAGCAGGCCAAGGCCAAGGTGCTCGGCCACCAGCAACCGGCCGCCGGCGCGCCACCGACCGACCAGCAAGCGGCGCAGACGAGGACGTGACGCGGGCAGGTGGGCCGCTGACCACGGGGACCTGGCGCGAACGACTGCTGCCGGCGAACCCGGCCGACCTGTACGGCCTGATCGTGGCGTCCGCCGTGATGGCGGTCGCGTCCGAGACGGGGTCGTTCGTGGAGATCGTGGCGTCGGTGCTGTTCACCGGCGTCGTGTTCTGGCTCGCCGAGGTCTATTCCCGGGTGCTGTTCGCGCACGTGCAGGCGCCGGTTGCGAAGACCTGGGCGCGAATCCGGGCGGCGTTCGCGGGCAGTTCCGGCCTCGTCGTGGCGGCGGTGGTGCCACTGCTCGGCCTGCTCGTCGCCGGGCTGCTCGGGGCCGAGCCCAGTGTGGCCGCCAACGCCGGCCTGCTGGTCGCAACGGCCCTGCTGTTCTGGCTGGGCTGGGTGGCCGCGGGCCACGCGGAGCGCCACGGGATGCGCCGGTTCGGCTCGGCGGCGGTCACCGCGGCCCTCGGCCTGGTGATGATCGCCCTCAAGTCCTTGCTGCACCATTAGCCGCGTCGGGCAGGGTGAACCACACCGCGGCGACGCCGTCGACGCCGTCGGTGATGCCGATGCCGACCGCTGTGGTCAGCAGCCGGGTGCGGCGCCGCGGTTCCAGCACGTCGACGACCTGGTGGGCGAGCAGGTCCAGGCTGCGGGCCTGCCCCTCGGTGAGCTCGCGGACGACGTGGCCGAACACGCACAGTGTGCCCGGCACGTGACCGGACCGGGCGCGCAGCCGGCTGGAGGCGTAGAACCGCACGCGCGCGATCTCGCCGTCCTGGGCCCGGCGGTGAGCAGGATGACCGGGACTGCGACGACGTCGTGCACTCCGGGGTCGTCGTCCGCGGCCGTGCTCAGGCCGAGCGGGCGTCGCGCTGCCGGGGAATGCGCATGGCGAGCGACGCCCGGGAGCGCTCGGCGACCGCGTCGGTCGTGAGGTGGAAGTGCCCGTGCCGGGACCGCCTGCACAGGTAGGCACGCAGCGCTCGCGCGCCCAGCAGCTCGAGCTCCCGGGCGGCCGCCTCCGCCGACTCCCGATCCGGGTAGATGACCTTGCCGTCGGAGCCCCGCCCCGGGCTCGGCATCCGCCCCTCGATCTCAGCGCGGCTGGGTTTGCAGACGGTCGGGCGCCCCGAGGACATCAACCGCGCGTGCCGCACCAGCACCTGCGCACGGGCGTCGTCGCGAATACCTCGCGTGGCCCGGCTGACCTCGCCGGACGGGCGAACGATTCCGGTGGGGCCGCCGCAGCCTGCCGATTCCGCGTCCATGTCGCCCTCCCGCGAGTCCGTGATGACTAAGGATCGCGATAGCCTGCGCGACCTGTTACCCGGAGGTAGCAATGACCGCCCTATCGTGTCAGCGCCGATCACCCAACGGGGCGGCACCACGCGTCGGCGCCCCCGATCGGGTCCGGCCAACCACCGATCATCTCCTCCACCGCAGCCTTCTCCTCGGGTGTGAGGTAGGACGGGTTGCTGCCGTGCGCGACGCGCAGCACCTCGAGCCGGTCGGTACGGCGATCAGCCTGAAGCCGTTCACGCGGAACCGGCGCCTGCAGCCCGGCCATCCGCAGGCCCACGTACGGGCGACGGCCGTCCCGCCCGGGATCGATCTCTCCCGTGGTGAAACCGGCCATCCAGATCCCCGGTTCCGGCTCGGCGCCCCGGCTGCCGGTCACCCAGAGAACCGCAGGCTGAGCGGGTTCGATCAGTTCGAGGCGGTAGGTCGGCAGCGCACACCAACCGTCGACGGATCGGCCGTCGGCCCAGGACCGGGGGTTGCATCTGAAGAGCCAGGCGCCGATGTCGATCGACGTCAGTCTCCGGCTTCGGTGTCCGCGCAACCGCTCATCCCCTCCGTGGCCCGGTGCCGGCGCCAGGCCTGATCAGCGATGGGCTGCCCGGCGCAGTGCCCGGTACAGCACGACCGCATCCCCCAACCGCCGGCGCAGCTGCCGCTCCAACCCGGCGATCGGATAGAGGTTCTGCGGCGCCCGCGCGTCCTTGTACCCCTCGGACGCATACCGGCACAGCGTCACCTGACTCAACCGCGCCATGTCGGCGGCCGCCGCACCGGTCAGCGTGGCGCTGCACTCCAGCCGCACCACGCCTGCCCACGGCGCGCCGGGGTCGCACGGCAGCCGCAGGTACCAGGTGTAGCGGTCCCACGAGCTGCCGAGCAGGAACACCGGGGTGCGCTGGCCGGCGCCGAGCGCGGCGACCAGCCCGTTCAGTGGCGCCGGCAGGTACTCGCTGCGGTGGCTCTTGATGTAGCCGAGCGCGCGGGGCAGGTGCTGGCGGCCGCGCAGCGGGCCGTCGACCACGAGCAGGTCATCCGAAGTGGACAGTCCGGATCGCGCCGCGACCGCGGTGGCGATCTCCACCTCGCGGAGGCGGGCCTGCAGCGCGACGCTCAGCGCCTGCGCCGGCGCGACGTCCCGGCGGGCGTCGGCGAGGCTCGCCTCGTAGGTCCCGGCCGGGGTCACGACGTCGACGGCGTGCGCTGCGGTGGTGAACAGCCCGCGGCGAACGTCGTGGGCCACCAGATCGGCACCCTCGGGGCCGCAGCAGACCACTCCGGCCGCGTAGGACGCGCACAGGGCCGGGGACGCGGCCCCGGTGCCGGGCTCCTCGACCCACACCTGGGCGTCGATGCGTCGCACGCCGTCGACGAACAGGGTCGCCGGCGGGGGCGTCACGCCCGGGCCCGGATCGAGCGGACGCCACCGATCGGCCGGTATCTCGACGTCCGCGACGACCCGGGCGGTCGACTCCCCGAGGTCCTCGGCGTCCAGGCTCGATCCGTAGGACGGGTCCCACGGGTCGACGGAGAACCGCATCCCCGGGCGTGACGGCGCCGCGGTCGCATCGCCGGACGGGGCAGGTTGGGCGGCCACGGTCCTCCTCGGCGCCGGGAACGGGGGCGAGCCGACGACGATAGCCGCGTCCGGTCCCCGGTGCCCGGGGTGGTTGATCGGTTGCTGCGAACTGTCGGTGACCCGTGCTTGGGTGTGCCCTATCCCACTCCCGATGGAGGTGCGTGCGCATGCCCACTCGCGACACCCGGTGGCCCACCGGAACCCCGTGCTGGGTCGATCTCGCGGTACCGGACATCTCGGCCGCGACACAGTTCTACGGGGCCGTCCTCGGCTGGTCGTTCGTCGACGCCGGCGAGGAGTTCGGCCACTTCCACGTCGCCCGGACGAACGGGAAGGCCGCCGCCGGCATCGGCCCGATCATGCAGGAGGACCAGCCCTCGTTCTGGACGGTCTACCTGGCCAGCGACGACGCCGACGCCACCGCGAAGCTGGTGGCCGGCAACGGCGGGACCATCCTCGCCGGTCCGATGGACATCCCGGGCAACGGCCGCATGCTCGTCGCCCTCGACGCCACCGGCGCCGCGTTCGGCGTCTGGCAGGCCGGCGGACAGATCGGCATCGAGATCTACAACGAGCCCGGTTCGCTCGTGTGGGAGGACGCACGGCTCGCCGATCCGGCTGCGGGCAAGAGCTTCTACTCCGCGGTGTTCGGCTACACCTACCAACCCGTCGAGGGCGCTCCCGACGACTACGGCACCTTCAGCGTCAACGGCGAGGTGGCCGGAGGGGTGGGCGGGATGATGGGCGCCCCCGAGGGCACCCCGGGTCACTGGCTGCCCTATTTCGGGGCCGCCGACGTCGACGCCGCGGTGGCCGCCGCCGAGCGCGGCGGCGCCACGGTGCTGATGTCGCCGATGAACACGCCGTTCGGGCGGATGGGCGTTCTCACCGACCTGTTCGGTGCCGTCTTCGCGGTGCACGGGGAGAACACCGAGTGAGCACCTCCCGGGGCCGGCCGCTGCGCCGGCCCCGGGTCCGTGCTCACAGTCCTTCGCGGACCACCGATGCCGTCCGCCGGTCCCGGCTCACGGCGTAGCGGACCGGAACGCGCTCGGCCAGCGCCGGCACGTGCGTGATCACGCCGACCATCCGGTCGCCCTGGTTCGCGAGGTTCTCCAGGGTGCTGGCGACGACCTCGAGGTTGGCCTCGTCGAGGGTGCCGAACCCTTCGTCGAGGAAGATCGAGTCGAGCCGGGCCGCGCCTTCGGCGGCGAGTGTGGACATCTGCGCCGACAGCGCAAGCGCGAGCGCGAGGCTGGCCTGGAAGGTCTCCCCGCCGGAGAGCGTCTTGACCGGCCGGTGCGCGTCGGCGTCGGCGTGGTCGACGACGAGGAACTCGCCGTCGGCATGGGTCAGCTCGAACTGCCCGCCGGACAGCTCGGCCAGGCTCGCCGACGCGTCCGCGACCAGGACGTCCAGCGCGGAGGCGACCAGCCAGCGCGGGAACCCGTCGGAGCGCAGCAGGTTGCCGAGCATCTTCGCGACCTGCTGCGCCGTCTCGGCCTCCGCCCGGTCGGCCCGCAGCGTCGCGGCCTCGTCGCGGCGCTCGGCGATGCGCTCGCGCGCGGCGCGGGCCCGGGCCAACGCCTCGGCGACCGCGGCCGGCGCGGTCTCGCCCAGCGGGGCGCGTGCGGGCACGTCGTGGCCGGCCAGATCGTCGGCCAGGGCACGTCCGAGGCCGTCATGTCCGTCCCGGGCGGCGGCGACCGCGGACTCGGCGGCCGGGAGCCGGCCGGCGCGCTCGGCACCGGCTGCGGTGGCCCAGTCGGCCAGCGTCGTCCAGGCCGCGAGCAGGTCGTCGCCGGTGGCGGCCGGGGCGCCGAGCACGACGAGGGGGTCCCGGGCGGCGCGCAACGTGTCCCAGGCCGCGGTGACGTCACGGTTCACCTCGGCCAGGGCCGTGTCCGCCGCGGACCGCGCGCTGCGCGCAGCGCGGAGCTCGGCGTCGGCGGCGCGGACCGCGGCGTCGAGGGTGTCGAGCCGCGCCAGCTCCCGGGCCGCCTCCGCATCCGAGGGCGCCGTCTCCAGCGCCGCACGCAGCCGGCCGATCCGGTCGTCGAGCGCGTCGAGGTCGCTGCGGGCGGCCTGCTCGGCGCGGGCGGCGGCGGTCTCCTCGCCGCGGCGCGCGGCCGCCGTCTGCTCCGCGCCCTCGAAGGCGCGCACCGCGGCCCCTGCCGCCTGCTCGGCGGCCGTGGCGGCGTCCCGGGCTCCGGGCAGCGCGGCGTCCCGGATCGCGATCTCCTGTTCGGCCCACCCCGCGAGCGCGGTCCAGCCGGCGAGTACGTCGTCGCCGGTGACGGCCGGGGCGCCGAGCGGGACGAGCGGGTCCCGGGCGGTACGCAGCGCCGTGACGGCCGCCGCCAGCTCACCCCGGACGGCGTCGACCGCGCGGGCCGCGTCCTCACGGTCCCGGCGTGCGCGCCGCATGGTCGCGTCGGCCTGCTCCGCGGCCTGCGCGATGCGGTCCAGCGTGGCGAGGGCGTCGGCGGTGGCCGCGGCGGTCGGTGGCGCACCGGAGAGGGCCGCCCGGAGCCGGGCGATCTCCCCGGTCGCCCGTTCGAGGTCGACCGCGGCGCGCTGCTCGGCCGCCGCGGCGGCCGTCTGTTCGGCGCGGGCCGTCTCGAGCGCCTGCTCGGCGGCACCGACGGCATCCTCGGTGGCAGTCAGGTCGGCGGCGCCCGTCATGGGGGGCGGCGTGACGACCACCTGCTCGCAGACCGGGCACGGCTCCCCCGCCACCAGGGAGGGCCGCAGCGCGGCCGCCCGGTCGGCGCGGGCGGCCGCGTCGCGACGCTCCCGGGCGTGGGTCACCCGGTGCCGGGCCTGCGCCACCTGCTCGGCCGCCGCCTCGCGGGCGCGGACGGCGCCGGCGTGCCGCTGTGTCACGCCGGGCTCGGCCGCGAGCGCGGCGGCCAGCGCGGCGTGGTCGGCACGGGCCTGTTCGAGCGGCCCGCGCGCCGGGGCGGCGGCGAGTTCCTCGCGGGCGGCGGTGTCGGCGGCCTCGGCGGCGTCGAGGGCCTTCTGCGCGGCGGCGAGGTCGTCGTCGGCGGCGCGGCGCCGGCTGTCGAGCCGGTCGAGCCCGTCGGGGACGCGCAGCCCGGTGAGCCGGCCCCGTTCGTCGGCGAGCCGCTGCGCGGCCTCGCGTGCCGACTGCAGAGCGGTGGCCGCGGTGTCGCGGTCGGTGCGCGCCGCCTCGACCGCGGCCGCCGCCGACGCCGCGGCTGCGGTCGCCGACTCGTAGGCCGCGAGCGCCGCGGCGTGCGTCTCCCGGGCGCCGGGCTGCGCGGCGAGCGCCGTGGCGAGGTCGGCGTGGTCGCGGCGGGCCTGCTCGAGCGGACCGCGTTCCGGGGCCGCGGCGCGCGCCTCCCTGGCCGCGGTGTCCGCGGTCTCGGCAGCCGCGAAGCGCTGCTGTGCAGCCTCGGCCCGCGCCACCGCGGCCCGGCGGCGGGAGTCCACGTCGGACAGTCCATTCGGGACGGAGAGGGCGGCGAGCCGGGACCGCTCGTCACGCAGCCGGGTGACGACCTCCTCGGCGTCGGACACGGCCGCGGCCGCTGCCGTCAACTCCGGCAGCCGCGCCGCCACCCGTCCCGACAGCGCCTCCAGCGCCGCCACCCGCTCCCCCGCCGCCGAGACCGCCTCGTCGGTGGCGTCGGCGTAGGCGGCGAGCTGGCCGGCCATGACCTCGGCGCGCTCGCCGGCCGCGGCGGCCTCCCGGTTGGCCTCCTTGGCGATCGTCTCGTAGACGTCGAGACCGAGCAGCCGGGTGAGCATCTTCTGCCGGTCCGAGGGCTTGGCGTGCAGGAACTCCGCGAAGTCGCCCTGGGGCAGCACCACGCACTGGCAGAACTGGTCGAACGGCAGTCCGAGCAGCCGCTCGACCTCCCTGGTCACGTCGGAGTCGGCGGCGAGGACCTCGGTGTCGCCGTCGACCTCGGCCGGGTCGGCCAGCCGCTCCAGCCGGGCGTTCCTGACCGTGACCCCGCCCCGCGCCGACCGCCGCAGCTCGCGCGCGACGACGTATCGGGCGCCGCCTGCGTCGAACACGAGCCGCACGGTGCCGCGGTTGACGCTCGGGGCCATCGCGAGCGCCACCGTCCGGCGGTCGTCCCAGCGCGGCACCGAGCCGTACAACGCGAACGTCATCGCGTCGATCACGGTCGACTTGCCCGAACCGGTCGGTCCGACCAGCGCGAAGTACTCCGTGCCGGTGAAGTCGACCGTGGTCGGCTCACGGAAGGCCGCGAACCCGTGCATCTCCAGGCGTACCGGGCGCATCAGGCACCCCCGGTGACGCGGTCGTGCAGGCGGGCGAACAGCGCGTCGAGCCGCGGGTCGGCGACGGTGCGGCGGGCGCAGTACTCGCGGAACAGCTCCGACGGGCTGCGCTCGGCACCGGGACCGGTCGACGGGCGGGATCCGGTGACCGGTGTGGCGAAGTCCGGGTCGATCCGGACCTCCAGCGCGTTGGGCAGCAGGTCGGTCACCTCTTCGCGCAGCCCCGCGCGGGCGGGTTCACGCACCCAGACGCGCAGGAAATCCTCGCCCACCGTGTCGGTCAGCGCGGCCAGCTCGGAGACGGTGCCGCGCAGTGTCCGCAGCCGCCGTCCCGCTGTGATCGGGATGTCGGTGATGCGCGCCGGCGTCGTCGGGGTGGCCTCGACCAGGCAGACCACGTTCGTGTTCTCCTGCTCGCCGAAGTCGACGGCGAGCGGGGCGCCGCAGTAGTGCACCGGGCCGGGCGCGGCCATCTTCTGCCGCCGGTGCAGGTGGCCGAGGGCGACGTAGTGCGCGTCGGCCGGGAAGATCGTCGCGGGCACGGCGTACTCGAAGATCGACTGCGCGGTGCGCTCGCCGCCACCGAAGGTCCCGTTGAGCACGGTCAGGTGCGCCATCACGAGGTTCACCGCGTCGGTGCGGAACCCGCCGGTGAGGCTCACCAGGACATCACGGAGCAGCTGGTCGTAGGCGCCGGTGTTCTCCGCCGGGGTGTTCGCGACGAGCTCGGCGGCGCGCACCGCGTAGCGCTGGGACAGGAACGGCAGCACCGCGACCGTGGCCGGCTCACCGCTGCGGGAGGTGAACTCGACGACGCCGCCCTGCTCGGCCGTCCGGACCGCGCCGACCAGCGTCACGCCGGCCGCGCCCGCGAACGGGCGGTAGGCGTCGAGGGTGGCGGCGTGGTCGTGGTTGCCGGCGATGACGATCACCTGGGCGCCGGTGCCGGCCAGCGCCATCAGGGCCTGGACGACGAGCTGCTGAGCCGGCGCGCTCGGCGCCGCGGTGTCGTAGAGGTCGCCGGCCACGAGCACGGCGTCGACCTCCTGCTCGCGGGCGATGCGCACGATCTCGCGGAGCACCTCGCGTTGCTCGTCGAGGCGGCTGTGGCCCTTCAACGTCTTGCCGACGTGCCAGTCGGCGGTGTGCAGGAACCTCATGACTTCCTCGAACGGCTCAGAACGGCGGTGGGTCGTCGGCGACGGGCAGCCGCGCGAACGCGTCGCGCCGGGCCGCGCCGTTGCTCGTCGAAGGACTACCAGCCGACTCCGACAATCTCGTCGCCCACGCCGGGAAGGGGAACTCGACGGCGAGCGGCACCGGGATCTCGGGCTGGGAGACGAACATGGTGCCCGGCTTGGCCAGCGTCGCCCGGGCCCGCTGCGACGGCGGGAGGAACCCGTACTCCGGGCGCCCGGCCTCGGCGGGATCGAGCCGCCCGACGATCTTGATCGAGGAGTTGGAGACGATCCGCCGCTCCACCTCGCTGGCGGTCTGCTGCGCGCCGACCAGGATGATCCCGAGCGAGCGGCCCCGCTCGGCGATGTCGAGCAACACCTCCTTGATCGGGCTCGAGCCCTCCCGCGGCGCGTACTTGTTCAGCTCGTCGATCATCGTGAACAGCAGCCCGCCCGCGCCCGCCGCCTCCTTGCGCGCGGTCTCCGAGGCCAGCACGACGCCGACCACGAACCGTTGCGCCCGTTCCGGCAGGTTGTGCAGGTCGACGACGGTGACCTGCTGGTTCTCCGTGCTCACCCGCCGGCTGGGTGTGTCGGGCAGGTCGCCGCGGACGATCGTGCGCAGCGGCTTGAGGCTCGACCGCAGCCGGCGCAGGAACGCGTTGATCGTGCCGACGCCGGTGACCGGGCCGGCCCAGTCGCGCCGGGTGTCCTCGTCGGTGAGCTGATCGGAGATGAAGTCGACGAGGTGGTCGTAGGTGCGCAGCACCTGGCCCTCGATCGCGACCGCTCCCCCGTCGCCGGTCTCGACAGCCTCGCGACGCAGCCGGGCGGCGACCTGGTGGATCACCATCGTGTACTGGTTGCGCTCGTCCTCGGCGTCGGCGAACACGTAGGCCAGCAGCTCGTCGTGGCAGAACTCGTAGAGCGTCCACCAGAACGCGGCGACCCCGCTGGTCCGCCCCGAGACATACGGGCGACCCGACAGGTCGTCCGGGGTGGGCGGGGCGAAGAACCCGGCCGAGGCGAACGGCGCCGCGGCCAGGTCGAGCCGCGCGTAGTCGGCGCGCAGCTCGTCGTCGAGCCGGGTGTTGGCGTGGTCGAGGAAGAGCAGATCCTCGCCCTTCACGCTGAACACGAGCGCCTTCGCGTTGAGCGCGCGGCGGCCCAGCGCGCCACCGGTGAAGATCGAGTAGAGCAGGAACAGCGCGAAGCTGGTCTTGGTCGCGACACCGGAGATGCCGCTGATCGAGACGTGCCCGCCGCGGGTGCCGTCGAGGAAGTCGAGGTTGACGTAGATCGGATCGCCGTCGCGCCCGAGCCCCACGGCGACCTTCTTCTCCATCTGGTCGAAGTACAGCGCCTGCGCCCGCTCGTCGCCGGTGGCGCGGCGGGCGAGCTCGCCGGGCCGCGGCGGGACGTAGCACTCCGGCTCGACCCGGGTGGTGGTGACCTCGGCGATCTCTTGCACCTGCGCGGGCAGCACCCCGTCGGCGATGAGGAAGACGTCCGAGCCGAAGCTCGCGCCCTCGTGGCGCGCGCGGACCTGGGTGACCACACCGGAGGTCATCACCGGGCGCAGGCCGGGGACGGCACGGACGGTGACCACGACGTCGTCGAGTTGCAGGTAGGCGTCCTCGGCGACGGCGACGCTGAACTGCAGCGGGGTGGAGTCCTCGGTGCCGACGACGCGGCCGACGGACGTTGCGGGTTGCTCGGGCACTGTCCTCCTCGGCATGAGCGCGGGGCGAGCAGCCGACGATAGCCGTCCGGTGATCGCGACCGGCCCGGTGGAGGGCAACGTCCGATCGGGGGCTTCCGGGCGGACGATCCGAAAGGCGCTCGATCAGCCGTCCGGCGATCGAGCGGTTCAGCTGAACCGCCGTCGACACCGCGCTGCGCCTGGAGCGGGGACAGCGGCCGCAGCGTCCGCGAGCTGTGGTCCCTAGCGTTGCTCTCGACGGCGACGAGGAGAGGCGGACCCCATGACCACCACCGACGGCACCACCGCGCGGACGATCACCAGCGGCGAGCGCGCGGATCTGCTGGACACGCTGGCGAAGCACCGGTTCTTCCTGCGTTTCACCACGCGCGGCCTGGACGACGAGCAGGCTGCCCGGCGCACCACCGTGAGCCGGCTCTGCCTCGGCGGCCTGATCAAGCACGTCGCCGACGTCGAGAAGGGATGGGTCGACTTCGTCCTGCACGGTCCCCAGGCCATGGCCGGACTCGACGAGGAGAGCCTGGCCAAGCACGCCGCGACGTTCGAGATGCTGCCGGGCGAGACCCTCGCCGGCCTACTGGAGCAGTACGACGAGGTGGCACGCCGGACCGATCAGGTCGTGGCCGAACTGCCCGACCTCGACCTCTCCCACCCGCTTCCGGAGGCTCCCTGGTTCGAACCGGGAGCCCGCTGGTCGGCACGACGGGTGCTCCTGCACATCATCGCCGAGACCGCCCAGCACGCCGGCCACGCGGACATCATCCGCGAGTCCCTGGACGGTTCCACGACCATGGGGTAGCGCGCCCACGCGTACCACCCGGCGATGCCGCTCGACCCCGAGCCGGTCCGCCGGCCGGGCGCGATGGTCCGGGCCGCAGTGGAGTGCCGGGTGCGGCGCCGGATCGAGCGCTACACCGAGATCGCGATGCGGATCGTGGACCACCGCGGACAGCGCAGTCCTGAACGACCGTTCAGCTAGCATGCGTGGCCGGTCCGGGCGGAAGGGATGCGATGGCGCACGAGGAGCGGGTCCAGGTCGCGGTGAAGGACGGCGTCGCCGACGTCCGGCTGAGCCGGCCGGAGAAGCGCAACGCCCTCGACCCCGCGATGTTCGCCGCACTGGTCGCCGCGGGCGAGCAGCTGAAGACCGACACGTCGGTGCGTGCCGTCGTGCTGGCCGGCGAGGGTCCGGACTTCTGCGCCGGCCTGGACTTCGGCTCGTTCCGCGCGATGGCGGCCGGGGAACGCCTGTCTGCTTCCGTGCAGCTGCCACCGTCCGCGGGCCCAGCCCGCGCGACCGGCCAGCGCGCCGCGTTCATCTGGGCCGAGCTCCCCGTGCCGGTGATCGCCGCAGTCCAGGGCAACGCCCTCGGCGGCGGCCTGCAGATCGCCCTCGGTGCCGACATCCGCATCGTCGCCCCCGACGCGACCCTGTCGGTGCTGGAGATCAAGTGGGGGCTGATCCCCGACATGACCGGCACGCAGCTGTTGCCCGAGCTCGTCGGCCGTGACGTGGCCAAGGAGCTGACCCTCACCGGGCGGCGGGTCAGCGGCGAGGAGGCCGTCACCCTCGGCCTCGCGACCCGCGTCGACCCCGATCCGCGCGCCGCGGCACTGGCGATGGCCGCCGAGATCGCCGGCCGCAGCCCGCACGCGGTGCGGGCCGCGAAACGACTGCTCGACCTCGCAGGACGCGTCGACCTCGCGACCGGATTCGCGGCGGAGCAGGACGAGATCGGGGCGTTGATCGGGAGCCCGAACCAGGTCGAGGCGGTGACGGCGGCGTTCGAGAAGCGGACGCCGCGGTTCGCGGACTGAACCGCCCGCGGACCGGCCGGTCACCGCCATCGCGCCCGGGTCTACAACAGCTGCTGCGACCGGACCGGCCCGTTCGGGCCGCGCTGGTCCTCGTGGCGCCGCGTACGAGGGCCCGGACGGGCAGCGCGTGCTGTTCCCCCAGGATGTGCCCGGGTTCGCCCCGGTGGCCGGGACCGACGCCCGGGTCGAACGCACCGGCTCCGGACTGGCGCTGATCCGGGCCGCCGGTTGCTACGACGCCACGACACCCGCGACCCGGAACGTGTCGCCGGGCATCGCCCGCCGCACCCGCCAGGTGATGGCGATCGGCCGCTCCCCCTGGTGCTCGACGTAGTCGCACAGCCCCAGGCACAGGAACGGCGCGGCCCCCAACTCGTCGCTGGGCGCCTCTCGCACGAACAGCGCGACGTGCGAGCCGTTCTCCCGATGGTGCAGGTAGCGCTGCCCGACCGTCGACGCGACCGTCGTGTTGTTCTGCGACTCCCAGTGGAACAGCTCCGGGCTGATCGCGTAGTCCCGGTACATCGTGGTCGGCGAGAAGTCGCGCTCGGTCTTGCGCAGGTTCACCAGCAGCGCGTCGGTCCGGGTCTCCGGCGCCCACGCCACCCCCTGCGCGTGCCCGTAGGCCTTCCGCGTCATCGACGCCCAACCCAGCGCGGCCAGGACTTCCTCGCGCCGGTAGTGCGCGTGGCTCAGCAGCGGCACGTGCAGCATTCCCTCCCCCAGCGGCCGCGGCAGGTGCCGGGCCCGGTCGAGGCCGAGCGCCACGAGTTCGCGGATCTCCGCGCACACCGCAGGGTGGCGGCGCAGCTGGTCCAGCCCGTCCTGATAGGACGGGAAGCCGCCGCGGTCCGGCCAGACGAGGAAGAACAGCATCCGCGCCAGGCACTGCTCCCGCTCGGTCAGCGCGGCGTAGTCCGGCCCGTCGGGGTCGGCGAGGCGCGTGTAGACGTCGGCCCGCTCGGGGTCGTCCACGTGCGCGAACACCACCACCCGCTTCAGCAGGCCCGTCTCGTCGGGCCCGGCCGGCGGCGTCGGCAGCCCGGCGTCGCGCCGCAGGCCCGTCCAGGACCCGGAATTCTTGTAGACGTCCGGCAGTTCGCGGCCCGACTCATCGAGATA
Source organism: Pseudonocardia acidicola (assembly GCF_012911935.1). GTDB lineage: Bacteria > Actinomycetota > Actinomycetes > Mycobacteriales > Pseudonocardiaceae > Pseudonocardia > Pseudonocardia acidicola. Next base: position 43,465 of record NZ_JAAXLA010000001.1, on the reverse strand, counting down.
GCGGGCCAGCGGGAGATCGCCGTGCGAGCGGACGTCGGCGACGAGGTCGCGGCGCGACAGCCGCAACTGCTGGCGCACGTTGTCCAGGACGATCTGTTGTGCGACCCGGTCGAGCACCAGCTGGGAGCCCGAGGGCAGGAACGGGAACCCGTGTTCGATGTCGGCGGCGAGTGCCTTGCGGCTGCCGCCCGTCAGTGCCCGGTACCGGACGTCGAACCGGAACTCACGGCGGTGCTGCCCGATGAAGTCCAGCGCCGTCAGTACCGCCTTGCCCGGCGCCCGGCGCAGCCCGCGCCCGAGCTGTTGCAGGAAGATCGTCGAGCTCTGTGTGGGCCGCAGGAACAGCACCGTGTCGACCTGCGGCAGGTCGAGGCCCTCGTTGAACAGGTCGGCGGCGAACAGGCAGTTCACCTCCAGGTCCCGCAGCCGCCGGAGGGCTTCACTGCGCTCGGCCGCGGGGGTCTCCCCGGACACGGCCAGGCTGGGGATCCCGGCGCGGGTGAACACCTCGGCCATGTACTCGGCGTGCTTGACCGAGACACAGAACCCGAGCGCGCGCATCCGGCGGACGTCGGTCACCTTGTCCTTCGTCTCGCGGAGGACCTTGGCGGCCCGCGCGTCGTTGCCGGTGTACACGCGGTCCAGCGCGCCGACGTCGTACGACCCGCGTTTCCATTCGATGCCCCGCAGGTCCACGTCGTCGGCGACGCCGAAGTAGTGGAACGGGACCAGCAGATCCGCACTCAGCGCGTCCCACAGGCGCAGCTCGTACGCGGTCCGCCCGCCGAAGTGCGCGCGGACGTCGACGCCGTCGCCGCGCTCCGGGGTCGCGGTGAGTCCGAGCAGCTCGCGCGGCTGCAGATGGTCGAGCAGCCGCTGGTAGGTCGGGGCCTGCGCGTGGTGGAACTCGTCGACCACGACGACGTCGAAATGACCGGCCGGCAGGCGCTCCACGCCGTAGGACGCGAGCGACTGCACGCTGGCGAACACGTGCTCCCAGCGCTCGGGCCGCTCTCCCGCCACGTAGATCTCGCCGAACGCCCCGTCGGCCAGCACCTCGCGGTAGGTGCGCCGGGACTGCTCCAGGATCTCCTTGCGGTGCGCGACGAACAGCAGCCGCTCCCGCGGCAACGTGCGCCGCAGCCGGGCGTAATCCAGCGCCGCGACGACGGTCTTGCCGGTGCCGGTCGCGGCCACCACGAGGTTGCGGTGCCGGTCGTGCACCGTCCGCTCCGAGTCCAGGGCCTCGAGGATCGCCTCCTGATGCGGGTAGGGCCGCACCTCGAGCCCGGAAACGGCGACCGGGTCCGCCCGGTCCTGCCCCAGCGCGGCGCGGAGGCGGTCGCCGTCGCGGTCCGGGTCGTAGTCGACGAACGCGGGATCGGCCCAATAGGAGTCGAACGTGCCGGCGAACTTCCGCACCAGGTCCGGGGTCGCCACCGAGGAGAGCCGGACGTTCCACTCCAGGCCGTCCACCAGCGCGGAGCGGGACAGGTTGCTGCTGCCGACGAAGGCGGTGTCGAACCCGGAGTTGCGCCGGAACAGCCAGGCCTTGGCGTGCAACCGGGTGGAGCGGGTCTCGTAGCAGACCTTCACCTCGGCGCCGAAACGCTCGACCAGCGCGTCCACGGCACGCTTCTCGGTCGCCCCGACGTACGTCGTCGTGATCACCCGCAGGGGCACCCCGCGGCGGCGGAGCAGGTCCAGTGGCTCCTCCAGCACCCGGATCCCGTGCCAGCGGACGAACGCGCACAACAGGTCGACCCGGTCGGCCGAGGCCAGCTCGGCTCGCAGCTCCGCGCCCAGCGACGGCTCCTCCGGCGCGTTGGTCAGCAGCGCAGCCGACGACAACGGCGTGACGGGCCGCTCCAGCCGGCGCACGCCCGGCGCGACCTCGCGGCTCAGCACCACCAACTGCTCCGCCGCGGCCGCCACCTGCTCGTCCTGCGCCGCGACCCGCAGCAGCAGGTCGTTGACCAGCGCGACCCGGCGGGCGGAGTCCCGTTCCCCGGCCAGCGCCCGCTCCACCGCCGTGGCCACGTGGCGGGCCAGCACGTGCGGCTCGTCGGCCGGATCGACCGACGCGAAATGCGGGGTGAGATCGGCGATCCGGACGAGCGCCGCGTTCAGCCGGGAGGTGCGCAGCAACTCGTAGACACCCTCGGGGAGCGGTCGGCTCACTCAGCACGTCCTTCGCGGTCAGGTGGGACCCGTCGTGGATGCCGGGGGCAGCTCGATCGGGTGTCTCATGAGCTCATCGACGGCCCGCTCGCGATCGTCACAGCCGACTCGCGAGATCACCTGATGGATCGCACGTCGGCATGCCGCGATCAGCGCGCAGCTCGGAGAGGAAGGTCGGCAACACGTTGTCGACGAGTGCCGCGAGGAGCGGTCACCACCGTCGCCGAACGGCCACCGACCTGCGACGAAGAGCACGTACTCGAACACATGTTCGAGTACGATGAGGACATGTCGCCCACCCCGCTCGGCGCCGCGCACCGCCTGCTCACGCAGGCGGTCGCCGAGTTGCAGGCGGCCGCCGGATCCGGCGCATCGGACGACGAGCTGCTGTCGGTCCTGACGCTCTGCGAGGGCGTCAGCCGGCAGCTGGACCGGGTCACCGTCGAGACAGTGGCGGCGCTGCAGCGGCGCGGGACGTTCGCCGAGCGCGGCTACACGTCGACCGCCGGGGCCCTCGGTGATCTGCTCGGCTGGGAACGGTTCGAGGCGCGTCGCCGCGTCACCGCCGCCGATCAGGTCTGTCCGCGCACCGCGCTCGACGGCACCGCGCTCCCCGCCGAGCTCGCTGCCACCGCCGCGGTGTTCGGCGCCGGGCAGGCGAGCCTGCGCCACGTCGAGGTCATCGCGAAGGTGCTCGGAACCGCGGCCGCCGAGCGGCTCACCCCCGGCCAGTGGGCCGGCGTGGAACAGCAGCTGGCCGACAAGGCACCCGACTACACCCCGATCGAACTGCACGCCTGGGGAACGGCGCTGGTCGACCGCCTCGACGCGGACGGCCCCGAGCCCGACGACCGTCCGCCCGCCGCGGTGAACGAGCTACACCTCACCCGGAATCCGAACGGCGCCGGCGGGAAGCTCAAGGGCCGGTTCGACGACGCGGCGATGTTCGACGCGATCGCCACGGTGCTCGACGCGCGCGCCAAGCCGTTGACCGCTGACGACGACCGCAGTGCCGGGCAGCGACAGGCCGAGGCCCTCGCCGACGTGTGCGTCCACGCCCTCGACCACGGCGACGTCCCGGAGTGCGGCGGCCGCCGCCCGCACCTCAACGTGCTGATCCGCCTCGAGGATCTGGAGAACCGCTGCCGCGCCGCGATGCTCGACTTCGGTGGCACACTCTCGCCCGAATCGCTACGCATGCTCGCCTGTGACGCCGCCGTCATCCCGATCGTGCTCGACGGCAAGGGCCAGCCACTCGACGTCGGCCGCATCACCCGCACCATCCCGACGGCCTGCGCCGCGCCGTCGCCGCCCGCGACCGCGACCGCGGCTGCGCCTACCCCGGCTGCGGACGCCCAGCATCCTGGTGCGAGGTCCACCACATCCGCGAATGGGAGAACCACGGCGAGACCAAGCTCGAGAACCTCGTCATGCTCTGCAGGGTCCACCACCGGCTGCTCCACCACTCGGAATGGATCGTGTGCATCCGCGACGGCCTACCCGAGTTCATCCCACCGGCGTGGATCGACCCGAACCGAACACCCCGGCGACGAGCGCTCCCGCACCTCGCTGCCTGAACCATGCTGTCGGTCGGGCGGTCACCAGCCCGCGGGCATCGCCGGCCGATTCGACCTGGCACCCTCACCCGATCCACCAACGACCTGTGGCCGCACATGCAGGCCCCGGGCCGGCCGGCCGCGGCACCGGTGCCGCCCGCGAAGGCGCGGCACCCCTGGCCCCGGGCCGCCGGTGGCCTGGCCGTCTGTCGTGGTCTGCGGCGGGGCAGGCGCGGTGACGGCACGTACACGACCACCGGCACCGGCGGTCACGAAAGATCAGGGGTCAGCGCCTCGACGATCGTGGACTCGACGAGGTCGAGGTGATGCACGGTCTCGCGCGCCGCCAGGTCGGCGTCGCCGGAGACGAATGCCTCGAGCAGCGTGTCGTGGTCGTGGGCCGCCTTCACGTCGGCCCGGTGCGCGGCCACGCTCATCCGCACGTAGCGCTCCGAGACCACCCACAGCTGTTCCAGAATCCGGCGGCCGACCGGCTGGACCGCCGGCTGGATGAGCGCCCAGTGGAACTCCCGGTGCCGGGCCAGGAACGCGTCGAGGTCGGCGGCGGACTCGGCGGCGAGACGCCGCCGTGCCGCCTGTGCCGCGGCCGCCGCCTCGCTGCTGCGCAGTCGCACCGCCTCGGCCATGAGCGGTGGTTCGAGCAGCCGCCGCAGGGCGTAGACCTCGCGGAGCTCGCCGAGCGAGACCTGCGCGGCGGTCGTGCCCCGACGCGGGACGGTGACGATCAGACCCTCGGCTTCCAGCGCGCGCAGCGCCTCCCGCACCGGAATGTGGGAAACACCGAATCGTTCCTGGATCTGTTTGGGCAGGATCTTCTCGCCCGGGGTGATCGCACCGGTCAGGATCAGAGAGCGGATCAGGCCGACCAGGTCCCGGCCGAGTCCTGCCGACACCGGGTGCGCGCCGTCTCCCTTCCCGGCCATGGTTGACGTCATAGAAATTATAGTTTAGACAAACTCTCGGCATGGTCGACCGTGTGCCATTCGAACCATCTCGTGGCCGGAGTTCACCGGGCCGGAGGCTGGAACGAATGGATCGCCACCGTACGCAACGGAGAGGCAGTCCATGGCTGGAACGAAGCTGTCCCTGCTCGATCTCGGCCGTATCGACACCGACGACGGCTTCTTCATCCGCGGGTGCAATGCGGCGGTCCAGTCCAACCCGCGCCCGCAGTACGAGCGCCGCCGGGTCGCCGTCATCGCGGCCGTGATCGAACATCCCACGGCCGGCCCGCTCCTGTTCGAGACCGGCTGTGCGCAGAACGCCCGACAGGAATGGCCCGAACTCGCCTGGGATGCCTTTCCGGTCAACGTCTACGAGGAGCAGCACCACCTCGACAAGGCCCTCGAGGCCGCCGGCTACGGCATCGACGACATCCAAGCCGTCGTGATGGGCCATCTGCACCTCGACCACGCGGGCGGGCTGGAGCACTTCCGCGGCAAGGACATCCCGATCTTCGCCCACGAACTGGAGATCAAGGAGCACTACTACGCGGTCGCTACCAAGGAAGACATCGGCGCCTACGTGCCCGGCGACCTGCACTGGGAGCTGAACTGGCAGCCCATCCACCGCGACGAGACCGAACTGTTCGAGGGCATCACCGTGCGGCACATGCCCGGCCACACCCCGGGCCTGATGACCATGCAGGTCCAGACCCGCAACTCCGGACACTTCATCCTGACCAGCGACCTGTTCCACGTCCGCGACCTGTTCGAACAGGGTCTGCCCCAGGGTTGGCTCGGCCGTGACTCGCACGCCTGGTGGCGCAGCTTCCGCTGGACCCAGCAACTGCAACGCCGCTACGACGCCACCATGGTCTACGGCCACGACGCGAGCGTGCTGGAGGAACTGCAGGCCCAGGCCAAGTACTTCGACTGATCCGTCCATGCCGTACACCGCCTCGGCCCACAGCACCGGGACCTACCGGTACCTGCCGGCCATTGCCCCCTACTCGTCCGGCGTCGCCGCCGAACCGGGCTACGAGATCATCGGGTTGCGTTTCGATGTCCCGCCGCCGGTCGTCGACGGCTTCGTTCGTCTCGACGACGAGTGCGCCCGGCGCGGTCTGCCGCCGAGTGCGCTGGTCGGTATCGAACTGCGGTCCCCGGCGCCGTTCGCGTTCGGGGCCTTCGACGAGTTCAACGAGACCTACCGGCAACTGCTCGCCGAGCGCGGCCTGCTGCAGGACGGCGTGAACCCGATCGCACGCACGAACGTCGTCCCGGTCCGATCCGCGCCTGCCCAGCCCGTGCTGTTGTCCGCCTTCCTCGTCCAACCGGCCGCCGGCGCCGGGGGTGTCGACTTCGTGGTCGCCGGCGGCGGGGAGATCGACGGGCTCGACCCCGACGCGATCGTCGCGCGCGGTGACATCTCCGAAGCCGGCCTGACGGCGAAGGCCGGCCACGTCATCGACGAGATGCGGGCCAGGCTGGCCGGGCTGGGCAAGGACCCGCAGTCGCCCACGCTCGTGAACGTCTACACCGCACACGAGACCGCCGGGCTGAGCGAGATGTTGCTCGACCGGCTCCCGGCGGTCGCCCGTCACGGGTTCGTGCGCTGGCTGACCAGGCCACCGGTCGTCGAGGTCGAGTTCGAGATGGACCTGCGCCGTGTGAGCGGGTGGCACGCGCTCTGAGCCCTGCCCCGCATTCCGCCCTCACAGAAGGAGTCCCGATGTCCGTCGACGACGACCTGGCGTACGCATCCGCGACGGACCTGGCGGCGGCGGTCCGCACGCGCGAGATCTCGCCCGTCGAGATCGTCGGCTACTTCCTGGAGCGCATCGAGCAACGCAATCCCAGCCTCAACGCCTTCGTCTTCCTCGCCGCCGACGACGCGAGGGAGGCGGCCCGGCGCGCGGAGAAAGCGGTCCTGGACGGCGAGGAGTTGGGGCCGCTGCACGGCGTCCCCACCGCGCTGAAGGACCTCTTCGACTTCCATCCGGGCTGGCCGTCGACGTTCGGCGGCATCCCGGCGCTGCGCGAGAACATCGCCCAGCACCACTGCACCTACGCCGAACGCATGAAGGCCGCCGGGGCGATCCTGCTCGGCAAGACCAACTCACCGGTCATGGGCTTCCGCGGGACCTGCGACAACCCGCTGTTCGGAGCCACCCGCAACCCGTTCGACACCAGCCGCAACTCCGGCGGCTCCTCGGGCGGCTCCGCGGCCGCCGTGGCCGACGGCCTGCTGCCGCTGGCCGAGGGCACCGACGGCGGTGGGTCGATCCGCATCCCCGCCTCCTGGTGCGGGGTCGTCGGCTACAAGGCGTCGTTCGGGCGGGTCCCGTTCGTGGCGCGCCCCAACGCGTTCGGCGGGATCAGCCCGTTCCTGTTCGAAGGCGTGATCGGGCGCAGCGTCGCCGACGTCGCCCTCGGCGCCTCGGTGCTCACCGGGTACGACCCGCGTGACCCGTTCGCCCTCGACGAGACCGTGGACTACGCCGGGGCCTGCGAGCGGTCGCTGACCGGCACGCGCATCGCCTACAGCCCCGACTTCGGCATGTACCCCGTCGACCCGAAGGTCGCCGCGGTGACCGCACAGGCCGCGGCCGCGTTCCGCGAGGCCGGTGCCACCGTGGACGAGATCGACATGACGATGCCCTACGGGCAGCAGGAGTTGGCCGAGCTCTGGTGCCGGATGATGGCCGGGGTCGAGGTCATCGAACTGTTCAAGGCGCAAGGGCTCGACCTGCTGGCCGACGGGGATCTGCCGCCGGAGTACCGCTCGTACGTCGAGGCGAACTACCGGCGGAGCGCGCTCGAGGTGCTGCGCGACCAGCAGATGCGGTCGGAGGTCTACGACGCGGTCCAAGGCGTGTTCGGCGACTACGACCTGCTCCTGACGCCCACCCTCGCCTGCCTGCCGGTGCCGAACGCCGACGGCGGCGCCACCGCCGGTCCCACCCGGATCAACGATGTCGAGGTGAACCCGCTGATCGGGTGGTGCATGACGTACCCGATCAACTACACCGGGCACCCGGCGGTGTCCGTGCCTGCGGGCATGGCCGAGGGCGATCTGCCCGTCGGCTTGCAGATCATCGGCCGGCGCTACGACGACCCCGGTGTGATCGCGGCGGCGGCGGCGCTGGAGCGGGTGCGGCCGTGGCGGCACACCTACGCCCGCTGCGCGGACCGGAGCCTCTGACGGCGTAGGCCGACGCGCCGCGGTGGCAACCGCAGCACACGACGGCCCCGGCAAGGCAGGATGGGGTATGACCACCACCCCGACACAGCCGACGCGGAGCGGACTCGACCTCGAGTGGGTCGACTCCGACACCCGCCCTCAGGACGACCTGTTCGGACATGTCAACGGCCGGTGGCTGCGCACCCACGAGATTCCCGACGACCGGGCGCAGGACGGCGCGTTCCGGGCGCTGCGCGACCGCGCCGAGGAGGACGTGCGCGCCATCGTCGAGAAAGCTGCGGCCAGCCCGTCCGAGCCCGGCAGCGACGCCCAGAAGATCGGCGACCTCTACACCTCGTTCATGGACGTCGACCGCATCGAGGCCGCCGGCATCGAGCCGCTGCGTCCGCTGCTCGACGAGGTCGCGAGCGCAGACGACCGGGCCGCCCTCGCCGCGGTGCTGGGGCGGCGCCAGCGGGAGGGGCGCGCCTCCCTGTTCGGCACGTACGTGAGCACCGACGCCAAGGACTCCACGCGCTACCTGGTGCACCTGTCCCAGTCCGGCCTCGGGCTGCCCGACGAGTCGTACTACCGCGAGGACGCCTACGCCGAGATCCGCGCCGCGTACGTCAAGCACCTGGCCCGGCTCGCCGAGCTGGTCGGCCTGCCCGAACCGGCCCCGCTCGCCGACACGGTGATGGAGCTGGAGACGGCGCTGGCCGAGGTCTCCTGGGACCGGGTGACCAACCGCGACGCGGAGAAGACCTACACCCTGATGACCCTCCCGGCGCTGCGGGAGAACGCGCCCGACTTCGACTGGGACGCCTGGCTGGAGGCCCTCGGCGCGCCCGCGGGCTCGTTCGACGAGGTCATCGTGCGGCAGCCGACCTTCGTCGTCGCCGCCGCGAAGCTGTGGGCGCAGCGCCCGCTGGAGCAGTGGCAGGCCTGGCTCGCCATCCGCACCGCCTCCGCGTTCGCCGACTACCTGGGCGAGGCCGTCGTCGAGGAGGACTTCGACTTCTACGGCCGCACCCTGTCCGGCACGCCGCAGCTGCGCGAGCGGTGGAAGCGCGGCGTCTCCCTCGTCGAGGGCGCGCTGGGCGAGGCGGTGGGCCGGCTGTACGTGGAACGGCACTTCCCGGCCTCGTCGAAGGAGCGGATGCAGACCCTCGTCGCGAACCTGGTCGAGGCGTACCGGCAGAGCATCAGCGAGCTGGACTGGATGGGCCCGGCCACCCGCGAGCGCGCCCTGGCGAAACTGGCGAAGTTCACGCCGAAGATCGGCTATCCGGACGAGTGGAAGGACTACTCGGCCCTCGAGATCGCCCCTGACGACCTGCTCGGCAACGTCCGCCGCGCCGGTGCCTGGGCCACCGACTACGAGCTCGCGAAGATCGGCAAGCCGGTGGATCGCAAGGAATGGCTGATGACCCCGCAGACGGTCAACGCCTACTACCACCCGCGGATGAACGAGATCGTCTTCCCCGCGGCGATCCTGCAGCCGCCGTTCTTCGACCCCGAGGCCGACGACGCCGCGAACTACGGCGGAATCGGCGCGGTCATCGGCCACGAGATCGGCCACGGCTTCGACGACCAAGGCTCGAAGTACGACGGCGAGGGCAACATGACCGACTGGTGGGAGCCCGGGGACCGCGCCGAGTTCGAGCGGCGCGCCCAGGCCCTCATCGAGCAGTACAGCGCCCTGTCCCTCGCCGGGCTGCCCGACCACAAGGTCAACGGCGCGCTCACCGTCGGGGAGAACATCGGCGACCTCGGCGGGCTGACCATCGCGCTGAAGGCCTACAAGATCGCGATGCGCGGAGCCGAGCCGCCGGTGCTCGACGGGCTCACCGGGCTGCAGCGGGTGCTGTTCGGCTGGGCACAGGTCTGGCGGGCCGTGACCCGCGACGCCGAGGCGGTCCGCCGCCTCGCCGTCGACCCGCACTCCCCGCCGGACCTGCGCTGCAACGCGGTGGTCACCAACCTCGACGCCTTCCACGAGGCGTTCGGGGTGACCGGGTCCGACGCCCTGTTCACCCCACCCGAGCAGCGCGTGCGCATCTGGTGATCCGGAAGGGGTGGTCGCTACCCCTGGTCGAGCCGGCGCAGCGCCTCGGTCCACCGGGCCCGGCGCTGCGCCGGGTCCTGCTGCCACCACGGCTCGCCCCGCTCGCCCAGCCCCCGCTTGGCCTGCCCCACCGCGGCCCGCCCTTCGGCCAGCGCGTCGGCGTCCCCCGAGCGCTTGGCGGCCCGCACCGCCGAGCGGGCCACCCCGAGGTGGTGCAGCAGCGCGGCACGCACGTCCTCGGGCAGGTCCGGGTCCGCTGCCCGCCAGCGTCGCCCGTCGACGACGATCCAGCGTCCGTCCGGGGTTCGCGGCGGGGTCATGCCGCCATCGTGCTGCGGCACCTGCGCTCACGCAGGTCGGCGCCCAGCCCGGCGAACCGTCAACCGAGTTTGGATGCGAGCCGCGCGGCCTGCTTGCCCCCTGCCGCCGTCGCCACGTCGGCCGGTACCGGGTCCGTCGCCGGGCTGCGGAAGTCCATCGCCACCGAGGCCACACCCTGGCTGAACAGCAGCAGCGTCGATGCCGTCCCGTTCTGCTGGTAGCCGGTGATGACCACACCCTGATCACCGACCGGCACGGTCGACGTGGTGGAGCCCGGGCGCTGGCTCTGGGTCGACGACACGGCACCCTGCACGGCCGTGCGGGCCGCCGCGGCGTCCGGGAGGACGACGATCGTCTCGCCGACCTGCTTCGTGCCATCCGCGGTGCCGAACAGCGCCGTCGCTCCGGTGAGCGGGCCCTGGGTGACGGCCTGGACGGACTGCCGGGTGAGGCCGGGAAGCGGGATGTCCGCCGCCGTGATGACGAGCCGGCTGACGTCGACACCCGACGCGCCGGGCGCCGGCGTCGGGGACGGCGCGGGGCTGACCTGTGCCGGTAAGGCCACCGCGGCGTCGGCGGGCGATCCGCATGCCGATGCGCCGAGCACGCCGGCGATGATCATCGTTGCCCCGAGCAGGCGGCGAAGGCCGTTGTACGGCAAAGAAACCATCGGACTCCTGTCCCCGGCGATGGTGCCTGGTGAATCCTCCCCCACCGGCCGCGCGCGGTACAGCACCACATGGTCGATCGCCGGACAGCAACAGCAGATCGGCGGTTGCGGGACATTGCGGCCAGGAGTGGCCGGCTCGTCCCGCAACTGCCGATCATGAGCGTGACCGCCGACGCATCGGCGGCCCGTTCGCTAAGTGTGCTGCCCGACCGGCGCAGCGATGTCGTCGTCGCCCGGCTCGAGCGGCGCGAAGTTCGTCGACCGTACGTAGTCCGGCCGCGGGTTCTGCACGTCGCGCGGACGGTTGGCCACGCGGTTGTACACGAAGTAGGCCTGCCACCGGTCGTGGCGGGACATGTTGTGCCCCGATCCGTGCAGGATGTTCGGGTGGAAGAACACGACGTCACCGGGCTTGCCGGTGATCGCCACCGGCTCCGGGCTCTGCTCCATGATCTCGATGAGGCGCGCCTTGGGCACCACCCAGAGCCGGTATGACGTCGTCGTGTCGTCCAGTTCCGGCTCCAGCGAGCCCAGCCGGTGGCTCCCGGGGATGAAGTACAGGCAGCCGTTGGCCTCGGTCGCCTCGTCGAGCATCACCAGCCCGGTCGTCAGGTCCGGGCTGGGCGTCCCGTCGTGGCGCCACGTCCCGAAGTCCTGGTGCCACTGCCAGATCGAGCCGTCGATGGCGGTCTTCAGGTTGCACTTGCAGTGGTAGATGTACAGCTGCTCGTCGCCCAGGATGTCCCGCGCGGGCCCCAGCATGCGCGGCGCCCGGACCGCCGCGCGGAAGACCGGTGAGGCGGTCGGGCCGTCCGCCTCGTGCGCACGGTAGATCGCCTTGGCCACCCCGCCGCTGCGTTCGCGGATGATGTGATCGGTCTCGATCGACCCGATGCGTGCCAGCTCGCTCTTGAGCAGATCGACCTCGCCGGCGGAGAACAGCCCGGGGAGGACGACGAAACCATCGCGTTCGTACTGCTCGAGTTGGGCCGCTGAAAGGCGCATGACGATTCCTCCGGAATTCGCGTCGTCGGTCACTGCTGGGTCGGTACGGTCCGGGCGCGGTCTTCCTTCTGTTGCAGGGCGAACAGCCCGCTGTAGCCGCCCGACCAGTCCGGCGGGATCAGGCACGGCCGCGGGTCGTGTCGGGCCCAGGTGGCGGGCGTGCCACGGACGATCTCCCCGGCGTGACTGCTGTCCAGCGGGTCGGGGGTGTAGGGCATCGCATCGGCCGCGCTGTAGACGTTGAGCAGCAGCGGCCTGCCGATGTCGGAGTGGTTGGCGGCCGAGTGGTGCAGCAGCCGGCAGTTGTGGATCGTGATCGATCCGGCCGGACCGGGCAGGTAGACCGTCCGGTCGGCCGGGATGGTGGCCGCGTCGGCGTCGGAGAGTGAGCCGACCCAGCGGCGCTCGTCGTCGTAGAGGTCGTACAACTCGCCGTCGTGGCTGCCCGGCAGCACCCCGAGCGGGCCCTGGTCCATCCCGCAGTCGTACAGATAGGTGCCGATGGTCAGCGGGCTGTAGTTGGTGTGCGGCCAGGCCTGGATGTCCTGATGCCACTTGACCTCGGCCCCGCCGCGCGCCCATGTGAAATTGAGCGTGGAATGGTGGAACGTCACGTCCGGCCCGACCAGGTCGGCCGCGATGTCGGCCACCTGCGACTGCGCGGCGAACTCCCCGTAGGTGGGGTGCTGGTCGACGGGCCTGGTCACCGCTCGACCAGCAGGTAGCCGTCGGCATCGTAGAACGCGCGCTGTTCCCCGGTCAGGACCGTCGGACGGGCGCGGGTGTCCTCGGCGAGCGTCATTGCTCCTCCACCAGTGGCCGACAACTGATATATCAGTCTGCGTTGTACCGTAGGTCACATGTCGCAACCGGGCAACCACGTCGAAGCGGAGTTCGCCGAACCGCCGGCGACGTCGATGGCCTCGGCGGCCTACCTCGGGCTGCGCGACCTGCTGGTGACGGTGCAGATCCCGCCGGGCGCACCGATCAGCGAGGAGCAGGTGATGCGACGCCTCGGCGTGGGTCGCACGCCGGTTCGGGAGTCCATCAAGCGGCTGGAGATCGAGCGCCTGGTGGCGGTCTATCCCCGGCGTGGCGTCTTCGCGACCGCGGTGCACATCACCGACGTCGGGCACCTGGCCGAGGTGCGCGTCCAACTCGAAGGCGAAGCGGCCGCCCTCGCGGCCCAGCGCGCCACCATCGCCCAGCGCGAGGGGCTCCGGGCGCTGCGTCGCGCGGCCGAGAACCTCCCGACCTCACCCGCCGACCTGATCGCGTTCGACACCCGGGTACACCGCGCCATCTACCGCTCGACCGGCAATCCCTACCTGGAGAACACGCTCTCCCAGTACCACAACCTCATGCTCCGGATCTGGCACCTGTTCCTGGACCGGATGCCGGAGATCGCCGGCCACGTCGACGAGTTCGCGCCGGTGCTTGACGCGATCGTCCAGGGTGATGCCGACCTGGCCCGCCGGATCGCGACCAGGCACGTCGACGGCTTCGTCGCAGCCGTGCTCTCCGTGGTCTGAGCCGCGAGGCCGCACCCCCCGGGGCGCGGATCGCGGGAACCTCCCTGGGGCGCTGTCCGTTGGGCCCGACGGACACGCTGATCCGTTTTGCGTGCTTCATGCGGATTGTGCGTGTCCGACGTGCAGTCACGACCAGGAAGGACCTCCACCGATGGGCCTGTTCGACAAGCTCAGGGAGCGCTTGGCTCCCACCTCCGCCCAGCCGCAGGGATACCCGGCCGCGGGACCCGCGGGCCAGGCCCCGGGCGGGGCGGCTTCGGGACAGCGCAATCCCGACGAGGCCGCCGTCGAGCGGTACCGCTACATGCTGCGCACCGCGCCTCCGGAGACGGTCGAGCAGGCGCACGCCGAGGCGTTCGCGAAACTCACTCCCCAGCAGCGTCAGCAGGTCCTCTCCGAGCTCGGCAGCACCGTGCCCGCCTCGGAGCGGGCGACGTCGGACGACCCGCGGTCACTGGCACGGATGGCGACCCGCGCCGAGATGCGGCAGCCCGGCACGATGGAACGCACCCTCGGCAGTGGCCGCGGTGGCCCCGGCATGGGCAGCATGATCGCCGGCACGCTGCTGGCGAGCGTGGCCGGGGCGTTCATCGGTACCGCGATCGCCGACGCCTTTCTCGGTGACGATCTCGACACCGGTGGCGACATGGCCGGCGGCGAGGAGTTCGCCCAGGAGCCGGTCGACGAGCCCGCGGACGCCGGAGACGCCGGAGACGCCGGATTCGAGGACGTCGGCGGCGACTTCGAGTTCTGATCCGGCCGGCGGGCTCCTCCCGCACACCGTCAGGTCGGCCCGGCCCTCTCCACGACCGGCCTGCCCCCGTGAGCACGGCACCCGGTACTCCGCCCGCGACACCGATCCGGGCGGGTGCCGGCCCTGCCGGCCGGGCGCGCAGCACGACGGCCCCGCTCGATCACCGTTCGAATCAGACAGCCGGCCAGTGAAGCCCCGTCGTTCCGGGATTGTCACCTGTCGCTACCGTGGCAGCGGTCCCGATACGATTAATGCACTGGCAAAGGATGGTTCACCGAATGGCCGGAATCGGCTCCCGCCGCGCCCTGAATTGGCTGGTCAGCGCGTTGATGCTGCTCGGCTCCATCGAGGCGATGGCTGGATGTGGCCCGAAATCGGCCGGCATGGCGGCTGGGTCCGGTACGCCGGTTTCCGCGGCACCGAGCACGGCGTCGGCGGGTGCGGGCTGCCAGCAGGTCAACAGCGTGAGCTTCGACAAGACGAAATTCGTATTGCACGCTGGTTTGGCGTTCGGCGCGTTCCACCATTTCATTTACACGCCGTACAAGAACGGGTCGTTCGCCGCCGGTGCGCACGGCCGGACAGCGGCGCTGGTCAAGGCGGGTCTCGCCGGGGCGTTCACGGTGCACGAGCTGAACATCGCCAAGCAGGACGCCGAGTCGGACCCGCACCTGTGCAAGCTCGTCGCACCGTTCGACGAGGCCTCCGCCGGCCTCAGCGGGCTGGCCGCCAAGATCAAGGACGGCACGGCGGGCCCGCAGGACCTCGACAAGGTCAATGGACAGGTCACCACCCTCCAGCAGGGGTCGGCGGCGAACGGTGTCCCGGTTCCGGACCAGGTGCCCAGCGACGCCCAATTGGCCGGCGGTGCCTGAACCGTGCGCCCTGTGACTGCGCTGAACTGCATTCGATGCGGGTGGCCACCGGGACTCGTTGCGGGCGCGGTCTCACGGTCCAGCTCATTGCGACCGGGTCGACCCCGCAGAACTCCCGGCCGCCACATCGCGGGAGCGTGAGCGGCGAACTCCGGGAACCAGCTGCGGGACGCGGTCTCGGTACGCCTGGTAGCTGCCGGGGAAGTGACCGGTCAGCAGGCGCTCCTCGGCGTGGATCTTCACCGCGAACGCCACGAACCCCAGGGCCGGCAGAACGAGCCACACTCCGAGTCCGTTCATGAGCGCGGTACCGATGAGCATGCCCAAGAGCCCGGTGTAGATCGGATGACGGGTGATGGCGTACGGACCGTCGGTCCGGAGTCGATGGTCCGCTTTGATGGTCGCCGTCGCGGTCCACATCGTGCCCAGCCGCCAGCGGGCCCACAGCGTGAACCCGGTGCTCAGCAGCAGGACCACGCTCCCGACGACGGTGAGCCAGACCGGCCCGTACGTGACCGGGCGCCACGCGGCTCTCGGCACGAGGCTGCCCACCAGCCAGGCCAGCGCGATGATCACCAGCCACGGGGTGCCACTGGCCCGGCTGACCACCCGTGGGGCGCGCCGATGATTGACCACCGCTCCGACCATCCAGGCGATCGCGAACACCCCCCAGCACACGTCGGTCGCGATCGAGCCGAACACATGCCATGACGTCGCGTCCACAGCGACTCCCTCCCGCGGGGCCGGCGACGATCTCGCCGGCCCGCTCCGTCATGATGCCGCTCGCCTGTGCGCCGGACATCGACCCGAGGATGGAGCCTGGTCGTACACCGGCTGTGCGAACACGTGAGGGCACCCGTTGCCGGGAGTCCACCGGTCGTGCAGCACCTTGTTCGGTGAGGCGTCTGCACGGACACAGGCCACTGACCTGAACGTCGAGAGACGCCCCGGGTCAGGACAGGTCTCCCCGGCCTGAGGGATGACCAGGCCCCATCCGGCGCCGAACACCAGCAACGCCGCGGACGAGGCCGTCACCGACCTGCTCTGGTTCATCCGGGAGGTCGGGGCGCGCCGTTCGACCGCGACAGCCCGTTCACACCGCCGAGGTCGGAGACGATCGTCGGCATGGCCGCCGCGACGATCGTCTGGTCGAGCGAGCTGACGAACGTGCCGAGCATCGGCCCGGCGAGAACCGGCCACAGCCTGCTGCCGTGCATCGACTCGGCGGGCGGCCCGGCCGCCGCAGCAGGCGTCGTCACCTCCCGGCCCCGTGCCCTCAGCCGAGCAGCGCTCGTGCCGCCTGCAGGATCCCGGCGGCGCCGATGCCGGCGGCGTCGAGCAGCTCCTCGGAGGTGCCGGAGCCCGGCAACTCGCGGACGGCGAGCTGGGTGACGACGTGATCGCGTTGCCCCGCTGCTGCCAGGGCTTCGAGCACGGCCGACCCGATGCCGCCCTCGGGATGGTGATCCTCGGCGACCACCAGCCTGCCGCCGGTGTCGCGCACCGCCGCCACCAGGGTGCCCGTGTCGACCGGCTTCACCGAATACAGATCGATGACCCGCGCGTGCACGCCGTCGGCGGCCAGCTCGGCGGCTGCCGCCAGACACGTGTGCACGGTGATCCCGGCGCCGACGAGGGTGATCCGGTCGTCGGGTGAGCTCGCCAGGACCTTCGCCCCGCCGATCGGGAACCCCTCCCCCGGCGCGTACAGGACCGGATAGGCGCCCCTCGTGGTGCGCAGGTAGCTCACGCCCGGCCTGTCCGCCATGGCCCGCACCAGAGCTGCCGCGCTCGTCGCGTCGCTCGGGTAGAGCACGGTCGAACCGTGCACCGCACGCATCATGGCCAGGTCTTCCAGCCCCATCTGCGACGGACCGTCAGCGCCGATCTCCACTCCGGCGTGCGATCCCACCAGCCGGATGTCGGCCTGGGACACCGCGGCCATCCGGATGAAGTCGTAGGCGCGGGTGAAGAACGCGGCGAACGTCGAGGCGAACGGCACGTACCCACGCACACTGACGCCGACGGCCGCGGCGACGAGCTGCTGTTCGGCGATGAACATCTCGAAGTACCGCTCCGGGAACGCCGCGGCGAACTGATCGGCGTGGGTCGAGTTGCTGACCTCACCGTCCATCGCCACGACGTCACGTCGGGCACCGAGTGCGGCGAGCGCGTCACCGTAGGCCTTGCGGGTCGCCACCTTCGCGCCCAGCTCGTACCGCGGCAGCCTCACCTGACCGTCGCCGGCGTCCGGCCGCACCGGGTGACCGGACGGCTTCGGCAACGGCCCGCGGACCCGCAGCTTCCGCTCCCCGCCGAGTTCGATGATCGCGCGGGCGGCCATCGCCGGGGGAAACGGTCTCCCGTGCCAGTTCTCGCGGTCCTCGACCTCGGAGAACCCGTCACCCTTGCGGGTACGGGCGAGCACCACCGTCGGCCGGTCGCCACTGTTCGCGCCGGCGTCACCGAGCACCCGGTCGATCGCGGTGATGTCGTGCCCGTCGACCTGCAGCACCCGGGCGCCGAAGGCCCGCGCGCGGCGGGCGTAGGCGTCCAGGTCCCAGAACAGCTCCGTCGGCCCACGCTGACCCAGGCGGTTCACGTCGACGATCGCGATCAGGTTGGACAATCGGTAGTAGGCGGCCTTGTCGATGGCCTCCCAGATGGACCCCTCGGCCATCTCGCTGTCGCCGCACAGCACCCATACCCGATAGGGCAGCCGGTCGAGGTACTTGCCGGCCAGGGCGATCCCGACCGCGTCGGGCAACCCCTGCCCGAGCGAGCCGGTCGCGACGTCGACCCACGGGAGCGCCGGTGTCGGATGGCCCTCCAGCCGGGAACCGAAACGGCGGTAGCCGGTGAGCAGCTCGTCCTCGGTGATCACCCCGGCCGCTGTGAAGATCGCGTACAGCAACGGAGACGCATGCCCCTTGGAGAAGACCAGGTGGTCGTTGCCGGGTTCGCCCGGGTTGTCCCAGTCGTAACGCAGATGCCGGGCGACCAGTACTGCGAGCAGGTCCGCGGCGGACATGCTGGACGTCGGATGGCCGGAACCTGCGGATGTGCTGGCTCGGATCGAATCGACTCGCAGCTGACGGCCCAGTTCCCCGGCCAGCGGCAGATCCACCTCGGTCGTGCTGTCGATCGTGTACGTCATGGCACTCCTCGCCGACGACTTGTCGCAGATCCGCGTGCGGAAGACCGGGCTGCCGGGTCTCCGGGTGCGCCGGACCGGTCGACCGACTGAGTCGCGCCATCGATGCCGGCGTCGGGAACGGCCTGCGCTACGGCCCAGGATGTCGCGGTTCGGGGTCTGCTGCTAGGGGTCAGCGCTCCCGCGCGACGAGGGCAGGCGGATTTGGTGCTACCAGGACGAAGACGCCGGGGGTCGCGTCGAGCATCGTCGCGCTGATGACGTCGAACCCAGACGATGCCGCTGCGGACCCGACCGCCGCGGGTCCCGATCCGGCCACCGCAGCCGTCCTGCACGACCTCGCGACGAGCATCGCGCTGCTGCCGCAAGCGCCGCCGCCCGAGGGTGCGGAGCAACTCGAAGGTGCGATCGCGCTGCCCGTCATCGAGCAGGACGGCCAGCGCTACATTCCCGTCTTCACCTCGGAGGACGCGCTGCGCTCGGCGGGGGCGGACCCCGGCACCGCCCTTCGCATCCCGATCGCACAGCTCGCCGCGAACTGGCCGTCGGACGACATGTGGCTCGCGGTGAACCCCGCCAGCGAGGAGGGTCTCGGGCTCCCGCCGGACGTGGTGCGGGCGCTGCCGGTGTTCGCGGCCGGCCCCGACGGAGCGGGCCGCGTCCCACCGGGCTGATCCCCGGAGATCCCGCCTCGGACGGCTTCCACCTCGACGCGGGTGTCGGAGAATGTCGGCGCGTTGCCGAGGTCGGCGAAGACGAACGGGTTGACGGCGTTGACCGTCGACTGCTCCTTGGCGTTCTTGGGCCAGGCGCCCATGGGTGACATGACCACGCCAGGGGCGATCTCGTCGGTCACCCGTGCCAGCGCCACGAACTGCCCGCGGTCGTTGAACACCCGCACGTACTGGCCATCGGTGACGCCGCGCTCGGCCGCGTCCTGTGGGTGGATGGTCACCGTGGGCTCGCCCTGCACACGCCGCTGCGCGGGTTGGTCCCCGGCGCTGGAGTTGAGGTAGGCGTGCGACTTGGGCGAGATGAGGTTGAGCTGGTAGCCGGTGTCGGCCGTCTCCCGGGGCGGGACGTAGTGCGGCAGCGGGTCGACCACTCCGCCGGGCTGGAACTCGTCGGAGCCCTGCCGGAACAGCGGCACGACGAAATTGCCCGCCTCGGCGGCGATCGACGAGCGGAACTCCGTCTTCCCCGACGGTGTCGGGAAGCCGCCCTCGGCGTGCGGGGCGTACTCGTCGGCTGACGGGAGGTTCAGCCGGGCCCACCCGGTCTCGCGCAGCGACTCGACCGTGATGCCCTCCAGCGCCGCCGCCGACCAGTCGAAGGCTTCGGCGATCATCTCCTCGTCGCTGCGCGTGAAGCACGGCTCGGTGAAGCCCATGCGGGCGGCGAGTCGGCGGAACAGCTCGGTGTTGGACACCGCCTCACCCAGGGGCGCGACCGCCGGGGTGTTCAGCGAGACATAGAAGTGACCCCAGCTGAACATGATGTCGTGCTGCTCGAGCTGGGTGGTGGCCGGCAGCACGATGTCGGCGTACCGCGCGGTGTCGGTGAGGAAGTGGTCGCTGACCACGGTGAACAGGTCCTCCCGGGCGAGCCCGGCGGCCAGCTTGCCCTGCTCGGGACACACGACCATGGGGTTGGAGTTGTAGACCATCAGCGCGGTGATCGGCGGGTCCAGCGCCAGCTCGCCGGTGAGCGCCCGGCCCAGCAGGAACTGGTTGACCACCCGGGTGCCCGGCGTGGCCAGCTCGGGGTGCATCAGGGCGCCCCAGTTGACCGGGAACGCCCACAGCGGCAGTTGCAGCAGGCCGCCGCCGACCTTCCGCCATGCACCCACCAGCGCGGGCAGACACGCGATCGAGCGCACCGTCTGCCCGCCGCCCGCGTGACGCTCGATCGCCACCCCGATCCGGATCATCGAGGGCTCGGTGGTGGCGTACTCGCGGGCCAGGGTGCGAATGTCCGACGCCGGGATGCCGGTCCGGGTCGCCGCCCACTCCGGGGTGTACTGCTGGACGCGCTCGACGAGCTCGGGGTAGCCGACGGTGTGGTCGCGGACGTAGGCCTCGTCGGTCAGGCCCTCGTTGATGATCACGTGCATCATGGCCAGTGCCAGTGCGCCGTCGGTGCCCGGCCGGATCGGTATGTGCCAATCGGCGTACTTGGCCGTACGGTGCTTGACCGGGTCGATCACCACGACCTTCGCGCCACGGCGTTGCGCCTCGGCCACGAACGGCCACAGGTGCAGGTTGGTCGACATCATGTTGCAGGCCCAGATGACGATGTAGCGGGAGTGCACGAGGCTTTCCGGGTCGACGCCCGCGGTGGCGCCG
Organism: Pseudonocardia acidicola; assembly: GCF_012911935.1. Lineage (GTDB taxonomy): Bacteria > Actinomycetota > Actinomycetes > Mycobacteriales > Pseudonocardiaceae > Pseudonocardia > Pseudonocardia acidicola. The sequence continues at coordinate 22,858 of NZ_JAAXLA010000001.1, read as the reverse complement.
ATGGTCATCGTGTAGGCGGTGCAGGCGCCGGAGTCACAGTAGGTGCGCTCGGCGATCGTCGCGCCGAGCTTGTTGAAGAACGGGTCGCCGACGTTGAGCCCGTTCAGGATGCCCTCGGTGCCCAGATAGCTGACCGGCATGATCGCCTCGGGGCCGTGCTCGGCGATCGTCGCCCGGAACCGCGAGGTGACCTCGTCCAGCGCCGCGTCCCAGGAGATGCGCTCGAACCGGCCACTGCCCCTGGGGCCGGTGCGCCGCATCGGGTACAGCACCCGGTCCGGGCTGTACACCTTGTCCACGTAGTTGTTGACCTTCACGCACAGGCCGCCGCGGGTGAACGGGTGCCCGGGATCGCCGCGCACCTCGACGGCCCGGCCGTCGGTGACCGTCACCAGCATCGCGCAGGTGTCGGGACAGTCATGCGGGCACGCCGCGCGCACGGTGCCGGTCGTCGTCACGGGGATGTCATCGGTCGCGGTCATCAGACGTCTCCCGGGCCGGCGTGGTGGGTGTCGCCGCCCGGCCGCGGGACGGCATCTGCAGATTGTCCGTCGGTGCACCCGGGGCGCCAAAGGCCCAATCGGTGCACAATCGCCGGGGCGTCGTTCAGCTGTGCCGCGCGCAGTAGCGTCATCGGCGGCCGCGCCCTGAAGGCACGAGGGTCTCCTCCGAGGCGCCACCGGCGCAGACGTCGGCGGTATCGGAGAAGTTGATCCGCGCCCCGCGGACGCGATGGAACATCTGCGCCGACGTCTACTCGTCGGCCTCCTGCGGTCTTCGCCTCTTCACCCCTGCTTGGCGCGAGAAGCATGCGAGCCCGGGAGAGTGCGCCCTTCTTGCGTACCCGGTTCGTCATGCCCGCTTCTTCGGACCCGAGAATCTCCTTCGTATCCACCTTCCGCTCGAACCGCGGAAAATTGCCGACCATGCGGCGCCGCGTGTTGAACTCGCTGCTACCGACGCCGACACGTTTCCGTAGCAGCGCATCCGCATCTCCCGTTGGCCGTCAACCCTTCGGCGAATTCCGCCCGTGTCCCGGGCGGCTGACGCGGTGACGTCGCGGGACGAAACCCCTGCCGTGGCGCTCTCAGGGCTGCGGCCGCGTCACTCGCGGGGCGGGCGATCGAGAGCGGGTGCGGGGCCGCGGCGCTCGACGACCACGCCGAGCAGGGCACGCAGGTCCGCCACGGCCGCCGTCCGGTAGGCGACGTCCACCGCCACGACGGGCGCGACGCCCCGCAGAGCGCCGAGCAGTCGCACATCGACCAGGTCGTGGACCCGGTCGACGGCGCCGGTCACGATCAGGTCCGGTCGCAGGCCGGCGACGGCGCCCGGGTCAGGGTCGCGCGGCGCGCCGAGCGGCTCGACGCCGGCCAGGTCCCCGGCGCACCCGGCCAGCGGCGCACCCAGGTCGAGCAGCAAGGCACCGACCACGGGGTCGGTGGCGACGAGGCGGCGGATCCGGGCGGGCAGCGCCACCGAGGTTCCGGTGGCGTCGACGAACGGACGCCGTCCGCCGCCGACGTGGCTGATGAGGCCGGTCAGGGCGGCGGTGCGCGCCGAGTTGCGGTGCGCGTCCCCCGCGGCGGTCGACGACATGCCCGCAGCATAGGTGGGCCACGGCCGACGACCGGTAATCGAGCTGGGCCGGGGAACGATGAGGTCCGCCCCGTCGGCCGGCGAGCAGTGACAGCACCCCGCCCGTTCGGGCGCGCTGACCGGACGCGCCGGGAATGTCGACGATTGAGACGGCCCCCGATCTCCGGTGTGGAAGACTGCGCGCCAGGCCCGGGGCCGTCGTGGCCGACCGGGGAGACCGTCGCGACTCCGCGGGAGGCGTTCGTGATTCTCATCGTCCTCAAGGCTCAGATCCGTCCCGAGAAGCGCGATGAGTGGCTGGCCGGGATCAAGCAGTACACCGCAGACGTGCGGCAGGAGCCCGGCAACGTCTCGTTCGACTACTACGAGAACGGTGAGCAGCCGAACGAGTTCGTCATCGTCGAGACGTTCGCGGACTCCGACGCGGGATCGGCACACGTGGCCACCGAGCACGCCACGAAGTTCTTCGCCTGGATGCCGGCCATGATCACGGAACGACCGAAGATCAACTACCAGGACATCGACGGTGCGGCGTGGTCGGAGATGGCGGAGGTCACGCCGGAGTGACGGCCCTGCTCGCCCCGGTTCCCGATCGCACGGGCCGGCGTGGGCACTGCCCGGGGCGGTTGTGACGGCGGACCTGATGGAGGCAGCGCCGCGCAGTTCGACGGCCTCCTCCTCGACGACGGCGATGTCGTGAAGCCGGCCACGTTGCCGTCTGCACGCGGATCGTTGCCGCGTGGGGAAGACTCGTCGTCATGCGCAGCACCGAGGAGCAGCCCGACCCGCGCCGGTGGCGCGCGTTGGCGATCTGCCTGATCGCCGGGTTCATGAGCCTGCTCGACGTCAGCATCGTCAACGTGGCGCTGCCGTCGATGCAGTCCGGGCTCGGGGCATCGTCCGCGGAGCTGTCGTGGGTCGTCTCCGGGTACGCGCTGACCTTCGGCCTCGTCCTCGTCCCGTCCGGGCGCCTCGGCGACGACCGTGGGCGGCGGCGGATGTTCGTCGCGGGGCTCGCGCTGTTCACCGCGACCAGCGCTGCGGCGGGTCTCGCGATGTCCCCGACCTGGCTGGTGATCACACGCCTCGTTCAGGGCGCCGCCGCCGGGCTGCTCAACCCGCAGGTCATCGGGTTCATCCAGCAACTGTTCCGCGGCCGGGAACGTGGGCGCGCCTTCGGCCTGTTCGGCGCGGCGATCGGAGTTTCCACCGCGATCGGGCCGCTGCTGGGTGGATTGCTGCTGCAGTGGGGCGGACCGGCCGACGGTTGGCGCTGGGTGTTCTACGTCAACGTCCCGATCGGGGTGCTCGCGTTGGCGCTGAGCCCAGTACTGCTGCCGAGAGACGAGAGCACGGGGCCGCGCCGCCCGCTGGACCTGGTGGGAGCACTGCTGCTCGGCCTCGGCGTCGTGGCGCTGATGTTCCCCCTGGTGCTGGCCGAGCAGGACCCCGGTTCGGCGCCGTGGTGGCTGCTGGTGGTGGCGGCGGCGCTGTTGGTCGGCTTCGTCGCCTGGGAACGGCGCTATCGGCGCAGCGTGGGCCATCCCCTCGTCGACTTCGGCCTCTTGCGCACCCGCAGCTACGCGTCGGGCACCACGCTCGGCCTGTTCTACTTCGCCGGATTCACCGCGATCTTCTTCGTGCTCACCCTCTTCTTCCAGCAAGGCCTGCACTACACCCCGCTCCAGGCCGGCCTTGCGCTGACCCCGTTCGCGCTGGGCTCGTCGTGCTCCTCGGCGATCGGGGGACGCATCGTCGGCCGGTTCGGCAAGCCGCTCGTGGTGATCGGCACGCTCGTGGTGGCCGTCGGGCTCGCCGGGGCGGACCTCGTCCTGCGGCTGGACCTGGGCTCGAGCGTCGGTTGGGCGCTCGCCGGTCCGCTGCTGCTCGCCGGAATCGGCAGCGGGCTGGTCATCGCCCCCAACCAGACCCTCGCACTGGAGCAGATCCCACCCCGCGAGGGCGGCACCGCTGCGGGCGTGCTGCAGACCGGCCAGCGGATCGGATCAGCAGTCGGCATCGCGGCGGTCGGGGCGGTGTTCTTCGGGCAGCTCACGACATCGGCCGGAGACTGGTCGAGCGCGATCAGCCGCGGCCTGCTCGGCGCGGTCGGGTTGGTCGTCCTCGCGCTGCTCGTCGGGCTGGCCGACCTGCTCATCCCGCACCCGCGCACCGCACCGGCCGCCGCCCCGACTTCGGACGCGCCGGCGGCGCCGGCTGCCCCGACCGAGGTGATCCGGAAGCGGCCGGAGGCCACGGTGCACGGCCGGGTCCTGCACGGGCCGGACGGGACCGGCGTCGGCGACGTCGTGCTGACACTGATCGACAGCTCCGGGCGGCAAGCCGCACACGGCCATGCCGACGACCGTGGGGCCTTCGCCCTCCAGGCGCCCGCTGCCGGGACTTACCAGCTCATCGCCACCTCCAAGATCCACATGCCTCATGCCGTGTGGGTACAGGTCCCCACCGGCACCCTCGCGATGGATCTGGCCCTGCCGTCCTCGGCCCACGCTGGGCCGCCACGATGAGCGCTCAGCACTCCGGCATCCGACGCTCATGACGGGGAGACCGTGCATCCGCTCGCAGGGCTGCCGCCGTCGCCGGCGGGGCCCCGGACGATCTGCGGCTCTCATAGGTCCTGAACAGAATGAGCTGGTTGGGTCCGGAATGAGCGGGTGTCTTGCGCTGTTGTCCGTGCTTGCGGATCAACCGTCGTAGGTGGCTGGCCGGAGCTGCACGTTGCCGCGGTGTTGCGGGCCGCGAGGCCCGTAGTCGATGTCGGCCCCGCTGTTGCTGCTGCTGATGACCGCGGCGGGAGCGTCGTAGGGGTCCATGATTGATTCGACGAAAATCATCGTGTCGTTCGGCGCGCTGAGGGCGTTTTGCAGGTCCCTGCTGGTCTTGACGACGAACGATCGCGCCGAGGTGTCGGGACGGAACACCTTCGGCAGATCGGCATAGGCCCAGTTGGCGATGTCGTTGTAGTGTTCGGTCTTGCCGAGGTAGCCGCGTTCGATGGTGTACCCGCCGTTGTTGATCAGGAAGATCACCGGCTTGTGGTCGTGTCGCAGAATGGTCGACAGCTCCTGCGCCGTGAGCTGGAACGAGCCATCGCCCACGAACAGCAGGTGACGACGGTCCGGCGCTGCGGTCAGTGTGCCGAGCAGGGCGCCGACCGAGTAGCCGATCGACCCCCAGTTGACTGACCCGACGAAGGTGCACTTCGGCGGGAGGTTCAGGCCGAAGACGGCGTATGACGTGCCATTGTCGACCAACAGGACGTCCCCGGGCCGGATGTAGCCCTGGATGGCCTGCCAGTAGGCAGCCTGAGTCAGCTTGGCCGAGCCGTCGGCGTGGGTGCTCGCCGCCGCTGCCGCAACATGGCGCGGAGTGCGGTTGCTGACGTGCGGGACCGCGTCGATGACGCCGCGGAGGACTTCCTTGAGCGTCACCGCCTGATAGTTGTCATCGCCGACGTCCACTGAGTGGCCGCGGGCGCGGATCGTGTCGACGGGCAGCGACGCCGTGACGTCGCCCGTGGTCACCTCGATCGGCCGGTAGCCGATGGAGAGCAGGCAGTCGCTGGACTCGATCGCCTCGTGTACGTGCGGCTTGCTTGCCTTGCCGTTGTAGATGCCAAGGTAATGAGGGAACGTCTCGTCGATCACTGCCTTGGCTGTGTTGATCATTGCCACTGGAACCTGCATCTTGTCGGCCAGCCCCATCACCTCGGATGCGACGCCGAACCGGTCCGCGTCCAGATCCACCAGGATCGCCGGCGACGTGGCGGCGGACAGTCGCCCCGCGATCGCGGCGATGCACGAACGCAGCCGTTCCGGGTCGCTGGGCGGTTCGGCGAGCATGAGCGGGGCTGCCGGAACCTCGATGTCGAGGTAGGCGATGTCGGACGGCAGCTCCATGTACACCGGGAGCTTCTCCCGCCAGGCGGTGAGAATCAGCCTGTCGATCTCGGTGACCGCGTTGTGTGGGGTGAGCCTGGCCTGCGCGGCGGTCACCTGTGCGTAGGCGCCGAGGAAGCGGTCCCAGGTCCCGTCGGCCATGGTGTGGTGCATCCCCAGGCCACGGTCGATGGACCTGAGCGGTATCGATCCGCAGATGCAGATGACCGGGACGTGCTCGCTGTAGGAGCCGGCGACACCGTTGATCGCGCTCAGGGCGCCGACGCCGTTCGTCACCAGGAGCGCGCCCAGGCCGTTCAGCCGCGCATAGCCGTCCGCGGCATAGGACGCATTCAGCTCGCTGCATGTGCCGATCCATTTCAGCGTGCCCGTGTCCTGGAGCTGCTGCAACAGCTCGAGGTTGAAGTCGCCGGGGACGCCGAACAGGTGCCTGACGCCGGCCTCCTCGAGACGGCGAAGCAGGAAGTCGCCGATCTTCATTCGTCGGCTGGGGCTGCTGGACATCGGTCTTGTTTCCTTCGACTCGTTGGTGTCCTGACGGGGCAGTGGAGCGACCGGAAGCCTGCGCCGCAGCTCTTCTGTGAAGAGCTGCGGCTCCTTCCACGCGGGCGAAGTGCCTCATCGGTCGGCCTCGTTGAAGTAGATGTTGAAGTGGATGAGGTTGGGGTAGACCCTCTCGGCCCAGCTGCGCGGCGCCTGGAAGATCTCGCCGGGGAACACCGTGAAGGCGACCGGGAACGAGACCCCGGCGGCAGCCAGCCGGTCACCGGGGCCGCGGTGCCCGTCACCAACTACAGCGTGATGCTGTCGAGGATCCCGCCCCGGGTGAGGCCGTCGCCGCCAGACCGACGGGCGAATCCGTCAGGGAGTAGCCGATCGTCTGTGGCGACTGGCCCTGCTCTGCGATGTAGCCCTTCTTGAACTGTGCCCCTAGCAGTCTCCGAGACTTCTTCAGGCGGCGCCAGCAGATGATGCCGCGGGCCAGACTCACGAAGCCTCGTGGATGTCGTCGCGGTTCCCCAACGGATGCGCAGTCGGCGAAACCAGTGCAGCAGCGCGATGCTCTGCTCGACGACCCAGCGGTGGACGCCGAGCCCGGATCCGTGTCGGTGCCGCGGCGGCCGCATACCGGCGGGACGGCCTGGACCGGCGGCATGAACCGGGTGACGTCGTTGCGGTTGCCGCCGGTCAGCGACACCGCGAGGGGGATGCCATGCGTTTCGGTGATCAGATGGTGCTCGGAGCCTGGTCGGGCACGGTCGACCGGGCCGCACAGCACGCTCGCGCAGCACATCGGGGTGCTTCTTCGGTCCTGCCACAGAGACTCCACGGCCCGACGGCCATGATCACCGGTCTCCGGGCTACCCGGGGAAGCTCAATCCGCCGCTCGGCGCTGCCGCGTCGGCGCTCCCAGAGGCCGCTCGCCGCTTCGTCCCGCCGCGGAGTTTGATCACAGGTACTCTGGTCGAGTCAGGTTGGGCGGGCATCGTTACCCAGTGGACGGCATGTGCCGTGCAGGTTGCCGCCTGGCGTTTGCCTCGCACGGTCCCGGGCCAGGTTCCACCACGCCTGACGACCGCCGCGGCCGGCCGGAGGAGAATCCCATGAGCTCGGCTCGACACGGAATCGACAACGACGGCAGGTCCAGCTGGTCCGACGCTCAAGCCGCCTATCAGAGCAGCTGCACGACCCAGAGCAGGCAGGCAGCACGCGTCGTCGCCGGCCGCGCCATCGATCTCGACGACTGCACCGAACTGCTGGCCATGCTCGGGCTCGACGCACGGACGGCCCGCTCAGCTTGATGCCCGCGGGTGCCCCGGTCGCGCCCGTGCATCTCGGCGAGACGGCTGGCCGCGCCCGGAGACAGTAGCCGGCCGCGGGTCGGTGTCGAAGACTGTCGGCCGGTGTGGTCAACTACGGCAGAAGCGGCCGGTGCGACCGCGTGTGCACCGCCCGCTCTCTCATGGAGAAGCCGGGAGGAAACCCAGCTGGCCCAATATCGTCATGTTGTCCCAAGTCAGCCAGATCTCCGCAAGCTTGCTGTTCTCGACCCGGAGGTAGCCGCCAAAGTCAAACCGGGCCCTCCGACCCGATGGCGGTAATGGGCCGAACTGGCCAGTCTGCGTGCCCTCGTACGTCACCCAAAAGCCCGCCAGGTTGCCCTCGACGATGATCTGGTGGAAAGTCTGAACATTGTCCGGGAACGCGACGGTATTCTGCCGTAAGAACTCCTTGAACTCCTCGCGACTGCGGACCTTGAAATCCGGGGTGGCCTCGCAATGCCGGACGAAGTCTTCCGCGACGACGTCGTCGAGGAGATCAAGCTCCCGCGAGTTCATTATGTCTTCCAGCCGCCGAACCAGCGTCCTGATCTCCTCCGGCGTCGCATCCATCGGCTTCCAGGCCTCCTCCATCTCTGGGCTGCGGTGGCTACCTCGGGACGGTACGGACCACCGTTACCGCTTAGCTCCTGCCGACCGTGTTCTGTGATCGACGACCGGATCGAGGCCGATAGTCAGGCTCGTGGTGCTGCGGTCTTGGTGACGGCCTCCGAGCGGTCTTCCTCGGCGTCGCGGTGATGGTGGATCAGCTCGACGACGGCCAGGCGTGGCAACCTTGCTCGACTCATGCCGATTGTGACCGCTGCCGAGCTTTCCAGATCGGCATCACCTTCGATCACGAGGAACGTGTCGGAGCCGGTGACCCGGTAAGGGCGACTCGGCGCCCTCCCGAGCGGAGGGGCCGGGAACGCCCTCGTGGGAGGATGGGCACCCTCGCCCCGGCGGATCCGCCGCCGACGATCACGCCATCCGGACTGTCGTCCCCACCGCAGTCCCCTCCGATCGTCTGATCTGACCGCGATCCGTCCATCCCGTGACCGCTGGCGATGACGTGATCCGCGTGCCGGCCAGGAGCGGGCGGCCCCCACTCGCGCGGACCACCGACGGCGTGTGCCCCATCCTTGGTGGGCGACGGGACCACGGTCCTCACCCGCCGGGCATGATTGTTGATGCCTCTCGACGGTCGACCCGTCCGATCGGGATCTGGCCGCTCGGGCCCGGCGTTATCACCGGCGACGTCAGGTGGTGTCTACAGCCGGTCCCGGACCAGCCCGATCATGCGGGCCGCCGTCGGCCGGTCGGCGTCGGTCATCACGTCGGTGACCACCTGCAGGTCGCAGGCCCGGCCGTCGACGGCGAACTCCGCGACGTTGTTGGGCGCGAACCGGATGCCCGCCGGCCCGGGCTCGGTCGGGCCGTAGTCCCCCGGCTCGGGCAACCGGTCGCCGGGCGCGGTACCCGCCCGCCCGATCCTGACGGTGATCGACGAGTAGGTCTCGTCGTTGCGCCAGTAGCACGATCCGGCCCCGATCCCCGGGTCCAGCCGGCCGCCGTTGTGCGCGCCGATCACCGCGGTCACCTCCTCGGAGGTGAGCAGCCGGCACACGTCGATCGGCGGCTCGGCCGGGACCCCCGGGACCTGCGGGATCTCCGGGATCTCCGGGACCCCGGCGCCCGGGTTCACGCCGGCTGCCTGCGGAGCCGCGGTCCCGCCGCACCCGGCCAGTGCGAGGAGCAGGACTACGAGTACGAGCACGCCACGGGGGAGCGTCGCCCGGCTGGGGATCGGGCAGCGCGGATCGGTCATGGGGAGGCCTCCGGTCGGGGGGACGGATGGTGGGCCCACGATGTCCCATGCCGTGTCGCGCCGTCTTGCGTAGCGGGGTACCTGTTCGTTCCGGACTCGGCCTTCCGGTGGATCCCCCTGGCGAAGCAGACTCCTCTGGTGATCAGCACGGATGGCACTGCATGGCCGCTGACCGGACGCGAGGCGGAGCTGCGGTCGATGGCCGGGGCACTCAGCCGGGCCGGCGGGGTCGTGCTCGCCGGGCCGGCCGGTGTCGGCAAGACCCGGCTGGCCCGCGCAGCGCTGGCCGACCGTACCCCGGACCGGGTGCGCTGGGTGGCCGCGACGGAATCGTCCCGGGAGGTTCCGCTGGCCGCGTTCGTGCCGGTGCTGGGCGAGGAGTTGAGCGGGGCCACCGGTGCACTACCACTGGCCGCCGCACACGCCGCGCTGCGCATGCGCTCCCACGCCGTGCTCGGCGTGGACGACGCACACCTGCTCGACGACGTCTCGGCGACGCTGCTGCACCAGCTGGCGGTGGCGGGCGAGACTCCGATGGTGGTCACGGTCCGCACCGGGGCCCCGGCACCGGCCGCGGTGACCGCGCTGTGGAAGGACGGCCTGCTGGCCCGGCTCGACCTGTCGCCGTTGACCGGTGAGCAGACCGGGGCGCTGGTCGGCGCGGTGCTCGGCGGTCGGCTCGACGGCGACAGCATCCGCCGGCTTCACGCGGTGACTGCCGGGAACGTGCTGTGGCTGCGGCACCTGGTCGACGGCGAGCTCGCCGCCGGCCGGTTCGTCGAGACCGCGGGGGTGTGGCACTGGGCCGATGCGCCGCGGATCACTCCCGCGCTCGCCGAGCTGATCGACACCCGGATCGGTGCGCAGCCGCCCGGGGTGGGCGAGGTGCTCGAACTGCTGGCGATCGGCGAGCCGCTCGGCGTGCCGCTGCTCGAGAAGGTGGTCGGGCCGGTCGAGGTCGAGGACGCGGTCGCGCGCGGGTTGGTCACCGTCGACACCACCGGACCCCGGTGGGAGGCCCGGCTGGCGCACCCGCTCTACGGAGAGGTGCTGCGAGCGCGCAGCGGACCGATGCGGGCCCGGCGGCTGCGCGGCATCCTCGTCGAGGCGATGGCCGCCCCCGGCGGGTGGCAGGCCGGTGACGTGCTGCGCCGCGCGGTGCTCGCCCTGGAGAGCGACCTGGCCCCCGAACCGGGTCTGTTGTTCGCGGCAGCCGCCCGTGCCCTGGAGCTCACCGACCTGCCGCTGGCCGAGCGGCTGCTCCGCGGGTCCTGCGCCGCGGCACCGGCGTTCGACCCGCAGCTGACGCTGGCCTTCACCCTGGGCTGGCAGTTCCGCGCGGCGGAGGCCGAGCAGGAGTACGCCGCTGCGGCGGCTCTGGCCACGACCGAGGAGCAGCGGGTACGGGTCGCCCACGCCCGGGCGTCCAACCTGTACTACATCCTGAACCGGCTCGACGATGCCGAAGCGGTGCTCGCCGACGTGGAGCGGGTCTCGCCGGCCGCCGCGCTGGACATGCAGGGCATGCGCGCCCACCTGGCCGTCGGGGGCGACCGGCTGGCCGACGCCGAGCGAGCGGCACGACGGGTGCTCGACGCGGGGCGGACCTTGCCGCAGGCCGAGGCATACGCGGCCTGGGCGCTGCTCGGGGTGCTGACCCTCACCGGCCGGCACGACGAGGCCCCGGCGCTGGCAGGCCGGGCCGTCGCCGCCGCGTTGCGGGCACCGGAGACGGCCGCGCTGCAGGTCAACATCGCCTACTGGGAGCTGTTCGGGTTGGGTCTGGCCGGGCGGCCGGGCCTGGTGCGCGAGCGCATCGCCGAGCTCGGTGCGTCGCTGACCGGGAGGTTCCTGTCGTTGTTCCTGCCGGTCCTCGAGGGCTGGCTCGCCCTGGTCGAGGGCCGCCCCGGGCCGGCGGCGCGGCTGCTCGCCGAGTTCCGCCCGCACTTCCCGGGCTCCGGCGGGGGCTGGACGACGATTCTGGAGACCACGCTGGCCCACGCGCTGGGCATGTGCGGCGACGTCGACGGCGCCCGCGAGGCGGTGCGTCGGGCTCAGCAGGGCCGGCACCCGGGTATCCGGTTCGAGGAGCCGCGGCTGACCCTGGCGCAAGCCTGGGCGACCGCGGCCGAAGGTGCGGTCAGCCTGGCGGTCGAGCGGGCCCGGCGGGCTGCCGCGCAGGCCGCCGGGTCGGGACAGTGGGCCGTGGAGGTGCTGGCCAGGCAGACCGCGGTCGGCTTCGGGGACCGTGCGCAGGCTGCCCGGCTGGCGGAGCTGGCCCGCCGTGTGGACGGTCCGCGTGCGCCGGCCGCCGCCGAACACGCCCGGGCGCTGGCCGACGGTGACGTCGAGGCGCTGCTGCTCGCGTCGGAACGGTTCGAGAGCGCCGGCGTGGTGCTGTCCGCCGCCGAGGCCGCCGCGCAGGCCGCCGAGCTGTGCCGGCAGCGTCATGACCTGGGCGGACAGGCCGCTGCGGCCCGGCGGGCGGCGCTGCTGGCCGCGTCCTGCGAGGGAGCGCGCACCCCGGCGCTGGTCGCGGCCGCCCGGCCCTTCCCGATCACCGAACGGGAGCGGGAGGTCGCGACCCTGGCGGCCGCCCCGCTGTCGAACCGGGAGATCGCGCTGCGGCTCGGCATCTCGGTGCGCACCGTGGAGGGTCACGTCTACCGGGCGTGCACGAAGCTCGGGGTGGGCGACCGGGCCGCGCTGGCCGCGCTGGTGGCCGGCGTGCCGGACGAGCGGCTACGGGATGCTCAGGAGCAGTAGCGGCCGGCCAGTTGCCGGGCCTTCTCCAGGGCGAACGCGGCATGAGCCTCGATCACCCCGGGCGGGGTCGCCGGCGCGCCGACCGTGACCAGGTGGTCGACGCCGCCTGCGGTGCAGCCGACCTCGGCGAACGTGACGTTCACCGCGGAGTAGGCGCCGGTTCCGAGCCCCGCTTCGTCGGCAACGACCACGTTGGGTTGGGTCGCGGTCTCCCGCGCGAACGCGAGGGAACCCTCGGTGTGCGCGAGCAGGTCGAGCCGGACGCTGTACTCGGAGTCCGGGTCGGTGCCGGTCTGGCCGTACAGGCACCGCTGTGGCCCGATCGCGTTGTCCACCCACTCGAGGGTGGTGCGTCGGTCGACGGTCTCCTCGGCGACCGGCAGGGTCAGCAGGCTGCAGGCGTCCAGGTTGGATGGTGCGGCTCCCGCGCCGTCGTCGGCCGGTTGTCCCGGGACGTCGAGCAGGCCGGTCGGCTCCGACGCGGCCGAGCGTGCTGCGCCCGGCTCGGGGGCCGCCGGCCCCGGCGTCGGCGACTGGCAGCCGGCGACGGCGCCGAGCAGCGCGAGCGCGCACAGCCGGTGCGCGAGACGGTGGGCATGCGCCACGGTTCTCCTCAGGTCGATCCTGCGAGGCAGATCGGGGACTGCGGCAGGGTCTGTTTGCGGCTGGCGATCGAACTCTCCCGTTCGGTCGTGAGCTCCACCTTCGGCTTGACCCAGCCCGGCAGCTTCGGGAGCAGTTCTCTCAGGGTCGGGTCGCTGATCCCGAGGGCGAGCCCCGCGGCACCCTTGATGTCGAGCGCCGCGTTCACGCACCGGGCGTAGGGGACGCCCAGGGCCGACCCGTTCGTCACGCCGACGGAGAACGAAAGCTTGAGGTAGGGGCCCGCGGCGAAGCCCGGGACGCCGATGCCGACCAGCACCCGTTGCTCGGCGGCGAACACCAACCCGACCGGGGCCAGGGAGATCCCGGTGATGGAGTCGATGATGCTCCTCTGCACGCCGAACTCGGGGACCGTCAGGGAACCCCCGGAGATCCCGAGCGCGCCCTTCACCGTCCACACCCCACCCGCCGTGAGCGTGTCGTTGCGCCCACCGAAGGCGGTGATGACGATCAGCTTCGACTTGACGTTGAGCACGGTCGGGACCTCGCCCGGGATGTAGAGCGTGTTGTCCACCGGTAGCTCGATGCGGACCTTGCCGTTGTCGGACGCGCCGCCCGCCGCGCCGGCGGCGATGTCGACCGCGATCGACTCCAGGCCCTCCAGTGCGGCGTCGAACGAGCCGACCCGGCCGTTCGCGATCGTTGTGTCGGTGCGCAGCCGCAGGTTCCGGACGCCGATCGCGAGGTCGATGAACACCTTGAGCCGGTCGGTCGCGGGGGTGCCGACCTTCAGCTCGAGCTTGCCTGCGCTGTAGGCGGTCTTGACGATCCAGCTGCCGACGCCGACCTCCGCCCCGTTCTTCACCGGCGGCGGGAGCGGCCGGGACGCGGCCGCGGCCGCGACGGCCGGACCACCAGGACGGAAGGCGGACGGCCGCACGATCGGCCCGGTGCCGGGGAAGCCGGGTTCGGGGTCGGCCTCAGGATCGGCGAGAGCCCCGGGCCGGTCCGGAATCACCTGGAACTGCATCTGCGACGGGTCGATCGCGGTGTCGATGCGCAGCCGGCCGTCCCGGATCACCTCGGTGAGCTCGACCGGCGCCAGGAGCACGTGGACGTCCCCGTCGCCGGTGGGCGTCAGCTCGACGACGCGGCCCACCGCGCGGCTGGTCGCGAACATGACACTTCCCGGCCGGAGGTCGTCGACACCAGGGGCGTCACCGTCGAGCACCCAGGTCAGGCCGTCCGCGCCGGCCGAGTGAACCGGGTTCACGCCACCGCCGACCACCACCACGTCGGGCTGGTAGGTGAAGCCCACCGGCCGCTCCTTGGCGGCGTGACCGTAGAGCCGGGTCGTCGCGTCGTCGGACGGGGTGTCCCCCACGGCGCCCGGTGCGCTGCAGCCGGTGGCGAGGAGCAGCACCACGATGCCCATCCGAGTCAGCCACCAGCGCCCGTTCGCCACAGCGAGATCGTCCCGGCGGCGCCGCCGGCGGTCACGCGTAGCGCACTACGCATCTTCCCGCAGCGATGCCGGCCGGCGGCCAGCCGCCCCGGTCCGGCGACGCCACCAGGTGACGTGGCGGCCCGCATCGTCCCCGACCGAGCGCTCACCCCGCGCCGGCGGCGTGGGCCTGCTCAGCCTGCCGGGTCACCGCCTCGCAGGACCGGACGAGGATCCGCGCCGCTCGCACGGTGTCGGGACCGGCGAACGGGCTCTCGCTGCGGCGTTGCCAGCGTTCGAGCTCGGCCCGCGCGGCGGCGGCCACGACCTGCGGCGCGGACCAGGGGTCCAGGCCCAGCCGCGCCGTGTGGTCGGGACCGTGCGCGCCGAGCACCCGCTCGGCGGCGTCGATCTCGCCGTCGGACAGGTCGAGCTCCGCCCGGCGGAGCACGCTGAGCAGGCCCGCCTCGGCGAGCTCGTGCGCACCGGCGGTCAGCGCCTCCAGCCGGGCCGCCAGCGCCTGCACCGCCGGGTCCTCCGGGTGCTCGCGGAGCAGGTCATCCAGCGCCCGCAACGCGGCCCTGGCCTTGAGCAGGTCCCGGCGGGGCGCGAGGCGGTTCAGCAGCACCTGGCGCAGGTCGTCCAGCCCGCTGGCCCGGACCAGTGCCCGGCCGAGCTCTGTCGCGCCCCGAGCCCGCCCCTCCCGGAGCAGGTGCAGCGCCAGGCGGACCCCGAACACGCCGATCCGGTCGAGCAGGTGCCGCCGCACCTGCGGGCCCACCCCGCCCGGGTCGGCCGGGGTCGGCCCGGCGAACGTGGTCGCGTCCAGCAGCAGGTCGTCGACGACCGTCCGGTCCGCGCCGGCGAGTGCCGCCAACGCGGCCGCGTCGTCCTCGGTGAACGTCGCACCGCCCTGGGCGAGCAGCGCCGAGACGGGCAGCACGGTCGAGCACAGCCCGCGCAGCCGGGGATCGCGCCGGTAGCGCTCGGCGACCCGGATCCCCGACTCCATGGCGTCGAGGCGCCCCGCCCCGACCTCGTCGGCCCGGGACAGCACGCCCACGCAGTGCACCGGCGACGGGGCGGTGCTGCGGTCCGCCGAGAAGGCCTCCAGGAAGTTGAGGTCGGCGCTGTGCACGTGCCGGAGCAGATAGACGACCGCGTCGGCGACCCCGGCCCGGCCGCCGGCGCCGAGAGCGCGGGCGGTGCGGCGCGAGACGCCCTCGTGGACCGAGTCGATCCCGGGCGTGTCGATCAGGGCGAAGGGCCGCAGCGCCGCCGAGGGCCAGTCGACCAGGATGCGCTCGACGTCCTCGGCCGACCGTCCGGCGAGGTCCACCTGCAGCGCGCCGTTCTCCCGCCGGTAGGCCGCGGGCAGCGGCTCGCCGCCGTGGGGCTGGACCAGCACCCGCGGTGCCGGGCCCTCGCGGTACCAGGTGACCACCCGGGTGCACTCCCCGGCGTCGGTCGGTGCGAGCTCGGCGCCGACCAGCGCGTTGAGCAGGGTCGATTTACCGGCCTTGACCCGTCCGGCGATCGCGATGCGCATCGGTTCGTCGAGCCGGGCGCGGACGGCGGCGATCTCCTGGCCGCGGGTGGTGCCCGCGAACGCCAGTGCCGCCGCGTCGAGCAGGTGGCGGAGTTCGGTCATCAGCGGGCTCACGGCGTCACCCCGGTGGTCGTGCGGGCCTCGGCGGCCGTCCCGCGCGGCGGGGCGGCGGCGAGGGCGGTCCGCGTGCTGCCGACGTCGGTCCGCAGCGCAGTCAGCCTGCGCAGCGTCGCGTCGATCTCGGCGGTGCGCGCGTCGCGGCCGGTCTGGGCCGTCGTTCCCGCCTTCTGGGCGGCCTTGACCGCGGCGTCGAGCGAGGCCTGCAGCTCCTCGGCGCGGGCGGTGAAACCGTCCCTGAGCTCGCGGTGCAGGCCGCGGACGGCGTCGCGGGTCAGCTTCGTCTCGGCCAGCGTCAGCTCGTCGACGAGCTTGCGGGCAGTCGTCCGTGCAGTGGTGCGGCGCTGGGCCAGTTGGCGCTTGGACTCGTCGCGGAGGGCCTTGGCCCCCATCCCGATCCCGGCGACGATCGTGACCGGGTTGACCGCGGCGAACCCGATGAGCGAGCCGAGCAGCCCGAACATCATCACGCTGCTCGTGGCGCCCTTGAGGGCGGTCAATGCCTTGCCGCCGATGCCCGCCCGGGAGAGCTCGAGGTCACCCGACGCGAGGGCCGGGTCGCCGGCGGCTCGCGCGCCGACGTCGCCGATGCCCACCTCCAGCACCGCGCCGCGGGCGGCGAAGTGCTCGGCGACGGACCGGGCCACGGCGGCCGCCCTCTCCTGGAGCAGCGTGCGGTGGGCGGCCAGCTCCTCGACGACGCGCCGGCCGAGCTGCTCGCGGATCTCGTCCCAGGTCTCGGCCGGGTCGCCCGCGTCGACGGCGTCCTCGATCTCCTTGAGCACGGCGCGCAGCCGGGTCCGCACGTCGTACTCGGCGTCGGAGGTCAGGGCGCTGATCCCGTCGCCCAGGACCTGCTGCCAGCGGGCGGTGCCGCGGCGCAGCTGGTCGGCGCGGTGGCGGGCCTCGGCCAGCTCGGTGGCCACCCGGGCGGCTGCCTCCGGGGACCGCAGCGCGGCACGCTCGGCCCGGCAGTGCTCCACGAGCTGGGTGAGGACGTCCTCGGCCTCGTCCAGGGCCTGCGCGGCCGGGTCGGTCGAGGCGACCCGCCCGCGCAGCTCACGGGTCAGCGCTGCGTAACCGGACCGGGCGTTGAGCTCGCGGTCGTCACGCTGCAGCGCGAGCCGGCGCAGCGTCGCCGAGGTCGGGATGATCGGCATCCCGGCCAGTCCCGCCTCGTCGAGGTGCCGGCGGTTGATCTCCGCGATCCGCTGCCAGTGTCGGGTGAGGTCGGTCTTGGTCAGGGCCAGCAGCACGTGGGCGCCGGTGTCCGCGGCGCGGCGCAGGAACTGCAGCTCCCCCGCTGTCAGCTCCTGGGTCGCGTCGGTGACGGCGACGACGACGCTCGACCGCTCGGCCATCGCCAGCGCCAGCGCCGCGGCGGGTGAGCCGATCCCGCCGCTGCCCGGGGTGTCCACGATCGCGATGCCCTGCTGCAGCAGTGCGCGGGGGATGGCGATCTGCACCCAGCGAACCCCGTCGGCGGCACCGCCGGCTGCGACCCGCTGGGCCTCCGCGAGCCGGACCGGGCGCAGCGCGGGCCGCCCCTGCTCGGTCTCGTCACCGTCCACCGCGAGCGCGGCGGCGACCTTGTCCCCGTGCAGGAGGATGCAGGGCACGGAGGTCGCGATGTCGTCGTCGACGGGGCAGACCTCGGCTCCGACCAGCGCGTTGACCAGCGAGCTCTTGCCCTGCTTGTAGTCGCCCATCACGAGCACCTGCCGCTCGGGTGTGCGCAGGCGGACCTCCGCGCGCGCCAGCCGCTCGGCCAGGTCGGTGCGCCCCGCGGAGCGCGCCGCCTCGCCCACGACGGCCACGAGGCCCGCGACGCTCTCGACGGTGGCGCTCATCGGGGTACCGCCACGCAGACGGCGGAAGCCGGGTCGAGGACGAGGTCGTGCGCGTCCGCGACGAGGGCGCACAGCTTGGCATCGGGCCTCCGGAAGGGGATGTCCGGGAACACGAAGGCCGGCGGCTGCGCACCGTAGTAGAGGCCTCCGTAGCGGCCGTACCGTGGGTACGTGTCGACGCCGATCGACTCCGGGTGCTGGTCGTCGTAGAAGAAGTCGGCCCGCAGCGGCAGCGGGGTGCCCGCGGGCGCCTCGCCGTCGATCCGGAATTGGATGATCACGCCGTTGGCGGAGTCACGCTCGATCTTCGTGAAGACCACCCGCGGGGCCCCGGCGGCCCCGCCGCTGCCGGTCGCACCGCCGCCGGCTGCGGCGGGCGAACCGGCCGGGTCCCCGGAGGACCGGTCGCCCAGCAGCATGAACACGGTCACGCCCCCGGCGACGAGCAGCAGCGCGGCGGCGACGGCCCCGAGGACGAGACCGCGGCGCGGGCGGCGGGCGGCGGGCCGCGGTGCGGCCGCGGCGGCGCCGCTCGGGCCGCTGCCGACGAGCCCGGCACCGATCGGGCCGGCGGACATCGGGCCGGCGGAGATCGGGCCGGCGGAGATCGGACCGGCGGAGATCGGACCGGTGCCGTCGGCAGGCACACCCGGGCCGGAGCCGATCGGGCTGGTTCCGTTCCCGCCAGGACCATCCGGGCCGGGACCATCCGGACCGGGACCGTTCGGGCCAGGGCCGTTCGGGCCGGGACCGATCTGGCCGGGACCGACCAGCCGGAGGCCCTTCGGGCCGGGACCGGACGCGGCATCGGCGGGCACGGCACTGCCGGTCGCCGTCGTGGCCTGGGCGGGCGCCGCGGCCACGACGGCAGGGCCGGCCGGCGCGGGCAGGCCCGGCGGACCGGGACGAGGCGGCGGGGCGGGCGAGGAGGCCGCGTCCACCCCTGCCGCCGCGAGCGCGGCACCGAGCGCGATCGAATGCTTGGGATGCGCGTCCACCGCGACCGGGCGGCGCAGCTCCTCGGTCACCAGGCGCGCCACCAGGGGCATCCGGGAGCCGCCCCCGACCAGCAGGACCGCGGCGAGGTCCTCCGCCTCGACCGTCGCCGAGCGCATCGTCCGACGCAGGGCCGTCACGGTGTCCCCGAGCACCGGCCCGACCATCGACTCGAGCTCCGCTCGGGTGAGGCGCACCTCGGTGACCAGTCCTGGCAGCAGAACCGGGATCGACACCTCGAGATCGCTCGACAGCGCCTCTTTGGCGCGCACGCACTCCTCCTGCAACCGGGCCATGGCCTTGACCGCCGCCGGGTCGGCCGGGTCGAGACCGGTCAGCGCGTCGCCGAGCACCCGGCGCACGTGGGCTCGCACGGCCGCGTCGATGTCGACGCCCCCGAACCGTTCGAGGCCGTCGGGCCGGCCGACCGTCTGGAAGCCGTCGGCGGTCTTGCGCAGGACGGTCGCGTCGAACGTGCCGCCGCCCAGGTCGTACACCGCGACCGTGGCCCCGGCGGGCACACGGTTGCGGCTGCCGTAGTGCAGCGCCGCGGCGGCCGGCTCGGGGAGCAGTCGGACGTCGTCGAGACCGCAGAGCCGGGCGGCCTCGAGGTAGAGGTCGGTCTTGTACGGCCCCCAGCTCGCCGGGTGCGTCAGCGCGACCCGGGCCGGGGGGCCGCCCTGCCGCTCACTCACCTGGTCGAGCACCGCCCCCAGCAGCCGTGCGGTGAGCGCGGACGGGGGCCAGGGCATGCCGCCGAGGATGAGCGGCTCCGGGTCGCCCATGCGGCGTTTGAACTCGCGGGCCAGGCGGGTCGGGTCCGCGGCCCCCCGGCGCAGGGCCTGGTCACCGACCAGGACACCACCGTCGCCGTCGGCGAACACCGCCGAGGGCAGGGTCGGGGCGTCCATGCCGAATGTGACGACGGCGGCCTGCCCGTCCTCGTAGACCGCGGCGGCGGTGCGCGTCGTCCCGAGGTCGACGCCGAGTGCGTAGGTCATCAGCGGCTATCCGATCTCGTCGAAGTCGAGGTCGAGGTCGGCCTCGGCGGGCGACTCGTCCCGGTCCGGCTCCGCCTCGTCGTCGAGCGGCTCGGGCAGCGGGTCGACCCACGGCTCGGCCTCCGCCTCGGGGTCGGGCACCGGGCCGGCGGGTGGGTCCGCGACGAGTTCGGTCGCGCCCGGCGCGTCGGCGACGAGCGGCGCGACGGTCGGTGCCGCGTCGAGGGGTGGCTCGTCGGGTGGAAAGTCGTCGAGGTCCGGCTCGGCGGGCGGGAGGTCGTCCGCGGCCGCCTCTGCGAGTGAAACGTCCTGGGCGTCGAGCCCGCCCCCGCCGGCCAGCGGGTCGGTCCCGTAGAAGATGCCGTCCTCGGCACCGTCGTCCTCGGGGCCGGCCGCGAGGACCCCGGCCGTGCCGGACAGCGCAGCGGGGCCGAGGTGGGCTTCCGGGTCGGGCCCCAGCTCGACGCCGATGTCATCGGAGATCCTGCTGCCGTCCAGGGCGCCCATGCCGCCGACGCTACGGAGATCGACTTCGGGACGAATCGGGGAACCCCCTAGCATTGCGACCCCTCTTGACTCGGTCGTGGCTGCGGCAGCGCCGGTGAGGAGGGGGCCTCCTCACCGGCGCGTCCGGGGTGTGCGGTCAGCCGACCGCGTCCATGTCGGACTCGCACTCGTGCTCGGGCTGCTCGGCCGCTTCCTCCTCCGCGTGCACGGGCTCCTCGGCGTCCAGCGGCTCGGGCATCGGGTCGGCCTCGGCGACCGGCTCCTCGTACTCCGGCTCCTCGTACTCCGGCTCCTCGTGCTCCGGCTCCTCGTGCTCCGGCGATTCGGCCGCCGGGGCCTCCGCGACCGGCCCCTCGACCACGGAATCCCGGGTGATCGGCTCCTCGGCCACCGGAGCCTCGACGGCCTCCTCCTGCACCAGCGGCGCCTCGTCGGCCCGCACCGGCTCCTCCATCGGCGGCGCCCCGTGCTCCTCCAGCCCCGCCGGCGGCTCGACCGGGGGCACGCTGCCGTAACCGAAGTCGTCGTAAGCCGAGTAGTCCTCCGGCGAGGACGGCAGCGGCTCCAGCCCATCCGGTGGCTCAACCGGCGGGACCGTGCCGTAACCGAAGTCGTCGTAGGCCGAGTAGTCCTCCGGCGAGGGCGGCAGCGGCTCCAGCCTCGCCGGCGGCTCGACCGGGAAAGGCACACCGCCGAGGTCGAGGCTCCGCAACCCGGGCAGGCCCGACCCCAGGTCGATGCCGTCCGGCGGCTCCGGCGGAAGCGGCTGCGGATTCAACTCCACCGGCCCGGGGTCCACCGGACCGACCGGGAAGGGCACACCGCCGAGGCCGAGGCCGTCCGGCACCTGCAGGCCCGGCCCGGGGTCGGATCCGCCCACGATGATGATGCCGGCCTCGCCACCGTCCGGCGGCTCGGGCGGAAGCGGCTGCGGGTTGAGGGAGATCGGGCCGATGTCCCGGGTGGCCCCGATCAGCGAGGGGTCGAGCCTCCCGCCGACGCCGGTGGTGATCTCATGGGCCCAGTCGGGAACGGAGCCGATCGGAGCGGCGTCCGCGGGGATACCGCCGGGCTCGGCGGCGGTCATGGCGGAGCTGATGGCAGAAGTGACGGCTTCCTCGGCGTCGGACGCCAGGTCGTCCGGAAGGACGTTCCCGAGATCCACATCGCCGGGAAGGATGTCGCGGAGCTCATCGGGAACGAGGTCGCCGAGGCCCAGATCGCCCGGGTCGAGCTCGCCGCGCTGGGCGCCGTCGACCAGGTCGTCGAGCGTCTCGCGGCCGATGCCGGTGTTGTCCCCGACCCAATCGGTGACCACGGGCTGGACCGCATCGACGACGTCGTCCGCGTCGAGACCGCTCAGGTCCCCGCCCTGGACGCCGTCGATCGCGCCGTCGATGCTCGTGGGATCGATGCCCGTCGCTCCGCCCAACGTGCCGGAGACGACGGGCTGCACGGCGTCGACGATGTCGTCGATGTCGTCGACGTCGAGGTCCGACAGGTCGATGTCCGTCGGGTCGAGGTCCGACAGGTCGCCGCCGCCGCCGATGAACCCGATCCCCGCATCGGCGGCACTGCCGAGGGCGTCGCCGAGGGCGTCGGCGGCCTCCTTGCCGAGGATGGGTTCCAGCGCGTCCGCGATCTCGTCGCCCAGGCTCTCGCCCGGCGACTCGCCGGTGGCCGCCTCGTAGCCGGTCTGCCCCGCCGTGACACCGATCCCGACGGCACTGACCCCGCCGGTCGCGGCGGCCTTCACGGCCTCGATGACGACGTCGGGCGCGACCTCGCCGATCCGCTCGGCGGCCTCCTGCCCGACGATCGGCTCGTAGGTCGCCTCGATCGTCTCGCCGAACGCCTCACGCGCGGACTCCTCGAACTCGTTCTCCTGCTCCGGGGTGGCGTCGAAGGCCGGGGCATGCGGGATCGAGTTCACTGCGGGGTTCGTGGGGTCGAGCGCGGGGCCGCCGTAGGCGCTCAACCCGCCGTCGGAGTACGCCTCGGACACGTCGTCGCCGTAGGCGTCCGTCGCGGCGTCGGCGAAGCGGCCGATGGCGGCGCCACCGTCCTGCCCGACGAGGGGATCCGCCGCCGAGCTCGCGAGGTCACCGGCGATGGCCCCGGGGTCGAGACCCCGGTCGGCCGCCGCTGCGTAGACGTCCCTGCCCATCCCCACGCCGGCCCCGACCGAGGCGATGTCTCCGATCGTGTCGGCGATGTCGCCGTCCACGCCGATGTCGCGTGCCACGTCCTCGGCGACGTCCCCGGCGGCACCGGCTGCCTGGCCGATTCCGTAGGTGGCGGCGGCCGAGGCACCGCCCGTGGCGAAGATGACTGCCCCTTCGCCGACGGCCTCGCCGACGTCCCGCGCCAGGTCCTCGCCGAGGATCGGCTCCGCGATGCGCTCGAACCCGGTGCCGATCTGGTCCTTGACGATCGCGACGCCCTCACCGGCCCGGTCGATCACGCTGGTCCCGACGTCGTAGCTCCACTCGGCCGCGTCCGAGATCACCCCCACGCCGGTCTCCGCGAGGCCGCCGAGCAGCGCCGCGCCGTCCGTGACGATGCCGACGGCGCCGTCGGCCACGTCCGTCGCGGCCCCACCGACCGCCCCGGCTGCGTCGCCGATCGCCTCGCCGACGTCCTCCGCCGCGTCGCCCACGGCGTCGACCACGTCACCCGCCGCGTCGCCCACGGCGTCGACCGCGCCGCCGACCCCGTCAACGATGTCGTCCAGCCACCCCATCGTCCTCACCGCTCCTCACCCTGTCGTCCTGCGTGGTGATCGACGCTACGAACGGGCGGCCACCGAGGAATCGGGGAAGCCCCTACGCAGGACGACAGGGTGAGGAGCGGTGAGG